>NZ_JACVAE010000001.1:1807542-2410056 GCF_014851675.1 Rhizobium sp. ARZ01
TTCTACCTGATCGCAATGTCGATCTGCGTGGTGATCTACGCCTACTGGCCGAAGAACAGGAAGCGGTTCGATCACGCAGCCAACTCGATCGTATCGGACGATGAGGACCGGCCATGGCAGTAGGAGAGCGCGACCCCATCACCGGGCACATGACGACCGGCCACGAATGGAACGGCATCAAGGAGCTGCACACGCCGGTGCCGAAGCCCGTCTGGTTCTTCCTGATCGTCTTCACCCTCTTCGGCGTCATCTGGACACTCTTCATGCCGAGCTGGCCCTATGGCACCGGCTATTTCAAGGGATGGCTCGGGATAGACCAGAAGCAGACCGTGGCCAAGCAACTGGAAGAAGGCAAGGCCGATCGCGCCGCCTGGACCGCGCGCATCGAAAAGGAGGATTTCGCCGCAATCAGGGCCGATGCCGACCTGATGGGCGTCGTGCGCGAGACGGGCCATTCCCTGTTCGGCGACAACTGCGCCGCCTGCCACGGCACAAGCGGAGCCGGCAACCTGGGATACCCCAACATTGCATCCGCACCGATGCTCTGGGGTGACGCGCCGGAAACCATTTTCGAGACGATCACCGTCGGCATCAACGGCGCAGATCCGGATACGCGTGTATCGGAAATGCTGGCATTCGGCAAAAACCAGATCCTCGACCGCCCGGCCATACTTCAGGTCGTGACTTATGTCCGCTCTTTGTCGGGGCTGGAGGAGCCGACGGAAGCGAACGCAGCGGCGATCGATGCAGGGCGCGAGATCTTCGCCGCCAACTGCGTCAGCTGCCATGGCGAGGACGCCAAGGGAAAGACGGACATGGGCGCCCCGGACCTGACTGATCACTTCTGGATCAACGGCTCAAGCCGCGATGCGATCTATCACTCGGTCTTCTACGGCCGTCAGGGCCACATGCCGAGCTGGGGGCTGCGCCTGTCGCCGCTCGACATCAAGATTCTCGCGCTCTACCTCAGCGATCTCAGGGAGCGACAACATGCGGCTGTGGGAGATGGAACATGAGCGGGCTGGTGATGCGGCCGCGTACGCTGGCGCTTCTGGTCGGCGTGGGCCTAGGCCTCCTCGCACTTGCCAACACCCATTTGGTCTATGTCGCCATCATGTCTCAGCCCGACTGCGTCGCACATCAGAAGGCGGCATCGAGCGAGCCGGGCACCTATCGCGCAGCCGGGTCCGCATGTTGAAAACATGCCGTTCACCAACAGGTTACGGGAGAAACTTCACATGAAGATGCCTGAAACCGTCCCCCCGCTACCGAAAGCGGTCGATCGCAACCGGCATCTACCCGCCGGACAGGCACTTACGTGGTTGGCCGATGGTTGGCGCGATTTATGGACCGTGCCGCTGCCAAGTCTGCTTTATGGCCTAGGCGTCGCGGTCGTATCGATTATCATCGTCGGTGGCCTCTATTCCATCGGCTACGATTACGCGCTCTTCCCGGCGCTGGCCGGATTTTTCGTCGTCGGTCCGGCGCTTGCAGCGGGCCTCTACGAAAAGAGCCGGCGCCTCGAAGTCGGCCTGCCCGTCTCGCTTGCCACCATGATCCGCCCAAAACCCGGCACGGGTCAGCACGTGATGTTCGTCGGTGCAGTTCTCTGCGGGCTGATGCTGCTCTGGATGCGCGCGGCCGTCATCCTCTATGCGCTGTTTGCCGGCTGGCAACCCTTCCAGGGTCTCGACCATATCATTCCCATGTTGTTCGGCACCCCGATGGGGTGGGCGCTGCTTCTCGTCGGCACGGTGGTGGGCGCTCTCTTCGCTGCCTTCGCCTTTGCCATCAGCGTGTTCGGCGTGCCTATGGTCGTAGATAAGGATGTCGATGCCTTCACCGCCATGGGCACCAGCATTTCGCTGGCCTGGAACAATCTGCCGGTCATGCTTGCATGGGGTTTCATCGTCATGATTCTGACGGTCTTGAGCCTTCTGACCGGGATGCTCGGATTCATCATTACATTCCCGCTTCTCGGCCATGCCACCTGGCACGCCTATCAGGCAATCAAGGATCGGGATTAAAAAAACGCCGGACGGCGGCGGGAACCTTGTATCGCTAATATCGATTGTTCCACAGGACGCCGACGCAAGGCAGAAACATGAGCGCGATCTACTACCTCATCCCTGTTTCACTGTTTCTCGGAACAGCCGCTTTGCTGATGTTCCTCTGGTCGCTTCGAAGCGGCCAGTACGACGACCTCGACGGAGCAGCCGAACGCATCCTCTATGACGAGGACGTTCCCGCGCCTCCGGCGAAGGAAATACCAGCGGACGATGCGAGCAAGAATGCCCGTCACGCAGGGGCACTGCTGAAATAGAAACAGGGCGCACAGATCTGCGCCCCTCTATCGGCCCGGTCATCAGGCCTTGTGGTCCAGCCGCACGACCAGGCGATCGCCCGCCCACTGGATCGCGCAGACAAGCAGGATCAGGACGGCAACCACCGCAACCATCACGCTCGTCTCGAAGCGCTGGTAGCCGTAGCGAATGGCGAGGTCGCCGAGACCACCGGCACCGATCGCGCCCGCCATCGCCGAGGCGCCGATCAACGTGATCAGCGTCACCGTGAAGCCGGCAACGAGGCTCGGCAACGCCTCGGGCACAAGCACTTCGCGCACGATCGTCCAGCGATTGCCACCCATGGCGCGAACGGCCTCGATCAATCCGCGATCAACTTCGCGCAGCGACACCTCCGCCATGCGGGCGTAGTAAGGCGTGGCGGCGATGGAGAGCGGAACGATCGCCGCCCACATGCCGATCGACGTGCCGACGATGAAGCGCGTCACCGGGATCAGTGCGACAAGCAGAATGATGAACGGAACCGAGCGAAACCCATTGACGATTGCGCCGAGGAAACGGTTGATCCAGAGGTTTTCCGCAATCCCGCCCTTGGCGGTTGCCACCAGCACGAGCCCGAGCGGCAAGCCCGCCACGAGCGAAATCAGCCCGGATGCCGCCGTCATGACGACAGTCTCCCAGAACGAGCGGATGAAGAGCTCAAGCATGACCGGGGACATGGCCCAGAACCTCCACTTTGGCGCCGTGACGCTCAAGATATGCGATCGCCCGCGCTGCGCCTTCGGCCGACGGCGGAATGCCGATGAAGAAGCGGGCGACCGACTGCTGCTGGATGTGATCGATGCCGCCATGGATCAGGCGGAAACCATCCGGTAATTCACCCGAGAGGCCCGCCAGCAGATAGCCTGCGTCAGGACCGGAGAGATCGATACCTAGGACGGTTTCCCCCTTTTCTTCACCGACCAGCCGCGCCGATACATGTTCCGGCAGCTTCGGCCGGATGCCAGCAAGCATATTGCGTGTCGTCTCGGTATGCGGATTGGCGAAGACGGACCAGACAGACCCTTCTTCGACGATGCGGCCCGCGTCGATTACAGCAACCCGATCGGCAATCGTGCGGATGACTTCCATCTCATGGGTGATCAGCAGGATCGTCAGCCCGAGCTTGGCGTTGATATCCTTCAACAGGTCGAGAATGGCCGCGGTCGTTTCCGGATCCAGCGCCGAGGTGGCCTCGTCCGAAAGCAGGAGCGCCGGGTTCGCGGCAAGTGCGCGGGCAATGCCGACGCGCTGCTTTTGGCCGCCTGACAGCGCCTTGGGATAGCTTTTCGCCTTACCGGAAAGACCCACGAGATCGAGCAGTTCGGCTGCCCGCGCAAGACGCTTTTCTTTCGTCCAACCCTCGATCTTCAGCGGCAGCGCGACATTTTCTTCGACCGTCTTGGCCGAAAGCAGGTTGAAATGCTGGAAGATCATGCCGATCCGGCGGCGAACGGGCTGCAGTTCTTCCTCGGTGAGACCAGTGATCTCGCGCCCTTCGATCTGGATGGAACCACTGTCGGGCCGCTCCAAGCCATTGAGGCATCGGATAAGGGTGGACTTGCCGGCGCCGCTGCGGCCGATCAGGCCAAGAATCTCGCCCTTGCGCACCGTCAGCGACACGCCGTCGATCGCCGGTGTCTGGCCGAAATGGCGATGGACGCCGGAAAGCCGAACGACGGCCTCGCGCCCGGTTCCGGCATCCGCCGGCTGACCGACGAATGAATGATGGGAAGTCATGGGTGTTCCTTTCCGCCATCTCGCAATGGCGAGGCGGCTCGCGACGCCCAATGGGCCGCGAGCCGCCTGATGTTCAGGTCCGAAGGCGGGTCAGGTCAATAGGCGACAGTGCCCGTGCCCTTGTAGACGCGATCGAATTCGGTCTTCACGGCGTCGTTCTGGTAGGAGGAGACGAGCGTCTTGACCCAGGGCTGATCCTTGTCGGCCTCGCGCACGGCGATGAAGTTGCGATAGGGATTGTTCTCGATCGTTTCCTGCGCAATCCGGTCCTCGATCGCCAGTCCACTCTGCAGGGCCCAGTTGGTGTTGACGACGGCGGCATCAAGGTCGTCGACCGTGCGCCCGACGATTCCGGCGTCCAGTTCCTTGATCTCGACGTTCTTCGGGTTCTCGGCGACATCGGCGACGGTCGCGAGGATGCCCGTGCCTTCCTTCAGCTTGATGACGCCCTGTTCCTGTAGCACCAGCAGCGCGCGGCCTTCGTTGGACGGATCGTTTGGTACGCCAATCACGGCCCCCTCGGGCAACTCGGCGACGCCCTTGTGTTTCTTGGAATAGATGCCGATCGGCCAGACGGCGGTGTAACCGGCAATCACGATCTTGTAGCCGTGTGCCTGGATCTGGTTCTCGAGATACGGACCGTGCTGGAAGGCGTTGGCATCGATCTCGCCGCGCTCCAGTGCCTCGTTCGGCTGGGTGTAGTCGTTGAAGATGACCGGCTCGACCGTCAGCCCCTGCTTGGCAGCCTCGGTGACAACGACGCGCCAAACGTCCTCGTCCTCACCGCTCATGATGCCAACCTTGACCGTCGTCTTGTCCTCGGCCTGGGCCGGAGCCGGCATCGTCGAGGCGAAGGTCGCGACGGTTGCGGCCAGCATAGCGGCAAGCCCTGCCCGGCGGGTGAGGCGGACGCTGTCGAGAAGTTGGAGAACGGTCTTGGGCATGGATGTACCTGCTTTCATTATGTGCGGGCCTTGGGAGGACCATTGGTTGTCACGGCCGGAAGATCGCAAATGCCCATCATTGAGGCAAAGAATGGTCATTTGTTGGGCGTGACGCCCGCGAAAAATCCGTTCCGGGAAACCGCCTACGGTGGAAATTTCCACCAAGTCTATAGATTTCTGGCCGCCCCGGCGCATGACGCGCCGAAACGCCTATTTGAGCCGCCTGTCTCTTGTTCGGCCGCAGGCGGTGTCGAACGGTCAGGCGACCGAGACGAACTTCGTCACGAGATAGGCTTCGATAGCTTCTGAGCCGCCCTCGTTGCCGTAGCCGGAATCCTTGATGCCACCGAAAGGCACTTCGGGGAGCGCAAGGCCGTTGTGGTTGATCGTGGTCATGCCCGCCTCGACGCGCGTGGCCAGCGCGTGTGCGCTTTCGATCGAAGAGGTGAAGGCATAGGAGGCAAGACCAAACGGCAGGCGGTTCGCTTCCTCAATCGCCGCATCAAGGTCTGCGACTGGGTTGATGATGGCAAGCGGGCCGAACGGCTCTTCGTTCATTACGCGCGCGTCGGTCGGCACATTGGCGAGAACCGTCGCCTCGAAGAAATTGCCCTTGTTGCCGATGCGCCGGCCACCGGTCATCAGGCGGCCGCCGCGCTCAACCGCCTCGTTGACCAGCGCCTCGAGAGCTGGGACGCGGCGCTCGTTTGCCAGCGGCCCCATCGTCACGCCGTCCTCCAAGCCGTTGCCGATCTTGACCGCGCGCGCCGCTTCGACGAAGCCGTCGAGGAAGCGATCGAACACCTTCTCCTGGACGAGGAAGCGCGTCGGCGAGACGCAGACCTGGCCGGCATTGCGGAACTTCGAGAAGGCGAGAACCTTCACCGCCTTTTCGACATCGGCATCCTCCAGCACGATCGCAGGCGCATGACCACCGAGCTCCATCGTCGCCCGCTTCATGTGCAGGCCGGCGAGCGCCGCCAACTGCTTGCCGATCGGGGTCGAGCCAGTGAACGAGATCTTGCGGATGACGGGATGTGCGATCAGGTATTCGGAGATCTCGGCCGGGACACCGAAGACGAGCCCAATGACACCCGCCGGCACGCCGGCATCGACGAAGGCGCGGATCAGTTCGGCGGGCGAAGCCGGCGTTTCCTCCGGCGCCTTGACGATGATCGAGCAGCCTGCGGCAAGGGCCCCGGACAGCTTGCGGACAATCTGATTGATCGGGAAGTTCCAGGGCGTGAAGGCGACCGCCGGACCGACGGGCAGCTTGATTGCCGTCTGGGAAACGCTAGGGCTGCGGCCGGGAATCACCTGGCCGTAGGTGCGCCGCCCCTCTTCGGCAAACCATTCGATCAGGTCGCTGGCGGCCGCGATCTCGCCCATGGCCTCGGCCAGCGGCTTGCCCTGCTCGCGGGTCATCAATACGGCAATGCGTTCCCTGCGCTCGCGCAGGATGTCGGCCGCGCGGCGCATGATCTTCGAGCGCTCATAGGCAGAAACCGCGCTCCAGACCTTGAAGCCGGTGTCCGCCGCTGCGACCACCGCGTCCAGATCGGCGCGCGTCGCCTTGGAGACCTTACCAATTTCCTCGCCGGTGGCCGGATCGAGCACCGGAATCGTAGCGCCGTCCGAAGAGCCACGCCATTCGCCGTTGATCAGGAGCGTGGTGTCACCATAGGCCTGATTGGTAGTCGTCATGGAAAGTCTCCAGATTTTTGAGATTGAAAGCGCGCAGCGCCTGGAAGAATTCGCGGCACATGTAATCAATTGCGCGGCGGACGCAACCTCCACAACAATGTCATTTCACCCGCATGGATTTCAGGCCGACCGCAAGCTCAACTTCCACCACCAACATCTGCATTCACGAAGACGACAATCCACTGTGAAGCGCGGCCCCTGGCCTTGCCGTCGTCGACTTCGGGTGTTCCAGTGCCATTGGACGCCTTTCCTGAGAAACGTCAGGTGCGACGTTCTTTGTGGAAAAGGAATGTGGAAAATGGCCAACGTCACAGCAGAAAACGGCTCCGCATCACTGCAAGCTGGAACGCAAGACGAGGGCCTCTGGACACAGCTGATGACGATGCGGCGGATCTATCTTGCGTCGCCCGTGTTCAAAACACTCCTCGCCATCGCGATCGGCAGTTTCCTCGTCGTCGTTGCCACCGCGCTCGGCCAAATCGTGCTGAACCAATGGTACAAGCCGTTCTACGACGCAATCGAACGGCGCGATACCGACGCCTTCTTTCACCAGTTGACCATTTTTGCCGGAATTGCCGGCGTTCTTCTCCTGTTCAATGTCTCGCAACAATGGCTGAACCAGATGTTTCGCCTCAAGCTGCGTGAAGCTCTGACCAGGGACCTCATTACGGAGTGGATGCGCCCGCGACGGGCTTTCAGGCTGGCCAATGCCGGTGCGATCGGCGTCAATCCGGACCAGCGCATGCAGGAGGATGCGGGACACCTGGCCGACCTGACGACCGACCTCGCCTTCGGCCTGCTGCAGTCGACGATCCTGCTGTTTTCCTTCGTCGGCGTTCTGTGGTCGCTCTCGGACGGCTTCGTCTTCCACCTCGGCGGACGGAGCTTCGACATCCCCGGCTACATGGTCTGGGCGGCGATCATCTATGCCGGCTCCGCGTCCTGGCTCAGTTGGCTCGTCGGACGCCCGCTGATCAGCCTCAATAGCGAGCGCTACAATCGCGAGGCGGCGCTGCGCTTCACCATGATGCGCGTCAACGAACATATCGATTCCATAACGCTCGCGGGGGGAGAGGGAAGCGAGAGGCAGAGACTGGAGAACGACCTAGGATCCGTATTGACAGCAATGCGGAATATTTTCCGGGCGCAAATCAATCTCGCCTGGGTCGTCGACGGCTACGGCTGGGTAACGGTCGTCGCCCCAATTCTGGTGGCGGCGCCTGTCTATTTCGCCGGGCATATCACCTTCGGCGGACTGATGATGGCGGTCGGCGCCTTCAACCAGGTGCACACCTCCCTGCGCTGGTTCATCGCCAACATCGGCGCCATCACCGATTGGCGCGCGACCCTCCACCGGATCACCTCCTTCCGCAGCGCTCTGGTCGGCACCGACGCCCTGAACGATGCCGAGGGGCGCATAGAGTTTGCGCTGAACGACAGCAACCGCATGACGATAGACGAACTCGAGGTTGTCTCGCCGAGCGGCAACACCCGACTGGCCGACTCCCATGTCGAAATCATGCCCGGCGAACGGATCGTCGTGTCCGGCGATCCGGGGACCGGAAAGACCCTCCTCTTCCGCGCACTGGCCGGCCTCTGGCCGTGGGGGAGCGGACGCGTGGGCCTGCCGAAAGACGAGCCGGTCACGTTTCTGCCGCGTACCCCATATCTGCCGCCTGGCAAGCTTCGTGACGTTCTCTCCTACCCCCAACCCGACATTTTCAACGACAACCAGCTGACCGAAGCTTTGTCGAGAGTCGGCCTCCAGCGGCTTGCCCCCCAACTCGACACCGAAGCGCGTTGGGACCGTCAACTGAGCGACGAGGACGAGCGCCTGCTCGCCTTTGCGCGCCTGTTGCTGCACAAGCCTCGCTGGGTATTCATTGATGAGGTTCTGGAGTCCATGGAGCCGCCCGCGCAGAGGCGGGCCTTGTCGATCCTTCAGAAGGACCTGCAGGGTTCAACCATCGTCAGCATCGGGCGGCCGCTCCCGGATCACAGCCTCTTCACCCGAGGACTCCAACTGGTCCGGCTCGCCAGCCCACCGAAACGCCACCCTGCCCGGGCAGATAGGAAGCTGGAGGAGACCAAGGCATAGCGCATCCACTCGCGACGTCACGATGGCAACGCCGCCCCGCCGCATCAAACTGGCCCCGTCAGCGCGGTTGGACCCGCGTTGCCAGGATGTTGCGGATCGAAAAACTCGAATGGATGCGCAGGACCCCCGGCAGTTTCGCCAGGATTTCCTTGTGGATGCGTTCGAAGTCGCCGGCGTTTTCCACCTCGACCCTCAACAGATAGTCCGATCCCCCAGTCATCAAGTAGCACTCCTGGATTTCCGGATGCCGCCGCACGGCAGACTCGAAACGGTTCAGATGTTCCTCGGTCTGGCGTTCGAGCGTGATATTGATGATAACGGCGATCGGGTTCTCGCCTTCGGAGTTACCCACAAGCGCCGTATAGCCGCGAATGATGCCGGATTGCTCAAGCAGGCTGATCCGCCGCAGGCAGGCCGATGGTGACAATCCGACCTCTTCCGACAGCTTTGCGTTGGTGATGCGCGCATTCAGCCGCAGCAGGCGAATGATGTTGCGATCGATCGAGTCCAGGCCCCTCATGCAGAATCTTTCATCTCTTCGCACAAACTTCTAATTGTCTTAGCTATACGCAATAACAGAGCAATAATTCGAAGGAAAGCGCTCGATCATTTCACTAGCCTATTCTGATATCGGGAGTTGGCAGTGAATACACAACCACGCGAAATCATCAGCCGGGACGGTGCCTCGGGATACCTTGCGATCGACCTGAAGGCCCTCCAGCAGAACTATCGTCAATTGGTCGAGCGTGCAGCACCGGTGCCAGTTGCTGCTGTGGTCAAGGCGAACGCCTACGGCCTCGACGCAAACCGCGTCGCGCCGGCATTGCGCGAAGCCGGCTGTCGCGATTTCTTCGTCGCGCACATTGGCGAGGCGCTTCGCGTCAAACCGTTCCTCGACGGCAACGCCCGGATCTTTGTCTTGAACGGGCTGCAGCCGGGCGCCGAGGGGACATGTGCCGACGAAGGCATCATCCCGGTCCTCAACTCGCTCGAGCAGGTCGAAAACTGGTCGCAGACAGCAAGCGGGCGCCGCGCTCGCCTTCCCGCTGTTCTCCAGATCGACAGCGGCATGTCGCGGCTCGGATTGCCGCCGGAAGAAGTCGAAACGCTTGCGAACAATCCGGGCCTGCTTGGCAGCATCGATCTCCTCTACATCATGAGCCATCTCGCAAGCGGCGACGAGTCGGACTGCATTCAGAACGCCGATCAGCTCGCGGCAATGCGCGCGGCCTCGGCTCATTTCCCCTCGCTCCCGCTCTGCTTTGCCAATTCCGGCGGCATCTTCCTTGGCGAGAATTTTCACGGCGCGATGGTGCGTTCCGGCATTGCCCTCTGTGGCGGTGCTCCAACCGACGCGATCGCCAACCCCATGCGGCCGGTCGTGCGTCTCGACGTGCGGGTGATTCAGACGCGCACCGTTCCTGCTGGTACCCGCGTCGGTTATGGCGGCGCACACGTCACCACGACGGAGACGCGGCTTGCGACCATTGCGGCCGGCTATGCGGACGGGCTTCCGCGCAGCCTCAGCCACAAGGGGGCCGCCTACTATAACGGAACCCGACTGCCGATCGTCGGGCGGGTATCGATGGACAGTATCACGATCGATGTCAGCGCCCTGTCGCCGAGCACGCTGAAGCTCGGCAGCCTGGTCGAACTGATCGGCCCGCACCAGACGCTGGAAGCCATCGCGGCAGATGCGGGCACCATTTCCTACGAAATTCTGACGGGTCTCGGCGACCGCTACCACCGCGAATATCGCTGACCCTTCACGAGCGCGCATACAGAAATAAATGGGGCAATCATGAAAATCACAGTACTGGGCGCCGGCGTCATCGGCGTGACCACCGCCTACTATCTCGCGAAAGCCGGTCATGAGGTAACCGTACTCGACCGCCAGCCCGGCTCCGCGCTGGAGACGAGCTTCGCCAACGCCGGTGAGATCTCGCCGGGCTACGCCTCTCCATGGGCGGCGCCGGGGATACCGCAAAAGGCCGTGAAGTGGCTGTTCATGAAACACGCGCCGCTGATCATCCGGCCGATGGCCGATGCCGCCACCTGGCGCTGGATGATGTCCATGCTGGCGAACTGCACGAGCGCCCGCTACGCCACGAACAAGGGACGCATGGTCCGCCTTGCCGAATACAGCCGCGATTGCCTGATTGCGCTTCGCGAGGACATCGGCATCACTTACGACCACCGTACGCAGGGAACGCTTCAACTGTTCCGCACACAGAAGCAGTTGGACGGCATCGGCAAGGACGTGGAAGTGCTGCGCGCTGACGGCGTGCCGTTCGAGGTACTCGATCCGGCCGGCTGCATCGTTGCCGAACCGGGGCTGGCGCGCGTCAAGGAGAAGTTCGTCGGCGGCCTGCGCCTGCCGAACGACGAGACCGGCGACTGCTTCAAGTTCACCAACATCCTGCAGAACCATGCCGAAGCGCTTGGCGTCACCTTCCGGTTCGGCGTCGACATTCGCAGGCTGAAGCATCTGGGTGATCGCATCGTTGCAGTCGAAACCGGCGATGGCCTCGTCGAATCCGACCTTTTCGTCACCGCACTCGGCAGCTACACGCCGGCCCTCATCAAGCCGCTCGGCCTCAACGCGCCGATTTACCCGGTGAAGGGCTATTCGATCACCGTGCCAATTGTGGACGAGAGCCGCGCGCCCGTCTCGACGATCATGGACGAGACCTACAAGATTGCCATCACCCGTCTCGGCGACCGGATCCGTGTCGGCGGCATGGCTGAAATCGCAGGCTTCAGCCACGATCTGCCGGCGGCGCGCCGCGCAACACTGGAGCATTCGGTGGAAGACCTCTTCGGCGGCGCGGGCGACCAGTCGCAGGCTACCTTCTGGTCGGGTCTGCGGCCGATGACGCCGGACGGTACGCCGGTCATCGGCGGTACGCGGTTCAAGAACCTCTTCATCAACTCCGGTCACGGCACGCTCGGCTGGACCATGGCCTGCGGCTCCGGCCGTGTGCTCGCCGACATCATCAGCGGCCGCCGTCCGGACATCGAAACGTCGGACCTCGCGCTGAGCCGCTACTAAGACGACAAGTCGGCGGCGGGCATTGCCCACCGCCCTGTCTTCGGTCGCCTCACGAAACGCGTGTTGCCGGGCTCTCGACGCGAGGCGCTATTGCGCAGCCTCGTCCCGGCTTGCGCTCGCGGTCGCTTCCGGGTGCCCGCTATCAACGGCGGAAGCATGCCCTATTCCGGCCAGCCTGTGCGCTCTCTCGCGAAGCCACTGGAAGACGACGTAGAGTGCGGGGATCAGGAATATTCCCACCAGTGACGCGGCGAGCATCCCGCCGGCGACCCCCGTGCCCACCGCCCGGCGGCTGAGCATACCCGCCCCCTGCGCTGTTACCAGCGGTATCAGTCCCACAATGAAGGCGAAGCTCGTCATCATCACCGCGCGGAAGCGGGTACGAGCCCCGTCGATCGCCGCATCGATGATGCTTTCCCCCCTCTCCCGTCGGAACTGGGCAAACTCGACAATCAGGATCGCATTCTTCGAGGCGAGCGCAATCAGCACGACCAGCCCGATCTGCGCGTAGATGTCGAACGACAGGCCGGCGATAAGAATGGAAACCAGGGCACCGACAACGCCAACGATCACTGAAAGCAGGACAGGTATCGGGATTGTCCAGCTCTCGTAGAGCGCAACCAGGAACAGATAGGCGAACAGCACAGCAAGGGCGAGAATGACAGAGGTCTTGCCCGCCGCTTCAAGTTCCTGCAGGGCGGTTCCGGTCCATTCATAGCTATAACCGGGGGGCAGCGTTGCCGCCGAGACGGCCTCCATGGCCACAAGCGCCGCCCCTGAGGAGACGCCCGGTGCCGGCTGACCGTTCAGCGTGATCGACCGGTAGTTGTTGTAGCGTACGATCGATTGCGGACCGACGATGTAGCTCACGCGCGCGACCGACGCGACCGGAACCATCTGACCAGACGCGTTTCGCACATGCAGCCTCGATATGTCGGCAACCGAGCGCCGGTCGGCCTGCGCAGCCTGCATCGTGACGCGCCAACTCCGACCAAACATGTTGAAATCATTGATGTAGTAGGAACCGAGCGTGCCCTGCAGCGTGGCAAAGAGCTCGCTCACCGATACCCCCAGCGCCTGCAACCTGTCGCGATCGAGGTCAAGATAAAGCTGCGGCGAACTCGCCGAGTAAGTCGTGAAGGTCGGCCCGAGTAACGGGTTCTGGTTGGCGGCAATGATCAGCCCTCGCGCCGTGGCCGCCAGATCGGCCGGAGATCGCCCCTGCAGGTCGAGCAATTGGTATTCGAAACCGGAACCGGTCCCCAGGCCCATGATCGGCGGCAGGTTAAAGGCGAAAATCTGCGCCTCGCGGATCGCCGCTCCCTTGGCCATCGTCGTGGCAACTGCCGCATCGACGGATGCCGTAGCACTTGTGCGTTCTGCGAAAGGCTTCATCGTTACCACAGCAAAGCCGCTGCTCGATTTAGAAAGGCCATCGAGAAAGCTGTAACCGGTCACGCTGATGACGTTGGCGACGCCTTCAATCTCCCGCAGCACTGGTTCCACACGCTTGACGACCGCATCGGTGCGGTTGAAAGAGGCACCATCGGGCAAACGGATTTCGACGAAATACATGCCCTGATCTTCGCTAGGCAGGAAACCCGTCGGAACGATGCGGAACAGCCATCCGGCAGCACCAGCCGCCACTGCGAGCAGCAGAAGGCCTAGGATCGCCCTTCTGGCGATATGCCCTGCGACATACACATAGCCATCCCGCCCACCGTCGATGCCGCGCGAGATCCAGCCAAGGATGCCACGCTTCGGACCATGATGCGGCTTCAGCAGGATAGCGCAAAGCGCTGGGCTCAGCGTCAGCGCGTTGATGGCCGACAGCACCATCGAAACGGAAACCGCAACGGCGAATTGCTGAAACAACTGTCCGCTGAGCCCCGGGATGAAGGCAACGGGCACGAACACCGAGAGCAGGACGAGTGTGATGGCGACGATTGCGCCCGTAATTTCCCCCATGGCAAGCCGCGCGGCTTCAGCCGCCTGCATGCCGGGATTTTCCTCCATCACCCGCTCGACGTTCTCCACCACCACGATCGCGTCATCGACAACGATACCGATCGCGAGAACCAGAGCGAGGAGCGACACCGTATTGAGCGAGAAACCCAAGGCAAGAATGACCGCGAAAGTGCCTATGAGCGCAACGGGAACGGCTAGCAGCGGGATCAGCGCTGCTCGCCAGTTTCCGAGGAACAGGAACACGACGATGATGACGAGGACGAAGGCCTCGATCAGCGTGTGTTCGACATTCTCCACGCTTGCTTGGACAAACTGCGCGGTATCGTAGGAGACTTCATACGTCAGCCCCGCGGGAAAGTTCCTGGAGAGCCGTTCCATCGCCTCGTTGACGCCGCGGGCGGCAGCAAGTGCATTGACGCCCGGGGCCTGGTAGGTGCCGATCATCGCGACCGGCTTGCCGTTGAACCGGGCCAGGGAATCCGAACTCGCCGCTCCCAGTTCGACCTTCGCGACATCGCGAAGACGCACAAACGAACCGTCCGGTTCCGCGCGCAGCACGATATTCTGGAACTGCGACGGGTCGGTGAGGCGCCCCTGGGTCTGAATGTTGAGCTGGAACAACGGATCATCGGTCATCGGCTGGGCACCGATGCGACCGATCGCCGCCTGAACGTTCTGTGCCCGCAAGGCATTGGCCACATCCGTCGGCGTCAGCTTCAGGCTGGTCATCCGGTCCACGTCAAGGATGAGCCGCATCGAATAATCCTGCGCGCCGAACAGCGAAGCGTCGCCGACGCCCGGGACCCGCTTGATGGTGTCGAGCACATTGATGGTGGCATAGTTAGACAGAAACAGATTGTCGAATTGACTGTCCTTGCCGTAGATCGCGATCACCTGCATCAGGGCGGACGACTTCTTTCGGACGCTGACACCTGACTGCTTCACTTCCGCCGGAAGCCCGGCTTCTGCGAGCGAAACACGATTCTGCACGTTGACGGTCGCGATGTCGGGATCGGTGCCGACCGCAAAGGTGACGGCAAGATTGTAGGACCCATCGGCACCGCTGGTCGATTTCATGTAGAGCATGTCGTCGACGCCGACGACCTTGCTCTCGATCAGCTGGGCGACCGTCGTTTCGACCACATCAGCACCGGCACCGGGATAGCTCGCCGTGACGCTCACCTGTGGCGGAACGATGTCGGGGAACTGCGCGACCGGAAGCTGTGTCAGCGCGATAAGACCAGCGAGAGTGAGGACGATGGAGATGACGCCGGCAAATCGCGGTCGGTCGATGAAGATCTCAGAAATCATTACTCAACCACCCGTCACAGGCGCCGCATCCACCACCATGCCCGGACGCACCTTACCCACGCCGTCGGTGATGACGTTTTCCCCCGCTTTCAATCCCGATGCGACGACCGACTCGCCTCGCGCGGACCGCGAGATATCGACCCGCCGAAGCTCGACCTTGGAATCCGGGCCAACGACCATCACATAAGCACCTTGCTGATCACGCTGAACCGCCTCCTCCGGCACTGCCAGCACCTCCTGTTTTTCGGTTTGCTGCAGCATGACGCGCACCAACGTACCGTCGAGCAACAGTCCGTCGGGATTGGGAAACTCGGCCCGGACCGTAACCGTGTCGGTCCCTTGGGACACATCACTTGAAACGAAATTGATCGTCCCCTTCGATGGGTACACGGTTCCATTCGGGAGAATGATCTGCACATTGGCACCAGGTGAAACCTTGCCCTGTCGAACCTGCTCGCGATAGGTCAGGTACAACGCTGTCGCGACCGAGAACTCGGCATACATAGGATCTAGGCGCGTCACCGTCGTCAGCGCACCCGAGTCCGGTCCGACCAAAGCTCCGACGTCCACCGACGACAGTCCGACAATTCCATCGAAGGGAGCCGTAATTTTCGTATAGGACAGGTTCAACTCGGCCTGTGCCTTGGTTCCGTTCAGCCGCACGAGATCTGCCTCGGCCTTCAGCACCTGGGCTTTGGCGATATCGACCTGCGACTGAGGAGCCGTCTTGCTCGCAAGCAGCCGGACTGAGCGATCCCGTTCGATCACGGCCAGATCGAGCTGGGCTTGTGCCGCCTGGATAGAACCTTCGATTTCCTGCACCGCTGCGACATAAGTGCCGTCCTCAACCTGATAGAGAACGGTCCCAGCCGTTACCTTCTGACCTTCTGTGAAGTTGATGCCTTGGAGAAAGCCTGAGACGCGGGCGCGGATGTCGACTTTCTGGATCGCAACGAGCCGCCCTGTAAGATCGACGCTCTCGCGAATATCCATAATCTTGGCCGGCACGACAACGACCGCCGGAGCTTGCTGGGCCTGGGCAGGATCATTGGCTGAAATGGTAAGCAACACGGATAGTACGACCAGAATTCCCGTAACCCGCATGCGACATCCTCCTGACGATACGGCTCGGTTATTTTGTTATACCAAGAAACACAGTAGTCGGGAAAAACTGAATTGCAAGGCGGGCTTAACGTGGTTCGCCTTGCGTCGGAAATGGAGGACTTTTCGACAATTCGGGGTCGCGCAACTGTCGGTGATCACACAAGCATGATAAGTGACACTCAATATGAAACGGGTATTGCAAATGAATCTGCCGCTGCGGATCCTCTGTCTTTGCCTAGGCTGGCTGATGGTCGCGCTTGCGATTGCCGGCGTGTTTTTGCCCCTCCTGCCGACGACGCCTTTCCTGCTGCTGGCGGCAGGTCTGTTTGCCCGCTCGTCGCCTCGCTTCGAGCATTGGCTCCTCAACCACCCTCTCTTCGGCGACACGTTGCGGCGCTGGCGTGAGAATGGAGCGATCTCTACACGAGCAAAATCCACGTCAGTTGCACTGATCGTCGCAAGCTATGCCTTGTTCGTGCTCTTCGGTTCACCCTCGGCGATGCTGGCTGCAATCGTCGCGACCGTCATGATCTTTCCCGTGCTGTTCATTCTCAGCCGCCCGGGCGGTTGAGCTTTCAACCCGCAGAAACTACGGGCTGCTCGATACAGCGTTCCGTTTCGTGGCCAGTACTACCAGCTTCCGGACAGCAAGAACTGGTTCGTAAACCACCTGGCCTATCCCATCCCAGACCCAGATCTGCCCTTCCTCGGCATCCACCTGACAGCATGATCGACGCAGCGTGACGGTCCGCTCCAACGCTGTCATCGGCTTTGCCCGCGAAGGTTATCCCCGTCGGTCTGTGGCACTGCGGGATGTGCTCGACTATTCCTTCTTTCCAGGTTTGTGGCGAACCATCCTGCGCAACCGGAGCTCCGCCGCCACCGATACCGGCACCGGCCGCACGCCGCACGTCTGCAACGCCCCCTCACCCGCCGCGACTTCGGCAATTCCATCGCAGACATGATCCTGGAGCGAATTTTAGGGTAAGGTGCTCACTCCGCTGGCAACCATGAGACGGTGGGACCATGACCATGGAAGCGCAATCGAGACCGCGCAACCTCGTGCGCCTTGCCCGACAGGAGCGGCTCCTCCCGTTTAGCGTCGTCACAGCGCTGCTGTTTTTCGCCTATGGCGACCGGCTTTCATCTTTGCTGGTCCATCCAGTGGGGCTCGGCCTCCTGTTCTTCTGGTTGTTCTTGATCATCCTCGGATCCGCGCTGTGCGTTGCCCGGCACGCGGAGGAACTCGCCGAGCGGCTGGGGGAGCCGTACGGAACGCTGATCCTGACCTTAACGATCACCACGATCGAAGTCGTCGCGATCTCGGCCGTCATGTTCCACGGCGAGAACAATCCGACGCTCGTGCGGGACACGTTGTTTGCCGTCGTCATGATCATTCTCAACGGGATGGTCGGCTTGTCGCTTTTGCTCGGCGCATGGCGGCGTCCGGAGCAGCGATACAATCTTCAAGGGGCCAACGCCTATCTCGGCCTTATCGTGCCGCTCGCAACCCTGAGCCTGATCCTGCCCGAATTCACGGCTGACTCGTTAGGTCCGGGGCTTACGTTGACGCACCAGCGCGTTCTCATCCTTACATCGGTGGGACTGTACGGCACCTTCCTGCTGCTCCAGACCGGCCGTCACAGGATCTACTTCAAGCAGCGGGGCGCCCCTGACGAAACGCCTTCGCACGCACCTTCCGATGAGCCGCTGGCGCTCCATATCGCCCTGCTCGTCGCCTACATAGTACCGGTCGTCTATCTGGTGGAACACTTCGCCAGGCCGGTCGACTATGTCGTTGAAACCCTGCGCGCACCTGCGGCACTTGGTGGCGTCGTCATGGCCGTTCTGGTGGCAACACCGGAGGCGATCAGCGCGGTCCGCGCCGCCCTCGCCAACCAACTCCAGCGCGCTGTCAACATCTTCCTGGGTTCCGTGCTGTCAACAATCGGCCTGACCGTCCCTGCGATGCTGGCGATCAGCCATCTGAGCGGCCACGGCATCGTCCTTGGCCTGGGACGAACGGAGACCATCATGCTTGTTCTGACGCTGGCGGTCAGCATGATCACCTTCGCCAGCGGCAGAACGAATCTCATGCAGGGTGCGGTGCATCTGATGTTGTTCATCACCTATCTGATACTCATCGTGGAGGGGTAGAGAAGCTTCCCGAGGAATTGATCCCAATTGTAACGGAGCCATGGCGGTGTCCATCGAACTCCTGATCGAGAAATACGGACTTCTGGCCATCTTCCTCGGTGCTGGTATCGAGGGGGAAACCGTCGTCTTCCTCGGCGGCATTCTTTCACACCGTCAGTTGTTGCCATTCTGGCCCACAGCGCTTGCTGCCACACTCGGATCGTTCGCCGCAGACCAGTTGTTTTTCCTTGCCGGACGCCATGCGCGTTCTTATCCGGCGGTCCGGCGTGTGCTTGCAAGGCCGACGATCTCATCAGTAAGTCATCTTTTGGAGCGCCATCCGACCGGCTTCGTCTTTGCCTTCCGCTTCATCTATGGGATGCGAACCGTCAGTCCCGTTGCGATCGGCGCGTCGCAGATACCGGCTGCGAAGTTTGTGCTCCTGAATGCGGTGGCAGCGTTGCTCTGGGGTCCCCTCTTCACGGCCCTTGGATACTTTGCTGGGCAAGGATTCGAGCAACTGCTCGGTCGGCTTCCACTACCACACCACCTCTTTGTAGCAGTCGCAGCATTTGTCTGCGTGATCGCTCTTGCCGTTGTGTTTCGAAAGCAGTTGATGAAGCTGGCCGCAAGAATCTGAGCGACTATTTCTGAGAATTACTCGCTCTGGCGGAAGTTGCGGATCCGGTCGAACAGCACAGCTAGGATCGTCGCGCCGCCGATGAAGGTGCCCTGCCAGAAGGCATTGATGCCGAGCAGTCCGAGGCTGTTGCGGATCACCTCGATCAGAGCCGCGCCGACGAGCGCACCGAACGCTGTGCCGGTGCCGCCGGCGAGATTGGCACCGCCGATGACGGCTGCGGCGATAACCTGCAGTTCCATTCCGGCGCCGATATTGGTTGTCACAGCGCCGAGCCAGCCGGTCTGGATGATGCCGGCGATCCCGGCCGAGAGTGCCGAGATCATGTAGACGGCGACCTTGATCTTGCGGACCGGCACGCCGGTTAGCGTGGCAGCATGCTCGTTGCCGCCGATCGCGAAGAGATAGCGGCCGAAGCGCGTCCAGCGCAGCACGAAACCGGTGAGCAGCGCCAGGGCGATCATGAAGAGCACGGGATTGGCGATACCGAGGAACCAGGCACCGCCACCGAGCGCCAGCAGCTTGTCGTGATCGGGACCGAATTGGAAAACGACAGTGTTGTTGGATGCCACCATCGCCAGGCTGCGCGCGATCGACAGCATGCCGAGCGTCACGACGAATGGCGGAAAATTGAGATAGGCGATCAGCACGCCGTTGAACGCCCCGATCGCCAGAGCGGTGGCAAGCGATGCGGCAATTCCAACCCCAATCCCGTAACCGGCATGCATGACGACGGCCAGGATCATGCTGCAAAGACACAAGACCGACCCCACGGACAGGTCGATGCCGCCGGTGATGATGACCAACGTCATGCCGAGCGCGATGATGGCGACGAAGGTTACGTTGCGGGTGATGTTGTAGAGGTTCGTCGACGTCGCGAACGCATCCGTGGCGAAGGAGAGAAAGATGGAGGCCAGGATGACGGCTACCAGCACCCAGAAGGTCTGATGGCCCAGTATGGAGGCCACCACCGACTTCTGCTTCTGCTCCAATGTCTGGTCAAGGGTAATCGCCATTCTCGACCTCGTTCCTTTTACCTGCCGAGAGCAGTCCAATCATACCATTTCTATCGCACCGGTGATGAGCCCGGTGACCTCCTCCGGCGAACTGAATGTGATCGGCTTGTCCGCCACCTTCCGACCACGCCGCATGACGACCACGCGATCGGCGACGGCAAAGACATCAGGCATGCGATGGCTGATTAGCACGACAGCAATGCCGCGGTCGCGCAGATGCCCGATATGGTTCAGGACTTCCGCCACCTGCCGCACGGAAATGGCAGCCGTCGGCTCGTCCATCAACACGATCTTCGCCTCCGACAGCATGGTGCGGGCGATCGCTACCGCCTGTCGCTGCCCACCAGACATTTTTCGGACCACATCGCGCGGGCGGGTTTCGGATTTCAGATCCTTGAATAGCGCACCCGCCCGCCGATACATCGTCCGGTAGTCGAGAACGCTGAGCGGGCCTAGGCCGCGGCGCAGTTCGCGACCGAGGAAGACGTTCGCCGCCGCCGTCAGGTTGTCGCACAGGGCCAGGTCCTGGTGCACGATCTCGATCCCGTGGCGGCGCGCATCCAATGGGCGATGAAGGACGATCTCCCGGCCATCAAGCCGCATGGTGCCGCCGCTTGGCCGGAAGTTGCCGGCGATCATTTTCACCAGCGTCGACTTTCCTGCACCGTTGTCGCCCATCAGGCCAACCACCTGCCCCGCCTCAAGTGACAGCGAAACATCGCTGACCGCCTGGATGGCGCCGAAATGTTTGGAGATGCTGTTGAGCTCGAGTACGGCCACCCGTGTCCAGCCTCCCGGAAATCCTCGGTTCGCCGCCTGCCCCGGATCGGCAAGTCCTGCGATCTCGCTTCTGATTTCCTCCCGGAAGCGATAAGGAGTATTTAGGCAAACGCTTTTAAAGGCGTCAATCATACAACCGAGGAAGCAGACCACAGCATTTAATATTAATATAGTATGACAAATAGAAGTTGACGCCCGAAGCGAGTGGATATTAGCTGTAGGTGGAGGGCAAGCATGCTGATCCTTGTGACCGGAGCAACGGGCAAGGTCGGGCAGCACTTCATCGCGAGCCTGCTCGACGAGCCGCGGTTTCCCGAAGCGCGCATCCGCGCGCTGTGTCACAACCGTTTGCTCGAAGAAACCGGGCGCATCAGCGTTGTGCGCGGCTCCATCTCCGATCGCGAAACCGTCGCCAGAGCGCTTGCCGGCGTCACCCATGTCGTCCATCTCGCCACCTGCAAGGAAACGCCTGACGACGTGATGGATGTCACCGTCAAGGGGCTGTTCTGGCTCCTCGAAGCGTTCCGGTCCAGCCCGACAGCGCGACAGTTCATTCTGATCGGCGGCGACGCTTCAGTCGGGCATTTCTTCCATCACCACAATGGGCCAATCACCGAACAGACGCCGCATAGGGCCTATCCGGGCTGCTATGCACTCTCGAAAGTGCTCGAGGAGGTGATGCTGGAGCAGTATGTCATCCAGTACGGCATCAACGGCTGCTGCCTGCGCGCACCATGGATCATGGAAAAGGATGACTTCAAGTTTTCGCTCTCGTTCGGGGATGATGTGTTCGGCGGCCCTGACTGGAAGACGCTCGTTCCTCGGGCGGATGCGGAACGCTACGCCCGCGATGGAACCGCACCGCTTCTGCGCGATGCCGATGGACGGCCGCTGAAACGCAATTTCGTTCATGTCGACGATCTTGTTGCCGCCATGAAGGCGTCGATCGACAATCCGCTGGCACATGGCCAGCTTTTCAACATCTGCATGGACCGACCAGTCGACTATGGTGAGGTGGCGGCCCATCTGGCCCGCACCCGCGGCCTCGGCCATGTCGACATACCAAGCCGCTACCACTCCAACTGGATGGACAACAGCAAGGCGAAATATCTCCTGAACTGGAGTCCGCGCTACAATCTCGAAATGCTCATTGACTCGGCCTGGCAATACGAGCGTTCGCAAGATGACCCTCGCATCGTCTGGTATCCGGGTTGATCGTGTGGCGGGCACGCATTGCCCGCCTGTTTCAATGGGAGGAACCTATGAGGAAGGCATTATTGCTTGCAGTCGCGGCGCTGGCAGTTGTCGCCAGCCAGGCCGCAGCCCAGGAAAAGAAGCAACTCGTGATCGTCGTGAAGGGGCTCGACAATCCGTTCTTCGAGGCGATCAACCAGGGCTGCCAGAAATGGAACAAGGAGAATGCCGGCTCCGAATACGAATGCTTCTATACGGGACCGGCATCGACCTCCGACGAAGCCGGCGAGGCGCAGATCGTCCAGGACATGCTGGGCAAGGCCAGCACAGCGGCGATCGCGATCTCGCCGTCCAATGCCAAGCTGATCGCCCAGACGCTCAAAACCGCCAACCCGTCTGTTCCCGTCATGACGCTCGATGCCGATCTCGCCACCGAGGACTCGGCGCTGCGCAAGACCTATCTCGGCACCGACAACTATCTGATGGGGGCCCGGATCGGCGACTACATCAAGAAGGCCAAGCCCGATGGCGGCAAGATCTGCACAATCGAGGGCAACCCGGGCGCCGACAACATCCTGCGCCGCGCGCAGGGCATGCGCGACACGCTGACCGGGCAGAAGGGACTGGCCGAACTGAAGGGCGAAGGCGGCTGGACGGAAGTGGCCGGCTGCCCCGTCTTCACCAATGACAACGGCGCCCAGGGGGTACAGGCGATGACCGACATCCTCGCCGCCAACCCGGATCTCGACGCCTTCGGCATCATGGGTGGCTGGCCGCTGTTCGGCGCCCCGCAGCCCTACCGCGACCTGTTCAAGCCGATGGCCGACAAGATCGCCAAGAACGAGTTCGTCATCGGCGCGGCCGATACGATCGGCGATGAAGTGGCGATCGCCAAGGAAGGCCTCGTTACCGCTCTCGTCGGCCAGCGGCCGTTCGAGATGGGCTACAAAGCGCCGACGGTGATGCTCGACCTGATCGCGGGCAAACCGGTCGACGATCCGGTCTTTACCGGGCTCGACGAATGCACCAAGGACACGGTCGATACCTGCATCCAGAAGTGACAGACGACACGGGGCGCTGCTCCTGCGGCGCCCCGTTTTTGGCGGTTGCTCCAACGGCGATATTGGTTTCCTGTGATCGCTAGAACTGGGAGGTCATGCGATGATGAAGCGCGTCATGTTCACGGGCGGCAGCGGCAAGGCGGGACGACACGTCGTGCAGTATCTCGTCGAGCAAGGCTATCAGGTCCTCAACCTCGATACCAAACCGCTCGACAATCCCAAGGTTCGCACCCTGATCACCGACATTACCGACAGCGGCCAGGTCTTCAACGCTCTTTCCAGCTATATGGGCCTGCACGAGTTCGATCCGTCGCTCCGGCCCCAGCCGGTGGACGCTGTCGTCCATTTTGCTGCCATCCCGCGCATCATGATCACGCCCGACAACGAGCTGTTCCGCATCAATGCGCTCGGCACCTACAACGTCATTGAGGCGGCGGTGAAGCTCGGCATCCGCAAGATCGTGATCGCCTCCAGCGAAACCACCTATGGGCTGGTCTTCGCCAATGAACCGCGCAGCCCCGCCTATTTCCCGCTGGACGAAGACTATGACGTCGATCCGATGGACAGCTACGCGCTCTCCAAGGTCATCAACGAGAAGACCGCCCGAGCCTTTGCGCTACGAAGCGGCTTTGACATCTACGCACTGCGCATCGGCAATGTTATTGAGCCGCACGAGTATGAACTGTTCCCGAAATGGTTCGCCGATCCGGGCTTCCGGAAGCGGATCACCTGGAGCTACATCGACGCCCGCGACCTCGGGCAGATCACCGCACTTGCGATCGAAAAGAGCGGCCTCGGCTTCCAGGTCTTCAATGCTGCCAACGACGACACTTCGTCGGACCTGTCGACCCGGGAACTGATCGAACGCTTCTATCCAGGCGTGCCGCTGAAACACGATCTCGGCGAATTCGAGACACTACTCTCCAACCATAAGGCCAGGGCCGTGCTCGGCTTCCAGCCGAAGCACAGCTGGCGGCAGTACGTCAAACAAAGTTGACGCTGCCCCGCCGGTCGCGCCCCTTTAGTCTGGCGGAGAACTGAAGCGATTGATCTCGACAACGATCGGCAGTTGACGCTCGTCGACCGTAATCTGGCGCGATCCAACGCCCGACCAGATTTGCCATATGTATATTTTTCAGCCTAAGCGCTTTTTTTAGGTCAGTTTTGCGTGCCTGTCTTGCGGGCAACATGCTATCGAGGCGCACCAATTTCCTGGCAAATGTGCATTCGCACGGGTTTTCATGTTCAAGGCCGTCACCTTCCTGAAGCGATTGGTCCCCGCCATTGCTCCCGTCAGCCCGATCGAGCGGTTTCGTTCCTCCGTGGGCGCACTGATCGGCATTCTACTGACTGGCTTCGTCAGCACGATGACCCTCGGCTCCAGCATCAGCCTGCCGTTGCTGATCGCACCAATGGGCGCCTCTGCGGTCCTGCTCTTTGCCGCGCCCGCAAGTCCCCTCGCCCAGCCCTGGTCGATCCTCGGAGGAAACACCGTCGCCGCCGTTATCGGTGTGACCTGCGCACTTTTCATCGGCGACCCGATCATCGCCGCGGCCCTCGCTGTGGCACTGGCCATCGCCACCATGATGCTGCTTGGCTGCCTGCACCCGCCTAGCGGCGCAGTGGCGCTGACCGCCGTCCTCGGCGGCCCCGCTGTCCACGAAGCCGGCTACTGGTTCGTGCTGACGCCCGTCGGCATCAACTCCGCCCTGCTCCTGGCCGTGGCGCTCCTCTTCAACAACGCGACCGGCCGCCGCTATCCGCATCTGGCGCCCGCGGCCCCGGCAAATCCGCATCGCACCGCCGATCCCGTTCCCACGCAGCGTATCGGCGTCGTGCCGGACGACCTGCAAGCGGTGCTTGCGCAATACGACGAGGTGCTGGACGTGAGCCCCGATGTGCTGGACGAGTTTCTTCACCAGGCGCAGATCAGGGCCTACAACCGCCGCTCGGGCGAGATCACCTGTTCGCAGGTCATGTCGCGCGACGTCGCAACCGTATCGCCCCAGGATTCTCTGCGGGACGCTTGGGCGCTACTGCTAGCACATCGGATCAAGGCGCTGCCGGTGGTGACCGACGCCGACGGCCTGGTCGGGATCATCACACAGACCGACTTCATGCAGCACTCTGTTCTCGGCAGCAATGGCAGCTTGCGCTTCGGCTTCGGGGACAAGGTTCGCCTCGTGCTTGGCGGCCGCCCGGCGAAGCCGCATGTTGTCGCCGATATCATGACCAGGCGGGTGCAATCTGCGCTGCCCGAGACGCTGATTGCCAAGCTCGTCCCGCCGATGACCGATATGGGTCTCCACCACATGCCGGTGGTCGATGAAAGCAATCACGTCGTCGGCATCATTACGCAGTCTGACCTCATTGCTGCACTTTTCCAGCGCGGCCTCGACAGATCATCGGCTTCCGCGGATGAGCAGCGCCAGGCTAACGTCGCTTGATTTCGCGTGGCTCCCGCAGCAGCCGAGACAATGGCGCCAAAAATGAAAAAGGCCGGGGCGAAATCGCACCGACCTTCTTATGTCACGTCGCCTCTCCCTGCCAGTACATCCGTGGTCAAGGATCGGGAGTGACTTAGCCTCGCGAGCATTCGCAGATTCTGCGTCACGCTCAACCAGCGAGGCTGATGACCGGTATGTAGGGGTGCAATGTGTTCAAAACAAGTCCCCTAGTGCTCAAGTCGTTTCGTGCAATGTTTTCTTACCTGTAGGGCGAAATGCACTGCCGGCGCGGCCCGTAGTATGGCTGGAACGTGTTATCGTATGCCCTATACGAGCGATAGCGCGCGTAACACCAGGAGGAATGACCAGTCGCGCCGTAGTAGCCACCGTAATACCGTGGCGCGTAGTAGCCTTGCCCGTAGTAACTTCGCCCATAGTAACTCGGTCCGTAATAACTGGGCCCGTAGTAGCCGCCATAATATGGCTGGGTAAGCAGCCCACCGATGATTGCGCCTGCAGCCAGCCCACCGATCACCAGGCCGAAATCGTCGTAGTCGTTATAATTGTTGTAGTAGCGGCGATTGTGTCCATAACGGTAGCGATTGTAGCGGTACCCATTGTTGTAGCGACGATTGCCCGCGTATCGCCGCCAATTTCGACCACTGTAGTTGCGGCTCCATCCGCGCGAGCGGCGGTGCTCCTTCACCTGCTGAACATCCGACACCTGCAGCCGCTGGCTCAAGAGATAAGGAAAAGCCTCCACCGGGGCGGCGCTCGACAACGCCGTTGCCAACGAAAGGCCGATAACAGCAAACATCTTCATTTGCATCACCATCGCCTTTTGGCATGATAACGCATCAAATGGCCTTTTGTGCAGCATCAGTCATTCAGTAACAGCAATGTGAACCTCGGCAGGCCGAACGCCGAACTGCGCGGCGACAGAATGAAAAAGAGCCACCACCGATATGTGCTATTCTTCGGTGTCATCTCGAAAATGGCTGCGTGTGCGGAGCGTCGATCTTCCACTGCTCTCGCCCCGGCAGTCTTGAACCGATAGGAGACTGCAGGATGGCCTCGGCAAAGCTCGCATGTGTGGCGACGATTGCCATGATATTATCGATCAGCCCAACCTCCCCAGCCTTCGCACAATCGTCCGACAGCACCGCCCAAGGCCAGGATGAGCAACCGGACCAGACACAAATGGTGCCTGGTGCAATGGGTGGCGGGCAGCACGGCATGATGGGCAGAATGCCCATGGGACCCATGCGCGGTCATATGATGAAGATCATGTTCGCAGTGGCCGACACCGATGGAGACGGCGCCCTGTCATTCGAAGAAGTCATGGCCGTCCACAAGCGCATCTTTGACAGCGTGGATGCGAACAAGGATGGCAAAGTAACATTGGAAGAAATGCAGGCGTTCATGCAGGGGCCTTGACCTCAGCCGCGCGACACAGGCGCGCGTCTGGTGCAACGCCTGTGCCCGCGATCATTCAGACTTTCCGCCAAAGCTTGTGAGCACTCCTCAGATGTCGCGATGGCCAGAAGCTAAGCACGCTCCGCACCACGGAAGAGGCAGCACGCACCAGCCATCCGGCATATCTCCCTTAGGTTGATTTATATTTACTTGCTCGCGACCACACGCTAGAGCGTCTGGATACTCAAAGTAGCAATGAGCAAGGAATAATGAAGAAACTTGTAGATCTCAATTTCAAGAGTGCCTCACGACTGGCGTTAGCCGCGATGCTTGCGGGAGGTGCGGCACTCGCAGGATGCAGTTCCAACAAGGATAGCTGGAAACCGTTTTACGAAAGCAGGTCATCTGACCGCAGTCCAAGGGTTGTTAGTCCGGCGGATCCGAAACCGGAACCGAAACCGCAGCCTGAACCGGATCCGGAACCGAAACCGGGGCCCAACGGTTAAACTCGCAAAGCAGCGGGGCCTCGGCCCCGCCTCCACCCTGGCGCAGGTGCGTCCATGACAGACACTCGGCTGCCTAAAACTGGCGGCAATTACGAACAAGAACCGCGATGAAGCTCATGGAAGCGCGCTGGAGCGAGATCGCACCGGCCGTTTTCCGGTACAAGACGGAATGGTATGCTATTTCGTCGCATTGCCAGATGGATCTTCTGATGCTGTACTGAGCCTCATGGGGTCGTAGCTCAGATGGGAGAGCGCCGCAATCGCACTGCGGAGGTCGGCGGTTCGAGCCCGCTCGACTCCACCAAGACAAGTTGCTCTCCCGCTGCCATCAGACTGGAGATCAAAGGTGTGACCTTCCACGATCTACGCGGGATGGCGATCACCTACGCCTATGGGCACCTCGACAAATCGCACGACGAAGAGATCAAGCTGATTTCGGAGATTTCCCGCCATTCGGCAGAGGACGCCGAATTGATGTTAGCAGGCGGAGCGTGAGACCACCAGGTCGCCGGACTTGTCGCGTGGATAGGCATAGGCACCGGTCTTCGAGGTGCGAAAGCCGCCGCTCGCCAGCGCCTCGGCGAGCTTGACGGCGGCCGTCACCCCGTCGATCACCGGCACGCCCGTTTCGCGCGAAAGCCAGGCGCACAGGTCCGCCATGCCGGCGCAGCCGAGAACAATGGCGTCGACGCCATCCTCGCGAATTGCTACTCGGGCCTCGGCCAGAAGCTTCGCGCGTGCGGTGTCCGGGTCGGCCTCGAGCGCCAGGACTGGCAGGTCGACCGCGCGCACACGGCGGCAGCGGGCAGCGGCGCCATAATGCGCCACGAGGTCCTCGATTACAGGCACCGACCGCGGCAGCGTAGTGATGACGGAGAAGCGTGTCGCCACGGTGACCGCCACCTGCACCGCTGCCTGGCAGATGCCGATGACAGGGCCGGAGGCCACTTCGCGGGCAGCGGCAAGGCCGGGATCGTCGAAGCAGGCAATCACATGCGCCGATGCGCCCCGCATGTCGGCGGCACGAATGGCGGCCAGCATCGCCGGCACGGCCATGGCTTCGTCAGAATAGCCCTCGATCGACGCGGGAGAGCCCGTGGCGGTCTCCGCATCGATCACCGACCCTGCCGACCGGGCCGCCTCGGCGGCGCGTGCGATCTGATCGGTCATGGAGGCGGTGGAATTCGGATTGATGACGTGGATGCGGATCATGGAACGGCCCTTTCCGGCCTCGGGATCACCTGGGCGACCTCGTAATGCAATAGTTCGTCCGGCTTCTTCAGCTCGAATTGATGGTGAGAGGTGATGTAGTTGTCGTTGTGCAGCCGGGCGATCGGCTGGTAGGTCATTGGGTTTACATACCGTCCGTCGGCATCAAGGCACTGGTCATCGATGTGCATATGCACGACTTCGCCGATGACAAGGACACGCTTGTGATAATCGAGAATGCGCTCGACCTTGCATTCGAAGCTGCACGGGCTTTCGGCAATGCGGGCGACATCTATCTGCTTGGATGGCACCGGCGTCAGGCCGGCGAAATCCAGCTCGTCCACCTCGGAGGCAAAGTTGACGCTGCAGACGATCATCGCCTCGGCGAGCGCCATGTCGACCATGTTGACGACGAATTCGCCGGTGCGGCGGATATTGGCAACCGTGTCCTTCTCGTCGCCATTGCCGCGGGTCTGGATGCCGAGCACCACCAGCGGCGGTTCGTGTGCGAACACGTTGAAAAAGCTCATCGGCGCGGCATTGTTGTGCCCGGCCGGAGAGCGGGTTCCAACAAGGGCAATCGGACGCGGGCCGATGAAATTGGTCAGCAGACGGTAGCGGTCGCAGCCGGGAAGCGTCGTGAAATCAATGTTCATGTCCCGTTGTCCCGCATGGCTGGCCTCATCCGCAAACCACCGCGCCCCGGCGCACGACGCGGCGACCAGCCGGCCGGCGGCAGAGCGCGTCACCAACGTTCAATGCCTCGATCATTACGAAATCGGCACGCGCACCGGCCCGCAGTCCGTAGTCGGCGAGGCCGATTGCCTTTGCGGCACCGTCCGTGGCGCAACCGAGCGCGCGGCGGAAATCGGCGTCAGTGTTCCAATCGAAGCGGTAGGCGGTCAGGAAGGCGCGCTCCAGCATGTCGCCATTGCCGAGCGGCGACCAGGCGTCGCGAATGCCGTCCGATCCGCAGCAGAGCGTGACGCCGAGTTCGGTCAACTGCTCGACAGGCGGCACGGCCACATCGGCTGGCGCCGAAGTCATCAACGAGATGCGCAGGTCAGCGAGCCGTCGGCCAATCCTCTCAAGCTTCGCCGGCGCAATCATGCCGAGACAATAGGCATGCGAGACCATGACCTTGCCGGCCAGCCCGGACGCCTCGGTATAGTCGGCGATGCGCTCGATCTGCCACGCACCGAGTTCGCCCTTGTCATGGAGGTGGATGTCGACGCCTGCCCCCTTCTCGACGGCGAGGTCGAAGACGAAACGGAGCTGTCCGTCGGGGTCGCCATCGATGCCGGCCGGATCGAGGCCGCCGACGGTTTCCACGCCCATGTCGATCGCCTGCCGGATGAGTTCCGTGGTGCCCGGACGGCACAGAAGCCCCTGCTGTGGAAAGGCCACGAATTGCAGGTCCACCTTGTCGCGCCAGCTCTCGCGCAGCCGCAACATGGCCTCGACATGCGAAAGGCCCATGTCGGGCGCCACGTCGATGTGCGAGCGAACCGCCGTGGTGCCGTAACGTAGCATTTCGGAGAGCAGGCGGGAGGCGCGCTCTTCCGGCGGGGTTGGATTTGCCGTGAGAACGCGACGCTCATTGTCGATATAGTCGCGCAGCCGCGCGGCGCGCTGACCGGGCTGCCAACCCTCCCCCCACAGCGTCTTGTCGAGATGCACGTGCGGCTCGACGAAGGCGGGCAGGACCAGCCGCCCTTCACAATCGACCGCATCGGGGGCCGTGATGCCGGCGCCGATCGCCTCGATCACGCCGCTGGAGCAGCGGATGCCGATCGACTGTCCATCCATGTCGCGCAGATTGGTATAGGTGGTGGTCATGCTCGCCTCTCTGGTTTCGATGCGCGGCCACAAGACCGCGCATCAGTCATCTGTCCGATCGGTGTCAGCCCTTCAGGCGGGTCCAGATCCGGTCACGCAGCTCTCGGGCCTTCGGGCCGCAATCCTGCGTCGGCACCAGCCTCGGGGCGTATTCCTCGGGCATGTTGATCGCCTCCATCTTCTTCCACTGATCCTTGAGGAACTCGTCGGACTTGATGGCGTTGGCATAGGCAATCGCGTTCGACACCGCGGCCGCATTCTCGGGCGCCATCATCCAGTTGATGAAGATCTTCGCGTTTTCCGGATGCGGGGCGTTGGCCGGAACCGCGAAGTTGTCGCGGAACATCGGTGTGCCTTCCTTCGGATAGAGGAAGCGGATCGTGTCGCGCTGCGCGGTCGCACGGGCCGTGGCACCGTTCCACACATGATGCATCGCGACTTCGCCGGAGGCCATGCGGTCGACCGTGCTGTCGGAGCTGTAGAGCTTCAGCTTCTCCTTCTGTGCCTGGAGCAATTCGAGGATGCGGGCGGCGTCCTCGTTGCTTTCTGTGCATTGCGGAATGCCGAGGTAGAGCGAGGCGGCGAGGATCTCGTCGCTGGCGGTGTCGAGCGCGGCGATCTTGCCTTCGAGGCCCGGACGCGGCTCGAAATACTCCTTCCAGCTGGCTTCCAGCGTGCCGCCTTCGACCTGCGCGCTGTCATAGGCAAGACCGGTCACGCCCCAGAGGTAGGGCGCCGAATACTCGTGCTTCGGGTCGAAATCGGGATTCCTGAACGCGTCCTTCATGTGGGCGTAGTTCGACATCTGGTTGGTGTCAATTTTCATCAACAACCCGTCCTTGATCAGGCCCGGAATGACGTAGTCGCTCGGCACGATCACGTCGTAGGATGCGCCACCTGACTGGAGCTTCGCCAGCAGCGTGTCGTTGCTGTCGAACCCGTCGAGGATCACCTTGATGCCGGTTTCCTTCTCGAACTTCGTCAGAAGCTCGACCGGGTAGTAGTCCGTCCAGTTGTAGAAGAAGAGCGTCTTCTCCGCATCCTGCGCCGCAGCGGGCAGCGCAAAGAGGGTTGCGGCGACAAGGGCTGCACCAAAGCAGGCTTTCAAGGGCATTGCGGTACTCCTCCAGGTTAACGGCGCAAACGGCCGAGAAAAAACGACAGCGAAACGAGCAGCACCGAGACGATCAGCATGACCGCCGAGATCGCGTTGATCTCCGGCGTGATGCCCGCCCGGATGGCCGAGAAGATGTAGACCGGCAGGGTCGTCGTGCCGGGACCGGCCAGGAAGAACGAGGTCAGGAAGTCGTCGAGGCTGGTGACGAAGGCGAGCGTAAAGCCCGCCATGACGCCCGGCCACAAGAGCGGCATCGTCACCCTGCGGAAGGTGCGAAAGCGATTGGCGTAGAGATCGAAAGCGGCCTCTTCGTAGCTTGCGCTGATCCCCTCCAGACGGGCCCGGATCGGCAGATAGGCGAAGGGGATGCAGAAAGCGGTATGGGCGGCGATCATCGCGCCGAGACCGAGTTGCACGCCCACCGAGACGAAGAGCAGCAGCGTCGCCACCGCGACCACGATCTCGGGCAGAATCAGCGGCGCGTTTAGGACCGTTTCCGACGCGCCCCGGCCGAGAAAGGCGCGTCGCATCGCAAGCGCTGCCATCAGGGCAAGGATCGTCGCAGCCGTCGCCGCACAAACCGCCAGCACCAGCGAGTTCCAGGCGGCCGCCCGGATCGACGGGTTGATCAGAATGCGGCCGTACCAGTCGAGCGAGGCATGGGTCCAGACCGTCGCCGTCCGGTTTGCATTGAAGCTGTAGGCGATCAGCACGATGACGGGCACGTAGAGATAGGCCAGCACGGCAAGCGAGATTTCACGTGTGAAGGGAAAACGCTTGGGGCTCATGCAGTCCTCCTGTTCCGCCACAGCGCCATGCCGGTCATCACGATCAGCATGACCGCGAGCAGCACCACCGAGAGCGCAGCCCCGAAGGGCCAGTTACGCGAGGCGCCGAACTGCATCTGGATGATGTTACCGAGCATCAGCGTCTTTCCGCCGCCGAGAAGCGCTGGCGTGACGAAGGCGCCGAGGCACGGAATGAAGACGAGCAGACATCCCGCCACGATGCCGGGCGTCGCAATGGGCAACACCACTCGGCGAAGCGCGCGTGCGCGTGTCGCGCCGAGATCATGGGCGGCGTCCAGCAGCCGCCAGTGGAATTTCTCGAAGACCGTATAGAGCGGCAGGATCATGAACGGCAGGAAGGAATAGGTCAGGCCAATGGCGACGGCGACATCATTGTAGAGCAGTTGCACCGGCCCGAAGGGAGAAAGGGCGTTCACAGCCTGGGCCACCCAACCATCCTCGCGCAGGATGATGAGCCAGGCGTAGTTGCGGACCAGAAGGTTGGTCCAGAACGGGATCGTGATGAGCAGCAGCATGATGTCGCGCCCGGTGCGCGAAAGGCTGGCGATCCAGAGCGCGACCGGCAGGCCGAGCAGCAGGCTGAGCAGCATCGTCACCGCGGCCTGCGCGACGGATCGCAGGAAGATCACCAGATAGCTGGTGTTGAGGATCATCGTGCCGTCGAAGTCCTCTTCCCAGACGAGGCGAACGTAGTTCGCGGCGGACGGGGCGGAATTCCAGTCCACCCCGGCGCTGCCGCCCTTCTGAAGAAAGGAGATCCAGCCCATCAGGCAAAGCGGCAGGCCGATCAGGACCAGGATGACGGCCAGGGACGGCGCGAGAAGCAGGGATCGACGCAAGGTGGACTGATGCGTCATTGTGCGAGCACCCGCAGGGCTTCAACCGGCAGCGCCAGGCCGACCGCGCTGCCCGTCTCCGGCGGCGATTCGGACGATTCGGTTTGCCGCAGCAGGAAGGTGCTGCCGTCCGGCAGGCCGAGCTTGTGCAGCATGGCGGTGCCGAGATAGGCGGAATGGATGACCGTGGCTTCAAGCGCGCCCTCCCCGGTCGGCACGAGCCGCGCGCGCTCCGGCCGGACCGCGACCGTCACACGCCCCGACACCTCGTGGGGCAGTGGCAGGACGATACCCGAGTCGAGGCGCACCCCCCTGCCCGGCAAGGCCTCGCCTTCCAACAGATTGATGTCGCCGATGAAGTCGGCCACGAAACGATGGGTCGGCGCCTCGTATATCTCGCGCGGCGGGCCCATTTGCAGGATCTTGCCGGATTGCATAACGGCGACGCGGTCAGAAAGGGTTAGCGCCTCTTCCTGATCGTGGGTGACGAAGAGAAACGTGATGCCGGCCTCGGCCTGCAACTGCTTCAGTTCGATCTGCATCTCCTTGCGGAGCTTGAGATCGAGTGCCGACAGGGGTTCATCGAGAAGCAGCACCCTTGGGCGCGGTGCAAGCGCGCGAGCGAGCGCCACCCGCTGCTGCTGGCCGCCCGAAAGTTCGGCCGGACGGCGGTGGGCGAAGCCCCCCATCCGCACCATTTCCAGCACCTCGCCGACGCGATTCTTGATGGCATCGCGCGCAAGCCGCTGTTCCTCCAGCGCAAAGGCGACGTTCTGCGCCACCGTCAGGTGCGGGAAAAGCGCATAGCTCTGGAACACGGTGTTGACCGGGCGACGGAAGGGCGGGATCGCGGTCACGTCCTGCCCTTCGATGGCGATCGAACCGCTGTCCGCGGTCTCGAAGCCTGCAATCAGCCGCAGCAGCGTTGTCTTGCCGCAGCCCGAGGGACCGAGAAGCGTGAAGAACTCGCGCCGACCGATGTCCACGGACACGTTGTCGAGCACTGGGACAGCATAGATGCCCTTGCCAAAGCTCTTGCCGACCTTTCGGACGGAAACCGCAGGGGGAACGGATGCGTCTGTCATGCTGACCCTCTTGGTGCGATTGACCAGGCGCATCCTGTATCGCATCCACTTTTATGTCAACATTGCATCCAATTTAGGTGTTCTATTCATACTAAAAATCCTTAGACAAATGAACTGGCGGCGCCAGCGCCACCAAAACTGCCACCCAGGCGAAGGGCAATGGCGAGCCCATATCTATCTAAAAACGGGACCTTTTCCCGGATCAACTTGATTCAGGAACAATGCCGAGAACCGCCACCGCTGACAGAAGGAAAACAAGCAGGTTACGCGGTAGCCCGCTGCGTGCATCGCCTTCGTGGGTCCTGCACCATGTATCCGATACATATTGTATACGGCTAGGCGCTTGCGCGGCGCGACGGGAAATGAGGTCGATCCCATGGGTCAGGTGGCGGCGGAAAGAAAAGATGACCCCACCTCTGTCCGCGGCAAGACGGGAGTGCCTACAGACCCTCTTCCTTGGCGTAGGCCGCAAGGAGATCCGGAAAATCCTTTTCCGAATTGGTCTTCAGCAGCGCGCGGGTCGTTATCGCCTCGATGTGGTGATCCATCAATTCGGACGCCTTTTCCCGATCGTTGCGGGCAAGGGCGGCAATCAGTTCACGATGCTCCGACACTGCGCAGTCTGAAGAATGCGGGCGTCCGTAGAGCGACAGAACCATGGACGATCGCGAAACGAGTTCGGTGACGTATCGCGACAAGATCCCGTTCTCCGTCAGTTCCGCGAGCAGGACGTGAAACTCGCCGGCGAGTTGGATCGAGATCGACGGATTATCGAGTCGCGCCTTGTCTTCGGCCTCCACATGCGCCTCGAGTTGCTTGATCTGCTGGGCCGTCAGCTTGCCGATCAGGCTATCGACCACCAGCGTCTCCAACGCCCGACGCACCGCGAAGATGTTTCGACCGTCCTCCAGGCTCGGCTGGCTGACACAAGCTCCCTTGTGCGGGCGCAGTTCGATCAAGCCCTCGCCATTGAGCCGCGCGAGCGCCTGCCGCACGATCGTGCGGCTGACGCCGAGTCGTTCGCCGATCGAATCCTCGGGAAGCTTCGTCCCTGCAGCAAGCGCCTGATCGAGGATGGCGCGCTTCAAGGTGCGGTAGACGGCATCAGATTTGGATACCGCCGATTTCTGATTTCCATCACGAGGTTTGGGGGTCATGGGTGTCCTGAAAGAGTAGCGAAGCCTCCGGCCCGAAACGCTTGCAAAGCCGAGGATTTGTAACAACTATCACTGCATGGCCCGAGCCGTAAAGGCGTCGGCCGATGGCAAAGGAATGGTTGTTACGGCATTTCCTGTTCCCGTGCGGGGCGAACGTTTTGCCGGGACAATCGCCGGCCCGCCCCAATGAGTAAGTTTATTCAATCGCCGGCAGGTCACCGGCCGGTTCGCCGCCGCGCACCAGGACACAGCCGCGGCGGATGACAGTTCGCTTCTGCGGTGTGAGGGCCACAACTTCCGCCATGGTTCGGGCCGGCACGAGCACCAGATCGCCGAAGCAGCCCTCGGAAAAGCCGTAGTGGTCGAGGCCGAGGCCTTCTGCGCCGCCGTACGTGCAGACCCGCGCGGTTTCCTCCAGATCGGAATCATTCGTCATGCCGTTGCGCTGCGCCAGATACTTCGCTCGCTCCAGCATGTCGCCATTGCCCCATGGCTCCCAGGTGCCCTGAATGCCGTCGGAGCCGGAGGCGACCACGACGCCGCTTTGCCGCATCAGGCGCAGCGGCAGGGCCGGCGCCGAGGGGCTGCCGACGGTCATCACCGCGACGCGCTCCGCTGCAAGCACCTCGATCAACGCCTGTTGACGCGCGGAATCAAGCACGCCGAGACAATAGGCGTGGCTGACCATCACCCGCCCTTGCAGCGACAAGGCACGGGTGCGCTCGAGGATGAGTTCGAGACAGAAGGCGCCCAGATCGCCTGGTTCGTGCAGATGGATGTCGACCGGTTTTGCATGGCGATCCGCAAGCTCAAAGATAGCATCGAGATGGCGCACCGGATCGCGCTCGATGGTGGCAGGGTCGATGCCACCGACAATGTCCGCACCCGCCCTCAAGGCCGCATCCATCAGTTCGAGCGTACCCTCTCGCTGCAGCATGCCGCTCTGCGGAAAGGCGACGATCTGCACGTCGACCAGACCGCGCAACGCCTCCCGGGTTTTGATCACACCCTCGATGTTGGCGATGCCGATTTCGGTGTCGACATCGACATGGCTGCGAATGTGCAGAACGCCGTGGGGAAGCGTCTGCATGATCTGGCGGGCTGATTGCCGGCGCGCGTCGATGCCAAGTTCACGCTTGGCTTTGCGGTCGGCCAAGATGCGGTCGTTGCGGGTCGGGCCGACGCGGTTCTCGAACCAGTCCATGCCGACAAGCGTCTTGTCGAGGTGGGTGTGTGCTTCGACAAGACCCGGCAAGGCGATATGCCCGGTCGCGTCGATCTCGATTGCCGAACGGACCTCATTTGCCGCGACGAACCGGCCATCGCGGATGAAGAGGTCAACCGGAGGTCCGCCGAACGGGCGGGCATTGCGGATGAACAGGTCTGCGGCCATCATGGATCCTCTCGCATTTCCACCTGTTGCGCGCGGAGGTCAAACGAGTCCCGCACGCTGCATTGCCAGCCGGAAAGCACGCTCCGCGCGGTCGAGGATCGCACCTTCGTCCTGCCCGACAAGCCGTCGCCCACGCATCAGCACCCGTCCGCCGACGATGGTCGTGTCCACATCCGCACCATTGGCAAAGCGCGCCAATCGCTGCACCGGATCGACCGGAGGCCAGAGATGCGGCTGCCGCATATTGACGAGTAGGATATCAGCGCGCTTACCTTCTTCGAGTGAGCCGATCTCCCCCTCCATCGACAGCGCGCGTGCGCCCTCGATCGTTGCCATCTCCAGAAGTTGGGCAGGCGGCAGCACAGCATCGTCGCCGAAGTGGCGAGCGTGATAGCGATGCGCCTGGAACATGTTGCGGAACATGTCGAAGGAGCGGTCGGGCGCGGCGGCATCGGTGCCGAGCGAGACCGTGACGCCGTCCTCCATCAGTTCGGGCGCCGGGCAGCGGCCATAAACCGACATCAGGGCGCTCGGATTATGCGCCACCTTGGCGCCGGTGCGCTTTAGGACCGCCCGGTCGGCGTCCGTCAGGTCGATACAATGGGCAAGCAGCGACCGCTCGTCAAACAGGGCGAGCCGCGCATCATTGGCGGCAATCGATCCGTCGCGGTGACCGTCCTGCACAAGGAGAACACCGCTTTCCCGCGCAAGATCGCGCGTCCTGCGCGCAATTGTGTATGCTGTTTCGTTTTGAAGCTCGGCTGCATCGAATACCGGCAAGGAGAAGACCACGCGCAGTCGATCGTCACGCCCCACCCAGTCGTCGACCAGTTGTGCAGCAACGTCGAGTTGGCGGTCGGGAGAGACGGCAACTTCCCCGTACGAAGCCTGCGTGTACTGCCGATACACATGGCTGTGCCCCGGCCTATTCGCGCCGACCGCAAGAACCTCGCGCACACCCATGGCAGCGATGGCGGCGAGATGCGCTTCGGCAGCGTCCGGCGCCTCGGTGCGCATGATGTCCGGCCCACCTCCGAACAGTAGCGCAGCCGTAGTTGTGCCGCATTTAATGCGCTCGGCTGCCGACAGGGCCGCCTCCGCTGCCCAGAATTCCGGGTCGGTCGCCTGGGCGTAGATGCGGCCGGTGACGCTCATCCAGTCCTCGGATTCGGTGCCCAGTCCCTTCGTCAGCATATGGCCCGCATGCGCATGCGTATCGATGAGGCCCGGCATGACAACCATGCCGGAAGCGTCGATTCTTTCCGCCCGACTCTCTTGGGGGTAGTCCCCGGCCCCGATCGCGGCGATGCGTCCGTCCTCAACCAGCACATAGCCACCGTCGAGAATGCGCCGGTTTCCGTCCATGGTCAGGACCACGCCGTTTTCAATCAGCAAGGACGTTGTCATCGAAATCTCCTTCCAAATGCGCGAAGCGTGGCGCCATACCGCGCATCATCAAATACCACTTATGCTATCTTGATATTGTGCACATCATATGTACAGTCATTTTCGGGAACATTAGTATCCAAAAATATCAAAGATACGTATACACAAAACGGGAGCATGCTGTGAACGCCACCATCAGGACCCTTTTGGCAGGGATTGCCATCCTCATTCCTCTCGCTACACCGGGCGCTGCCGAGACGCTGCGCTGGGCTTCGTCTGGGGATGTCATCTCCTACGACCCGAACGCGCAGGTCGACAGCTTCACCCAGAGCGTCCAGCACATGGTTTTCGACCCGCTGGTTCGCCGCAACAAGGATCTGGTGCTGGAGCCGGCGCTCGCCACTTCCTGGGAAATCATCGAACCGACCCGCTGGCGCTTCAATCTGCGTCAGGGCGTGAAATTTCACGAGGGACAACCGTTCAACGCCGACGACGTGGTGGCGACAATCCAGCGCCAGATCGATCCCGGTGCACGCAACAAGGAAAACCTCTCTACCGTCACCGGTGTCGAGAAGGTAGACGAGTACACTGTCGACCTCATCCTGCGCGGCCCCTATCCGCTGCTTCTCAACGATCTCGCCGCCATCTACATGATGAGCAAGCCGTGGATGGAGGAGCATGACGCGCTGAAGCCGGGCAATGCATCGACCGGCGTCGTTACCTACGCGAGCAACCACGCCAATGGCACCGGTGCCTTCAAATTGAAGAGCTACGAGCCGGATTCCCGCTCGGTCTTCGAGGCGAACAAGGAGTGGTGGGACAAGCCGCAACATAATCTGGACGAGGTCGAGTTCCGTCCGATCGCTTCCGACGCCACCCGGGTCGCAGCGCTACTGTCAGGCGAAGTCGACATGATCGCCCCGGTGCCGCTGCAGGATATTGATCGCATCGCTGCCACCGAGGGGCTGAAGGTCGTCGAAAACCCGTCACTGCGTACGATCTTTCTCGTCCTGAGCCAGCGGCCAGAACTTCATGCGACCCCGGGCAAGCCCAATCCGCTGCGCGACGTCAGGGTACGTCAGGCCCTGTGGCACGCCATCGACGTCAATACGATCCAGAAGCGCTTGATGCGCGGCAAGTCGCGCGTCACCGGTATGCTCGTCGCTCCGGCGGTGACCGGCTACGACGAAACGATCGACGTGCCGCTGCCCTATGACGTCGAGAAAGCCAAGGCGCTGCTGGCGGAAGCTGGCTACCCCGATGGTTTCAAGACTGGGCTCGCTTGCCCTAACGACCGCTACATCGCCGACGAACAGATCTGCCTGGCGGTGGCATCGATGTGGGCCAAGATCGGCGTCGAAGCCGGTCTGAGCGTCGAGAGCAAGACGACCTATTTCCCGCGTACGGACAAGGGCGAGTTCGACAGCTACCTTCTCGGATGGGCCTCCCTGCCGCCAATGGACGGTTTCAGCGTGCTGCAGGCTTTGCTCGCCACCAATGACGGGACCTTTGGTGGCAGCAATACCGACGGGCTCTCCAACCCTGACATCGACAAGCTGGCTCATGCGGCTGCTGTGGAACTCGATGAGGCCAAGCGCGTCGACATGCTGAAGCAGGCGTTCCGCATCAACCGTGATCAGGTTCACTACCTGCCGCTGCACCAGCAGCCGGTCGCCTGGGCGATGAGCGACAAGGTCGACATGCCGCAGTTCCCGGATGAATACGTTCGCCCGTGGTTCGCACAGGTCAAGAGGTAAACTCTCCCGAGCAGCGGTCCCGGCCGGCGTAGGCTGGCCGGGACCGCTAGGCAGATCCGGCACGATCCCTAGTAAGCGGTCGACGGCGCGGAGGACTCAGACCGAAATGGTCCGGTTTTCCGCTCTTTGGGCCGCTTCGCCCCCGCAAGGACTATCCGATGATCAGACTTCTCTCGGTCAGGTTGCTCCAGGCCATCCTCGTGATGCTCGCCGTCACGGCCATTGCCTTCGTCATGTTCCGCTTCGTTGGTGATCCGGTCGCCGCCATGGTGCGTGAGGGCGCGACCCAGGCGGAAAAGGATGCGTTGCGCGCGACGCTCGGCCTCGACAAGCCGCTCGTGGTGCAGTTTTTCGATTTCGTCGGCAGAGTGCTGGCTGGCGACCTCGGCACGAGCTTCCGATACCAGCAGCCCGTGGTGAGCCTGCTCTTCAACCGGCTTCCCGCCACGCTGGAGCTTGTCGTCGTCGCAACCGTCCTGGCGCTTGCGATCGGCATCCCGCTCGGCGTGCTCACCGCACTAAAGCCGAGGTCCTTCCTCTCCCGGCTCACCCAGTCGGCAACGCTGGTCGGCATTTCCATGCCCACCTTCGTCACCGGCCTGCTGTTGATCCTGGTGTTCGCCGTCAACCTGCGCTGGCTCCCCTCCTCCGGTCGCGGTGATCTCGTCGACCTCGGGCTGTGGCAAACTGGTTTCCTATCGATCTCCGGTCTGAAATCGCTGATCCTGCCGTCGATCACGCTGGCGCTGTTCCAACTGACGCTGATCATGCGGTTGGTGCGTTCGGAGATGATCGACGTGCTCTCCTCCGACTACATCCGCTTTGCATTCGCGCGCGGCCTGCCGAAATCCTACATCTATGGCAAGCTGGCGCTGCGCAATGCGCTTATGCCGGTCGTCACCGTCACCGGTCTTCAGATCGGCCAGCTTGTCGCTTTCGCCATCGTCACCGAAACAGTGTTCCAGTGGCCTGGCATGGGGCTGCTTTTCACCAATGCGGTCGGCTATCCGGATATCCCGGTTCTCTCGGCCTACCTGCTGTTCGTCGGCTTCCTGTTCGTGTTCATCAACATGATCGTCGACATTCTCTACACCTTCATCGACCCCCGGCTGAGGACGAATTGATGACCCGGCAATCCCTGCTCTATCGGCTTCCCCCGGTTTCCGTGATGATCGCAGGCATCGTCCTGGCAATCATGCTGGTTCTGGTGATCTTCGCCCCGCTGATTGCACCGATGGATCCGCGCGACGTGTCCTCCTATTCGCTGATGGACATGGAAATACCGCCGGCCTTCATGGTGGGCGGCGACCCCCGCTTTCTGCTCGGCACCGACAACCAGGGACGCGATCTCGTCTCGGTCATCCTGTTCGGCCTGCGCATCTCGGTGCTGATCGGCATCGGCGCGGTCCTGTTCGCGGCGATGGTCGGGGTCTTGCTCGGCCTGATCGCCGGATTCTTTGGCGGCATCGTCGACAGCATCGTGATGCGCATCGCTGACGTGCTCGTCAGTTTCCCGACCATTCTCGTCGCTTTGCTCATCAGCGGCATCGCCCGCGCGCAGCTCAGCGCCGATACGATGCTCACCTGGGCGCCGCTCGTGCTGATCTTCTCCATCGCGGTCAATGAGTGGGTGCAATATGCCCGCACGGTGCGCGCCTCGACGATGGTGGAGGTGGCGCGCGACTATGTGCGTGCCGCCAAGGTGATCGGCCTGCCCTCCGGCCGCATCATGGGCCGGCATATCCTGCCAAACGTTATGAGTTCGGTGATGGTGATTGCCACGATCAATCTCGCCGGCGCGATCCTGACGGAGGCTACCCTCTCCTTTCTCGGTGCTGGCATGCCGCCCACCTATCCCTCGCTCGGCACCTTGATCCGCATCGGCAACCAGTTCCTGTTTTCCGGGCTCTGGTGGATTGCCGTGATGCCGGCGACCGTTCTGGTTATCCTCGTGCTGGCCGTCAACGTCATCGGCGACTACCTGCGCGATCGCTTCAACCCCAAGCTGGCGGAGCGTTGAGATGCCAATTGCGAAGCCTCCCGTCCTCGAAATCAGGAACCTGCGGGTCGAATATCCACTTGCCAATGGCGATGTACTAACAGCGGTCAAGGACATCGACCTGACCATCCAGCCCGGCGAAATCCATGCGCTTGTCGGCGAATCTGGCGCCGGCAAGACCACTGTCGGCAGTGCGCTGATGGGCCTCTTGCAAGCGCCCGGCAAGATCGTTGCCGGCTCGATCGAAATCGCCGGCAAGCCCATCGACCTGCGCACCGGCCGCACGGAAGGGATCGTCCCCGGCCGCGATGTCGGAGCAATTTTCCAGGATCCGATGACAAGCCTCAATCCGCTCTTCACCGTCGAAAGCCAGTTGTGCGAAGGCATGCTCACGCACCTGAAGCTTTCATCCAGGGAGGCGAAGGCGCGGGCACTGGACCTGATGAAGGCGGTCGGCATCCCCGAACCGGAACGTCGGCTCGGTAGCTATCCGCACCAATTGTCGGGCGGCCAGCGCCAGCGCGTGGTCATTGCTACAGCGCTGGCCTGCAATCCCCAACTGATCGTCGCTGACGAGCCGACGACGGCACTTGATGTTTCGGTGCAGGCGCAGATCCTCAAACTGATCCGCGACCTCGCTGACCAGCGCGGCGTCGGTGTGCTTCTCGTCACCCACAATATGGGTGTCGTCGCCGAAATCGCCGACCGCGTGACGATTATGCAGAACGGGGCAGTTGTGGAGAGCGGGCCGTCGCGCGAGGTGCTGACCGCGCCGAAAGCGCCCTATGCTCGCACCCTGATTGCCGCTGTTCCGCCGATCGACACGCGGCTCGACCGTCTCCCGGTACCGAGCGAGGAAACGAAGACGACGCTGGAGGCGCGCGCGGCCGTTCGCCGCAACAGCACGAAGAGCGAGACGGGAGGCCGCGACGACGTGGTGCTCGCCGTCAGCGACCTCTGTGTCGAATATGGCGGGCACTCGCTGATCCCTGGCCGCAAGGCCTCCGTGTTCAAGGCGGTCAAGAGTGTGTCCTTCGACGTCCGCCGCGGCGAGATTTTCGGCCTCGTCGGCGAATCCGGCTGCGGCAAGACCACGGTCGCCAACACCATTGCCGGCCTCGTCGCCCACAGTTCGGGCGAGATCGCGTTTCAGGGACATGCGCTGGGGGGCAAGCGCCAGCGCTCAGTGCGCCAGTCGCTGCAGATGGTGTTTCAGGATCCCTATTCGGCGCTCAATCCGCGGCTGCGCATCAACGCTGCCATCGCCGAGCCGATCCTGTTCTACAAGCTCGCCTCCAATGCCGCCGAAGCGCGACATGATGCACGCACGCTGCTGGAAGCCGTCGGACTGCCAGGCGACGCGGGTCTGCGCTTCGCGCACGCCTTTTCCGGTGGCCAGCGCCAGCGCATCGCCATCGCGCGGGCGCTCGGACCGCGCCCATCCATGCTGATCTGCGACGAGCCGACCTCCGCGCTCGACGTTTCGGTGCAGGCCCAGCTTCTCAATCTCCTCAAGGACCTGCGCGACCTTGCCGGCCTGTCCATGCTGTTCATCAGCCATGACCTGGCGGTGATCCGCCAGATGTGCGACCGCGTCGCCGCGTCGAGCTCGCCGATACCGAAACCCTGTTTACCGAGCCGAAGCACGAATACACGCGCGAGCTTCTGCGCCTTGCGCCGTCGCTCGATCGTATCCTCGACCGCGAGGACGCGCAGAAAGGTCTCCAATCCCATGGCTGACATCCTGATCACCAACGGAACCGTCATCGCCCTCGACCCCGAGCGGCGGATCGTCGCCGACGGGGCGGTGGCGATCGAGGGCGACTGCATCGTCGCCGTCGGCCCATCGGAAGAGGTTGCCCGCGACCATCCGGCCCGCGAGACGATCGACGCGCGCGGCATGGTGATCATGCCCGGCTTCGTCGATGCGCATGCCCATGCCGGTCACGGGTTGATCAAGACCCTGGGTGGGGGAAAGAGCGACCTGTGGTATCGCGCCTGCCAGGGCGCCTATACGGTCGGCTCGACGCCGGACTTCTGGTATGCCGAGGCACAGCTCGCAGCACTGGAGCGACTACGCTTCGGCGTCACGACAGGCGTCTCGCTGCTCGGCGGCGGCGATTCAGTCATGCGCACCGACCGCCCGGAATACGGCGATGCGCACATGGAGGGCGTGCTCGGCATCGGCACCCGTTCCGTCGTTGCCGTCGGCACGACGCGGCCGCCGCATCCGCTGACCTATGCAAGCTGGGACGGCTCCACCCGCACCGATTATCCCGTCACCTTTGAGGGCCAGTTTTCGACCTGCAGAACCTTGATCGACCGCTGGCACCGCAGCAACGGCGAGCGCCTGCATGTCGCGCTTCTGACGCCGACGCTGCACCAGGCTCATCTCGACGCAGCCGGGGCTGAAGAGGCAATCGCCCAGTCGCGCATCGTGAAACGGCTGGCGGAGGAGCACGGTCTCGTCTTCACCCAGGACGGTCACACCAGAGGCAGCGTCCGCGTCGCGCATGACATCGGCATCCTCGGACCGCGCACGCTGCTCTCCCATGCCACCGGCCTCGACGAGGACGAAATCGCGATCTGCGCCGAGACCGGCACCTGCATCGTCCACAATCCGAGCGCGGTCGCTGCCATCCTGGCCCGCTGCCCGGTGACCGAGCTGCTCGATGCCGGCGTGACCGTCGCCATCGGCTCGGACGCGACCGCGCCGGATCGTTCGGCCGACATGTTCCGCCACATGCAGCAGTGCATGCACTATCACCGCACCCATTTCCACGATCCTAGCTGGCTGCCGCCGGGCAAGGCGCTGGAAATGTGCACGATCGACGCCGCCCGCGCACTCGGTCTGGAGCGCGAGATCGGCTCGCTGGAGCCCGGCAAGAAGGCCGACATCGTTCTCGTCGACCTGCGCCGGCCGCATCTCTACCCGGCCCATATGCCGGAGTTCCGCGTCACCTATTTCGCCAACGGCAACGACGTCCACACCGTCCTCGTCGGCGGCAAGGTGCTGCTACGCGACCGCAATCCGCTGGTCGATCAGGATGCTGTGCTCGACGCGGCGCAGCGCGAGGCCGATCTGATGATCGACCGCCTCGGCCTGCGGGAGGCGCTCGAAACGCCGCGCATGTTCTGGGGCCATAGCCGCGATCTCGACCTGATCGAATGAGCGACCGCACTCGGACGCGACCAGCCGGCAGTTCCTCGCCGGCGGTGCTCAAGTAAACAAGAAAACGGAGACGACAATTTCTTGCATCCTGAGAATGATGACATTTCTGGCCCTGATCCTGATGTTCAGCCCTGTGAGCGGGTTTGCCCAGGCCATGACTGAAAAGCTTCACCGCGCCGCCGGCGCCAATGACACTGCGGCCATCCGTACGCTTCTCTCGCAAGGGGCGGATCTGGAGGCACGCGACGGCCGCGGCCGGACGGCGCTGCTCGTCGCCACCCACGCAAGCCGGATCGATGCCGCAGCGGCGCTGATCGAGGCGGGCGCCGACGTCAATGCCAAGGACGCCATTGACGACAGCCCCTATCTCTATGCCGGCGCCAGGGGGTTCACCGAGATCCTGAAGCTGACGCTCACGCACGGCGCCGATCTGAAGAGCACCAACCGCTACGGTGGAACGGCGCTTATTCCCGCCGCAGAGCGCGGGCATGTCGAAGTCGTGGAACTGCTGATCGCGGCAGGGGTGGATGTCGACCACGTCAACAAGCTCGGTTGGACCGCGCTGCTGGAGGCGATCATCCTTGCCGACGGTGGTCCGCGCCATGTCGAAATCGTCAAGCAACTGCTAGCAGCCGGTGCCAATCCCCGGCTTGCGGACGGCGACGGCGTAACACCGCTCCAGTACGCCCGTCAGCGTGGCTATGGCGCCATGGCAGAACTGTTGCAGGAGGCCGGTGGGTAGCTTCTGCCTGGCCGAAGCCCTCGCCAACCAACGACAAGAAGACCACCACGTAAAGGAAACACCGATCATGCCGCAAAAGACCCAGCCCGCAGCGGGCCGGCGATGGATATTGCTCGCTCTCGTCGTGCTGATCGCGCTCAATCTGCGTCCGTTTCTGACCGCACCGGGGCCGGTGCTGACCGAGATCGTCGTCGATACCGGCATGGGTTACAGCAGTCTCGCACTGCTCACACTGCTGCCGATGATGCTGATGGGCGTCGGCGCTTTCATCTCACCGGTCCTACAGGCCATCATTGGCACGCGCCGCGGCATTCTCATTGCCCTGCTGGTGCTGGCGGCAGGCTCCCTGCTGCGGCTCGTCGCGCCAGACGGAACCTCGCTGATATTGACAGCCGCCCTTTGTGGCGCTGGTGTCGCCTTTATCCAGGCAGCCTTCCCCGGCATCATCAAGGCCGAGTTTCCGAGGAACATTCCGGTAGTTACGGGGCTCTATTCCGCCATGCTCATGGGTGGCGGGGCCCTGGGAGCACGGCTGACGCCGCTGCTCGTCAATCATGGCTTTGGCTGGCGATCGGCGCTCGCCTTGCTCGCCGCTCCGGCACTCATTGCGTTCGGCGCAGCCTTCTTCATCCTGTCGGATTCACGCAGCCGTCGCCCGGACAAGACCCTGACCGGCCGGCTGCTGCGTCGCCCGCGCACCTGGACGCTGATCCTCGCTTTCGGTCTGGTCAATGCCGGCTATTCCTCTGTCGTGGCCTGGCTCGCCCCTTACTATCAGACGCTCGGCTGGAGCAACGGCGACAGCGGCAGCCTGGTGGCGCTGATGGCTATCTGCCAGGCGGTCGCCGCCCTCGGCCTGCCGATTTTGGCCCGCCGCAGCATCGATCGCCGTTCCTTTCTATCCCTGACGTTGTTGATGCAGGCGGTCGGCTTTGCCGGTCTGGCCTTTCTGCCGCAAGTGGCGCCGATTGTCTGGGTCGGCTTGTGCGGCGCCGGCCTCGGCAGCAGCTTCGCACTGGCAATCGTTACCGCCCTCGATCATCTGCCGCGGCCAGAGGAAGCTGGGGTACTGGTGGCACTGATGCAGGGCGGCGGCTTCCTGCTCGCCTCACTGGGTCCCTTCGCGACCGCTTTCCTCCATGACATCAGTGGCAGCTTCGCCGCGGGCTGGATGATGCATCTCGTCTGCATTGCCAGCGTCTTGTTCCTCTATCTGCGCTTTAATCCCGCGCATTACGCGCAAGCGATGCAGGTGCAGATCGAACCGCCACCGTCGTCGGTGAGACAGGGAATTTGATGTCGGATTAGCATCGCGCCTTAGGGCGATTGCGCGCCGGAAACGCAGGCACCGGCAGCAGAAGGCGGATCAAGGCGCCCACTGAAAACTGTTCCGGCGAAGAACGCGTGACGTCTCGCGCCAACGCAACAGACTGATCGCCCCCAGTGGACAATGTCAGGGCCAGCGGCCCTATGCGGAGGAACGCCGGATCCAGTGTTTTTCCCGCGGCCGGAACGGCACGGATACGACACAGGCTCAGGCGATACCTCCTCTACAGGAACGAGCCCTGCCTTACACCCCGCGGCGATAGCGCGGGTAGCTGGAGGAGAAGATCTCCTCGACCGGCGGATGACCATAGGTCCGCTCCGGATAGCGAGCAACGACGCCGTCGAACTGGCGCTGCGCCCTCTCCTGCTCCGCCTTCGCGTCGAACCCCGGGATCTTGCCGTCGACCATGACAAAGCGACCGTCGATGATGACATCCGTGACGTCGCGGCCGGAACTGCTCATCATCAGTGTCTGGATCGGATCGATCACATGGCCGATGCGGTCGTGGCCCATATCGATGACGATGATATCGGCCTTTGCACCAGCCTGCAGGCGGCCGAGATCGGGCCGCCTCAGGGCATCCGCACCGCCGAGGGTAGCGGCATCGAAGTAGTGCTCCGACCGCACGCTGTCGATCGAACCGTCCATCACGCGCGAGATCATGACGCCGACCTGCATGTTCTGGATGAAATCACAAGGCCAGGTGTCGGTACCGAGGCCGATGCGCACGCCCATGTCGCGGAACTTCGAAAAACTGTCCATGAAGCCGCCGTGGCGGCCGGAGACAACAGGGCAATGCACCAGCGTCGCGCCGGCATTCTTCAGGATGTCGAGGTCGCGGCCGGGCCGATCGACATTGCGCGTGCCCGCGACGTATTCGCCATGGGGCAGCAGCATCCGCTCGTTCAGCACACCGAGGGAATCCATCCATTCCAGCGGCGTCATGTCATAAGCGCCCGTGATACGGTTGAATTCGAGTTCCGACTGGCAGCTATGCTGGCGGATCGGAATGTCAAGGTCGCGGCCAGCATCCGCCGTGCGGCGCATCATTTCGGGTGTGTTGGTTTCAAGGCGGTCGGGCGCCAGCATGGCACGCACCAGCGGCGAGGCAAGCCCCTCGATGCGCTCAGCGAAGGCGAGCGATGCTGCGAAGCTCTTGAAGCCTCGCTCCTCGTCATAGTGGAAGGCGATCTTGCCGTTGTCGTCGACATAGCTGTTGCCGGTGCGATAGGCCGGGCCAAGATAGACACGCAGGCCAAGCTCGTGCGCGGCATCGGCGGCGGCGGAGAATTCCGCGTCGGTCTCGCCCCATTCGCGGTAAAACAGCGAGGCGATCGGCAGTGCGGTGGTGACGCCATTGCGGATGAGCTGCGCGAAGGCATAGTGCTTCTGGAAGGCGAGTTCTTCCTGCGTGTACATTTCGTAGGCGCGGTCCATGTAGCTCTTCGGCCAGACGCGTCCCTTCTTCCAGGAGGGCTGATTGTCGAAGGCAAGCACAGTCGTGTCGAGGTCGGAAAGCGCGTCGAGATCGACGAAGCCGGGCGAGAGGATGGCATTGCCATAGTCGATGCGCTCGGCGACCTCGCCCGGATAGTCGTGCCCGACAAAGACGACCTTGTCGCCCTCGAATACGACGACGCCGTCGTCATAAATCACATGGCGGTCATCGCGATGGCCGACGACCCAGCGGGCGGTGAGAAGGACCGGGCCGTCGATGCGGCCGGAGGCAGGAAGTGTCGTCATGGTGCATCCCATCTTTCAATCAATCATGCCGAAGCCGCGCTTACGCGCGGCCCCGATATTCTGAAGGCTTCCCCCGGTCGAACCGGCTTATTTCTTCGGCGAAATGTCCCGCTTGAACCACTTGATCGCAAGGCGCGACAGCGTGCCGTCGGCGATCGCCGCATTGATCGCCTCGTCGAACATCGACTTCAGCTCGGTATCCGCCTTGCGCAGGCCGACTGACTGGCCGCCACCGAGCGGACCACCGGTGAACTCGGTGCCGGCAAACACCACCTGGTCGGCGCCGATCTTTTCCAGCGCACGGTCGAGTGCGACAGGCGAGGCCATAACGGCATCGATGCGGCCGGCTTCGAGATCGAGGTCATGTTGCTCGGTCGACTTGTACTCGCGGAGTTCGATACCGGGAAACAGTTCAGTCATGATTTGTGCAGCCGTCGTCGAGCCCTGTCCGCCGATTACCGTACCTTCCATGAAGGGCAGCATTTCCGCGGCAGCGGCCTTGGCCGCCTCCTTGTCCTTGCCCATGTCAACCTGCTTGCCGACCGGCATGTTGGCGAGCGGCGAATCCTTGCGCACGAGGAAGGCGGCCGAGCCCGTGCCGTAGTTGCGCGAGAAAGTGATGGCCTTTTCGCGTTCTTCGGTCTGCAGCATGCCGGCGACGATGGCGTCGAACTTGCCGGCGTTCAGTGCCGGGATCAGGCCGTCCCAGTCCTGCACGATGATCTCGCACTTGACCTTCATGCGCGGGCAAAGGTCCTCCAGCATGTCAATTTCGTAGCCCGCCAGCTTGCCACCGGCCTCCGTGAAGTTCCACGGCGCATAGGCGCCTTCCGTCGCGATCGTGATCGTGCGCTCCTCGGCCTGTGCCGCGGATGCTCCGAGGACGACCCCGAGGGCGATGACTGTTTTACCAAGCGACTTCAACATAATGGCAGCTCCTCCTAGCCTATGTTCGAAAACCTTCACCGTTTGCCTCCGGCGGCGACAAGCGCGCCGTCCCGGGCAACCGGAATGCCTTTCCGGTAGACCGCCCGGCGAACCGGGCGGGATGCCACGGCATCGGCCGGCGTCTCGGCGCGCACGAGCACGAAGCTCGCCTCGCAGCCGGCCGAAAGACCATAGCCGTCGATGTCCATCATCTTCGCGCCGCCGTAGGTGCAGAGCCGCAGCGCAAGTTCAATGTGGGCGTCGTTGATGAAATCGTTGCGCTGCGAGACGATTGCCGCGCGGTCAAGCATGTCGGCATTGCCGAAGGGCTGCCACGTATCGCGCACGCCATCGCAGCCCGAGCAGATGTTGACGCCCATCTCGGTGAGATCGAGCACCGGCGGGCGCGGGCTTGCCGCGCCGCCCTTGGTCATCAGGTGCACGCCGGCTTCTGCCATCATGCCGCCGAGCCTTGCCAGCGGCTTGTCGGCGAGCATGCCAAGGCAGAAGCCGTGGCTGACCGTCACCCGGTTTGCCATACCGAGCGCCTTCGTGCGCTCCACGATGAGTTCGATCGCGAAGACGCCAAGCGAATCCGGCTCGTGCAGGTGGATGTCGACGGGCTTGCCGTAGCGTTCTGCAAGGGCGAAGACCGTGTCGAGATGGCCCTTCGGGTCGCGGTCGACGCCGGACGGGTCGAGCCCGCCGACCACGTCCGCGCCGTCGCGCATCGCCCGATCCATCAGTTCCACCGTGCCGGGGCGGATCAGCATGCCGCTCTGCGGAAAGGCGACGATCTGGATATCGACGAGATCGCGGTAACGCTCACGCGAGGCCAGCACGCCTTCGAGGCCGGCGAGGCCATATTCCGTGTCGATATCGACATGGGTGCGGATATGGGTCGTGCCGTGGGCGACGGAGCGCTCGATCTGGGCGGCGGACTGACGCTCGGGATCGATGCCGAGTTCGCGCTTCATCCGGCGCTCGTTCTCGATGAGGTCGATCAGTTCGAGGCCGACATCGTTGCGATACCAGGGCATGCCAAGCAGGGTCTTGTCGAGATGGGTATGGGCGTCGACGAGACCGGGCAGCATCAGCAGCCCCTCGCCGTCCACCTCGCGCATTTCCTCGAATGAGCGGGCGCCATGCGCAACAATCTCGGCGAAGCACCCGTCCCTGATGACGATATCCTTCGCCGCCTCGCCATTCGGCCGCACATTGATGAGAACAAAGTCTTCCCGCATTGCTGTCTCCAAAACTTGCAAAAATTCAGCCGAACCGGCTCATCGAGTAGGGTGCCGGGTCGGCGAAGGGTTTTTCGCCCGTCATCATTTCCGCCAGGAGCCGCCCGGTGGCCGGGCCGAGCGTCAGGCCGTGGTGGTTGTGGCCGAAGGCGAACCACAGACCCTTGTGACGCGGTGCCGGGCCGATGATCGGGCGCATGTCGGGCAAACAGGGTCGCGCGCCCATCCACGGCGCCTGTTCGACGCGCCGGCCGAGCGGAAATATCGCCCGGGCATGCGGCTCGGTCTGGTCGACCTGGACGGGCGTCGGCGCCTCGTCCCGATCGGCGAATTCGATACCGGTAGTCAGCCGGATGCCCCGCGCCATAGGCGCCAGCAGATACCCGCGCTCGACATCGACGACGGGATGGTTGAGCACGGCATCGCCCGCCGGCTCGATATGCACGTGATAGCCACGCTTGACGGCGAGCGGGACGCGATAGCCGAACCGGCGATAGACTGTATCCGACCAGGGGCCGAGCGCCACCACGGCCTCGCGAGCACGCAGCTGACAACCGTTCGTGCGGATGCTCCAGCCGCCTTCACCCTCGGCCAGGGTGCTCGCATCGGCCTGAAGTATCTCGCCGCCCTTACGCACGAAGAGGTCGGCATAGTCCTTCACCAGCCCGCCGGGATCAGCAACCGTAACAGGATCGAGCCAATGCACGGCGCCGACGAAATGTCCGGCAAGGTGCGGCTCGCGGGCCTGCAGTTCCTTCGGTCCGAGAAAATCATAGCGAATTCCAAATTCATCGAGCGCGCGGGCGGCGCTCTTGGCGGCGGCGAAGGCATTTTCCGTGCGGTAAGCCTCCATCCAGCCCGTGCGGCGGGCGCGGTGCAGGACGCCCGCCTCCGCCATCAGGTCCGTGTGCTCGACGACGGAGCGCTCGATCAGCGGCAGCATGTCCATGGCCGCCCGGCGCAGGCGATCGCGAGAAGAGGCGAACCAGAATCGAGCGATCCAGGGCAACAGCTTTGGCAGGAAGGTCCAGCGGAAGCGCACATCGGCAGAACGGTTCGTCGCATATTTCAGCAACGTCGGGATCTCGCGCGGGAAGCCGTAAGGGATCACGCTTGCCCGCTCTATGAGGCCGGCATTGCCATAGCTCGTCTCCTCGCCGGGCGCCCGGCGGTCGACAAGCAGCACGGACTTTCCGCACCTTTGCAGATGAAGCGCCACGGACACACCAATGATGCCAGCACCCAGAACGAGCACATCTTTATCTGGGCGATCTATCGGGGTCATGGGCGGTAATCCGTTCTGAAGGGGGGAGACGTTAGTTTTCTGACTTTATTTCAGTAAAAGTCAATTATATAACACTCCTGAACCTGACCTCCTCCGAAGGGCGCCTGCGCTGAACATCGCGCGCTGTGCTCTTCGGTGAACGAGCCGTGACGAAGGGCAACGGGCGCGACATGCGAAACGACAACTGGATGGACAACAGCTCCGTGCGGCAACGGCTCACCAAAGCGCTCACGGAGGCGTCGGCCTCCGGCAAGGCGCTGGCAAACTTCATGCTGGCCAATATCAGTGACCTGCCTTTCGAGACCTCGCGCACCATTGCCGACAAAGTGGGCGTCAGCGAGTTGACTGTCGGCCGTTTCTGCCGATCGATCGGCTACGAGGGGTTCAAGGAGCTCAAGGAGCGGCTGAAGGACGACATCAGCGACAGCCCCTGGCTGCTCGGCGACCGGCTGCGCGACCTGCAGCAGAAGAGCACCACCGATGTTGCGCTCGCCCGCAGCCTGGAGCTTGCCGTCGCCTCGGTCGTGCGCGTCTACGAGTATGCCCATACGGAGGCCTGGAACCGGGCGGCCAAGCGTATCGCGGCGGCTGATCGTGTGTTCGTCGCCGGCTTTCAGACCGAGCGCGGCCTTGCCGAGGCCTTCGTGCACATGCTGCGCTACCTGCGCGACGGGGTGCATATGGTCGATATCGCCGGCGGCAATTTCGCCGAGGTGCTGTTGACGACCCCCGCGGCCTGCACGCTGGTGCTGATCGATGCGCGGCGTTATTCCCGCCAGTCGCAATTGCTGGCCGCCAAGGCGGCCGAGCGCGGCATCCCGATCACCGTCGTCACCGACCTCTACTGCGACTGGGCGGCAAGCTACGGCAACGAGGTCTTTGCCGTGCCTACGGACCTCAATCTCTTCTGGGACGCGACCTCCGGCATGTGGACGCTGATGCAGTTGCTGCTCAACAGCGTCTTCGCCCACCGGGGCCCCGCGGTTGAGGAACGGCTGAACAGCGTCGCCAACCTCTACGAGAGCTTTGTCGGCTACAGCCGGGGCCCGAAATAGCCGAAACGCTCTATCTCTTCGTTTTGGCGCATTTTCGCTGTGCACAGGAATTGCCTTAGCCATGGGACGAAATGAACTTGCGGAAACGATCGGAGCGCGGCGCGGTGAAGACGTCCACCGGATCGCCGTCCTCCTCCACCAGCCCCTGGTGCAGGAAGATGACGCGGTTCGAGACGTCGCGGGCGAAGGCCATCTCGTGGGTGACGACGAGCATGGTGCGCCCCTCGTCCGCCAGCGCCCGCATGACGCGCAGCACCTCGCCGACCAGTTCCGGATCGAGCGCCGAGGTGGGCTCGTCGAACAGCATCACCTTCGGCTTCATTGCGAGCGCTCGGGCAATCGCCGCGCGCTGCTGCTGGCCGCCGGAAAGATGGGTCGGGTAATAGTCGCGCTTGTCCGCGATGCCGACCTTGGCGAGCAGCTCCAGCGCCTCCTCGCGGCATTCCGCCTTCGGCCGCTTCTGCACATAGACCGGTGCTTCCATGACGTTTTCGAGGATCGTCATGTGGGACCAGAGATTGAAGCTTTGGAACACCATGGCGACATTCGTGCACAGGCGGCTCAGCTGTTTTGGATCAGCGGGCTGGCGGCCATGGCGGCCGTCCTTCAGCCGGATCGCTTCACCCTCGATGCGGATCTCGCCCTCGCTCGGCACCTCCAGCATGTTGATGCAGCGGAGCATGGTCGACTTGCCGGAACCGGACGAGCCAAGCACAGAAATGACCTCGCCTTCCCGCGCGTCGAAGGAAATGCCCTTCAGCACTTCGAGTGCGCCAAAACTCTTGCGCAGATTGCGGACGGAAACGGCCGGCGTGGTGGCGACGGTAAGAGGCGCAGGTTCAAGCATGGTGCAACGCAGCTCCGGAGGATACGGTTGGGGCGGGGCGCCGGTGGGGCGACAGCCACCATTCGATGAGCGCGACGAAGCGGGTGATGGCGAAGTTCAGCATGAGATAGATGAGACCTGCGACGACGAAGACCTCTACGGCCCGGTAGGACTGGGAAATAAGCTTTGCAGCAAGGCCCGTCACTTCCAGCATGGTTATGACTGAGGCGAGCGAGGTCGCTTTGACCATCAGGATGATCTCGCTGCCATAGGCCGGCAGCGCCTGGCGAATGGCGATCGGGAAGATGATGCGGCGATAGAGCAGGAAGCCCCACATGCCACTCGCCCGCGCCGCCTCGACCTGCTGGTGCGGCACGGCCTGCAGGCCGCCGCGCAGTATTTCCGAACCATAGGCCGCCGTGTTGAGACTGAGCGCAAAGATGGCGCACCAATACGGCTCACGGAAGAACACCCATAGCCCCCAGGCCTGCAGGGTGGGGCGGAACTGGCCGAGACCGTAGTAGATAACGAACATCTGCACGAGCAGCGGCGTGCCGCGGAAGACGAAGACATAGAACTGCGCGACCCAGCCGACCGGACGCAACGATGACAGCCGCATCAGCGTCAGGAGAACCGCAAGCACCGCACCGAAGGCCGTGGAGACGAGCGCCAAATTGAGCGTTAGCGGCACACCCGAGAGAAGATTTAGAAACGTTTCCGAGAGGAAGCTGAAATCCATCACGCCCTCCTGACGCCGCGGAGCGCGCGGGCCTCCGCATGACGGAAGAGATAGGAGGAGACAGCAGTGATCACGAGATAGAGCACGGCGGCCGTGATGTAGAAATCGAAGGGCCGACGAGTGGAGCCGGCGGCGATCTGCGACTGGCGGAGCAATTCGACGAGACCGGTGACAGAGATAAGCGCCGATTCCTTCAGCACGAGCTGCCAGGTATTGCCGAGGCCGGGAATGGCATAGCGCAGCACCTGCGGCACGATGATGCGGCGCAGCCGCAGCCCCGTGCCCATGCCGACCGAGCGCGCCGCTTCCAGTTCGCCGCGGCTGATCGTGTTGAAGGCACCGCGAAACACCTCCGCCTGATAGGCGCCGGAAACGACGCCAATGGCGAGCACGCCGGTCAGTAAGGCCGGCATGCCGATGAATCCATCCGCGCCGAAGAGCTGCCCCACCACGCCGAGCGCGGCGCTGCCGCCGAAATAGAACAGGTAGATGACCAGCAGATCGGGTATGCCGCGCAAGACGGTCGTGTAGCCGTCGCCGAAGACGCGCAGCGCCCCGTTGCGGGACAGTTTTGCACTGGCGATGCCTGCGCCAATGACCGAGCCGGCCGCAAAGCCGCCGCTCGCAACGGCCAGCGTCATGCCAGTCGCCATAAGGAGCGCCGCCCCCCAGCCTTCGGGCCCAAAGCCGACCAAGTCAAAAAAGGACGGCCCCTGCATCAGGCCCTTCCCCAGCGCACGGGTACGCTGCCGCCGTCGGAGGCGCTCGGCCACCTTTCACCTTCCATTGCTTGCTCCTCCTCGGGTCCGCACTCCTCGCTGGCCCGCCACTTAGTAGGCAATGTCAGCTCTATATCGTATACTATTTTTATGTCAATTAACTAACTTCGTTGCGGTAGATTTTTGGAAAGAATGGTTGAATCGCGCGAAACCCCTGCACACCACCAAAAACCATCCGTTAGCCGCTCAGACTGCGTTGACGTCGCCATTGACGAAGGCCAGAAGCCGCTACAATCATGTATTCCTATATGGTATTCTTCCATCGGCATTTTTGGAATACAATCCGATCTGAGATTCTTCAGATGCCTAGACACTCCGCCTAGCCCTAGTAAGCCGGACGGAAGCTCGCAGCCGATACAGTTGCACGCGGCACCAATTGATGTCGATGAGGCCTGGAATGTCGATCGGCCTCCTCAATTGCCGGGATCACACAGACCTCAAAATCACCCGTGATGGCCGGCTGGCGGGTGAGCCGGATCGCATGCGTGGTTCGTCTCGATGCCTCAGAGCGGGCACTTCCTGATCGGCATCCCGTTCATAGCGGCGACCTTGTGCACCACAAGGATCGCGGCGTTCAATACGTGTTGATCAGGTATTTCAAACGCTTGGCCGAAGCAGGCATCGGCCCTTCCGTCGGATGCGTCGGCGACAGCTACGACCATGCTGGACAGCCATGGCCGCATAACTTAAACCAAACGGCCTCCGGCAAACCCGGCGCGGTTCACTCCGCACAACGGAAACGATGCGCTATCGCCCATTGCGATCTCCGGGGCCACAGCATAGATTCTGGAGCTTCAGCTTGCACAATGGTCACCGCGCTTGCCGAAATAGACAAAAAAGCTCCCCCGAGATACCCCGGTCCCGCTGTGCCAACAATTGCTGAACCTGCTTTTTGGCCACGACGCGCTCACCGCGAGCGCTGTATCTGCTAGAGGCCTGCCGGCACTCCTGTGGACGTCACTGGCGCCGCAGCCGCTCGAGCGCTGTCGCGTGTAGCGCCTCGTTTGCGGCCATCAGGACGGTTTCGTATTGGCTCGCATCGTCCAGTGGACGCCCATCCCAATCCGAGACGATCCCTCCTGCCCCCTCGATGATCGGTATCTGCGGCAGGATGTCGTAGTCGAACACCTTGCTCTCGACCAAGAGGTCGACCGTGCCGAGCGCGAGCAAGCCGGCAGCATAGCAGTCATGCGACATGCGCGTGAAACGCGCCCCTGCCGCCAGCTCTGAAAAGCGCTCCCTGGTGTGGGGATCGAATTGTTCCAGGGCGGAAGTGTAGACAATCGCCTCATTGAGGCGGTCAGTGTCGCTCGTACGCACCGCCGCGCCGTTGAAGAGTGTCGGCGATCCGCGACGGCCAACCCAGCGCTCTTTGGTTATGGGCTGGTCGATGATGCCGAGGACCGGCATGCCCTGACGCACCAGCGCGATCTGCGAGCCGAAGGCCAGCGAGCCGGAAATGAAGGACTTCGTTCCGTCGATCGGATCAAGCACCCAGACCCATTCCGCATCGGTTCGGCAAACCCCGAATTCCTCGCCCCGGATGCCATGTTCGGGAAAATGGGCTTCGATCATCCGGCGCATCACCGCTTCGGCGTCACGGTCGGCGATGGTGACGGGGCTGGCGTCCGGCTTGGCATCAATTGCAAGACGGTTGCGGAAATGCGGGCGGATCACTTCGGCGGCCGCATCGGCCATCGCATGGGCCAGTGCCAGAAACTCCGGCGGGCAGGCGTGGTCTTGATTCATCCTTCGGTCCTTTCGGCTTCGGTTGCGATATCGCCGAGCATGCTTCTGACAATTTCGACCTGCCGGTGGGCGGCAGCGCCCTCCTGCCGCAACCGCGCATCCAGGTCGCCGGTCCCGATGTCGGTGAAGCTGGCGGACCGGGCGGCAATGAAAGGGTCAGGCTCCTCCGACGGAAAGCGCAAGGCGGGCGCGATATAGCCCTCCTCCTCCTCCAGCCCGAAGGCCAGGACCTGTGGTCGATCCTCGCCAAGAAGCAGGAGTTCCACGAGCATCGCCTGCATCGGCAGGTGCCCCTCTCCTGTCAGGCAGGCGAGATGGGCCCAGCCGCCGCGATCCGACTGGATGAGACAGTCCTTTACATGCACCTCGGTGATATGAGGCGCCTGGGCGGCCAGCGCCGGCAGCGGCAGTTCGTAGGCGTTGATCATGTTGCCGAAATCGAACAGCAGACTGAGGCGTGGATTGGCGACTGCCTGGAGGATGTGGATCAATTCGTCGGATTTCAGATCCTCGTGCTGTTCGAGCGTGAAACGAAGCCTTCCCTGTGGGTCGAATTCGTTCAGACGCCGCAGATCCGCGATCGTCCAGTCGATGATCTGAGAAATGTGCCCCTCATAGCGTGGATAGCAGCGAAGCGAGGTGGCACCGGTGGCAAGCGCGATGCGCACCGCATCCGAAAGCCCCGCCGCCTCGGTCGTGCTGGTCTCGACATGCAGTTCCAGCCCGAGCGACTCCACCACCTCCCCATAGGCGCGTAGCGCATCGTCCGACATCCTCGCGAGGCTTGCCTGTTCGCCGTCCTCGACATGGATCTTCAGCCCGGAAAGACGCTGTGCATGGGCGAACTCGGCAAGTTTCTTCGGCGTCATCCCGCCGAAACGCATGTTGAGATGAAGGGCATAGGCATGGGCAAACAGCGGCGCGCTGCGCGCCCGCGCGGCAAGCCGGGCGCGGCTTGCCGCGCTGAGGCCCGCTATCTTCGCCCGCCAATCCAGGCGTGGCAGGGCGTTCCATGGCATGTCGGTCACCACACCGGCTCCTTCGCAAGTTGTCAGATTGGCTCGAGGTCTGTCCGTCAGGCGGCAAGCACCAGAAGGTCGCGATCGGCCACGCTGACCTCGACCGGCGTGCCGACCGAGGGCGGCGGCCGGTCGGGTTGGTTGAACGTGTCGAGCGAGACGATCTGGCCGGCCAACGCGACGCGGATGCGGATCACCGAGCCGAGGAAATGCACTTCGACAATGTGGCCCGAGAGGACGACGTTGCCTTCCTCCTTGCGGCCTAGTGCCACCGACTCCGGCCGGAGCGCCAGACTGATGCGGTCGCCGGCGCGGCCGGGCAGCGTCCGGTTCAATGCTACAGGCACGTCACCCAGCTTGATCCGACCAGCGGCGGCATCCAGCAAATCGGCGTCCAGCAGGTTCAGCGTGCCGACGAACTGCGCCACGAAGCGCGTTGTCGGCCGGTTGTAGATCTCAAACGGCGTGCCGACCTGGTCGGCAATACCCTGATGCATGACCACGACCCGATCCGACATGGAGAGTGCTTCCTCCTGATCGTGCGTCACAAAAACGGTGGTGATGCCGAGCTCGCGCTGGATGCGGCGGATTTCCTCGCGCAGGCTGACGCGGATCTTCGCATCGAGCGCCGACAGCGGCTCATCGAGAAGAAGCACCTGCGGCCGGACCGCAAGCGCGCGGGCCAGCGCCACGCGCTGCTGCTGGCCACCTGACAGCTGGAAGGGATAACGCTCGCCGAGCTGCTGCAGGCCGATCAGATCCAGCATTTCGCCGACGCGCGCGCGTGTCTTGGTCTTGCTCTCGCCCGCGACACGCAGGCCGAAGCCGATATTCTGCGCGACGGTCAGGTTTGGAAACAGCGCATAGGCCTGGAACACCATGCCGATCTTTCGTCGGTTGGCTGGCACGTCGGTGATATTTCGCCCGTCGATGCGGATTTCGCCGGAGGTCGGCGTCTCGAAGCCCCCCACCATGCGCAGCACCGTCGTCTTGCCGCAGCCGGACGGGCCGAGGAAGGAGACGAACTCGCCTTTTTCGATGCCTAGGTTGAAGTCCTTGACGACGCGCTGCGTGCCGAAGGATTTTTCCAGATGGTGGATGTCGAGGAAGGCCATGGTTCAGCGCCTCACGGTGGAGAATTTGGAAAAGCGAGTGAAAAGCTGGATCAGCCCCATGCAGGCCCAGGTGATCGCGAAGGAGACCACCGCCAGCGCCGAAGGCTCGTAGGCTCGGTTGCCGCCCATCCAGACCATGTAGGGACCGAAGGAATTGACGTTCAGCAGGGCTGCGAAGACATATTCGCCGATGACGATAGCAAACGTCAGGAAGGCGCCAGACAGCACCGAGACGAAGACGTTCGGCAGGATGACGATGGCGAGGATGCGCGTCCACCCTCCCCCGAGGCTCTGTGCGGCTTCGGTGAGACTGGCGATGTCGATGGCGCGCAGGCCCGTATCCACAGAACGGTACATGTAGGGCAGCGCCAGCGTCGCATAGCCGAACAAAAGCAGGAAATTGGTGCCCCACCAGCTTCCCGTCAGCGGCATGATGGAAGAGGTGTTGTAGATGCGGATATAGCCGAAGACGATGACGATCGGCGGAATGACCAGCGGCAGCAGCGTGATGAATTCCACGATCGGGCGCAGGCCGGGAAAGCGCAACCGCACGAAATAGGCCGTCGGCACGACGATCAGAATGCCGAGCACGATGGTGAGCAAGGCCAGAACCACCGAGTAGCCGAAAGTCTGCTGGAATTGCGGGTCGGCCAGCACGATGCGATAGGCCTCGAAGCTGTAACCGTCGCGCTGCATGCGCAGCGAGAAATCAAACATGCCGATCAGCGGAAGCAGGAAATAGAGCCCACCCAGTGCGACGGCGAGCCAGGACCAGAAGCGTCTTCCCCTCATTTGACCCACCTTTCGGCGCGCATGCGCAGGAGGATGTAGATGCCGTTGGCGATGCCGGTTAGCGCGATCATGGCAAACGCAATGGCGTAACCCAGATGCGGATCGTTGAGCACGTCGCCGCGGATCTGCGCAAAGAGCACGATCGGCGCGATGGAAAGCGACGAGCCGGTGAGCGCGATGGCCGTGGCGACGGCGCCGAAGGCGTTGGCGAAGAGCAGCGCCAGCGTGCCGAGAAGCGAAGGCCACAGCACCGGTAGCGCCACAATGCGCCAGTACTGGAAGCCGCTGGCACCGAGGCTTTCAGCCGCCTCCCGCCAATCGCGCCGCAACCCGTCCAGCGCTGGCGTGATGATCAACACCATCAGCGGGATCTGGAAATAGAGGTAAGTGAGGGCCAGGCCGATGAACGAGACGATGTTGAATCCGGAACCGTAGAGATTGATGCCAAACCAGTGGCGCAGCAGCATCGTCACGAAGCCGAGGCGGCCAAGCGTGGCGATGAAGGCGAAGGCGAGCGGCACGCCAGCGAAATTCGATGCCACGCCGGAAAAGGTGAGAATGGCGTTGCGCATGGAGCGCGGCAGATCGCCGCGCGTGATCGCGGCGGCGATAAGAAAGCCGAAGACGCAACCGAGCGCCGCAGTCAGCAGGCTGAGTTCGATGGAGATCCAGAACGCCGACCGGATGGACGGTGAGAAGAGCTTGCCGAGATTTTCCAGCGTCGCCTGCCCCTCCGCATTGCGGAACGCGCCGAGCACGATGTTGAGCGTCGGCAGAATGAGGAAAAGCAATGCGAAGAGGAAGAAGGGGGCAACCCCGAGCCAGCTGAAGACCTGCCGCGGCCTGAGGGCGGCCGGCAGGGATGCGGCGCTTGTCGTCATCGGATTTGTCCTAAAGTAGTCCCAATAGGGGGACGGACCGGGCAGGAGGCTCCGCCGCAGGTGAAGCCTCCCAACCGAACGGCAAGTCTTACTTCACATTGGCGCCGACAACGTTGTCCCAGCCTTCAACGACGGCAGTCTTATTGGCCGCCTGTTCGTCCACCGTCGGAAAAATCGCTTTTGCATAGGCTTCCGCCGGCGGCAGCTTGTCGAGTAGCTCCTGCGGGAACTTGCCGGCCTCCAGCATGGCGTTGAAGCGCGCCGGATGGCAGTAGCCCTTCAGCCAGGCCGTCTGACCGACGTCGGAATAGAGGTATTCCATCCACAGCTTGGCGGCGTTCGGATGCGGCGCATAGGCCGAGATCGCCTGAACATAGACGCCGGCGACAACGCCGCTTGCCGGCACAACCACGTCCATCGGCGGGTTGCCATTCAGGCCGTCGCGCCAGGCGAGCAGGTTGTAGTCCCAGGCAGCGACGATCGGCGTCTGACCCTGGGCGATGGTACCGGCCTTGCCGAGCACCGGCACGAAATTGCCAGCCTTATTGAGTTCCGCGAAGAGTTCCAGCCCCTTGGCGCCGGATTCGGCACCCGGCTTGGCGCCGCGCGAGATACCCGCCGACATCAGCGCCAGGATCGCCTGTGCCGAGGAGCGCGGATCACCGGTCAGCGACACGGCACCGGAATATTCGGGCTTGAGGAGATCGGCCCAGTCGGACGGAACGGCATCGAGCAGATCCCTGTTCACGCCAAAGGCCATGACGCCGTAGTAGTCGCCGTACCAATAGCCCTTCTCGTCCTTGATGTTGGCCGGGATTTCGTCCCAGGTCGCCACCTTGTAGGGCTGCAGCAGCCCTTCTTCGGCGGCCGTAGGCGCAAAGGCGAGGCCGAGGTCGACGACGTCGGGCGCCTGCGGCCCAGTGTTGCCCTTGTTGGCGCGGATCGCCTCGAGCTCGTCGGCAGTGCCAGCATCGGGGTTCAACTCGTTGACGGTGATACCGGGATACTTAGCCTTGAAGCCTTCGATGACTTCGCCGTAGTTGCACCAGTCATGCGGCAGGGCGATGACTGTCAGCACGCCTTCCTTCGTAGCGGCGTCCACAAGCTCCTGCGGCGCCTCGGCGCGCGCAAGGCTCGGCAAGGCGGCCGCAAGGGCCAGCGTGGAAACGAATGCACGGGATACAAAACGGTTCATGGAGTCCTCCTGTTGACCGTCAACGACGGTTCGTGGGCAATGTCGGCGTTGGTCCTTGCATCCGGTCGTCGGCTGGGCCGCTCGTCCCGGTTCCCCTTGCACCTATCTGCGTCCTCGGGGGCTGCATCGGTGCGTTTTTGTGTAGGGACAGGATGTAACAAGTGGACAACAATCAAACGTCCATTATTGTGCATTCGACTGTACCAATTTTCAAAGTGCTTCGATGGCCAAACAGTTCGAAGGCCCGATCCTGCCCTTTCTTCGCCTCGACGTGGCGGCCGCCCTGCCGAAATTCCGCCAGGTGCAGGACCAGTTGCGCATGGCGATCCTGCACGGACACTTGCGCGCCGGCACGCGCCTGCCGGCGAGCCGCATCCTTGCCGGTGAACTGGGCCTGTCGCGCCAGACCCTGGTGCGGGTGCTGGAGAACCTGAAGGCGGAAGGTTACTTGGAGGCTCGGCAGGGCGCCGGTACATTCGTTTCGACAGCCCTGCCACGACCCTCGGCGAAACCGCGCATCACGCCCGCGCGCGGCGACGAGCCGGACAGCGCCTTGCCCCGTCTGTCGCGGATCGGCGACCTGTCCCGCGACGTATCGGCCGCAATCGGCCAGATGGAGCAAAAACCCTTCCTGCCCAACCAGCCGGCGCTCGATCGGTTTCCCTTCGCCGTCTGGCGAAAGTGCTGGAATGCAGTGACGCGTGGCGGCAAGGCCGCCATGGGCTATGGCGACGTTTCCGGCGAACTGGTGCTGCGCCAGCGGATTGCCGAATATCTCGCCCTGCACCGGCGCGATCCTTGCGATCCGGAGCAGATCGTCATCACGCCCGGCGGACATGCCGCCTTCACGCTCGCCGCACTGACGCTCGCCGATCCCGGCGACGGGATCTGGTTCGAGGATCCCGGCCCCGTGACCACCAGCAACCTGTTCCGCACACTCGGGCTGCGCCTGTGCCTGACCGACGTGGATGACGACGGCATGGATGTCGCGCGCGCCATGGCCCGCTATCCCGACGCACGGCTCGCCTTCGTCATGCCGTCGCGCCACCATCCGCTCGGAGTGACGCTGTCGCTGCCGCGTCGACTCGCACTGCTGGAATGGGCGCGGGCAAACGATGCCTGGATCATCGAGGACGACTACGACAGCGAGTTTCGCTACGACGGCGCGCCGCTGCCTTCCATGCGTTCCATCGACAGCCATGATCGGGTCATCTATGCGGGCAGTTTCAGCAAGGCGCTCTATCCGGGGATCCGCGTCGGCTATCTCGTGCTGCCGCCGCAACTTGTCAGCGCCTTCCGCAACCTTTCCGGGCTGATCCATCGCAGCGTGCCTGTAGAAGCCCAGCTTGCGCTCGCCGAATTCATCGGCGGCGGCCATTTCGCCAGCCATTTGCGCCGCATGCGCGGCCTTTACGCAGAGCGGCGCGAGGCATTCATGGAGGCCGGACGGACGACGCTGGCCGGCCTTGCCCGCATCGACTGTTCCGAAAGCGGGCTCAACGCGCTCGCCTGGCTGGACGGCGGCCGGGAGGACCGGACAGCCCATCGCGCCGTGCTCGAGGCCGGGCTACAATGCTATCCGCTCTCCGACTATACGATCGCCACGCCCCGGCCGGGCGCGCTCATCCTCGGCTATGCCGGCGTTCCGACCGAGCGTATGAAGACCTATCTCAGCCGTCTTGCCGAAGCACTTTCCCGGTCGTAAGGCTGTTCCGGAGTTGCGGGCGGGCTGGGCGGACCCGAGCGGTTGGCGAAGCGGGCCATCAGCCCGCGAAAAAAGGCCTCGATGAAAAGCGCCCAATCACACGGCTCCTCCGGATCGTCGTGATCCCGGCGCGCAATGACGTAACCAATGCCCCGCAACATCCCCCGCCCCTCAGAACGGTACGGAGCGCACCGGCGTGCCGCTGCGCTGTGTGACGCCGACGCCGGGGGCGACGCCAACCTCCGCATTGGAGGCGGCGAGCAGCGGCTTGCCGCGCACGATGTCGGAGGCGCGCTCGGCCAGCATGATCGTCGGCGCGTTGAGATTGGCATTCGGTTCGGCAGGGAAGACGGAACTGTCGATGACCCGGAGCCCTTCGAGGCCACGTACCTTCAACTCGCTGTTGACCACGGCCATGGCATCCTCGCCCATGCGGCAGGAGCCGCAGGGATGATAGGTGCTTTCCATGGTCTCGCGCACCCAGGCGTCGATCTCGTCATTGCTGCGCACATCGCGGCCCGGCGCGATCTCCTCGCCGCGGAACCGGTCGAAGGCCGGCTGAGCGATAATCTCGCGGGTCAGCCGCAGGCAGCGGCGGAAACCTTCGCGGTCCTCCTCGCGATCGAGATAGTTGAACAGAATGTCCGGCTGCTCGTGCGCCTCCGGCGAGCGCAGACGCACATAGCCGCGGCTCTTCGGCTTGTTTGGTCCGGTCAGTACCATGAAGCCGTGGCCGTCGAGCGGCTTCTTGCCGTCGTAGCGCATGGCGGCGGGCAGGAAGTGGAACTGGATGTCAGGCCATTCGAGTGACGAATCCGAGCGGATGAAACCACCGCTCTCGAAATGATTGGAGACCGACAGCCCTTTCTTGAACAGCAGCCATTCCGCGCCGATCAGGGCGCGGCTGAAGAGCCCCATCTTGCCGTTCAGCGTGATCGGCTCCTTGCAGGCATATTGGATATAGACCTCGGAATGGTCCTGCAGATTTTCGCCAACGCCCGGCAGGTCGTGCAGCACCTCGACGCCCGCTTGCTGCAGCACCGCCGCCGGACCGATGCCGGAGCGTTGCAGGAGATGCGGCGAGCCGATCGGGCCGGAGGCAATCAGCACTTCACGGCTCGCCTTCGCTACGATGCGCTCGCCGCCCAGTTCGTATTCGACGCCGACGGCGCGCTTGCCCTCCAGCAGCACGCGCCGCGTCATCGCATGGGTGACGACGGTAAGGTTCGGCCGGCTCATCGCCGGCTTCAGATAGGCATTCGCCGTCGACCAGCGCACGCCGTCCTTCACGGTCATGTGCATCGGACCGAAGCCTTCCTGCATATGGCCGTTCGGGTCGTCGGTGGTGATATAGCCCGCCTCGCGCCCGGCATCGACAAAAGCCCGGTAGAGCGGGTTCTTCATCTTGTTGCCGGCATTGGTGGCGAGCGGACCGGAGGCGCCGCGATAGGCGTCGCCTCCGTCCTGCCAGTTTTCGGCGCGCTGGAAATAGGGCAGGCAATTGGCATAGCGCCACCCGCGCGCGCCCAGTTCCTCCCACTCGTCGAAATCACGGGCATGGCCGCGCATGTAGACGAGCCCGTTGATCGAGGAGGAGCCGCCGATGACTTTTCCACGCGGGCAGTGGACCTGCCGGCCGTTGAGGCCGGGCTCCGGCAGCGTCATGTATTTCCAGTTGTACTTGGTGCCGTTCATCGGAATGGACAGCGCCGTCGGCATCTGGATGAAGATCGACTTGTCGCTGCCGCCATATTCCAGCACCAGGACCTTCGTGGCCGGATCTTCCGAAAGGCGATTGGCGAGCACGCAGCCGGCCGATCCGGCGCCGATGATGATGTAGTCGTAGGTGTTGGTCATGACGGTATGTCCCGTTGGTTACGGATAGAGGCCCCAGCCGCGCCCGCGGGCGAACAACCGGGTCAGGACGTAGTGGACCACACCCGCCGCAAGGCATGCGGGGATGGAGGCGGTCAGGTATTTGAAGGCCGGGAGGCTTGCGAGCGTCTGAGGATTGAAGATGACCACATAGACGATGCAGCCAACGGCAAGTGCGAAGAGCCCGATCGGATTGAAGCCGGCCCAGAAGCGGTAGGGGCCGTTTTCCTGCGGTCCGTGCAGGCTGCGCATGTCGAGCTTCTGGCCGCGCAGGAAGAAGTAGTCGACGATGCCGATGCCGGCGAGCGCGGAATTGAGCGCCGAGGTCCAGACGAGGAAGATGAAGAACCCGTCATACATCTGCGGATAGAAGACTACGAGGCCAAGCGGGATGAGGCAGAACAGGAAGAGCAGCGTGCCCCACGGAACGCGGCGCACGGACTCCGTTCCGACCTGCCGGAGGCCGACGATGGAGGTGTAGAGGATGTTCGCCATCGAGGTCATGTTGGCGAAGGCGACGAAGAGCAGCGCGACGATGCCGATGATCGGGCCGGCGATCTTGGTCATCCAGATGGTCGGATCGCTTTCGCCCAGGGCCACGGCCGCCAGAAGTCCGACGATCTCGCCCAGCGCTGCCGCGCCGAAGATGCCGAGGATGTTCGGCCAGAAGGCGGTGCGCTCGTTTTTCGTGAGGCGCGCCAGATTGCCGATATAGGGCCACCAAGAGAAGCCCGCGGCAAGATTGACCTCGACCGCGACGATGAAGTTCAACGTCTTGTCCTCGAAAGGTGGATCGAGCGCCGGCAGCATCAGAAGCTCGCTGAAGGACCGCTGGCTGAGGATGAGATAGAGCATCACCACCATCAGGATCACCAGGGCCGGCGACACGACCATGTTGAAGAACTTGATCGAGGTCGGCCCCTTGGCGACGATGAACCAAGTCAGCAGGATGGCGCCGACAGCCGCGATGATCATCTTGACGCCGGTCGGGTTGGCCGCCTCGCCGGCGCTGAGCGCCATCAGCCCGTCGATCGAGCGGCCGAACATCATGGCAAGCACCGCAAGCCAGCCCATTGTGAGGAGAACGACTGCCAGCACATAGACGACACGGCTGCCGTTGTAGCCGAACTGGCTGCGCAGCCCGATGAACTGCTCGATGCCGTAGCGCCCCGACATGCAGGTGGTGGCGAGCGCCGTCAGCACGACGCCAATGATGTTGCCGATGATGATGGCGGCAATGCCTTCTTTCGGCCCGACGAACAGGCCGACCGCGCCGCCGATCAAGAAGGCCCACGTGGCGATGGCGAGCGCCGAATTGGCATAGGTGAATTCCCAGAAACCCCAAAGCCTCTCGGAGGGCAGGAGCGGCGCATCGCCGCGTTCAGCGGCGGCGCGATGACGGGCGGCACTTTCGCGTTCGATTTCGGCGGCCGGAAGACCGCCATGGGCGACATGATCGGTCATCTCAGGCCCCCCAGATCCAGAAGGTGATGACGAGGGCAAGCGTCAGCACGGCCATGCCCATGTAGTCGAGCGCAGTCAACACGCCTTCGAAACGACTACCGGCTTCAATGTCTTCGTAGATGCGGGCACGCCGCGTCAGTTCGTCCTGCCATGCTATATCGTTGTTTTCCATGGTCGCTCCCCTTTTCGCGCCGCGCCTTATGACGTCTTTCCGCGAAGCAAATGCGGCTCCATCAGCCGCCGATCTTCGAAGGCGGGCGCACCCGCCTCCGGCCGTCACCGAACCCGCACGGGCTCGGTATAGAAGGGCAGCCGGTCGATCCTCGGCGACCAGTCCCCGTTGTCGGTGACGCGCCGCACATGGGCGGCGATTTCTTCCATCGGCGCGAACCAGACGTCGCCGCGCGACAGAACCTGTTCGAGGAAGCGGTGCACTACCTCCCAGCGCGCCAGCCGCCCTGTGGCGAAGGGATGCACCACCGGAACCCACAGCGCGCCGTGGCGATAGGCGGCCTCGAACTCCTGCGCGAAGGCGGCAAAACCCTGTTCCGGCGCGCGGATCGGCATCATGTAGTCGAGGTCCATCGACTGGACATATTGCGGCCAGTCGTCGAGGCCCCAGTGCGAGGGCAGTTCGACGAGGCTGCCGGCGTCGCATTCCAGCAGATAGGGAATGTCGTCGCCCATCAGCGAGGCGTCGTAGTCAAAGCCACGCGAGACGAGGAGATCGGCCGAGCGATGGGAGAAATTGTAGAGCGGCGCGCGCCAGCCGCGCGGTTTCCTGCCGCTCGCCTTGACGATCACCTCGATGCCGCGATCGAGCCAATAGGCCTCGTCCTCGTCGGAGAGTTCACGTGGGTGTTCATGCAGGAAGCCGTGATGGGCAAGCTCGTGCCCGCCTTCAAGGATCGCTTCGATCGCCTGCGGATAGCGCTCGATGCACCAGGCCGGCACGAAGAAGGTCTGCTTGATGCCGAGTTGGCGATAGCTCTCGACGATGCGCGGGATCGCCACCTTCGGCCCGTATTGCAGCATGGAGATCGCCGAGACGCGGCTGTGGCCGTCCTCGGGATGGGCGATATGGATCAGACTGTCGGCATCCATGTCGAAGGTGATGCAGGCGGCGCATTTGGCACCATTCGGCCAGGGAATGGGGTTCTTAATCATGGCATGACGCTCCCGCCGTTGCTGCTGACACCCTGGCCGGTGAAGTAGCGCCCGCCGGGACTGGCAAGGAACAGCGCCAGTTCGCCGATCTCTTCCGGCCTGCCGAAGCGGCCGAGCGGGATGGCGAGTTCCTTTGCCCGCCACTCGGCGCTCATGTTCGCTGCGCCCAGCATCTCGGTGTCGATCGGACCGGGGCAGATGGCGTTGACCAGCACGCGCGGCGCGAATTCCTTCGCCCAGGAGCGCACCAGCCCCAGCACGCCGTGCTTGGAGGCGACATAGGGCGAAAAGGTCTCGCGGCCGTAATAGGCCATGTCGGAGGCGATCAGGATCAGCCGCGCCGGCGCCTCCGCCGTGCCCTCCATCAGCCCCAGCGCCATCTTGCCGACGAGGAAACTGCCGCGCAGGTTGATGGCGATGACCCAATCGAAATCGGCAACCGGGGTTTCGAGCAGCGGCGCCTCGTGAATGACGCCGGCGCAATGCACGACGATGTCCAGCCCACCGAAGTTTTCGCGCACCGCCTCGCCGACGGCGGCGACGGCACCTTCGTCGGAAACATCACAGGCAAGCGCCAGCGTTTCCAACGCCCCTGCCCTTGCGGCCGCCTCGGCCGTTTCGTCCGGCTTGCGGATGTCGGCCAGCGCAATGCGCGCACCCGTCGGCGCAAAAGCCAAAGCGCAGGCGGCGCCGATTCCGCGATAGGCGCCAGTGATGAGAACGCGCCGGCTCATGCCATCACCTCGCCGCGATCGAGCATCAACGCCTGGCCCGTCATGTCCTTCGCTCCGTCGGAGGCGAGGAAGAGATAGGGGGCGGCAAGATCCTCCGGCTCCAGGAGGCCGGGCAGCACCTGCGCGCCGACGATCTCGGCCAAGAGGTCCGCCTCGCTGCGGCCGGTGCGCAACGACATGTTCTTCAGCGACAGCATCGCCGCCTCAGTGCGCACCCAGCCAGGGCAGACGGCGTTGACGCGGATGCCCTTCGGTCCCAGTTCCTTCGCCATCACGCGGGTGAAACCGAGATTGGCGTGCTTGGAGGCTATGTAGGCGGCAAATTCCGGCACCGCGACCCGGCTCCAGATCGACGCGGTGACGACGATGCGCCCGCCCTCGGCCATATGCGGCACGGCATGTCGGGTGACGTAGAAGGTGCCGTTGGTGTTGATGTCGGTGATGCGGCGGAAGGTTTCCTCGACCGCCTCGTCCTCGGAAAGCAGCGGCGTGATGCGCTCCAGCCCTGCGTTGTTGACGAGCACGTCGATACGGCCGAGCGGCGCGAGCGCCGCCTTCACTGCAGCGCTGTCGGTGACGTCGCATTCGAGCGCCGCGACTGTCCGCCCAAAGCGCTCCGACATCTCGCGCGCCGCCGCGTGGATGCCTGGGCCGGAGGAAAGGATCGTCACCTCGCCTCCGGCGGCGGCAAATCCTTCCGCAACCGCCCGGCCGATACCGCGGCTTGCGCCGGTGACCAGTACATGATGGCCGGAAAAATCGTAACGGATGCGCCCCATGGCTCAGCCCTTCCTGGCGTGCATGACGCGGCCGATGAGGTTCATCAGCACCTGTGCGGCAAGGATGGACGTGCCGCCGGTGTGGTCGTAGTCCGGCGCCACCTCGACGAGGTCGATGCCAACCACCGTACCGCGCTTGACGAGCGCGGCGAGGATTTCCAGCACCTCGTAGTAGATGAAGCCGCCATGCGACGGCGTGCCGGTACCCGGCGCGATCGACGGGTCGAAGCCGTCGATGTCGATGGTGACGTAATAGCGGGCCCCGGCCGGCACGCGCTCGACCACCGCCTCCGTGCCGAGCGCCCGGATCTGGCGCACCGAAAGGATGTCGGAGCCCATCCTGCGGGCGTCCTCGTAGCCTTCCCTGGCGGTCGACGAGACGTTGCGGATGCCGAATTGCGACAAGCCGCTGACATAAGGTTTTTCGGCGGCGCGGCGCATCGGATTGCCATGGCCGTAGCGCACGCCGTGGCGCTCGTCGACGAAATCGAGATGGGCGTCGATCTGCACGATATGGATCGGGCCGTTCTTGGCACAGTCGTCGGCAAAGGCATTGACGCAGGGGATGTTGACGGAATGGTCGCCGCCCAGCACCACCGGCAACGCGCCTGCCGCGAGGATCTTGCGCACGCCGAATTCGATATTGGCGTGGCTTTTCATCGTGTCGGTATGGACGATGTCGGCATCGCCGATATCGACGATGGAAACGTCGCCGCTCGGCAGATAGGTGACATCGTCCTCGTGGTCGTAGGCGCCGCCGTGGCCAAAGGAGAACAGGGTAGAGGCCTCGCGGATCGAGCGCGGCCCGAAGCGGGTGCCGGCCCGCCATTGCGTGCCGCAGTCGAAGGGGGCACCGAGGATGGCCACGTCGGCGTCGATCGCATCCCAGTCCGGCTGGTAGGGATATTTGCCGAAGGTGCAAATGCCGACGAACGGCAGGTTCAAACGTCCGGAATCATAGGAATTGCTGGTCATGTACCCTCCTCCAAAGGTGAAGGGGAGTGTGACGAAACGCAAATACGCTTAAAAGTATCTATGATTGGATGTTTAGTTGTGCATTTATCAATGCATGATCAACAAGGTTCGCCACCGCATATTGAACCTGTCGCTCGGCGATGCTGAGCTGCGGCTCCTGCGCGTCTTCGCCTCGGTCGTGCAGCATGGCGGCTTTTCCGCCGCGCAATCGGCGTTGGGCATGACGCAAGCAACGATCTCCACCCATATGCGCCATCTGGAAGAACGCCTGGGTCTGCGCCTCTGCAGCCGAGGGCGCAGCGGCTTCCAGCTTTCGGATGAGGGACGGCTCGTCTACGAAGCAACGCTGGAACTGTTTGGTTCGCTGGAGCGGTTCCAAAGCCGCATCGGCGAGGCACAAGGCGAGCTTTCCGGCAGCCTCAGTTTCGGGACGGTGGATGCCATGATCACCAATCGGAATCTGGACCTTCAAGGGGCGCTGAGCGTCTTCCACCGGCAGGCGCCACGCGTACATCTCGAGATCGACGTCGCCGCGCCGCAGGTTCTGCATCAGGGCCTGCTCAACGGTACCTACCAGATCGTGCTCATGCCGTCAGTCGGCGGCGCGACCCCGCATTTCCGTACACAGCCGGCCTTTTCCGAAGTGCAGAAACTCTATTGCGCTGCGGGGCATACACTGTTCGACATGCCCGACGCGGCCCTAACCGTCGAACTCCTGGAGGCGCAATCCTTCGCCGGCCGCACCTATATGCTGAACGAAACGATCTGCGGCGTGAAGTTCAATTGGGCGGCAGCGACGCCGCATATGGAAGGGACGCTGCTGCTGCTTCTCTCCGGCGCCTATATCGGCTTCCTGCCCGATCACTATGCCGATGAATGGGTGCGCGACGGCCGCCTGAGGCTGCTCGCCCCGAACCGCATGACCTTCGAGGACATGTTCCACATCGCCTATCCACGCACCAAACCCTCCCGCGCCGCCGAAACACTGGCGCAGGCCATAATCAACAGCGTGCGCCAACGAGGTTGAGGTCTCTTTGGCGAGCTGACAAGACCCGCAGATTGTTGATGGCTCGCACGACCGTTTTGCGGAATGAGGTTGCGCAACCAACATCATCGACGTCTGCGGATTTCCAGCAAGGGTGTCGCACCGAAACTGACGACACTCCTTGGTTGGCGCGGCGAGTCGAGGCTGCTCCCCACTGCGTTAGGTACCCAAATCAACCACGCCCGCCGTGTTCAGCGGTGCCGGAAGCCCCGGCACCGCCGTTCCCATGTCAAATTAGCCGAGGTTCACCCAAACAGATTTCGTCTGCGTGTATTGCGTCAGAGCTTCGAGGCACTTGTCGCGACCGTTACCAGTCTGCTTGAAGCCGCCCCAGATCGAGGTCATGTCGCCGTGGTCGAAGCAGTTGACCCAGACCACGCCGGCCTCGACGTCGCGGGCGAAGCGATGCGCCTTCGAGACGTCGCGCGTCCAGATGGAGGCGGCGAGGCCATAGATCGAGTCGTTGGCGATCTCGATCGCATCGTCCACGCCGTTGACCGGGATGATCGTCGCGACTGGTCCGAAGATTTCCTCGCGGGCGATCTGCATCGAATTGTTGACGCCGGTAAACAGCGTCGGCTCGACATAGGCGCCGGCCGGCGCGGAGGCGAGCGTACCGCCGCCGAACTTCAGCGATGCGCCTTCCTTGCGGCCAATGTCGATGTAGCTCAGCACGCGCTGCTGGTGCGAGGCGGTTACGAGCGGCCCAATAGTCGTCGACGGATCGAGCGGATCGCCAAGCGTGAAATTCTCCTTCGTCCGCGCCGCGAAACGCTCGACGAAGTCGTCGTGGATGCTTTTCTCGACGAGGATGCGCGAGCCGGCGTTGCAGACTTCGCCCTGGTTGCCGTAGATGCCGTTGACGGCATAGGTGACGGCCGTGTCGAGGTCGTCATAGTCGCCGAGGACGATCTGCGGGGTCTTGCCGCCGCATTCGGTCGTCACCCGCTTCATGTTCGACTGGCCGGCATAGATCATCAGCAGCTTGCCGACCTCGGTCGAGCCAGTGAAGCCGATCTTGTCGACGTCGTTATGGAGCGCTAGCGCCTTGCCGACTTCTTCACCGAGGCCATGGACGGCGTTGAGCACGCCGGCCGGTCCGCCGGCCTCGATGAAGAGTTCGGCCAGGAGGCCGGCCGACAGCGGCGACTGTTCGGCGGGCTTCAGGACGACAGAGTTGCCCGTGGCGAGCGCCGGGCCGAGCTTCCAGGCGGCCATCATCAGCGGGTAGTTCCACGGCACGATGATGCCGACGACGCCGAGCGGCTGGCGCAGGATGTAGTGCAGCGCGTTGGCGGCCGTGTTGGTGACGGCGCCCTCGATCTTGTCGATCGTCTCGGCGAAGAATTTCAGCGAGGTGACGGAGCCCGGGATGTCGATGTTCATCATGTCCATCACCGGCTTGCCCATGTCGAGGCTGTCGAGGATGGCGAACTCTTCCGCGTTGGCCTCGACCAACGCCGAGAACTTTTCGAGCACCGCCATGCGGGCGCGCGGATCCATGCGCGACCAGGCGCCCGACTTGAAGGTCTTGCGGGCGACGGCGACGGCGCGGTTGACTTCGACCTCGCTTCCGCGGGCGACTTCGGCGATCGTCTGGCCCGTGGCCGGGTTGATGGTCGGGAAGGTCCGGCCGTCGGCGGATGGCACATAGGCGCCGTCGATGAAGTGGTTGACGCGATACTTCAGCGACCCGGCCTTGGTGTGCCAGAAATCGCGCGTGTAGGTCTGGGTATCCATGCTGTTCTCCCTTTTTGGTCGATTATTGCTCGCGGTCGCGCAAGAGCGTGACCGACAGGATGATGAGGACGAAGGACACGGCGACAATCACCGTGCCGATGGCATTGATCTCCGGCGTGATCCCGCGCCGGAGCGTCGAGTAGATGTAGATCGGCAGCGTCACCTCGCGGCCTGTCAGGAAATAGGTGACCGGAATCTCGTCGAAGGACAGGGTGAAGCACAGGAGTGCCGAGCCCAGGATCGAACTGCGGATGCCGGGCAGGATAACGCGGCGGAAGGTTTCTAACGGCGTCGCGCCGAGATCGGCCGATGCCTCGAGCTGGCGGCGATTCAGCTTGGCAAGGCGCGCCATAACCTGCGAAACGACGACGCCGAGCAGCGCTGTCGCATGGCCGATGACCACCGCCGTCAGGCTCTGCGGAATGCCGATCTGCTTATAGAAGTTCAGCATCGCGATACCGGTGACGATGCCTGGCAGGCTGAGCGGCAGCAGGATGACGTTCTGGAACAGCCGCTTGCCGGGGAACTCGTAGCGATCGAGCGCCAGTGCTGCGGTCACCCCGACGACGACGCTGAGCGCAGTGGCGAAAAGCGCGACGATCAGGCTGTTGGCAAGCGCCCGGAGCATCTGTTCGTTGGAAAGGAAGGCCTCGTACCAGCGGAACGTGAAGCCGGCGAGCGGGAAGGAGGTCACCTTGCTGTCGTTGAACGAGAAGACCGCCAGGATGACGATCGGGATATAAAGAAAGGCAAGCACGGCAAGGCTGACACCGACCAGCCCTCTCTGCCACCATCTCAAGGCTTGCATGGCCTTCTCCTCAGTTCAGATCGACGCGGCCGGCGCGGTCGAGCCGGCTGGACAGTTGCAGGAGGATCAACACCAGCGCGAGCACCAGTGTGGCCAGCGCCGAGCCGAGCGGCCAGTTCAGCGCCGCGCCGAACTGCGTCTGCAACAGGTTCGCCACCATTGTGCCATCAGGCCCACCGACGAGAACCGGTGCGACGAAGTCGCCGAAGGAGAGGCAGAACGTCATGGTCGAGCCCGCGATGACGCCGCCGAGCGACAGCGGGAAGATCACCTTCCAGAACGTCATGAACGGGCCGACGCCGAGGTCTTCGGAGGCCTCGATCAGCCGGCGGGGAATGTTGTCCAGCACGGCAAAGAGCGGCATGACCATGAAGGGGACGAAGATATAGACCAGCGTGATCACCATGGCGGTCTGGTTGTAGAGGAAGAAGTCGAGCGGCGCGCTGACGATGCCGGTCGAGACGAGCAGCGAGTTCAGCGCCCCGTCCGTGCCGAGGATGATTTTCCAAGTATAGGCGCGCAGCAGATAGGACACCCAGAGCGGCACGATCACCGACATGTAGAGCAGGTTGCGCAGGCTCTGCGACTTGACCGTGAAGACGAGGAAATAGGCAAGCGGATAGCCGAGCAGCAGCGCGCCGGCCGTTACCATCGCGGCGATCTTCAGTGTCCTCAAGATAACCGTCGTATACTGCGGATCGCTGAACAGCTGGGCATAGTTGCCGAACTGGAAGTCCGGGTAAAAGAGCGGGAACTGCCGGGTCCAGAAGCTGACGGACACCATGATCGCGTAGGGCACGATCATCAGCAGCAGCACCCAGACGAGCGGCATCGAGAACAGGGCGGCGAAGCCGGCAAATGTCCTGCGGCTCAGGAACATCATCGACGGTCTCCATCGGCAAAGGCAAGGACATCAATCGGGTCGACATGCAATGCCAGCCGCTCGCCGGAGGCAATGACGCCAGATCCCGGAACGGCCACTCGCGAAAGCTCGGCAAAGAGCGGTTTACCGATCCCGTCGGCCGCAAGCTCCACCCGCAGGCGATCGCCATGGAAGAGGCGTTCCAGGACCGCGCAATCCAGCCTGTTCGCCCCGTCGAATGCGACCGTCTGGAAGCGTTCCGGCCGGATGCCCACTGTGACGCGCCGCCCGGCGGAAAGGGCGGCATCGGGGAGCGGACGCCGGCTGCGGATGAGGTGGCCATTGGCGAGCCGGAAGATGGTGAATTCACCCTCGCGGTCTTCGACCGTGGCCTCGAACAGGTTTGTCGCCCCGATGAAGTCGGCAACATACGGCGTGGCGGGGTTGTCGTAGAGTTGCGCGGGCGTGCCGATCTGCGCGATCCGGCCCTGGTTCATGACGACGATCCGGTCGGAGAGGCCGAGCGCCTCGGTCTGGTCGTGCGTCACCATCAGGAAGGTGATGCCCAGCTCCCGGTGAAGGCGTTTCAGTTCCACCTGCATGCCTTCCCGCAGCTTCACGTCGAGCGCTGAAAGCGGTTCGTCGAGAAGCAGGACGCGCGGCCGCCGGACGATGGCACGCGCCATCGCGACGCGCTGGCGCTGCCCCCCGGAAAGCTCGCCGGGCCGGCGGTTGGCCATGCCGCCGAGACCGACCATTTCCAGCGCCTCGCCCACGCGCCTCTTGCGTTCGCCGGCAGGCACGTTGTTGGATTTCACCGAAAGGCCGTAACCGATGTTCTCGGCGACGCTCATGTGGGGAAAGAGCGCATAGTCCTGGAACACGGTGTTGACGGGCCGCCGATACGGTGGGCTCTCGGTCACGTCCTTGCCAGCGATCTCGACACGGCCAGAACTCGCGTGCTCGAAGCCGCCGATCAGCCGCAACGTCGTCGTTTTTCCGCAGCCGGACGGACCGAGCAGGGTGACGAATTCGCCCTCGCCGATTGTGAGGTCAGTGGCGTGCAGCGCCGTAAAGGCGCCATAGCTCTTCATGACGCCCGAAAGCGCCACAATCGGATTGGATGTCATGCGTTCCCCACGTATTCTTTGTTATTGCGTGGTCATTGTGTTCCTGGGGAAGCGCCCCTCCCATCGAGGCGCTTCCGAAAGATAGGATTAGGGCGCAGCCTTGACCGCGTTCCAGGTCTCGAGATACTTGTCGAGACGCTTCGGCTGCTGCCACATGACGAGGCTCTTGACGAACTCGATGTTGTCGACCTGCCGGTCCTTCTTCATCTCGTCGCTCATGCAGCCGGCGACAGCCTTCGGATTGACGGGGAAGTAACCCGTGGATTCGGCAAGGCCGCACTGTCCGTCCGCCGATTGCATGAAGGACATGAATTTGTAGGCGCAGTCCTCGTTCGGCGTGTCCTTGACCAGCATCATCGAGTCCATCCAACCCTCCGCCTTTTCCTTCGGCGTGAACTCGACGACCTCGAAGCCCTTCTTCAGGTTGTTGACGTCCTTGCTGGTGAGGCCGGTCCAGGCGTTCGAGACGTAGACCTCCTGATTGGCCATCAGTTCGGTCAGTTCGCCGGCCGAGGCCCAGTATTTGCGGATGAGCGGCTTTTGCTCGATCAGTTTGGCCTTGACCGCTTCGAGCTGTTCGTCCGTCAGGTCGAAGACATTGTCATAGCCGAGATAGCGGGCGGTCCAGAAGAGCGCCGACTTGTCGTCCCAGAGCGAGACTTTGCCCTTGTTGGCCGGATCGAAAAGGACAGCGATGGAATCCGGCTTCGTCGCGAACTTGTCAGGACGATAGATCAACGACACCGAGCCCCAGATCAGCGGCGCCGCCCAGGTCTCGCCGTCGGCGGCCACGTCGCCATGCTTGGAGAATTCGGGATAGATGCCGTCGAAACCCTCGACCTTCGCCGTGTCGATCGGCGCGACAAAGCCGGCGAGCCGCATCATTGGCACGGTATCGAGCGACGGCGTGATGATGTCATAGACACCACCGCCGGCTGCAAGCTTGGCGGCGAAGTCGTCGTTGGAGCCGACATAGGATGCGCTGACCTTGCACCCGGATGCCTGCTCGAATTTCGGAATGAAACCGTCGGCCGCGTAGCCTTCCCAGGTCAGGATGTTGAGCTCGCCGGCCGAGGCCGCCATCGTCTGGGGCAGCATGGCAACAGTGGCCAAAGCGCCGATCGCGAATTTCTTCAATTTGTGCATTGTCGTAGTTCCCCTTTGGCTTTGATTGTTCATCGTTTCCGTTTGGTCTTGCGGACAAGCGTTGCGATATCGATGCCGAGCGCCTTGGCAGCGCTTCGTTTGCTTCCATTCTCGGCGATGGATTTTTCCAGGATCCAGGTTTCGAATTCCTGGACCAGTTCCCTGAAATTTGCCGGCGACGACGCCTCAATACCGGCGGCTTCAGCCCGAAAGGCGGGCGCCGCCGATACCGGTGCGGTGGGCGCGACGAAGTGGTCCGGCAGCGCCATATCGTCAGCGCTTGCGGCCGCATGCTCAAGAATATTGCGGAGTTCCCTGATATTGCCGGGGTAGGCGTAGTCCAGCAGCCGCTGCCAGAAGCCGTTCGAAAGGTGAAGTGTCGGCTTGCGCCCCAGATTGATCCTCTGGAGCTGTCGCTCGGTCACCGCGCGGATGAGATCGGGTTGGCTGCGTAGCGGCGGCAGTGCCACGGGCACGACAGCGATGCGGTAATAGAGATCGTCGCGGAACCGCCCATCCGCCACGAGGTGCTGAAGCATGCGATTGGTCGAGGTTATCAGCTGGATGCGCACCTGCCGCCTTTGCGCCGAACCGAGCCGGCTGAAGGTCTGCGCTTCCAGAAACGCGACGAGCTTCATTTGCGAGGTCGGCGAAAGATCCGTCACCTGGTCGAGGAAGAGGATACCGCCGTCGGCCGCCTCGACATATCCGAGCTTACCGCGGGTGGAGGTGTCCAGGTTCGAACCGGGCTCGATCCCAAACATTTCGGCATCGAACTGGGCATCCGTCAGCATGCCGCAATTGACATGGACGAACGGCGGCGCTCCCGGCTCGCCCGCCTTGCTGACACGCTTTGCAAATTCGGTCTTGCCCGTTCCGCTTTCGCCGGTGAGAAGTACCGCGCTTCCGCGCTCCAGCGCCATGGAGCCGAGGTTGACCAAGGCCTGCAAGCCCGGCGTTTGCGCGAATGCGTTGTTAGTCGTCGAGACGCCTTCCGTCTGGAAACGGAATTTCTCCAATCCCTCCGCGCCGCGGGCATGACGGCTGGGCTCGCGCATGATCAGAAGCGCGCCATAGGCTCCGCCGTCGGCGGTTCTGAGTACGCTGAGGCTGCCAACGACGTTGCGCTGCGAGTTGAGCGTCCCCGCCAGCTCGGTGCGCTTCAACTGCTGGAGCGCTGTCGCAAGCTTCTGCAGGACCGGTCCCGCCGTCCTTGCCTGCTTGCCGAGATCCGAGCCGACGAGATCGCCCCGGGCGACGTTGAGGAGCAATTCGAGCTTGCTGTTAACCAGCTTGATGGTGCCGTCAGTCTCCAGCAGCGCCGCCCCGTCGGGCAGCGCTTCGAGGAAGCTGACGAATTGCGGATCGTCGATGAAGCCCGGCCGGAGACGCCGATGCGCGAGCGTGGTGATATCGTTGCCGTAGAACTTCATGACGCCACCTCGCTCAGGAGCGCCCGGACCCTGCGCCGTGATTTGCGCCGTGCCGTCAGCACGTAGCGCCGCATCTCGCCTTCGATGCCCGCCACGCGAAAGCGCCAGATGTCGCGGCCATTGTCTGCGGCGATCATCGTCAGGTCGCACTCGCTTTCGCCGTCCTCGTCCTCTAGTGACGCGTGCCGTAGCTTTGACAATGCGTTGCGGGTCTCGACAAAATCCTGGATCGGCCTCCCAAGTGTCTGGTCGGCCGCCCGGCCCCAGGCCGTCTCGGCGGCCGGATTGGCGGCCAGCAAGAGTCCGTCCTCGGCGATGACGAGGATCGGATCCGGGGCGGCGCTCAGGATGTCGAGCATCGCAGTGGCGCGGTCGAAGAGCTGCTGCTCGCGCAGCTTGTGCGGGCCGATATCGCGCGTTGTTCCCCACAGACGGATGAGGAAGCCGTCCTTGATGGCGGCGCGGAAGTCGTTCTCGACCAGCATCTCGCTGCCGTCATGTCGCTGGTCGACCGCTGCGGCATGATCGAGCCGGTAGTTGGAGCGCACGAGGTCGCGCACCATCGCCCGGTTTACCGCGGTGTCCGGGAAGTAGCGCGAAACCGGCTGGGTGTTGAAATCGAGCCCTTCCGGCACGTTGTAGAGGCGCGCCATCGCCTCGTTGCAGGCACGCCAACGGGACTGGTTGGTGAAGATCCGATCGACGATCTCTTCTTCCGCCAATGAAATGTCTACCGGCTCGAGAAACTCGATGCACCAGCAGGCTTCCGTTGCCGCTCCGATCATCTGCGAGAGGATCTCGACGCGTTCGTTCAATTCCGGACCGATACCGAGGGTAGCGGGTGAAAGCACTTGTTTCACCACGGCGAGTCCCCGCGCTCCATCCTGGTAGGCCGTCGCCACCATGGGCACTTCATCATAGGCGGCCGAGTTCATCCATACCGGAAAGCTCGGATCTGCTAGTCGCTCGCCCCTCGCCACAGACTTGATCAGCTGGGCAGAATTGCTGCCATAGATGCGTTCCAGTGCCTGTCCGACAATCTGTTGGGCATCGACGCCCAATTCTCTTGCCTCGCGATCGTTGATCGCTGCGACGCGCCCGTCCTGGTCAATCCAGTCGATCAGCAGCCCGCCGGGAGCCGTCGATTCTGGCCGTGGATCAGTCATTCGTGGTTCCATTCATGCGATGTGGTTGGTTCAAACCCATCATCTCCCCTGCATGACTGCTGACGAAAGTGCAGCGATCCAGCCACAAGCGGCATCAAAGACAAGCAAGCAAACCAGATTAACGCGAAAAACCCCGAATCCGATCTGAAAATTAGCATTTCCGCATCATAATGCTGCAAAAATGCGCACATATCTTTGATGAGGAGCTGCTGACACAGCTGCAAGGCTCGAAGAGAAGGAATGCGGGTTCGTCGCTCTGCGGGATCTGAACGCAATGTACCAAGCTAGTTTTTGTCCATCGCAGACAGCAATGTTGCCCGCATCTCGTCGGCAACCTCTTTCAGAACCGTTGTGAATTTTTCCGCAACGGTTGAGCCAGCCTTTCGGGCCGGCCAAACGGCGAGCGCATCGCCCCCCGCCATCCCTACGATGTTATTGATTTTCGGCGGAACGCGGTCAGGGTTTGCTCGCCTTGCCGGCAAGCGAAGACGAGCGGCACGTGCCACCAGTCGTAAGTGCATGGCCTACAAACGTCGAGACGCCAGTCGACAACTCGATGGCTGCTCGCGTGGCCGTTTTTCACCGACCGTCCTGAGCTGCACTTGCACCTCGCAGCTGCTGCTGGGGCCGATCTGTCGTGGTTGCCCAGAACAATCGCCTGCACGCAATAGTCGCATCGCGAAGGCAATCGATCCTCAATAGCATGAGCGACTTCAGCGTGGCCCGTCTAGTTCGAGGACCGAACTGCTCCTCAGCCCAGAACTTGGCGTGTATAGGCGGCGCGAGATGTCGACCTGAAGCGCCGAATCTGCTGTCCTCGCTTCAGACAAGGGAGATGAGTTGATGTCGCCGGTTCTATTCGCCGCTGCGTTCGCAGCGGTCACAGCGCAGCCGACCGTGGAGGAGCTCCAGGCCGATTTCGAAACGGCGCGGCCGTGTTATGCGTTGATCGACGGTCGCGAGGTCTGGGAAGGCAAAAAGGCTTTCTTCATTTCATCGTACACAAAGGAGGCTGCGGAACTTGACCCCGACCTAGTGGGCGCGGACGCCGTTCTCCGCGATGACAACTCCTTAGATGTTATTGGCGAGTTCGAGGCGGCTTGCACGGACTAGCGGTGGCCTGGGGTCCGGGCCGCGAGTTGATGGCTGAGGGCATTGCCTTCTAGGACCAGCCGGAGGCTGTCGTAGATCATCAAAGCTAGAGACAATCGACCTGCCCACGGTGGAAGAGCCGAAATGTAAGCCGGCGAAGATGCGTGGTGTCGCGCGAAACAGCGATCGACCGGATGTTCAAACGCCGCGACTATGGGTGGGCAGGGGGCAGTGTCATGGGGGTGCGTCGTGCAGCGCACGATATCCGTCACCAGCGTCAGATCGACAAGGCCACTGGCGATACCGTCGCTGCCTATTTGCTGCCTGGCTATTTTAAGATCGACAGGGGTAAACACTAAGTCTTTGAAAAGTTTGGTGGGTGATCACGGGCTCGAACCGTGGACCCGCTGATTAAGAGTCCCATCGTATCTACAATGAAAACAGACCCTTACAGCAAAAGCACCTGTAAAATGCGGCTCAAAAAAGCTCAACGTTTTCAGTTTCGTCAAGATCAAATTGTAAAATGAAATCCACCGTTTTCGACGTCTGTGGACAAGGTATCCTTGCGCGCGAAACATTACGGATGGATACCATGCCCATGACCGACGACGAAGGCCCCCGCCCCCGCTACCAATGGATCAAGGACCGTGACGAAGATCGCCTGTTCGCCGGCTGGGTTGGCAAGCGCAAATTCGGCCGGCTGCTGAACCCATCGAACAACCCGAGCAAATGGGACTGGAACCTTGTCTGCCTGGCTGGCGTCAGGGATTTCGGTCGGCTGGGGAATGCATGGTACGGGTCCGAGGATACCGCACGCCTTGCTGCTAAGGCTTGTGAAGACGCCTATGATGCCGCGATGGCAGGAACCCTATTCGGGATGACGCCGGAGGACGTAGAAGCCATCCACGAGCACGAGCGATTCATGAAGGCGAGACGGGGATGAGTGACGACAAACACAGCACCAAGACGGACAACATCCACGAGGAGCACTATTGCCAGCACCCGGGCTGTAAGAAGTGGGGGATGTTCGGCTATGACCGCGGCAAGGGTGCGACGGATTGGTGGTGCTTTGAGCACAGGCCGGAAGAGCGGGCATGAAGCACGACCCTTGGTGGATCTATGCGCTCATCGTCGGAGTTGGCATCACGACGATCGCCGGCATGGTGATTAAGACCGGGCAACTGGTCGGGTGGTGGTGATCAGGCGCTGCCGGCACCACTCAACAACGTGGCTTTCGCCCCTTGGCTCCTCAGGACCACCAACCCACCCCAAGAAGTGGGTAGCCACATCTGGCTATCGCCCTGATTGCGGGTATTGCGTATTATTTGGTTGTGGCGCCTCCCTACGCCACTACCCCAACTGTACTTGCCCAGCGTACCGCACACGCTGGGCTTTTTCTTGGGCGTGCACCTTACCCGACCTTCGCCCCGAACCACCGCATGAACAGCACGTCTGCACCAGCGGGCCAAGCTAGGCGTAACAAAGTGTAAATAAGGCACGGCTAAATTATCATTGTTCGCGGATATGCGAATTGCTTGCGTATGAGACAGCAAGTAGCCCGGCAGCGCTTCGTGTTGTTGCCGGGCGCTATCACAAAGGTTTCAGCATGATCCGCGACTTCGTGCTCTATTTCTTCGTTATAGGCGGCGCGATTGCCGCGGTTGCGTCCATGGTTATCAATACCGGGCAGTTGGTCGGGTGGTGGTAATAAATCGCTCGAACGGTGCGCGATTGACTATCGCATCGATGGCACGATAGGCGTATATGACGAGTGCGGTGGATCCGGCGAAGAGCCCCACGCCGGCCCGCGCTGGGGTGGCCCATGAGCGGCGAGCACCGTGTTAAAGCCCATTTTGTCATTGCGCGCGCCAATCGAATGGGATTCGAGATGCTTGCCCGCCGACAGGGCAAAAATGTCAGATACAGGGTCCTTCACTGCGCCACCGACGCCGTTGTCCTTGGCATGTACTATGATGCCACTCTGACGGAGATTGATGCTTATCTCGATCGCTACGAAGCGACGATCTCAGAAATGGGTGGGAAAGCGGACATGTCGCCGATACTCAAACACTGACCAAAGTCCGCAAGGGAAGTCAGCGGCCTGCGAACCCCTGGGGCACGTTGGTAACGACACATCCGCAAATAAATCATAGCTTAGTCTCCGGTGGCGACAACTTGAACGAATGTCGTAACAACTACCCCACTTTCGCCCCGAACCATTTCATAAACAGAACCTCTGCGCCGCGCGGTCCCAGATAGGCAAGTGCCGCGACAAGCCCCGTTGAAACGGGCTGACCGAACTGGAGCCACGACGCCAACCCCTCACCTATCAGCGCCATACCGACGGCGATCGGCAGTTCCCAGATCAGTTCGCGCCCGAGGAACTTCCGGCGTGCCTTCTTGACCTCCTGCGCATGCCACATGATGCGGCCGATAAATGCGCCAATCAGGGTGGTGAAGGCACCGCCGAACCATGCATCGAGCAGGCCGACGAGCGAGTTGTATTTGTCGGACATGGATTGGCCTCTACTATTTCGCGCAACCGGCCATCTGCTGGCAGGTTCGGTTATGGGATGCGATCTGGCGAGCGAACGGAAGATCGTTGGCGACGATGTACGAACGCGTTGCAGCCGATGGCGTCAGCGTCTCGAATCCCGTCCCGGTCACGTCACTCGCAGTGGTCTTGCACCCACTCGCCACCGAGATCGATGCAAATGCCGCGAGCATCAAGAGCGTTGACTTCCGCATTGGTGCGGCTCCTCTGCTGGATGATTTCGATGGAGCGCTTCAGGGCGTCGGCCCGTTCAAGGTCCCTGCCCTCGTCTCTGGCGGTAGGAAGCCACAGCAGCACGTTCAGCACCGTGAAGGTTGCAGCGGCAGCGGATGCGCCCAGAACAGCGCCAGCGGCCAACGTGAGGCGGGAGAACATCACTTGATCCCGAGCGCGTGGCGAACGGCTGGCATCGTCGCAATGGCGTAGACCGCAAAGGCGATGATCGAACCGAAGATGAGCATCTGAACGCGCCAGTCCAAGGCGACGATGTTCAGTTTCTCAAGGATCATCGCCCCCATGCCGGTCCCAGAAAAGAACCATGTCCAGAAGCGGCCGGACTTCGCCACCGGCTTTGGCCGTGGTGCTGTTGGCGCCTGACGCTCCTCGACCGGTTCACCTGCATCGACGGACAGTCCCGCCGCTTTCACACGATCGAGGATCGCTTCCACCTTCTCGGGCGAGACCAACGACTTGTTGAGTCCGTCACCGGCATAGAACGACTGCCCTCGCTTGAGATCGCGGTGAGCACCCTTCGTGGACGCAAGCACAGGCAACGAGGCCCATTCCTGTGCGAGGCGCTTGCCGAACTCGGTGCGGCTGATCTTCCCGGCCGTGAAAAGGTCATAACCACGCCGCACCAGCAGTTTGTAGGCAAGCCGGTCCTGCAGATCGGCCGTGAACAGATCCGTCCCCTTGAGCGATAGATTCGCCTTGGCGAGATCGATCAACGTGGCACGCATGAACTGCGGCGCACCGGCTGCACTGGAGCCAAATCGTTTGGTCCAGCCCTTCTGGGCGTCGACGACTTCGCCATAGGTCATGGACGTGAGTGGCTTCGGCAACTTGCCCTGGTTGTGGCCGTAGATGACATCGTAGCATTCCGGCGCCTTCATGCTCGTTTCGGTCTCGTAGACGAACGCGAGCAGAAGAGCCGCGCCCGGGGGAACGGTCCTGTCCATTGAGGTTTCCTTCGATCGTGGGTGTTGTCAGCCAGACGCGCGGGCGCGAACGCTCGCGAAGAACGCTTGTCGGTTCATGGGATTGTCCTTGGGTCAGGAGAAGTGGCGCCAGGCCATGACACCGCATAGAACAGCGGGTTACCGATGAGATCGGTCACGTTGCTGGGACAGGCCCACAGCAGGTAGTAGGCGCGCGGATAGTAAAGGGCTCAGGTCAGCGGTCTGCCCTATAAGCGGAGCAAGTCGATCTCTGAACCTCTCGTAGAAACCACAGTCATGAGGCGCTTGGGGTCTCTAACTACGAAGCCTGCTATTTCGACAATGGGCGGAAAATCCGGAGATGGAAGCGCACCATTGCGGGTGTGGTCGTTGTCCTCAAACATGCTGCATGCGCTGGATGCAGTTTGCTTAACCAGCACAGTTCCGCCCCGGCTTTTTACGGGCGACAACAGCGACCAAGCTACCAGCCATATGGGCCGGGCCGGATCGAAGTAGGCGCTATCCAACCGCTTAAGAAGGCGGGTTTTGCCCTTGAAGCACAATGATGCGTTGGTCTGGGCCATATTGACGACGGCACCCACGATCGAGCCGCGACCGCAATTCACCACTAACGCATCGCCCTCGCTCAACCGCAGAAATCTTTCCGCAAGAAGCGACGTTCGCCGTTCAACATCCCCTCCTGTCGACACATATCGAAACGGATGCACAAATTTGAAGCGCCGCGACATCCGCGCTATCGAAAGAAACGCTTTCAACCTTTCCGTCAGCTTTTTTGCCATAATCTGCTGAACCTCGCCTGATAGGTGGTGGTCGTCCTTAAACAGGGAGGCGATCGACTTTCGCGCGTAGAAACTGAGATCAGTTGCAAATGCATAGCCGTCGAAGTAAGGAATTCCTGCCTTTTTTGCTACTGATATCCAGTGCTGACGCACTGTCGTTGCGCGTGCACCTATCTGGTTTTCCTTGACGGGCAGGATCAAAACAACAGGAATTACCTTCCTCGATGAGCACCAACCAAGAACGTAGTCGAGGATCTGCGAACTTTGGGAAAGGTCATATAGATTTTTGTTCGCCGCACGCTGTTCATTGACGCAGATGTCTAGAATCAAAACGTCCATATCGACGGCGTCTAACGATGGCAATCTGTAAGGGAGCATAGTTGCGTGGCTAGAACCAAGAGAAGCATTCCCCACGATGGAAACGCCGGGTTGGGCCGCGAGAGCTGCAGCCCAACCGTCTTTGGCTACGGCATTTGATGTTCCTAGAACCCCAACCCTCAGGTCTTGCGCCGCCACACTGCTCTCCCCGCCTAACGTACGCGACCTAAAATGCCCGTTCCGGTCTTGATGTATTCATTGGAGTTCGTCTTGTCGATGTACTTCTATCCGGCCAGAGCTGGCACATACGTCATTTAGCCACCCACCCGGTCGCCGCGCCCGCACCGGTCTCCTTCACATAGAAGGAGGTTGCCGCACCGCCGTCAGTCCGGCCCCACGTCGATCCAACCGGGGCGACGATAACGGAGAGCGGCGTTCCTGAGCCGCCTGCTGCAAGCCGACCTGTTCCCGCATGACTATACGGTGCGCCCCCCGTCACCTGATTGTCGCCGATGATGATACCAGTACATCCCGAGCGAACGTCTACGCCGAATAACATGTTGCCCGTAGTTCCGTCGAGCAGGTTGCCTTCGATCGTCGCGCCGGCAGGCCCCGAAAGCATATAGATGCCGGGATAGGCGACACCGCCTACGCCGACTTTCTCGATCACGTTTCCCGTCACTGCCACGCGTTTTAGACCGTTAGCGAGCCGGATGCCCGCGATGTTAGCCGACTGGATAGTATTGCCCTGAACCTTGATGTTGGTGGAAACACCTGTTCCGGCCCACGGCAATTCGGCAGCGGTGCCACCTTCATTGATCGTCATGCCATCTTGCACGTAGCTGGCGAATTCATTCCCGGTAATATTGACGTTTGAGCAATAACGCTGCTCGATCGCGCGGGCGCGCGTGCCGATGTGCTTATTTCCGCTCACGGTCAGCTTATCGATCCAGGTGAGGAGGAAGAGCGGCTGGCCCGACTGGGGGGTGTTGTCAATAATCGTGTTGTTCGCGATCGACACGTTCTTGTGCTTCACCCACTGGGTTGCGTTCGAGCCGCTGGCGTTGCTGAACCCGACCACAGGGCCAGTCGTGCAGTCGATGAACGTGTTTCCGTCGATCACGACAATCCCATTCGCTTGAGCGACCCCGGTCAGAACGTCATTGCCATCGCGGCTAGATGCAGATGCAGCGGCAACCGATGACTTCGCCGACCCCTGCTCCCATGCTGGTATCGCTTGGGAAGCGCATGAGCGCGCCGGATGGCGACTGGAACGGCAGATCCATCCCTGTCACCTCTTGCGCGTTCATGACCATGTGCGTGTGTCGGACGCGCCGGTCGCCGGCACTGCGCCATGTGCGCGTCACCAGCGAGGCGTCACGCCCCGCCTTGTCCAAGCCCTGCTGATAGGCTTCGTGCTGCGCCACGTTGACCGACATGGCTGTTTCCGTCCGAGCGATCGTTTCCGACCGCAGCTTGACGTATCCATCGGACAGCCGCCCGATCGCCTTCTGCACGACCTCCGGCGGGAGAGCCTTGCCCTCGGAAATCGCCTTCAACACCTGCCGGTCGAAACGCTTGTCCCGCCTCGTCAGGGTGAGATATCGCTTCATCCCCTCCACGTCGCCGCCGGCGAGCGCCAAACGCGCGTTCTCGACCGTGCGCGCCAGTTGAGACGTCATGCCGAGCAACCCGCCCTCACGGCGTCCTGTGACACGAGAGACGCGACCGGCTATGTCCAGCGCGATCGTGCGCGGCCCCTGCCCCTGAGCAAAGCCTGAGGCGGTCTTTTCGCGGGCGAGCTGCTTGGTGTCCTCGGTAATGTTGGTGATCGCCGTCGACGACAGTTCGCGGATGATCTGCTCGGCGCGCTGGTTCTGCACGTCCCACCGGACTACCACCCGGCCGCCCATCGGGTCGAACAGCCGCGGCAGCCGGTCGACAACGAGGATGCCACCTTCGTTGAAGGCCTGCCGGATCGCTTCGGACAGCGGGCGGAAAGCGGCCGGTTCGATATGCAACGCTTGGATCGCGCCTTCGATGTCCCTGCGCTCCAAGAGCTCCACTACCTCACGAAGCACGATGTTGGATTTGATGTCTTCCACTGCCTCGCGGAAGGCAGAGGCCATGGCCGGCTCAAGACGGGCAAGGAGCGCGTCTATCTGTTGGCGGAGGGATCCCATTACTTGGACTTCGGAGCCTTCTTCGCGGCAGCAACGCGCTTCGCCAGACCGATAGCCTCCAGCGCCTTCGCCTCAACTAGCGTCACGCCATAGGTCTCGCCCTTGGCCTTCCCCTTGTGCGGGAGCACCACTTCGACGGTTACCTTGCTCATTGGGCAATCCTACTTCTGATTAGACAACCTAAATTGCATCTCGACTTTCACAAGGCTCGCGCTATGAGTCCTTGGGAAATGGAGGGGCGGATGGGTTACGTGGATTATTCTCGACTGTTTGTTACCGCAGCATCTTTTGCGGCTCTGGCATCAACTGCGAACGCGGAGCCTTACCAAAAATTTGGCGTCGTAAACTGCGCTCTTCCCGGGACGACGATCGAGTTTTCGCTGAACGGGTCTGGCGGTGCTGATGTGGCCTCGTCATCGTCAAACTTCGCTCCTTTTAGGGAAGCGGCTCGTGTGAAAACCTGGTCTGCCAATGTCGAAGTCAAAGATGGTACACGTCTGCTTATTCTGGACAACCTCAAGAACACTCGCATTATGATCAGGCTGCCTGACGGGAAAGGAATGGCTTTCACAGGGGCTGACGGAGTATCCGACATCCTTTGCCAGGTTCTGATCCAACCGGACTAATTAGGCCGCAACCCTTCCCTGTAAGATATGAACGACCGGCGTCACGCCGTCGAAGGAGTTCGGATCGGACGCTATGACGGTGTAGTCGGTCCCGTTGGCGGTGACGATGTCGCCCGGACCAGGAACGATCGGCAGTCCAATTGACGAGATGTAGATCTGCATATCGCCCGTCTTGATCACCGTGCCGTCGATGACCCGGCTCGACGAGGACCGGACCATCCTTGGTGTTGAGCCCGCGAGGGCCCTGAGAGACGTTCGTGACTTTCATGGTCGGCCCTCCTTAGATGCCGTCGAGATAGCGGACCGCCTTGGGCCGACGGATATCGACACCACCGACGCGGAAAATGCCGGGGACATCGAACTTGATCGGCCCGGTCTGCCACGGCTGCAGGAAGCGGAACGGCATTGGAAGGTGCATTTTCAGCACCTCGGGCGAGCGACGATAGGCGACCATGCGCTTGGTGCTGGATGCACCGGCCGTGTCGAGGTAGCCGAACACGCCGCGGATGGTCAGTTCCTGGCCCGTCGTCAGGGTGTAGATGTTGTTCTTCTTCACCCATTCGAGGATCGTGGTCTGGTTAACCTGATCGATGCGACGGTTGGAGATGTCCAGCAGCACCGAGTACGGAAGCAGGAGGGTGTCCGCGATTTCCGCACCGAGCGTACCAGTGAACATGCCGGTAAGCTGGCCGTTGATGTCGCGAAGCACATTATCAGGCGTCTTGCTGGCGAAGGTGGTCGCCGAGCCGGTGCCATCGGCCGGAGCCGTCGTCGCGGTCGGGGACGAGGAGTTAACCAGCCCCTGCAAGCCCTTGCTGGTATCACCGACGAAGGCGACGGAGTCGATCTTCTCTTCGGCCACACGGCGGGCCAGCGTGGCCTTGTCGGCGGTCAAGTTCATGCCGAGGAGCTGAGCGGTGCCAAGCTCTTCCAGCGTGTAGCCGTATCCGATTGCGGCCATGCTGACAGACGTCTCGAACTTCTCGCGGGTCAGCTCGACCTTCGGGATGTCCTGCGCGTTGCCGTGGAACCAGTCGGCCTTGCCGACGCCGTCCATGGAGAAGTAGGTGACGGACTGGATCCACTCCGGCGCCGAGGTATCAACCGGGATCAGGCTCGCGTACTGGATTTCCTGATACCGCATCGCGTAGACCGTCGGCTCGATGAGCGAGGCCTGACGGATAAGGAAGCTCATCGCGACCTGCTGAGCGTCCTGCATGATGTGTGCGTTCATTGTAGACGCTCCTTGTTAGCCGAGGCGAAGCGCTGCGAGACCGGCACCGGAGGTGCTGGTGTCCCACTGGGCGCCCACGATCTGGGTGTTGCTGGTCGAGACGTTGGTCAGAACGCCCGTTGCCGGGACGTAGTAGACCGGATCGCCCACGGCGACGGCGACCGAGGCCTGAGCCACGATGACGCCCTTCTTCATCAGCGCGACGTTGGAGTACTGCTCGTACTTGCCGGTCGGCTGGGTGGTGTCGAGGACAGCGATGCCCACGAACTTAACCGTGGCCTCGGAGCCCACAACCTGGTTGTCGGCGGTGCCTTGCACACCGACCTTACCGAAGCCAATGCCCTCGACGTCTTCCGCAACGCGGGTGACGATGACGTTCGGCTCCATGTTGAGGACCATGCCCTCGACCCAGCGGGCGTGGGTGGCCGTGTAGTTGGTCTGAACAGCAGGCATTAGGCGGCTCCCTTGATCGCGGCGGCATCCATGACGATGAGAGGGATTCGGACGAACTCGCCGTCGCGGGCAATCTCGTCGCCGATCTGGCCGACGGACAGGTCTTTCCAGTTGTCGGCCGTCACCGCCTCGTCGGGGTGATCGTTCGTCACTGGCTTGTGAGCGTAGCTGCCGAGGCTGTCCTTGGCGAAAACCTGATCGGCCGGGCGATAGACCTTGACCACGGGCATGTCGGGCTTGCCGACTTCCCACCCGGCGTAGTCTTGAATGCCGGTGCGCGCGGTGCGGACCTCGGCCACAAGGTAGCCGTCGGCGGTCCGTCGCGTCCCCGCGATCGGTGCAGCGTCGATGAATTGCATGGGGATCACTCCGTTTGCGGAAGTGGCTGTGACTGGCGGCCAAATACACGCCATGGTAGGCAGGCATTGGCTTCACTTGGGCTGGTGGCGAAAATGAAGAAGCAGTTATCGCCCCAACCCTGCCAGACGTTCGTCGAAATCTCATCATCCGCCGGCGTGGCGCCCGAGAAAAGCACCAGGCGCGACGGGTGAATTGTGATCTGTTCGCCGTTGTTGCCCTTGAGGATGTATGACATCGGCTTGCCGTACCATTCGGATTCAGGGTTCCGGTCGATCTCGCCCGGCGACAACTGACGGCGGGTTATGACGTTCAGGTAGCGCAAGCCAGTTTTGCCAATGCGCTCGACCTCCAGAGGCTGCGACGGGTCAGCATCGCCCGTCCCGATGTAAAGCGCCGCGCCTCCGAACAGACGTGCTTTCTTCAGTGCCTCCAGCACCTTGCCGCGGACGTTCAGGCGCTTCTCTTCTCCCTCGATGGCCTCGATCTGGGGCTTTTTCGCCTGCCAGTCGCGCCACTTGCGGCAAGCGTCGAGCGCCGGAATTTCGACGATCTTGCGCGGCAACCATGCCGTGCTGTAAGCCGCGATCAACTGCTCATCCGACAACACGGTATGAGCGTAGAAAGTCGTGGCCGCCTTGTCCCTATCGGTGCCCATACGGGACACCAGGCTCGTGAGGCTGTCACGAGCGAAGGCGAATACATTCCCCATGGGGTTCCTCAGATGTTGTCGAGAGTGAAGGTCGAGCCAAGCGCTAGCTCGTTCAGAGCATCAGCGAAGGCGTCCACCTGGTCATCGTGTTGCGCGTTCGGGAACGAACACACCTCATCAAGGAAGGCGTCGTTCCAGTGCCCGCGCACGAGCTTTACGTTGCCTGCTTCAGCCTGGGCCGATGCCGGCTTTGCCCTCACCGACTTTTCGCCAGTGGGGGCCACCACCTTGACCTCGTAGCCAGCGAGCAGTTTTACCTTTGTCGCGGCGTCCGACTTGCCGGCCGCACCGGGGTCCTGGGGCATCCTGATCCTGATGCCGAGGCCGTCTTGCGAGGCCGTGTTCTTCAGGTTCTTCTCTACATCGGCAGGCGACCACCGGTCCCGCTTCACATCCTCGACGTAGAAGATGCCGGCGTGGTGGGCCATCCGGAGGCCGACAGTCCAGTCCGGTTGCTTGCCCGGCTTAGGCTGCGTTGCTGCAAAGTCCCACGCTCTGCACCGCATAGCGCCGGCAGGAACCGCATCGACGATCTCAAAGTCGCCACGCTGGAACATACCGCCAGAGCGAGGCGCCGGCCGCTGTTGGTACTGACCGCTATAGGCATATGAGCCCTTTGCCTTCTTGAGGCGTTCGATTTCCTCAGCCGGAAACCGCTCGGGAAAAAGCAACTCGCCTTCTTCGGTCCGCGGGTCCTCAAAGAACAGCTCGCCGCCGACATAGGTCCGGCAAGCCCTCTCAGGTTCAAACTCCATCGGCAGATTGAGGTGGATGAATCCGATGTCGAGTTGAAGCGCCACGCCGGCTACGTCCTGCTCATGGAGTCGCTGCATGATGATGACGATCGCCGAGGTCGTGACGTCGTTTAGTCGGTCGGAGATGCCTTCCCGGAAGATGCGGACTGCCGTCTGCCGCTCCGTATCGCTCTCCGCCGTCTCCGTCGAATGTGGGTCGTCGATCTTCACCCGATCGCCGCGGCCACCAGTCATGGAACTGAACGGGCGGGCCTCACTGAACCCGCTGCCAGTATTCTCGAACTTCCCCTTTGCGTTCTGATCGTCGCGTAGCCTGAGGGGCCACAGCGCCTGGAACTTCTCGCTCTCCACCAGTCGGCGAAGCTTCATGTTGTCGCGCAGCACGTTCGGCTGGCTGTATGAGGTGGCGAGCACCTGAATATCAGGCCTGCCGATCGGTCCCCACTCCCACGCGCTCCAAAACACCAGGAGTAGCGACTTCATCATGCCGGGCGGCACGGTCATCATGAGGAACTGGATGTGCCCCTCGGTCACCGCCTCCAGATGCTTGCACATGGCCCGTAGAGCCCATCCGAACTTCAGGGGCTTCTTGGGCTCTAGGACGTCCCAGAACTCTTGAATAAACCCCACGAGCGTCTGGCACCGTGCCCGGATGCGTTCGGCGTCCTTTGCGATGCGCTCGCGTTCCGCTTCAGCCGCCCGCCTCGCCTTCTCCGCCCGGATCGCTCTCATCATCACCGCCGGATCTGGCAAGCGGGCCGAAGATGGCTTCGAGTGCTGCAAGCTGGTCATCCGATACGTTGGTGAGGTCTACAGTCTGGATCGGCCCACCCTTCGGACCGGAGTGCTGAACGCTGGCGAGCTTGGCGTGCATGTAGGGCGCGGCATCCTTCGCGATCGATGCGGCTGCGTCCCAATCTTCCTTTTCGGCGTGGGTCCGCATTGCCTTCAGCATGACCTCTAGCGGGGTTATACCCTCAGCCGATGCCCTATCGGCGATTTCCTTCGTCTTGCGCGTAGCGGCTCCCTTTGGCCGACCAGCGCCAGTCCTCTTGCCACCTCGCGCCAAGTTTGATTTCCTTTGAATTATTTCAACCGGGGCACAAATGCATGACGGCCTACACAGGTGTTTTTTCCACTCAAAACGGTACTGAAGCTTCCTTCAAACTGCTCGGCATCGGTCGCTGTCCCCATTGCTCAGTCGCAACCCCCAACTTCAATAAACTTTGGAGCGACACTTGGACCGAGATGAGCCAAGTGCGATGGGCCTCCTATCGGTGCAATACATGTGGCTCTGTGGTTACTGCGAGGCTCGCGTGGCGTCACCCGGACAGGTTGGACGCGCTTAACCTCTGGCCTAGCGCCAATATGGCCCATGAGGACATCCCGCAACCAGCGCGCAGGTTCTTGCAGCAGGCATTCGAAACGCTTCACGCCCCCGACGCCGCGGCTGTCATGGCTGGCAGCGCCGTTGATGCGATGCTGAAAACCCATGATTACGTCGAAGGGTCGCTCTACTCCCGAATCGATAAAGCTCTAAAGGACAATTTACTGACGAAAGGTATGGCAGATTGGGCTCATGAAGTTCGCCTTGGCTCCAACAGACCACGCCATGCGGATGCAGAGAAACCGCACGTTACTTCCGAGGAGGCAAAGCTATCAGTTGAGTTTGCGGAAGCGTTGGGCAACTTCCTGTTCGTTCTGACTGCCAAGATCGATCGTGGAATTGCGGCGGCAAAGGCAGCTGAAGTTTAGTTTCTCATGCCGGGCGTTTTTCAGGACTGGCATGGGTCAACCTTGGAGGGATGGAATGGGGTTTCCAGATAAACCGCTGGCTTCAGCCGGCATTGAAAAGGACGGAGACGGGTGGCTCGTGGTCACTCAAAACGTTGGCGGCAAAGAGCGCGCCGAGCGTCATTTCAGAGGCAGAGCAGAGGCCGACGCGTATTTGGTCAAGCAGTATGCGCTCGTTCGAGCCGAAAACGGTGAATAGCGCAACGACCGCCGAGCGTTTCGCATTTCGCGATATGGATTTTCTAATCTTTCCGCCCCACAACGACCCGATCCAGCCGGGCCGCCACTGGCCTAGTGCCTCTCGACCACCTTAATCCCGCTCTTCCGCGCCAGCCCGTACAGCCTTGCCTTGTAGAGCGAAGCCGCGATCCAGTCGCCGTCCTCAGCTTGTTTGCCACGGTAAGTCTATCAACGCTGATTTACCCCGAAGAAGCGTACCGCGAATGCGCGGAAGACCGCTTTTTGCCGCTTACTTTCCAGTCGCTCGAGTGATAAGCGCCGCTTAAGATTATGCAGCACGGGATCTGAAATGCTTGCACGCACATTTATTCTCGCCACCTTCCTTGCGACGAGCGCGTCCGCTCAAGGAATCTACGACGACTGCCCGGGCGCGGGCAAAATTGCTCGCAGGATGATGGAGGTTCGGCAACTTGGCGTCTCCTTAACAGACGCGATGAAGGTCGCCGAAGGTGCCGACATTTCTGTTCGCGAATTCGTTGTCGATCTGGTCAAGGCTGCTTATTCGGAGCCGGCCTACTCTACCGGCGAAATGCAGGAGCGCTCCGTTGAGGAGTTCGCGAACGGTATCGAGCTCGCCTGCTACAATGGCAGGGACCAGCTCCTCGGAAAGTGATGCGGCCTCAAGCGGCCTTCACTCTCCTATCCGTGTCCACGTCCGCCCGCATCGGCCACACTCCAACTTTGCAATCTTTAGGCCGGCCCGTTCGCGAAACTGTGTCACCTCCTCGCCGTTGACGGTGCATTCCGCACCTTCGCAGATGCCAGGGCGCTGGCGGCCGCCGTAGATCATCGCGTCGACACTGACTGCTTGCTTGGCTTGGGGCATCTGGCCTCCACAAACGAAAACCCGCCGCGGTTAGGCGACGGGCTGGGGATACTTGCCTGCCTACAGGCTTGCGGATAGATCTGCCCGACGTCCCTTCGGCGCGCGCTTACGCCACGCCGCTATCAAGTTTCGAATCTCGGACTGGCAAGAAACCTATGAACGACAACACCCTCGACACTCTGACAGGCATGTACTTCACGCTCGACGACCCCGACGGCACCTATGGCACTGGCCAGATTATTCGTCTCGCCACCGAGGGCGTGTATTTCGTTCGCTTCGACGGTAACGAGGTGACGCTGCCCTTGGAGCTTGTATCCATCGGAGAGATGCTGGAGACCACCGAAGAGGAGTACCGGCTCTGGCGGTTCTTTGACACGATCGAAGAGCGAGATAAGTGGATCGAATGGCTAGATGCACCATCCAAGCCGAGAGTCATTACACTCGTCAGGCCGACCAAGTAGCGGGCCGCCGAGCTTGGGACTGATCAGGACGCACCGTAGTCAGCCCCGAAGGGTGGCAGTCTACGCGGGCGTTCCACTGCCTATTAACCGAGGCCCCACATGCGCAGGTCACGCCTCATCTTTGTGATCCTCATATGCGCCCTGGTTGCCGCAGTGCTCAGCATCCTGATGTTAAAGGGCGATCAACCGGCAGTGCGGCCGGACGAAGGATCACTCATACCACCGGCTGTTCAGGGCCAACCCCAGTAGTGCTAACCGCTTCTTCTGCTCGCGGGCGTAGCAAGGCCTCCGTATTGCGTTTTACCGGTAGTTGCGCAACCCTCGCGCACATTAACTGTCGCGGGGGTTGCTATGCATAGAAATGTGTGCCCGAACTGCAGATCCGTCGTTCAAGAAGCTCGATGCGAGCGGCTATACACAGACGAGCCTCGCGTCATCAACGCCTTCACCGTCGCCTGCCCGTCCTGTTACACGATCCTTGGCGTCGTCTCAGATATCGATAGCTCGATACGCGCCATAATCGGCAGCCTTGGCAAGGTTGCTATAGAGGGTGGAACGATCATTTCGATCGATGACGACGACTAGCATCTGAGGGCGCGGCCACAACCGGTCGTTTTACGCCGCCTCCCGCTTCTTCTCGCGGGCGCGGCGGCGGCGAGCGCTGCGGTACTCTTCCCAGACCGACAGGGTGGCTTCTTTCGCGAAAACCGTGTCCCGGTCCCGTTCGAATGTCCGCCCTTTGTCCTCCGACGCGTTGGCTGCGATGTTATCCGAAATGTGCTCGAAAACAGCACCAACAGGCAACACCCCAAAATCATCCGTTTCGACATTGGGTGAGCCGCCCCGAACAAGATACTGTTCTATAACGGCTATCGCCCGATTTTTGCGGCGTGAACCGGTCATTTCGTGAATGCCTTCCGACCGGCACCAGGCGGCGAAGGACACGTCTCTGTTGGTCCGTTTGTGGAGCTTGAGCGTGCCGAATTTCTGCGTCTTGCGCGTCTTGTCCTCGTGCACCTGCAGCGTCCCAGCCTTGGACATCGCCCATGCCCACAGCGCCCGACGGTTGCCCTCGTTGGCAACGATCTTGATCAGTTCGTTCGCCAGCTCCCACAGCCGGAAATCGTTGCGGCTGGTGTCGACCGTGCGGCCATCCCAGAATGCCATCCACCAGTCATGTATCGGTCCCTTGTCGAGCTTGTGCAGTTGACTCGGCTTGTCGCCCTGCTCGCGGATGATCCACTTCCGCTGGTCCTCTTCCGTGAGGGCCGCGCCGGTGAACCATGCCGCCTTGAGCCGCTTCGGCCTAGCATCGATCGGCAAGCGGCTATCAATGAATGCCGCCTTGATGAAGAGGTTCGCGATTTCAGCTTTGTTCATTCGCCGTTCTCCTCGAGCGCCGCGGTGATCATTCCCTGCCAGATCGCAGTTGCTTCCTCATCGAGAACATATGTTTCAGAGACCACGTTGCTCTGGATGGGAACCCCTGTGGCGGCTCCGACCATACGAGAAGACGGCTCGCGCATTGCCTCGATGGCTGCGCGGGCGTAGTCGAGATACAGTTCCTTGTTCTCGTCATCCTCAAGCCTCGAGGGGCGCCAATTTTTGCCAGGTTCCTTCGTCTGGTTCCCCTCGGAGTCGTAGATCGCTCGCGCCACCTTCTCAATCATGCTCTCGGTCATGCCGCTCTCCGGTCGTCAAAAAGATCGCCCTGTCCAGCGTTCGGGCCAAACCTACGCACCACTCTCTCCGCCAACATACCTACCAACGCGAAACGTTGATGCCGGAGACCTTTCGCCACAACCTGCAATTCGCCCACAGGAGCCCTGTCGAAGCATACCAGCCATTCCGAGGGATTAGCCTCAATCAACACCCGATACGTCTCCACAAGGTCGCTAACCGCCCAAAGCAAGTGCTTATCGATATACCCCTGATTGTTCTCGGTTTCAGCCACCGTGGAGAGGACGAGGCGGAAATGATCCTCGCCTTTCGCCGACAGGATGCGATCGAGTGTTACAACAGCGCGTGTCTCGCGAATGCCAGGATAGGACCGGCCATCAACGATAACCACGCCATACTCCTCGCAGATGCTGTAGACGCGCGGGTCGATCACACCGCCCTCCACAGTTGCAGATAAGGACCCGACTCGCCTAGACAACGAAACTTGTACACTAGGGACTCCCATTATGGATGATCGAGACAAAGACGGTGGCTACTATCTTGGCTGGTATTGCGCGTTTGGACTTGCCTGTGTGCTCTTCTTTTCGGCCGTCTGGTTCAACCAGTTCGAAAGCGCTTGCACAGAGTCTGGACCGTCTTGGCTGCCTTGGACTCAACCCGAAGAGCATTGTCTCCGTGAATGGATGGCCGCGCTCTCCGGATGGGTTGGGTTCACCGCAGCAGCTATCGGCACCTGGTTTGTGTTCGGGCAACTTAAAGAGCAACGTCGACAGACCGCCTTCATGCTGGGTGATGGGAAGCCAACCATGGAGGTTTATCGATCCTCTGGGCGAAAAACTTCCGGTATATTGCGCGTGGTAAATTGGAATAGAAGAACCACTGTCATAGATAGGGTTCATCTTCACTCCACCGCTGAAATACCCCGTCCGAAAACCTTTGTGGTCACTTCCGCTGATCCAGAGGAGGACAGTAGGGACGATATGTCGGTTGAAGTTGACGTTGATGGCGTTCTCTTCGACCGCGTTCGGATCGCCGGCTCCATTAATCGGCAGGGGACGCCTAACCACATCGACATACAATTTGAATTCGACAATGTTGTTGATCCAGAAGTGCTGGAGGTTGAAAGAAAGGTCGAGGTGGAAATTGAGCTCCGGTTTTTCCACCCGGAGCACCCCCGCATTGACGACCAAGTTCGATTGGTGTGTCCGGCGCGCATGTTGTTCCCCAAACCCGATTCTACTTTTAATTAGCTCGTGATGACTATCTCCGATCATTGGTTATTTCGTAGAATTGAGCATCATTCTGGAACAGTCGCTCCGCTCGAGCACGGCGGGCGTCCTTGATACTCCCGCCAACAATCTCCCGCGAAGCAACGAGATTTCCATTGAAGTAGGCGACGAAGTGACGGAGCACAGCCTTCGTCGCCGACAGTTCATCTGGAAACACGATCGGCTTATCGCCCTCGCCCATCAACGGTTTCGGCCTCGCATCTCGAGCAAAGCGGAGCATGGCCCACCAGCCCATAGGGACCTCTCTCGCGTAGCCTGCGAATTCATTCATTAACCGTGCTCCTTTACGGCAATGCAACCGACGAGCTGCAGAACCATTGCGACTAAACGCATTGGGGGCAGCTTATGTTGGGTATTGAAATTGGAACGGCCTATCTGAGCCGAATGGCTATTCGCGCGGATTTCGATTGCCATAATCGATGGGGCATCGACCGAAGCGGAGAAGACCACATCATTATCCTGGTCAGCGATCCCTCCAAGGTTCGTCGTCACCGCTACCGAGATGCGCTCATGGCCGATGGCCGGTTCCGATTTTATGGCCAGGCACCTCGAGACGGTGATCCTAATGCCAACAACAACCACATGGTCAGAAACCACATCGAAGGTGGCGACTCCCTGGAGCTGTTCATCAAGGAGGGCGAGATTTATGTGTATCGTGGTGAATGGGTACTCGATGAGGAAAATGCGCTTCGGAATGGCCAGGTGGTTTTCTACTTGCGACGGCATGAAATGAATGGGCAAGCGATCTTCGATCAAGCGGTAGAGGAATTCCGCAATGATCCGGATCTCAGAGAGCTTGCATACCAAGCTGCAGACGAAAACCCAGCTCGTCGGGGCAGAGCAACATCCGTATTCAGAAGGAGTGCGATCATCGTGGCCCACGCGCTCAATCGGGCGGGGGACGAATGCGAATACCGTGAATGCGAGGCTCCCTTTGAAAAGCCAGACGAGACCAAGTATCTCGAAGTTCACCACATCGATCGACTGGCGGATGGAGGTCCTGACCACCCGATGAATGTCGCGGCGTTGTGCCCCAACTGCCATAAGGAACTGCATTTTGGGACTGAGCGGGTCCGAAAGAACGCGGAGCTTCGCGGAATCATCCAAACAAGAGAGCGAAATGACCTTCGGGACGGCTAGAACAACATCTCCGGTCGGCTTCATTATGGCCACTAGAACATCCTCCCCTGGTCGCCCTGCTGCGGGTCGGTAAACATGGTCCGCGGCCCGTCCCATCCGACTTGCTTGCGCTGCGGCCAGCGTGTGTGGCGGGAAAGTGCGAGGACGATTTCGGCCCGGTCGCGAACGTTGCCCCGGACCTCTTCCCAGACGCTGTGGAGATCGTCCATTTCGGCCGGCTCGTTCTCATCCATCACCGCTTCGGCGCGGAACGGGGTGATGACGTGATCCGCGTCCTTTTCGCAGGAACCGAACAGGTCAGCAGCTTTCGGCCGGCGGCCGATCACCTTCATGTACGTCTTGCGGGTGATGGTTCTGTCGGTGATCTCGAAGATGTTCTTCTTGAGCTGCGCCGCCGCGACGATCGGCAGTCTGTTCTTCCCGGCGGAGACCTTCAACTTGCGAGTGACGATCGACGCGAACTCGGCGTCACTCGTCCTGGCGTGGTTCTGATCTTTCTCGACAAGGCCGACGTGATCGACGACAGCCATGCCGCCTTCATGGAACTTGGCGAAATCGGCAATCTCCCGCTCGATCTGCCGCAGGGTCATGGAGTCGTCGCGGATGAAGACTCGCTCCTGCCACGTCTCGGCATTGCGACGGGCGGTCTCCAGCCGCTCATAGTCCCTTTCGGAGACCTTTCCCCTCACCTGCTGCCATGCCTTGATATCGGTGATACGGGCCAAGGCGCGGCGGGCAAGCTCTTCGTCCTTCATCTCCCCGGAGTTGATCCAGATCGGATGGCCGTTCATGGCCGCACCGGCAACGATCTGTTCCATCAGAGAGGACTTCCCGTGCTTGGTCATACCCCCCATGATGACCAACTGGCCGGGGAGAAGCGGCCCAATCATGTTCATCAGGAACGAGATGCCGTAGTCGACGCCGGACAGTCCCTTGCCTTGGTAGGCCAGCGCCGTAGAGGCAAGAGAGCGCTTCGCCGCGTCGGCGAGCGTCTTGGCCTGAGGCTGACCGTTGAGTGCCCTTGCGACGTCCTCGAAACGAGCGCGAAGCGCCTCGAATTCGTCCATGATGTCGAGTTCGAGCGAGAAGGCCGCGTCTTCTATCTTGTGGCCGAGGGAAACCAATGCACGCCGTGCCGCCCGATCCATAATCCCATCGGCATAGTCGGGGGCGTTGACGACGTTGACTGCGTCGGCAGCCAGTTTCGCCAAATACTGTGCCGGAGTCCTCCCATCGATCATCGTGTCCGGGACATAGGACTTGACCGTAATCGTGGTGATGGATCGACCGGCCTTGCGAAGGTCCACCATCGCGTCGAAGATTTGCCCATGAAGCGGCTCGTAGAAGTGCGCGGGCTCCAAAGGCGCGCGGATGGCGTCTATCGCGTCCGCGTTGATCAGGATCGCACCAAGCAGCGCCTTTTCCGCATCAATGCTGGACGGCAATTCCCGCTGCTGGTCGCGGTATGTGGGGTGGAGGGACATGTCGACAGCGGCGTTCATGCGGCGCCTCCTGCCCATGCAGCATTGAAAGCGCGAACCGAATCGTGCGTCAGTTGCAGCGAGGCGAATGGGGTATCGCTATGTGCGACAAGAGATTTTGTGTGCCGGTGCTGACCGCACTGGCGCTCGCAATGTTTATTTTGGTCATGCGCTTTCTGCCTGAACTGGCGTCCTGGTCTTCTTGGGATCTTTGCGCTGACGAGGACTGCAATGTCCAAAGCTGGCTCGGAGCGCTGAGTGGGTGGGCCGCCACTGTCGCGGCGGCTGTAACCGTCATCTTTCTCCGAAACCAAATTGTTGAGCAGCGCAAGCAGACAGAATTCGTTCTCGGAGATGCTCCCCCGACGATGGACATCACGCCTGACCTCGATGACCCATCCGAGATGGTGGTTCGGCTCGTGAATTGGAACCGGCGCACCCTCTTTGTTCGCGCCATTAGCCTGAACGTTGGCAACGCAATGGGAATTATGGAAATAAAGGTCGACGGCACGGAGTTGGGCTTGGGCGATATGCGCTGGCCATACCCCCTGCGTGGATGGGAGGACCGCAGCAATGGACCCCACACACTTCAATTCAAGATCGCTGCCAGTGAAGGAAACAAGATCATTCGCGAATGGCCGCAACATGCGCGAGTCGAAATGAGCATCCAGCTTCTCGATGATAGACACAGTCTGAAAACCCTCAGTGCCTTGGCGCACCCTTAGATGGTCCATCACGCCGCCTCCTTGCGCACCTGGCGCGTCTCGTCTGGGAAATGCTCGATGATCTGCTGAACGATCGTGTCCGCCGTCGGCTTGCAATCCGGCAGGAAGGTCCGCTTGGCGTTGATCACCATGGGGGATGGCTGGGAGGTGCGGGGTCATGCGGCCACCTTCCGCTTCTGCTCATAGGCGCCGGTACGAAGCTCGACGAACCGCTGCTGCATCCATTTGATTTCGGGGATGGCGCAGTTGTGCCAGCACGTGCAGACACCGATGGCCTCGGCCGCGTCCTTCTGCTCTGCCTTGGTCGACGGCAGGGCGATGTTCTCGCGCTCTGCGTATTCGATAGCGAGGTCTTTCCAGTCCTTCCCCTCACCCGGCTTCACGCCCTTGCCGTAGTAGACCGGGCGCCAGCTGGTGGCCGCGATCGTGCCGTAGGGAATGCCGCGGATTTGGCAGATGGCGATGACCGCGCCGGCGATGCCGGTAAGCTGGAGCGCAGCGGGATTGATGGTGGAGACGATCTCTTCCTTGCCGGTGAGGTCGACCTTCCCCTTCTTCTTGAACTGTCGGACGCCGTGCTCCGGGCGCTCGATCGCCACGAAGTCGGGTGCGTGGTCCTTGACGAGGCGCCAGAAGAGGTTCGCTGCAATCGCGTACTTCTCTTCCCACTGATAATCTTTGACCGAGAACGTTCCGCAAATGATGCTGGAGCGGTGCTTGTTGCTGTCGCGAACGGCCCAGCCAGAACGGGTTGCGAGATCGAGGCCCATGATGATCATCGGTCGCCTCCGATCGGCAGGAGCCGGTAGACGGCGCCACGGCCTCCCTGAGGACCTTTGCTACCCTCGCGCTGAATCATCCATCCGAACGCTCCCAGGTGCTTCCTGAGGCGCGTGAGCTTCACACGGAACACCATGACAGCGTTGTCCGGCTCATCCTCAAACTGGTAAATGGCCTCGATCAGCGCATCGCGGCGAACCCGTTTCCCGACCGGCTTTGAAAGCGTCTCCAGGATGGCTTTCGACACCCACGATTTTTCGGCGTCGATGATGGATTGGATCGGCGCCGCTTCTCCGATCGATCCGCCGCAACACGGGCAGGAATAGGTCTCAATTCTGGCTGCTACGTTCATCGGCTCACCGCTCGGAAGAAGAAGGTGAGGCATTCGCGCCTCTGAGGTGGCCCGCCGGAAAGCGCGGCGGGCTCTGGGAGAACTCAAACGTCTGGATCGGAAGGCGGCGCCTCTTGGTCGGCCGCTTCATTGATACGCGCGAGGATATCGGGAATATCGGCCTCGTACTCGTCGTGGCCGTCGTCGTAGGCTTCCAGCCAGAGCTTGTCGTCGACACTGCCGGCGTCGTAGCCGGACACGCGCTCCGCGTTCAGCAGGCCGGCCTTGTAGCCCTTGGCGCGGATCATGCCTTCGTTGTCGACACGATCAGCCTGCGCGAGAAGGTCGCCGCCAGATGTCTCCGGGATCAGGCCCAGCCATTCGAGGTTTTCACGATCGGACTTGAGCCGATCGACTGGCTTCTGATCGTCCTCGCCGAAATGAGCTTTGACGTAGTGATCGAACTTCTGGCCGGTGAAGGTCGGATCGGATGCCTTCGCGATCTTGCGGTTCACCGACTTTGCTGCCGCAGCCTCGCGGCGTCTGGTCTCTTCCGCGATTTCCTTTCGGACGTGATAGGCGAACAGCTTCTGCCGGTCGCCCTCACTCAGTTGCGTATTGTGGCCTGCTGCCGTCATCCCTTCACTCCTCGTTTCGCTCGTTCGACTTTCGCCGCCAAAACCTCAGCTTCAGCAGCAAGATCTGCAAAAGTGTCATCCACGCCGATCCTTGCTTTCTCGACTTCGATTTCGTGTTGAAGCTCGGCGATCTGCCGAGCGCAGTAGTCGAGATAAGCCGCGCGAACCCGAGAGAAGACCGACAATCCGGGGTCTTTCGTCTCGCCGTTGATCAGGCGCCGGAGGGAACGGGCCGTCATGCCGCAACGACGCCCTACCCGATCCAGTGCATTCATCTGATCGCCGTTTCCGCGGCTTTCTCTTTCCACCATTTTCCGCGCGTACGCGGCTGTAATGTCTGGGGAGAATGCGTCTGCAGTACTCATCGCCTTCGCCTCTGGTTTGAAACTCTTGGTTGCTACAACTGGTCTGAAATTTGCCATCTCTGTCACACCGCCTCTGGTACATTTGTCCCCGTACCAAGGGCGGCGTGACGGAAGGAGTTAGGCCCGCCCCGCATAAACCCGGCCGGAAGGCCAGACTTGAAACGGAACTGGATATGCAAATGAGAGACCGAGCGCGGCGCTGCGAAGCCGCCAAGCAATCAGCAGCGCCCGCATCTCGGGGGTCTCGGAAATGGAGGTCACATGTCCCTCCAGAACTCTGATGTTTCGTGATCGTATGTCGCGCGCCGACGGCTCTTCTCCGCGAGGTAGATCGCAATGGAGACCACCGTCAGGCCGATAACGACCGAGAGAGTCCAACCGAGAGCGGTCATGCCGTCACCGCCACGCGAGCGCGTTCAAGGATCGCATCCAGCGCCTCTGCCGTGAGGATGGGCAGGAAGTCATTCGCGGTGATTTCGATCTCGTTTGCTCGTGCGTATGCCAGAAGCCCTGGCACGTCGCTTTGCGGAATAATGCCGCCGGTTCCGCCGCGGTCTTTCGGGTACATCCAGCGATACACCCTCGAGACGTGCTTACCGGTAATCTCGGACACCTTTTCGATGCCGATCTTGGCGATGATGGACTTTGCTGGTTCCAGGTGTTTTTCGCTCATACGCATAACTTTGCGATATTCGCGATTATCGGTCAAGCTATTTTTGCGATCTTCGCGATAGCAAAATTTGCGGCAATCGCGAAAATGAGGACCATGGACCCAAAACGCAAACAAATCCGCGACTGGCTGCAGGCCGAGCTTGACCGCAAAGGTCATGGCGCGAAGGGAAAGCTTGCGACGTATCTTGGGATCCGGGCCGACGGCATCACCCGTATGCTCAACATCGACCCAAACAAAGAGACCCGAGAAGTTAAGGCCGAGGAACTGGTCAAGATGGGCGAGTTCTTCGGAACCGTCCCTCCAGTTATCAAATCCGATCTAAAGCCGATGACGACGCCCATCGGTGAGGTAAAGGTCATCGGCCGGGTTGCGGCGAATACCTGGATGGACGTGAGCGAAATGGACTTCGACTATGACGATGTCGAAACCGTTCCGTCTGTCGGCGGGTATCCCCCTAGTTGGCAATATGGCCTCATCATTGAAGGTAACTGCCTCAACAAGATCGCACAGCACGGCGAAAAGCTTGTTTGCCTCAACATCATCGCTGCGCAACTCGAGCCAAAGCCAGGCGACTTGGTGGTTGTCGAGCGCAAGAAGTATGGCGGCCAGATGGTCGAACGGACGGCAAAGCGATTGCGGCAGTCCGCTCATGGATACGAGCTCTGGCCTGAAAGCAACGATCCCGCCCACCAGGATCCCATCGTGCTCTATGAGCCCGATGCCGATGTTCAGGTGAACATCATTGGCAAAGTCCTCTGGATCGTCCGAGAGCCATGACTGATCGCCTCCTCCTCGACAAAGACGTCGATAGGGCGCTGGAGCGAGCGAGGAAGGAACTACGCCTGACGCGAGACGGTGCGATCCGGGCAATTTTACGGGACTGGCTTGAAGGCCATGCGTATCTGCCGGTTCGCGACCTGGACGAGGATAGCCCGACCAAGGGCGAAGCCTGAAAAGGGAGGAAGCGCCACATGGAGAGCGGAAGCGAGCGCGGATCGCTCTACTACCGGATCGTAGGGGAGAATTCGAACACCAACGAAGGTATGGCCAGAATGCTTGCGGCGATTGCCGTATTCATCGTGGTGTTCGGGTTTGGGTGCTGATGGGCTGAGCGGTCGAAAGCAGCAATCGGCGGGAGCGGCTTGATATGGGGGAAATGACGGAGGACCAGATACCGGACTTTGTTCGCGAGATCGCCGCAACCGGCTGCGACATACGAGCCGTCGGCGACGACGCGTACGTCATAGCTGATGTCGATTTACCAGACGATGTATACGAAGCGATTGAACCAGAGCTTTTGCGCATCTCCGCGAAATACGGTCGTCGCGATCATCTATTGCTTCAGATTGTGGCCTATCTGAAGTCAATCGGCCGGGTCTACCCAGAGGACAGCAAAACGGAGGGGACAGCTTGAGCACACCGGATTTCGAGTTCGTCGCCTATATCGACGAGTCTGGGGATCCGGGCTTGAAGCGCGTCCGCCCTATCGACGAGAGGGGAAGCACCGAGTGGATGACGCTTTCAGCCGTTCTCGTTCGCAGAGAAAAAGACCCTGAAACTACACAATGGGTAGCGGACATTAACCGCGCGATCGGAAACACGAACACTCAAATTATTCACTTCAAAGATCTTGACGGCGAACAGAAGCTGCAAGTCTGCAACCGACTAAGCGATCTCCCGGTTCGCCTATTTGTCGTCGCCTCGAACAAGAAGAACATGCGCCGGCACCGCAATGAACGCGCGGAAAAGGTCAACTCAAAACAGTGGTTTTACAACTGGATGGTTCGCATTCTCTTGGAGCGCGTGACCGACTGGTGCTTTCGATACGCAACTCATCACCGCCTCCATCGACGACATGTCAAGTTTGTCTTTTCACAATCGGGCGGCCATTCCTACAGCCAGACGGCGGCTTACCACGAGCTATTAAAGTACCAGTCCCGTGGTGGCCGGACGTTTCTAACGAAACGGACGCCCAGATGGGAGGTGATGAGTTTCAAACTCGTTGAGGACTTTCCCCACTATCAAAAGGCCGGGCTACAGTTTGCGGACGTAGTGGCGAGTGCTTTCTATCAAGCAGTAGACAACCTGGACACCGGCCCGTGTAACGTACGCTATGCAATGGCGCTGGAAAAACGAATGGCACTCGGCATTTCCGACGAACACCATGACTACAGCGTGGTGTTGCAGCCCACTCCGTGCTGGGAAGCGGACATCTCGGAAGATCAGAAATCTATCTTTCGCCACTACGGCTACGATTTCACGAAGCCAAAAAGGTGGTAGGCCCCGGCTCCTGTTTCGTTCGGCGCTGCTAGGCGGCGTCGTTGCTGCCATGCCCCGGATAAGACGCTCACGCGTCGAGAGTGATCGGCGTTCCTACCGAGAACAAAATAGGAATATCCCCGATTCTCAGCAAATAAATCTTTGTAACAATCGCGCAAGCTTCGAGGGTCGTTGCATTTCACCGACGCGTCTTTCAGGCCACCCGCAATCATCCCGTGCAATCCAATTTAGCATGAGCTAATTTATATGCGATGCGGCTGCAGACATTAGACAAGGCTCAAGAAGGGGTAGTTGACATGAGATTAAACCCAATCGCCACGTCCGTCGTCTCCGTACTTGCGTTCGGTAGTCTGCCGGCAGATTCGGTAGCACAACAGCTTGATCAAACGGTGTGCTCCGTCCTCGCCAGCAAGCTCACACCGGACCTGTCCTACCAGACCTCAGCGGAGACCAGGCAGAAGGTCTACAGGAGCTTAATAAGCAGTGAATCATACAAAGCATTCGGAGCAGCGAGAAACACCACACTCGATGCGGGGCTCACAGTTGTCGGATATGTCGATGCAACACTTGGGACGACCTCCGACGAGAACTCCTGGGAAACCAACTGGAGCAAGTTTGTCAACATGACTGGCTCCGAGTTCGCACTCTCCGCCAGCGCAACAAGCCTCAACAACAAGTGGAACCCGGAGCTTCTCTCCGCCTTACTACAAGGCTGCACAACCACTTCATTTTACGGACAACTTGTAGCTATCAATACCGGAAACGATGGCTTCACCGTCAAGTTGAATGGTATTGGGAAATGGGAACTCTCCGGTGTTAAGGCCAGCCCCGCTGACGCATCCCTCACTTGCTCTGGCGACGAGAAGGCGACTGAAGACAACCCTATAACGAAGTACGACGATCGCTTACTCACATGCTCGAAAGATCCCAGAGCAACCATTTCCGTGACGGTAAGTTCAAGCCAAGGCGACGCCGGCCCGTTTATGGTGCTTTCCGTGGAAGATAGTCTGCGGCAGCAAATAAAGGATGGCTCCAGCGTCCTTGGCGGTGCCATTATCCGGATTGAAAAAAAGTTAGCAGAACTTGACGCAAAGCAAGCGGTACAAGCGGACTCGATCAAGAGCGCCACTGCGGCGATCCAGCTAAACCGCGCAGAGCTTTCGTATATGATCGTCCCCAACTCTACCAGTTGCCCCGCCGGCTGGGAAAACTTCGGGAATGCCGGATTTCTACTCCAAACCGCGAACGTCGACCGCGCGGCACTCGGGCGCGGTGGACCGTACGGAGGAGGAGAATGGACATGGACGCATCCTTACCTCTGTAAGAGACAGTAAACCTCTAACTAGTCTTCTATCTGCTATCTGAAGGCTGGTGAGGGAGGGTTCCGGCCAAAGCTTCCCCCTACCCCATGGACCGAGATCCAAGAGGCGGGGGAAGCAGTGACTTGTCCTGAAGGCCGGAGCCGGGATGGGACACGTGCCAGGGCGCCTTTCAGCTAACCCGCCCTCATTTTCTGGTAGCACAGTAGGGCTTTCGCTTCCCGCGCTTCGGGCTTCACCAGCTCGGGAGTTGCACCCGGTCGCCCGTCGTCTTGGCATAGACATACACCCATGATTCGCGATCCGTCAAAAATATTTTGCGATTATCGCGATTATTGTTCTTGACTGACTTTGCGATTATCGCGAATATCTCCCCATCAGCCACCCGGAATGAGCCCGCCACCAAGGCGAAGCACGCGAAACCGGTCGGCACTGAAGAGGATGGGAAATGGATATCGCAGCAGCAGTTCAGAGGATCCGCGCAGCAGCCATGGCAAAGCCGGCATCGCAGCGCGCCCGGTATGTCTTCGACAACATCGAGCACCAGCAGCGCCTTGCCCGCAAGTTCGTCGAGTCTCGGGTCAAGCCGTCGACGTGGTCGCTGTCGGCGCACGAAGAACTGATCCGCGGCCTGATCGCCATGGAGAGCGAGTTCCGTGCTGAGAGGGTTGCGGCATGATCACGGCAACCCAACTCGCAGCCATCACGCACGCCAGTTCCGACCTGATCGGCAAGTGCAACGTCCTCTACTTCGCCGGCCACAGGCTGCACGAGGTTTCGGTCGCCGGCCATCACGAGGACTTGGAAAACTCACTGCAGAGTATCGCCGACGCCCTCGGCTACGAAATCGTCAAGCGCGAGGCTCCGGCCGTCGCAGAAGCTGCGGAGTGATCGACATGTCGCACAAGTATCGCGCCGAACAGGCCATCCACATCAGCGGTTTGGAATGCGGAACCGAGATCGAGCTCAAGATGATCGTGAACTTCACGGTCCATAAGGGTTGCGCTCAGACGCTCAACCAACCTGCAGAACCGGCGACGGCCGAAGTCGATGAGGTCCGGTTCTTCGACGGCGAGGACGAGATCAAGCTTCCTTGGTCGATTGAGGACCGCATCACCAGCCGAGACGAGTTCAAGGACTGGCTTCTGTCCGAAGCGGCCGAGGATCGCGAATACGCTCTTGAGCAGGCCGCAGAAGCGCGCAGCGAAGAACGCTGGCTGGAGGATCGGGCATGAGCAAGCACACTCAGTTGCCTTGGACCGCAACGCCAGACGGATATCTCGCCGCGCCATCAGATCAGATGAACGGCGGATACTACGTCGCCCAGGTTTTCGGCCCTGACTTGATCGAGAACCAGAAGCTCATCGAGCAGGCTGTCAACGGCTACGGCGAGTTGCTCGAAGCGGCCAAGGCTGTGCTGTCCGCTGGGATAATCAATCCGACCGGTAGCGCGAAAGTCGAGGCGGCAAAAGTCCTCCTCGAAGCGGCCATCGCCAAGGCCTCCCCCGACATCACCAAACGCGAAGCGCCTGCAGAGGCGGCGGAGTAACCGACCATGAACAACGTGATCGATCCGCCCCCGCCCGGTGTCTGGCTGGGAGACGCATCAAACGGCGTCATCGCGAAAGCAAAACAGGCCATGGAGGCACGGAAAATGGAAAATGCAGTTCAGGTTCATACGCCGTCACAATTGGCTGTAGAGCAACCGCGGGCGGTCATGACGCCCATGGAGATGGTAGGCCGCGCGCTTGAGATGGGCGTGTCTGCTGACATCCTCAAGCAGATGATGGATTTGCGCGACCGGGAAGAGGCGAACCGGGGCCGCAAGGCGTTTGATGCCGCCATTTCCCGCGCCAAGGCCGACATCACTCCGGTGGTCAAGAATGCGACCGGTCACAACAGCAAGCGCTATGCCGACTTCTCTGCAATCGCTCGCGCTGTCGACCCTATCCTGTCCCGCAACGGTCTGTCGTATCGCTTCAAGACCACGCAAGCCGACAAGATCAACGTCACATGCATCCTTTCCCACGAGGACGGCCACTCAGAGGAAACGTCGCTGTCCGCGCCTGCTGACACCAGCGGGAACAAGAACGCCATCCAGGCGATCGGTTCGACGCTGACATATCTTCAGCGATATTCGCTGATCGCGGCGCTGGGTCTAGCAGTAGCCGAGGACGATGACGGGCGAGCCGCCGGCCAGACCGAGCAGGAGCGCATCACACCTGAACAGGTGAAGATCATTCAGATCCTGCTCGACCAGACCAAGTCGGACACCGAGCAATTCTGCAAGATGGGCAAGATCGATGCTCTCCCCGACATGCTCGCGAGCCAATTCGACAGCGCCGTTCGCATCCTGAATGACCGCAAGGCCAAGATGAGCCAGAGGGCCGCATCATGATGCAGGTGTTCGACATCGAACAGGGCGAGGCCGAGTGGTTCGAAGCTCGGCTCGGCATCCCGACCGCCAGCAAGTTCGCCACGGTCATGGCCAAGGGCGAAGGCAAGACGCGCAGCGAGTACATGCGCCGCCTCGCCGGCGAGATCCTGACCGGTGAACCGTCCGAGACCTTTGCCAACGCTCACATGGAGCGCGGCAAGGTCATGGAAGACGACGCACGCGAGACTTACGCCTTTGTCGAGATGGCCGAGATCAAGCGCGTCGGGTTCATCCGCAACGGCAACAAGGGCGCTAGCCCGGATAGCCTTGTCGGGACGAACGGCGGATTGGAAATCAAGACGGCCATGCCGCATATTCAGATCGACCGCCTCGAACGCGACCGCCTGCCGCCCGAACATAAAGCCCAGGTGCAAGGCAACCTTTGGCTCTCCGAGCGGGAATGGTGGGACTTCGTTTCCTACTGGCCTCGCCTGCCCATGCTTACCGTTCGCGTCTACCGCGACGAGGACTACATCCGCGAAATGGCTGGCGAGATCGACCGGTTCAACGCGGAGTTGGCCGATCTGGTCGAGCGCATTCGCCACTACGGCATGAAGGAGGCGGCATAAATGGGCAGGGCTCTCCTCGTCCTCGACACGCCGGCAGTTCGCCAGAAGGCAGTCGATTGGATCGGCCGCGCACCATTGGGCACGCGCGTCGAGTTCAAAGCGTCCAAGCGGACCTTGCCGCAGAACGATATGCTCTGGGCGCTGCTGACCGAAGTGTCGCAGCAGCTGGATCACGCCGGCAGCAAGTACGACCCGTCACAGTGGAAGGCGATTTTCCTGCATGCTTTCGGTCGGGAGGTCAGTTTCCTGCCGAGCTTGGACCGGAAAACCTTTCTGCCGCTCGAGCTTTCGTCGTCCGACCTTTCCAAGGACGAGATGACCGACTTCATCGAGTTCATCATGAAGGAAGCCGGCGAGCGCGGCGTCCTCTTCAAGGACCATAGGCAACAAGATCAATCCAATCCCGGCGAGGAATCCCCCTCCGCCTCTGCCGGTGAAGACGCGCCCGCTGGCGGACCCGCGTCACAGGACGGCGGGAGCTCCGCAGCCTCGCCGTCCTCCAACCATTTCGAGTGGCTGCAGAGCATCGCCCGGATGCTATGGGCCGGAACTTTCACAACCGACGATATCGACGAGAACCTTCGCCTCCTTGAGTGCCAGAAGCTCTCCGCTTTCGCGGCTCATCGGAAGCCGAACGATTGCCCGCAGGAGATCGTCGGCAAGGCGGCCTCTGCCTACGGCTACTGCCAGCGGGTGGCAAGCCGCACCATCGAGCGCGGTGACGGGCTCGCACTCGTCGCCGGCGTCGTCGGCTGTGACCAGGACGATTTGATCGGAGAACGGGCATGACCGCCCTCTCCCGCAAACCGCTCTGGCGCCGGATCCTCGATGCCCTGCTCTCTGGATGGTGGGGGGTGTGATGGCGCGCACGGTCCCAGAATGGATCGGCAAGACCGATGACAGCAAGGTTCCTGACCGGGTGCGCACTCGCGTCTTCGACCGTGAAGGAGGCATCTGCCACTTGACCGGCAAAAAGATCGACCCGCTGCGAGACGAGTGGGACCTTGATCATAAGCACGCGCTCATCCTCGGCGGTGAGCATCGGGAAAGCAATCTTTTCCCTGCCCTTCGCGAACCGCACCGCCGCAAGACGGCAGCAGAAATGAAGGTCAAATCGAAGATCGCCCGCGTCCGAAAAAAGGCGCTTGGCATCAAGAAGCAGTCCAGCTGGGGCCATCTCGGCCGGCGCATGGACGGCACCGTATACGACAAACGAACCGGCGAAATCATCGAGCGATGAAGGGCTCAACCATGATCATCAGCATTTTTTCCCGCAAGCACGCATCAGCAACCGCGCCGGTCGAGCGCATCCCAGACCACGACAAGGCCCGCCGCCTGGTCGACACCAGCATCGATCGGTTGCGCGCGCGAGCTGACTTCCTGCAAGGCAACATCGAGCGGGACGCCGCCGAACTGCGCGAGACCGATCGCATCCTCGAAGCGCTGCTCGAGGCGAAGGCGAAGGTTGCACCGCCTGAGATCGAAGTCGACCAGTCCGAACTTGAAGCGATCATGTTCAGCGAGGCAGCGGAATGAGCACGACATCCTCAGCCGCAGTAATCGGCATCCTTGTCCTTGGCGTAGCCGCTGGGGTCGCAAGCTACATGATCCAGACGCACATCGAACAATCTGAAATCAGCGTTGTCTCGAAAGAGCGCCTGCTGAGTGTCTCGACGGACAGCGACGGCAAATCGTCGTCCAAGTACCGAAACTTCGTCTACTCCGACGCCGAGACCTACGTCGTAGAGGACTCGCTGTGGAACGGCCATTTCACCTCCTCGACGGTCTACGCCAAGATCCAGGAAGGTGCTCGTTGCCGTGTCACGCTGGCCGGCTACCGCTTCGGCTTCCTCTCCATGTTCCAGAACATCATCGAAGTGGAGTGCGGCGCATGACCAAGATCGACACCGGGCCGGCGCTGGCCGAGCTTATCGCGCTCCTCGAACGGGCAGACGGGCCAAGCCGGGAGTTGGATGCTCTCATTGCGGCAGAGCTTGAACCTCACCTTTTCGACGCCCCCGGCTTCATGCCAGAGCGTCCGATCCCGCCCTTCACCTATGACAAGGGCGAAAACGTGATCCGCTTCCAAGGCGGCGGGCTGATGGATGTTCGTTTCTTCCCTGCCGTGACCAGTTCTCAGGACGCCGCCGTTGCGCTGGCAGAGCGGGTTTTGCCGGGGTGGACCATCGCAGCAATCGGCCAAGACGACCGGAAAGGATGGCACGCGGAACTGCGTGAGGGATGCCGGACAAGCTACAGCACCGTGGCTTTGGGCGGCGCACCCAACGGAGCCCTCGCCCTCTGCCTCGCCCTCCTCCGCGCTGTTCAGGAGAACCGCCACCATGGCTGAAAACTCGAAAATCGAATGGACCGATCACACCTTCAATCCGTGGATCGGATGCACGAAGGTCTCCCCGGCCTGTGACGGCTGCTACGCGGAAAACCTCATGGCGAACCGATATGGCCGCGCTCAGTGGGGAGCGGGCGAGGATCGTCAGCGCACCGGCAAAGCGAACTGGCGCAAGCCGATCGCATGGGAAAGCACGACGTCGGTCTACATCAAGTACATCACCGACAGCCGCTACCAGAAATTCAGCCCAGAGGCGCGGAAGTGGTACAAGCCCTATCGGTGCTCGTGCTGCACCGATGCAAGGGCAGCGGCTTTCGAGGAGGCGGCGGGGATTGCGGACGATCACGGCTTCATCAACGACGATCCGACCGGCCACGCCATCGCCGGGTTGATCCGCAGCCGCGCGCAGGATGGACGGCCCTGTGGAAAGCCTGTGGACGACAGCCCATGAGCAGAGCCCGTACTTACACCAAGACCGAGATAGCCGACGCTGCTGCCGCTGCGGCGATGCACGGCGTCCGTGTTATCATGCATCCGTCCGGTGAGATCGAGTTCTCGCCGCGCCATTTCGCTGCCAAGCAAGAAGATGAGAGCAGCGGCGCAAAGGCGCTGAAGAGGTGGCTCAATGAAAGGGATGCTCGTCGGAGTGCATAAGGTCAACGTCAAATTGGCGGATGGCTCCGTCGTAACCTACTACTATGCTTGGCGCGGCAAAGGTGCGCCACGCATCTCCTCGAAGCCGGGGACGAAGGCTTTCACGCAGGAATACATCAGGCTAACTCGCGATCGGCAAAAGAAAGTCGTCGCTGGCACTATCGGCTCATTGATAGACGACTATCGCAAGACTGCCGGCTATCAGAAACTCGCCGCGTCGACCCGGCGGGACTATGAGCGGCAGTTCGCCACCATCCGCCTAGAGTTCGAGACCTTTCCCATCGAATCCATTGAGGAACGAGGAAGCCGCCGCATCTTCATCGTATGGCGCGATACGATGAAAGACGCCCCGCGTTCAGCCGACATGCACATCGCGCTTCTGGCACGCCTCTTTTCATGGGCAAAGGGGAACGAGCTTATCCTTCGGAATCCATTGGAAGAAGTCGAGCGGCTCCATGAAGGCACCCGGCGCGACATCATCTGGTCCGACGACCAATTGTCGGTACTGATCGAGAAGGCAGCGCCCCACATTCGCAACGTCGCTCTGATCGCCCTGTGGACTATGCAAAGGCAGGCCGACATCCTGGAGATGCCAACACTGGCTTTCGACGGGGGGAGAGTTTCGATCAAGCAGGGGAAGACAGGGGCAAGGGTCCGCATTGTCGCTGCACCGGACATTCTGCCAGTTCTCAGGAAGGCGAAGGAAGCCGAGCAGCAGCGCGTGCTTGTGAACTCATTTGGGCAGAACTGGACATCGAGCGGCTTCCGGGCGTCATGGCGCAAGGAGATGGCGAGGCTGGATATCAAAGGCGTCACCTTCCACGATCTGCGCGGAACGGCAATCACCTATGCCTATGCTCATCTGGACAGATCGCACGACGAAAAGATCAAGCTGATATCGGAGATTTCCGGCCATTCGGCAGAGGACGCCGAATCAATCATCCGCAAGCACTACCTCGCCGGACAGGAGGTAATCGACGCAATCGGTCGCGGAACAAAGAAAGCATAAACTGTAAAATGCTGGCTTTGGTGTAAAATGCGGGTTGGTAGAATGCCGCTAAGTGTTTGATTTTGGTGGGTGATCACGGGCTCGAACCGTGGACCCGCTGATTAAGAGTCAGCTGCTCTACCAACTGAGCTAATCACCCGTCCAGAACCGCGTCGCTGCGGTCTGATGGGGCGTATAATGGCCTTGGCCGACCTTGTCTACCCATCCTTCTAACTTTTGTTTCGATTGGCACGATTTTTTTGTGTGCGCCGATGAAAGGCGTGGTCGCTGGCCACCCAGCGCGCTTGGGGAGTCGCCCCGCGACCGGGCAAGCGATTGGAATGGCGCGGAAAAACGTGTGCGGATCGGGCCCTCGACCGGAGCAGAATCCGTTCCCGAGCCCCTAGAGATCCAGCGTGCCCGATGCGATACGAATGGCCTGCCCACCGATGCGCGCACCGGCGATTTGTCCCGCGGCGATGTCGAGATGCAGATGGATAAACGACGGGCGCCCCATCTCGACGCCCTGCTCGACCAGGATCGGATGATGGCCGTCAACCAACTGGTCGAAGAAATGGATCGCGCCGGAAAGTGCCGCCACGGCGGCCCCGGTCGCTGGATCCTCCGAAATTCCCATCTCGGGCGCGAACATGCGGGCGTGGAAGCGGGCCAAATGGTTGACCCCGCCGCGACAGTAGAGATAGGCGGACGCCAGCCGCCCTTCCGCGAACGGAACGCAGCGCTGCCACGCGGTCGCGTCGAATTCTGCCGCCGACGCGGCGAGGAGATCATGAACTGGCACCATTACGAAGGCGACGCCTGCGCTCCAGAGGGAAGGCACGTGATTCTCGAAGCCGATCTGATTTGGCTTCAACCCGAAAGCGTCCGCGATAGCCTGACGGTCGAGCGCAGCATCCAGCCGGACGGATTTCCGCGGCAGGTCGAACTCGGCAAAGGAAGCACCTTCTGCAGGAAGTTTCACCGCACAACGGACGGGCCCGATGTTCTCTTCCAGGACGCTGACGAGATCAAGCGGCCTTCCGTTGCCACCGTTCAGCGTCTCCGCGATGGCAACCGCCGCACCGACGGTGGGGTGACCAGCAAAAGGCAACTCGCAGCCCGGCGTGAAGATACGCACCCGCGCCGTATGGGCAGGGTTTTTTGCCCGCTGCACGAAAACGGTCTCGGACAGGTTGAACTCGCCGGCAATCGCCTGCATTTCCGCATCGTCCAACCCATCGGCATCGAAGACGACCGCGAGCGGATTGCCCGCGAGCCGGCGGTTGGTGAAAACGTCATAGATGGCGTATCGGCGCGACACGAAGTACTCCCTCAGACGAACGTCTTGTCGGGCAAACTGCACGACGTATCTGCTCCCGGCAAGGACAAATCACCGCTGTCCCCGATCGAAGAACCAGCGCAAGATCGGAGGCATGAAGGCGGCATAGGAATGGCGTTGCGGGTCGCTGTCGAAGATTGCAACTGCACAGTCAATTTCCGGGCAGGCCTGCGTGCGCCTGTTGCGCTCGATCTGCGCGAGCAGTGCGTCGGCCATCTCCCCGAACCGGAATATCTTGAAGACCGTAATGACCTTATCGATGTGAAGGGCATGATAGCCCTGCCCGACCGTCGCCGCCTTGCGGAGATCGAACCCTATTTCTTCTTCGGCTTCGCGCATCATGTTGGCATCCAGGTCGCACAGGCCGTCGCAGACATCGTACGCATCGAGGGAACCGGCTGCACAATAGACGCGCCCAGGGTTTGCCGTATGCGAGCCCATGCGGATTGCGATGACGGCGCCATCACTGGAAACGACCAGCGGCATACCGAAGAGATGGTAGCCGCCGCCCGGCGGCCGTCTCTTCCGCCACAATAGGAATGCGGAAAAGGGAACGAAGTGAGCCGTTGACGAGATCGCACCGTCCGAGATCTCGACATCGCTTTGCAACAGCATCTTGTCATTGTAGAGGGCCGGATTGGCACTCACTTCCGCTTGCCAATTCGCCTCGATTGCCGCGCGCTCCTCAAGATGAAACGGATGTGGTTCACCGGAAACGCGAATTCCGACCCGCGCGATGGGGAAGACTTCCCCCTCCTTGGGCCAGGCTCTCGCTGAGGTTTCCCCGGGCGGGCGCATCAGACGTCCAGCGTCATGACGACCGGGCAATGGTCGGAAGCCTTCGGCCGGTCCCAGCCAATGCGCGGATAGCGATCCACCGCCTGCCCTGGCGGAAAGATCGTTCGATAGGGCTGCCCGGATCGGATGACCTCCGGAACCCTCGTGTGGTTGCGACGGGCGAGCGCGGGCGACAGCAGGATATAGTCCAACTGACACAGATGCCGATCGTCCGGCCCCATATTGTGATAGAGCGTCCAGCGATCGTCGTCCGGTCGGAGCAGCATGGGGTTTTCGACGAAACCGTCCTTGGTGAGGACGTCAAGTGCGCTTCTGTCCTCTACGACCCGCCGAAACGCATAGCCGTTGCGCCGATCACCCTCTACGACGAGCTTCTCCTGATAGTCGTTCATGTCGCCGCAAATGGCGAAATGCTTGTTGGCGGTATTTCCCGTACCGAAGCGATCCTCGATGATGCGACGCACAGCCTTCGCCTCGGCCACCCGCACCGGCATGGTGGAGGAGCGGCCGTCGAGTCCGTCGCGCCCCGGTCCCATCGACTTGAAGTGCACGACGAAGAGGGTTAGCGGCCTTCCCCCGATCCTCAGGTCCAGTTCCAGGCAGTCTCGCTTGAAAATGCGATCGTCCGGCAAGAGCGGCGCGAGTTCCGGAACATAAATGTCAAAGTCGCGGTACGTGGCGCCGGCGTGGCTGCGAACATCGACACATTCGATTTTCTGGCCGTCGAGCGTCTGCTCGCGCATCAGCACGGCAACGTCGATTCCGCGCTTGTCGTTCCCCTCGATCAGGTATTGCTGTCGATAGCCGTTGCCGACCATCTTGAACAGATAGCCATATTCGAAAGCCTGCAGCGCCTCCATGTTGTCGACCTCCTGCAGGCAGAGGATGTCGGCATCAGCATCGGCGATCGCAAGCGCGGATTGCTGGCGGGCGTCGTCTGTCAGCGCGATCGTGCGCGCCTCCTCCAGACGCTGGTACTCAGCCTCGCTGCGAATGTTGAAGAGCCGAAGCACCCGATCCTGACGCGTCTGGTTGCGAAAACCGACCGATTCGAACCGAGACATGAGATTTTCTACGTTGAAGGTGGCGAGGCGAAGAGACATCAGAATACAACCATTGCAATGACGCGGAGTTTATACGCAGTCGGCCAAATGGGAAGCGCCGATGCCGTATCATGTTGGTTGGATGGCGGTCCGTGGCTTCGTTTGATCGATGGCAGGCACGACCCTGTGATGACCGATCTTAGAGAAAGGCAGCCCCTGCGCCCGGCTGAACCGCCGGGCACCCTTTCAAGTAACGACACGCGAACTTGCTGCTTAAGCAAGTTCCTCGCGGATCAAAGCGCCCAGACGGGAAATACCCTGATCAATCGTCTTCTCGTCCGCGCAGGAGAAGGAGATTCGGAAAGTGTTTGCACCGCTGCCGTCGGCGTGGAACGCCTTGCCCGGAACGAAAGCGACCTTCTTCTTCTCGATCGCCTTGGCGAGCAGGCTGGCACCATCCATACCCTTCGGAAGCGTCACCCAGATGAACATGCCACCTTCCGGCTTGGTCCAGCTGACACTCTCCGGCATGTACTTGGCGAGTGCCGTCAGCATCGCGTCGCGGCGCTTGCTGTAGGCGGCCTTGATCTTCTTCACCTGCGCGTCGAAGCCGCGCTCGGCAACATGGGCGATCGCCATCTGGTTGATGGTGGAGGAATGCAGGTCGGCTGCCTGCTTCATCAGCACGAGCTTGCGGATGACATCGGCATTGGCAACGACGTAACCGACACGCAGGCCCGGTGCGAGCGTCTTGGAGAAGCTGCCGCAATAGATGGTGCGGGTGGCATTGATGTTACCGCCCTTGCGCGCCAGTTCCAGCGCCAGGATCGGCGGGATCGCCTCGCCGTCGTAGCGCAGCGACTGGTAGGCGGCGTCCTCGATGATGGCAATGTCGAGTTCGTCCGCAAGATCGATGAGTTTCTCACGGTCACCACGATCGACGGTCTCGCCCGTGGGATTGGAGAAGTCGGCAGAAAGATAGGCGAACTTTACCTTGCCGCCGGCCTCCTTGGCCGTCTGGCGGTAGCCTTCCGGCGTGCGGTTGCCGTTCAGCGTCAGTTGGTCGTAGTTCGGCTCATAGGCATTGAAGGCCTGCAGCGCACCAAGGTAAGTCGGCCAGGTGACGAGCGCGGTGTCACCGGGAGAAAGGAAGAGTTTGCCGAGATAGTCCAGTCCCTGCTGTGAGCCGGAAACGATGAAGACATTGTCGGCCGAACAGCTGACGTCGAGCTTTTTCATCTCGCCTGCAAGCCACTCGCGCAGCGCCTTGTAGCCTTCGCTGACGGAGTACTGGAGTGCTGCGTCCACCGCGCTGCCGGAGAAGATGTCCGCATAGGCTGCCTTGAAGTCCTGACCCGGAAAGAGCGCCGGGTCGGGAATTCCGCCGGCAAAAGAGATAATGTCGGGGCGGTCCAGAAGCTTAAGAAGTTCACGGATTTCCGACGCCTTCATCCGGGATGAACGCGTGGCAAAGATATCTTCCCAATTCAGCATGGGGGGGTTCCTCGGAATTTTGTAATGTGGGAGAGGATCACACCGGTCGAATTAAGTCAACGTTACTGACCTATAATCAAACTCTCCAAGAGAGGCGGTACCACTGCCGCAATCGGGCGGCAAGAGCACATCGACGGCGGATTGTGGCGGACCATGCCTCGCCTTACCCGGAAATGGTCCGCTTCAACCGCTCCTGCAACTCGCGTGCATTCGCAAAACCGTCTCGCCAGCGCTCGGAACGCACGAATTCAACGAGTTCCGCCTCCGGCATCGGCCTGGCCAGGGCAAACCCCTGCAGGATATCGCAGCCCATGTCGCGCAGAAGTTGGACATGCGCTTCCGTTTCCACTCCCTCGGCTGTGACAGTGATATCCAGCGAACGGCCTATTTCGATGATCGTGCTGACCAGACGGCGCTGCCCGGCACTGCGCGCAATCGGTTTCACCAACTGGCGGTCGATCTTCAGTCGCCGTGGAAGCAGCTTCATGAGGCTGACGATCGACGCGTGGCCGGTGCCGAAATCGTCAATCTCGATCTCAATCCCCAGCCGGCGGATATCAGCAAGATTGTCGAGCACCGCGCGGTCGCAGTCGTCAAGGAAGATGGACTCCAGCAGTTCGAACGAAAGACGTCCGGGCTCGATCGCGAGCGCCCCAAGCGATGCCCCCAACTCCGGATCGTGCAAACGACGCGACGAGACATTCACCGATAGCTTCGGAACCCTGACACCGGCATCGTCCCAGTTGCGCAGATCACCGAGGGCGCGCTCGAGGATTTGTCGATCGATCGCAGCTACGACGTGGAGGTCTTCCGCGATCGCAAGGAATGCATCAGGCGAAAGGATTCCTCGCTCAGGGTGATCCCATCGCGCAAGCGTCTCCACCCCCACGAGATCGAGTGTCCGCGCACAGAATTGCGGCTGGTAATACGGGACGAAGCGAAGCTGCTCGAGCCCCGCCATGATCTCGTCTGCCGTCTTCTTGCTGACGATGATCTGCGCCTGGAAGTCGCTGGTGAAGAACTCATGGCGGCTGCGTCCCTTGTTCTTCGCGCGGTAGAGAGCAAGATCCGCATTGATCAGCAACTGCTTTCCGTCGATCGAAGGGCCGACAGCGCTGGCGATGCCGATGCTGGCGCCAAACCGGCAAACATGCCCGTCGAAAACGACTGGCTGTCGCATGGCGATCACGATACGATCCGCCAGTTCACCGAGGTTTCGCTTCGCGGAACCGCAGACAAGAAACACGAACTCGTCGCCGCCGATCCGGGCGACAAAGTCATCAGGCCCCATATGCGCCTTCAGTACCCCGGCAGCATGATTGAGCATGCCGTCGCCTGCTGTGTGGCCGAGCGTGTCGTTGATTTCCTTGAAACGGTCCAGGTCGATATGGAGGATCGATAGTCGGGTGCCGTCCTTCGATGCCTGCAATGCGCGCTCGTCGAGCGCAGTATCGAGGTAGCGACGATTGGGAAGACCGGTGAGATGGTCGTGCAGGGCGGTGTATTCGATGCGTGCCCTCGCCTCCTCCAGAGCCGTGCTGCGCGCCTCGGCCAGATCGCGTGCGCGCTGGAGTTCTTCCTGCAGCAGGACATCTTCCGTCACGTCCCAATTGGCACCGACCAGTCTCGGCACACCATTCAGGTCGACAAAGGGGGCCGCTCGCGCCCTGATGTAGCGGGTTTCGCCATCACAGCGGACAATCCGGAAGGCACTACTGAATTCGGACCAGGCCGCAAGCCCCGTTTCCACTGCCGCCGAAGCTCTGACCCTGTCGTCCGGGTGAATTGCGTCTTCCCAATCATTGGGGCCAACCGCGCTACTGTTCATGCCGTACATCTGCAGCATGCGCTCGTCCCATTGAACGGCGCGACTGTCCAAATCGACTTCGAATACCCCGATCCCGGAAATATCCAGCGCCAGTTCCAGCCGCCGGGACATCTGCGCAAGCATTTCTTCCGCATTTTTCCGCTCGGTGATGTCGGTATCGGTACCAGCGATCCGCGATGGCTTGCCGTCGGCGCCGTACTCGACAACAGCGCCTCGGCTTTCGATCCATATCCAGTGTCCGTCGCGATGCCGCTCGCGATAGGAGAACACGCTGAACGCAGCCTCGGCGGTTTCCTGCTTGGCGATTTCTGCCAGCACGCTTTCGCGGTCATCCGGATGGACATTCCGGATCCAGCGCCCCAGCTCGCCGTCCACTTCTTCGTCCGGGTCCATGCCGCGCATCGCCTTCCACTGCTTCGAGTAGAAGAGCTCGCCCTTTGCAAAATCATGATCCCAGACGCCCTGCCCGGCGCTTTCCAGCGCGTGGTTCCAGCGGCTCTCACGGTCGGCAAGGTCAAGTTCGCGACGTTTGTGCCCGTCTATGTCGATCAGTTGAACAGCAAACAGAGCACTTTCTGCTCCGCTGCACTTCACGACCGCCAGGAGACACCAGAGCGGTGTGCCGTCACTGCGACGGATTTGTAGCTCCAACGGCGCGGCCGTTACGCTGCCGGCAATGACGGCATCGAGCTCCGACGCCAGCACTCCGGCATCATCGCCATACGCGAGCTGGCTCAGCGACGGTAGTTCCGATACTCCGGCAGCGTCGACAATCCGCAGAAACGCCGCATTGGCTGAGATGAAGGCGAAATCGCTATCAACCGTTCCTATGCCGAAAGGCGAAAACTCCACGACCGCCTCAAGGCGATCGCTCTCGCGCTGTAACGAGTTCGGATTGTGCGATAATGCCATAGACCGCCTGCTGCCAGAAACACGCAGCAAGCTTCTGAGAATTGAATGAAATTCCGATTAATGCGGCCATCACAATCATGCATCAGCCGCCACGGAGCAGTACACGCTATGCCTTCAATCGGCTTAAGAACTGCGCGAACACCATGCCGCCTTCCGGCCAGGGTCCATGACCGGACTCAGTGTTGATATGGCCCGACGCGCCCGCGTCAACGAGTAGAGATCCCCACGCATTGGCGATATCGTGCGCGTGATCGTAGCTGCCAAAGGGGTCGTTGCGGCTTGCCACCATCAATGAGGGAAACGGCAGCGGATCGCGTGGATAGGGCCCGAACGTCATCAGGTGCTTCGGGCGAACATCCGGGTTTGCGACGTCCGGCGGTGCGACCAGAAAGGCACCGGCGATCTTGTGGCCCACATGCGGCACGGCATGAACCGCCGTCGCGACACCGAGCGAATGGGCGACGATGACAACCGGCCTTTCGGCTGCCTCGACTTCCTCGATGACGCGCTGCACCCAGTCCTCCCGCACGGGCTTCGCCCATTCGGCCTGCTCGACGCGGCGCGCGGTCGATAGCTTGGCCTGCCATCGGCTCTGCCAATGGTCGGGTCCGGAGTTCGTGTAGCCCGGAATGATCAGGATATCTGCTTCGGAAGCTTTCATGATGAGGCGATGTGCGTTCGCAATACCCCGAAGTCAAGGGGCAGGACAACACGACGCATCGATGTTATGTTTTAGCGATCACTGATGGACAACCGTGCGGTGGCGAATCCACCCGCGGCGACCTGACGGTTCAACTGGCAAGGAGGACTGAGCATGGCCACATTTCACGTGATGTCCGGCGCACAACACGGGACCCAGCCCGAGGTCCGCAAGATCAGTATTGGCGAAGTCTGGGATGCCTTCTGGTTGGGCTTTGATGACTTTCGCGAACAGCCTTCGCATTACGTATTTCTGTGCCTGATATTTCCCATATCCGGCGTCGCCCTCATCACCTGGAGTTCCGGTGCCAACCTTCTGCCTATTATCTTTCCGTTGATGGCCGGATTTGCGCTGCTTGGCCCGGTCCTGGCCCTCGGACTTTATGAAGTCAGCCGCCGGCGTGAGGCCGGTCTCGACACCTCATGGCAACACGCGCTGGATGTGCGAGATTCCCCGGCGCTTCCCGCCATCCTGGCAGTCGGCGCCTTTCTGCTCGCGCTGTTCATCACGTGGATTCTCGTTGCGCAATATCTCTATGTAAGCCTCTTCGGCCCCGAGCCTCCAAGCTCGCTTTCGGCTTTCCTGTCGCAAATCTTCGGCACCTCCGCCGGATGGACGCTGATCGTCGTCGGCAATCTGATCGGATTCTGTTTTGCAGCAATCGTGCTGGCGACGACTGTCGTGGCCTTCCCCCTGCTGCTCGATCGCGACGTCGGAGCGGTTTCGGCCCTGGAAACCTCGTTCCGCGCGACCATGACAAATCCCGTTCCAGTCGCTTTCTGGGGACTGATCGTAGCCATTTGCCTGATGATCGGCACGATCCCGATCTTTGCCGGTCTCGCCGTCATCATGCCGATCCTCGGTCATGCAACCTGGCACCTGTATCGCAAGTTGGTGGCGCGGTAGTCGCGGCGCAAGCTTCTGGCTCACGGGTTCCCGTGCTTGTTCAAAACCTGCGGAATGGACGATGAAGCTTCTGCTCATCGTCCATTTTCATGGCAACTCAGGCTTTGCCTTCCCCTCCATAGAGGCTTGCAAGCACAAGCACGACGATTGCACTCAGGATCGCCACATCGAACCAGGCGAAATGATAGAAAAACGTTGCCATCACACTATCCTCCCCGATCGTGAAACGACATTGGAAGGAGTGTGATCCTTTCGCGCGATGATTGCAACGGCCAGATTTCCTGGGTGAACTGCCCTGAACTCTCCCTGGGGTCAGACCGCCACGGGTCCGACCGACCTGACGGAGCCATTGCTGTCGACGACGCAAACGAATTTGCGCCCGGCTGCATCCAGATCAACGCTGTAAGACGTGGCGTCGAGCTGACGAGAACTTGTCGGGAGGATCTTGCTGCCCTCGACACCGCTCGTCCCTGCTGCGGCGCTGGCGCAGATAAGCTGCAGGTCGGCAGGTGCCGTCCCGAGGCTCGTTCGCGCCATGTCCTGCGGCTCCGGTGCGGAAGATTGGCATCCGGCAACGGCAACAGTGCCCATCGCCAAAATCAGTACCCTGCCAAGCACATTCCCCAAATGCACTGTCGACAAATCTCCACCCTCCGGATCTGTTTGAAATATCTCCATTCTCTTGAAGTCCTCAGACGCCCTTGTAGAGGGCCGCCCCCTGCATCAGCACGATCACCTTCGCGCCAACCTGCACCCGTCCGTACAGGTCGATGATGTCCTCGTTGTTCAAACGGATGCAGCCGGAGGAAACGTCCAGCCCGATCGTCCACGGCTCGATTGTCCCGTGAATGCGGTAGATAGTGTCGCTGTTGCCTTCGTAAAGGTAGAGCGCTCTCGGACCGAGGGGGTTGTCGGGCCGACCGCCCGGCATCCCGGCTGCCCATTTCGCTGCATTCGGATCACGTGCCACCATCTCCGGCGGCGGTGTCCATGTCGGATTCTCGGCCATTCGCCCGACACGCACGATACCGGCCCAGCCAAACCCTTCGCGTCCCACCCCGATGCCATAGCGGATTGCCTGCCCGCCGGGCTGGACGAGATAGAGGAAGTGCTGGTTGCCGTCGATGATGATCGTGCCTGGCACCTCGGCCGTTCTGAACGGTACGACCTGACGGCGGAATGCCTCCGGCACCTGCTTGTTGCGCGCATAGAGCTGCCTGGCCTTCTTCTTGTCGTAGTCGACCCATTTGCCGGTCCTGGCGTCGTAGATCTGTGTTTGGGCCAATGCCACCAGCGGACCGAGACAGACGGCAACCGCTGCCATCGCGAGACTGACGCGGCGCGTCTGCGCAGCAAGATTTTTGCGGGAGCCTCGCAACCTCATGGCTTTGCCCACCCGTCGACGCGGGCGGCATTCTGCTCGACCCATTTTTGCGCGTAAACGAGCGGTTCCTGTCGCTCGACCCCGAGCGCATAACTCATCTGCGTCACCTCCTCGGGTGACAGGTCGACCTTGTCCAGGAAATGTGCAACCTCGGGCCGCTCCTTTGCGAAAGCCGTCCTGTAGGCGATCTGAAAATGGGCCGTATCCCACGCGGTCGCCGCGCTCGACTTCTCGATCCAAAGCGGATCCTGCGCGGACACCAGTTGCCACTTCGCCGGATCGTGCGGCGGCTCCTCGATCCTAATCAGTTCGTGCAGCCCGAAAACGTGATGGGGCGCATAGCAGTAAAAGACCATCGGCTGGCCGGTCGCAACGGCAGCATCGACTGCAGCCATCGCGACGTCCTCCTCCGCTTCGACCAGTGCCAGGGTCGATGCATAGCCATAGCTGTGCGCCCTCACCCGCTCGATGCCCGTCGAAAGCCAGCTCGGCGCACCAATCCACATCTCGCCGCGCCCGTCTCCGTCGGTATCGAGCACTTTGGTTTTTTCGGGGTCACTGAGGTCGGCCACCGTCTTCATCGTCTTGGCCGCCTCGGACGTCGCGCACAGTCCCTGCCAGGCAGAGACGCTCTTGCCCGCAAGCGCCATCACGCCTTTTTCATCAACGTATTTCTTCACCAGAGCGTCGAAATTCGGACGCCACACTTCCGGCTGGACATCGACGACTCCGGTCTCGAGCCCGGCGAAGGATGTCATCGTGCCCATCGGCTGCACATCGGCCTGAAGGCCAAAGGCCTTCTCGATACCCACTTTCAGGATGTTGGCGGTCGCCTGTCCCGACGGCCAGTTCGGTGCCGATATCACGAGGTCCGCAGCTTGCGACGGAAAAGCCGCAAACAACGTGGCGGCAAAAGTGAGATTCAGGATACTTGATGCACTTCGCTTCACAGTGGACTCCCAGGATTTCCAGAAAGAACTGCTTGCATGCGAATGGCTGGCCGCATCTGTGGCGGCGAATCATCAGCTGGCGTGCACAAACGCGGCTTTCGAGCCGATGAAATTGCGGCGAGGATGCACCAGCATTATTGCATCCGTCAACTTGCCGTTGCCGCTTTTGCACGGATGTCCACGGCATCGAGGTATTGCGGCACCGAGGGAAGCAAAAAAGCCGGGTCGTATCCCGGCTTCTTCGCGACCTGACAATTTACAAGACGCTATCGTGATCGACCGCATTAGCCTCGCCCTGCAACGGTCGCAGCGCGAGATGGCCGAGAGCGGCGCCCCTTAGTTGACGCTCTTGTCGACCAGCTTGTTCTTGCCGATCCAGGGCATCATGCCACGCAGCTTGGCGCCGACTTCTTCGATCTGGTGCGAGTCGTTGTTGCGGCGGATACCCTTGAAACGTGCGCCGCCGGCCTTCCATTCCTGCATCCATTCGGAGGTGAACTTGCCGGTCTGGATGTCGTGCAGAACGCGCTTCATCTCGGCCTTGGTTTCGGCGGTGATGATGCGCGGGCCGGTGACGTATTCGCCCCACTCGGCCGTGTTGGAGATCGAGTAGTTCATGTTGGCGATGCCGCCTTCATAGATCAGGTCGACGATCAGCTTCACTTCGTGCAGGCACTCGAAATAGGCCATTTCCGGTGCGTAACCGGCTTCGACCAGGGTTTCGAAACCGGCGCGGATCAGCTCGACGAGACCGCCGCAGAGAACGACCTGTTCGCCGAAGAGGTCGGTTTCGCACTCTTCCTTGAAGTTGGTTTCGATGATGCCCGAACGGCCGCCGCCGACGCCACAAGCGTAGGAGAGCGCGAGGTCAAGGGCGTTGCCCGAAGCGTTCTGATGAACGGCAACGAGGCAGGGAACGCCGCCGCCCTTCTGGTATTCGCCGCGAACGGTGTGGCCCGGGCCCTTCGGCGCGATCATGACAACGTCGACCGTAGCCTTCGGCTCGATGAGGCCGAAGTGGACGTTGAGGCCGTGGGCGAAGGCGATCGCAGCGCCGTCACGGATGTTGCCGGCGATCTCGCCCTTATAGATGTCGGCCTGGAGTTCGTCCGGGGTCGCCATCATCAGGAGGTCGGCCCACTTGGCGGCTTCCGCGACGGTCATAACCTTGAAGCCGTCGGCCTCGGCCTTCTTGACGGTCGGCGAACCGGCCTTGAGCGCGATCACGACGTTCTTGGCGCCGGAATCCTTGAGGTTGAGGGCGTGCGCACGGCCTTGCGAGCCGTAGCCGACGATGGCGACGTTCTTCGCCTTGATGAGGTTGAGATCGGCATCACGATCGTAATAGACGCGCATTGATGTTTCCTTCCCTTGCTTGTCCGTTTTCCTCGAGCGAACGCCCTATGCGTCCGCCATTGCCTGCACGCCGTAGAGAGCAAGGAAGGACGTCACCGCCCGTTCCGCCCGCCCGGCGAATTCCTTTTTCATTGCCTTCGGATCCTCGCCGAGCAGCATCCGCAGATGCCGGTCGGTGACAACAAGCCCGTAGAGCGTGCCGTAGGCTTCGTCGGTATCGTCAAAGGCCAACAGCCCCGCCTTGCGCCCAGCCTCCAACAGCATGGCCGCGCGTCGGCCGATCTGCCGCCGGCCGCGTTCCTCGAGGAGCCGGCCGAGAGTCGGCGCGACACGGCTGGAGCCGCCCCGGCTTGCCTTGCCCACCGTCTGGCCGATTGCCAGTCGGTTCAGCGCCAGCGACACGTCACCGGAAAGGACGTCGAGCAGGTCATGCGCGAATGCCGCGAGATGTCGATGCAGACCTTCGGCCGTGAGTGCTTCGGCACCGACCTCGACAGTGCGAACCTTGCCAGCCTGATACGAGATCATCGCTGAAAGCAGCCCGTCGCGATCGCCGAACCACTTGTAGAGGCTTTCCTTGGAGCAGTTCGCGGCGCGCGCGACACCGGCCGTGGTCACGGCCTTTTCGCCGCCTTCGACGAGCAGGTTGAGCGCGCTTTCAAGCACGGCATTCTGGCGACCGGTCAGACCGACCAATTCCCCTGCTCCTGCGCTTTTCGCTGCGTTCTGCACGTTGCAACTCCATGCGTACCGTACGGTACGGTTCGGCACCTTTGTAATTACCTTGGCGGATGCGGTCAACAGCAAATATTGCGCGCCTTACCTCTGCACCGCATGGCTCGCGCCATGCACAACCAACCGGGCGCTTGCGCATTCCCATCAACCAGCAATTTCGAGCCGTTGTAAGCCGATAGTACCCCTCGGGGCGCTGGTAGGCACGACTGTCAGTTTCCAGGGAGGATCGAATGACGGCCAAGAAAATCCAGATGATCACCCGGCCACTTTGCTGAAGACTACGAAACCATGGTTCCGTTCCAGACGCTGTTGACCTGCGGTCATACCGTGCATGTAGTCTGCCCCGGCAAGCTGAGCCTCCGATCTCGGCCAGCCGATTCGCGCAAAATCAGCTGATAAAGCGCAAACCACAAGGCTTGAATCAATACATATACAGTTTGCCTCAACCGTTTGAACTGAAACAAAATTTCTTCAGATCGACCGTAGGCTTCAGGTTTGCGCATCATTTTTCTCTTCCCAAGTCATTTCATCTCGATAGAATTGGTGAGGTCACTTGCCGCGCGGTTGTGACCTTGAGATGCAGCGCGGCGCACTGCTGCAGGAGTAAGCAGCCACCCCCGACGCCAAGGAGACAGAAAATGATGAATTTCCTGCCTGACCTTCACGAAGGACACGCTCCCATCACCCTGCAACACCTGTTTCGCGATGCGATCGAGGCCTTCGACGACTGGAAAGTCGGCGAGGCTGAACCGTCGGTGATGCATGACGGCACTCTGGTGCCGATTAGCATCGTCTTTGATGCCTTGCGCGAGTGCACCGATATCGTGCCCAAGACTGTCATGGAAATGGTGGCCCTGCGGCTGACCAAGCCCTGGGATGGCGATGGCCCGCTGGACGCCATGACCTTTTCCACCGCCGCCCGGGTCATGGGCATCCTGATCCGCAAACGTCGCCTTCAAGAGGGCGTGAACGAGGCGCTCTTCGTCGCAAGCGCACCTCGCGTCTCGCCGCAGCTTCATTGACATCCGTCGACACTTCACATTGATTGTCGCCGCGCCTAGGTCAGGCGCGGCGATTTGCATCCCGCCGAAACCTGCGGAAGTCCCTATATCGAAAACACATTTCGCCGTTCCCTTGACGTTTTGCCGCGAAGCATTTATATGGCACGCATCGAGATTTGAACGACGACTTTTGCTATTGCGCCCTTGTGGTGCAGATTGACGAACTTCCCTTCAAATTCGACTAAGCAGGATTTTCGGCTAAGGAGCCGGGGATCCGTGAATGATTTGCCGGAGAAGAAAAGGTTTTCGTTATGGCAACTGGTACTGTAAAATGGTTCAACACCACCAAGGGTTATGGCTTCATCGCTCCCGATAGCGGCGAGCCGGATGTATTCGTACACATCTCTGCCGTTCAGCGCGCGGGCCTCGCAGGCCTGAACGATGGCCAGAAGGTAAGCTACGAACTCGTCCGCGACCGCAAGTCGGGCAAGATGTCGGCTGACCAGTTGGAAGCAGCCTAATCACCCCCTCGGGTGAATTCCGCCGCCGACCACGGATGTACTGGCCGCGGCAGGAATGAAGGGAAGGCCGGATTTTTCCGGCCTTTTTTGTTGCCTGCAATCCGTTCGCCGCACAGCACACTACCTCGCATAGGCGACCGGAACCTCGTTTCCGCTTTTCAGCACCTCCATCGAAATCGAGGCTGACACGTCGAACAGTTCGACTTTGCGGACGATCTCCTTGTAGATGACGTCGTAGTGCTCGACCCGAGGCAGAACGATCTTCAGGATGTAGTCGTAGTTGCCGGTCAGACGGTGCGCCTCGACGATCTCGGCAATGCCGCTTATGGCTTTGCGGAAAAGCTCGATCCACTCATCGGAGTGGTGTGCCGTCTTGATGAGGGCAAAGACCGTCGTCGGCACGCCCATCTTCTCGCGATCGAGTACCGCCACCTTCCTGGCGATATAGCCATTCTCTTCAAGCCGCTGAATGCGGCGCGCGCAGGCCGATAGCGACAGGTTCACACGCTCGGCCAGCTCCGCCACTGATACACCCGCGTCCGCCTGCAGCATTGCCAGAAGCTTGGTGTCACGCTCATCCAGATTCATGCACTCATTTCCCGCACAAGATGATTGATGCGCGAATAATTCCTGCAAAACTCAAATCACGCAACACATATTGCGCACTCGCCCCACGACCGAAGTCGCACATTGCAAACAAATGGCGTCGCGCCAGATGCATACTGCCGTCACCCAACCCCTGGCAGTGAAAGGCAGTACACATGAAGACGATCGGCCTCATCGGCGGCATGAGCTTCGAAAGCACGGCAGTCTACTATCGGATGATCAACGAGGCCGTGCGCGAACGGCGCGGCGCTCTTCATTCCGCCGAAATCGTTCTCCATTCGGTCGACTTCCAGGGCATTGTCGACCTGCAGAAAGCCGGTCGTTGGGATCTCGCCGGCGAGCGTCTTGGCGCCGTCGCCAAGGGTTTGGAAAACGCTGGCGCCACATGCGCCCTGATCTGCACGAACACGATGCATCTCGTCGCGGACGCGGTCCAGGCTGCCATCGAGGTCCCCGTCATCAACATCATCGACGAGACTGCGCGTGCGTTGAAGGCCGCCGGCAAGGAGCGACCTTTGCTGCTCGCGACCCGGTACACGATGGAGCAAGGCTTTTACGCCGAGCGGATGGCAGATAGGGGCATCACCATCATAGTTCCGGACGCCGACGACCGGACGACGGTCCACGACGTGATCTTCCAGGAGCTCTGTGCCGGGAAAGTTCTCGATTCATCCCGTGACAAACTTCTGGCAATTGTCGAGAAGGCGAAGCTCGCAGGCGCTGACAGCGTCATTCTCGGATGCACCGAAATCTGCCTGATCCTGGATCCCGCCGTACTCCCTCTCCCCGGCTTCGATTCCACGGCAATCCATGCCGAAGCCGCCGTCGACTTCGCGCTTGGCGAAAGCGTCGGTGCCTCGAAAATGATCGCGGCCTGAGGGCAATACCGGCGCGGTGCAATTGCGTGCGACACGATCCAGTTCGCACGCTTTTCCGCTCAGAGCCGGCTGACCGGTGGTCGACGCCGACGAGGATGCCTCAGATCAACTGACGGTCCACTCCATGTTTTACGCTTAGGCGTCCTGTCCGCAGGCGCGTCGGAAGCGGTGGACGGTTTCGGCCATGCCATATTCCAGTGCATCCGCCGTCAGCCCGTGCCCGATTGACACCTCGGCGAGTTTCGGAATGCGGGCGACCAGTGCCGGCAGGTTTGCGACAGTCAGGTCGTGGCCGGCGTTGACGTCGAGGCCGAGGTCGAAGGCGATATCCGCCGTCTGCCCGAGCGCCTCCACGAGCGTCTGAGCGCGCGCGGGAGCGTCATAGCAGCCGCCATAGGGGCCGGTGTAGAGCTCGACCCGATCGGCGCCGACCTCCTTTGCGATCTTCAGAGCATCGCGATCTGGATCGCCGTCGGCAAAGAGCGAGACCCGCAAACCAAGCTGCTTCACGCGACCGACCACACTTTCAAGCAGCTTTCGGTGTTTGCGAAAGTCCCAGCCATGATCGGATGTCGCCTGTGACGGATCGTCGGGAACAAGCGTCACCTGCTCCGGTCGATGCTCCTCAACTAGGCGCAGAAAGCCTTCTTCCGGAAAGCCTTCCATATTGAACTCGGCGCCGTGAAAGGAGCCGTCGATCAACTCCTGGATGGGACCGAGATCGGAGAAACGGATGTGGCGCTGGTCCGGTCTCGGATGCACCGTCAGGCCGCTGGCGCCAGCCTCAAGGGCGATGCGACCGAGACCGGTTACGCTGGGCCACGGCAGGTCGCGCCGGTTCCGGAGCATTGCAATCGCATTCAGATTGACCGACAGTTTTGCAGCCATGGCAGCACCTTCGTTGTTTTCGAACGAGAGGTCTAGCCTGTTGTTTCCTTTCGTTCAATCGGCGTTTATCCTTCTTGACGGCATCCGGCGCTGGCTGTCGCGCGCCATCCCGTCGTTCGCTCACAGCGGCACGACAGCAACACTGAGTTGTTAATTGTTCGACTGCGACCAGACGACAGCTTGTATGCACAAAAGATTCACCGGTAGGGTCGGCGCAAAAGATGAGCCCAAACTCTCTGCCCTGAAGTCCGGCCAATGAGCTTCAACATGATCACAGCGGAAAAATCGCGATGAAAGGTGCGGCAGCGCCCACCGAGCAAATGATTCGAGCTTGCGCGCAGGATATCCTTGCAAGCCGGGCATTTTCTCGTTCCGGGCGGCTCCGCGCCTTTCTCGAGTACGTGGTCGAGCGTGAATTGACGGGCAAAGCCAGCCAACTGAAAGGCTATACGATCGGCATCGACGTCTTCGGACGGCCAATCGGCTTCGATGCGGGCACCGACCCGATCGTCCGTGTGCAGGCAGGCAAGCTCAGGAAACTCCTTAAGGAGTATTATGAGAACGAGGGCGCAGACACGCCACTGCGCATCCGCATTCCGATCGGAAGCTACGTACCGGAATATGAAAGAACTGCACCGAGAGTCTGCGAACTTGGTAGAGCGGAGGTTGCAGCCGATTTTTGCCGAAGGCGCCGGAAACGGAACGGCTGGCGCCGATGCTGGAGACCGGCTCCGGTATCGTCGCATCTTGCGATTCTGACCTTGCTGCCCCTGTTCATACTGCTGCCGGCCACCTATCCGAAGACAATTGTCACGTCGATTGCAAATGCCAGGATTTCGCTGACAGCGGCCGAAATTGATCGCGTCAGCACTTTGCCAAACCTGCGCATTGAGCCCTGCCCGAAAGCTGGCGGGTGCCGGGATTTCGCCGACGCCATCGGGAAAGCGGCAAGCTACTACCGGACGATTCATCTGCGCGCCGAAACCGAGCACGACCAGGCAGGTCCGCTTTCATATACGATCCGTGTCGAAACCTGGCGCGGGCACAAGGACGTCTATGCCCGGCTCGTCCATAATCAGAGTGGCGAGACGGTACATGCGCAGCATTTCCGTCCCGGTGACCTCGACGACGCGATCGGGATTGCCTACGAAGCAGTCGCCTTTACCGGACGGACGCTCTCCGCCAACGGACGTCTCTATCTGCATGCAGCGCAATTGGGCGCTGCGAGCGCTATGATGACATGCCTGCAGGAGGCTGATCGACAGCGCTACGCCGGTGGTGCTCCCACCCCTTGCGATCAGGACTCGACCAACGATATCGAACAGGTGAGCCGCGTGAGCCATCTCGACGGCGCATACAAGCGCAGCCTTCCCTTCCGTGTCCTTTTCTGACGAACACATGTAAAATCAATTGGATCCCTAGATATAGGGGTATGAAACTTCGCGCGTGGGGTTTAATCTTTTTGCATTCCAGCAATGTCACGCACGCAGGTCGCGACGTTGCGAACAGGATTTTAGCTTCGACGACAAGATCGGGAACATCGGACGCTTCGAGCTCTGGCGGCACCTCGATCCTGCAGATTGATGGGGGGTATTATCGATGCCGGCAATTCTGCCAAGGTGGTCTTCATGATGACGCGTGAGACCGGGAAAGCCGTGACATTGAGTGGACGTGCTATCCGCTTCCTGCCTGCTGCCCCATTGCCCAATGACCTGCCGGAAGGCCGGCTCGCTATCGCCGACATGGCGAACGCCTTCGGCGTCACCCACCGCACGTTGCATTTCTACGAGGAGAAAGGGCTGCTGACTGCAGCGCGCGTCGGCCCAATGCGCGTCTACGGCCCCGAAGAGATCCAGCAAATGGCGGTGGTCAACACCTGCCGCGAAACCGGCATGCCCGTTGCAGCCATCCAGGAGCTACTTGAGGCGCTTGGCGATGCAGCGAGCCAGGAGGAGGCGGACGCCATCTTCCGAGGAGCCATGATCGCCCGAAAGCGCGAACTGACGGCCCAGCAGTCAACCATCCGCCGTCAGATGCAGCAGATCGGCGAACTACTCGAATTCCGTGCCGGACATGAAGTTGAAATGAACGACAATACCCGGCCGGAAGCGCTTTCCGATCTGGAACTGCGTTGCCTGACGCTCATGGCGGAGGGATATCCGACCACCCGAATCGCCCGCGCGTTGGACGTTGAACCCGGCCAGGTACAGGCGATGGAGAAGGAAATCATCCGCAAGTTCGATGGCAACAACCGTTTCCAGGCCGTGGCCAAGGCCGTGCTTCTCGGCGTCATCGGAAACTAAAAACTGCCAGGGACATCGTGCAGCGATGTCCTGCGAATCATCAACCGATGCCACACCGGCTACGCGCACGATTGTACTCAGCGTACGATCGTGAGCGTCTCGGCGGCACGCGTGATCGCCGTATAGAGCCACCGTTCGCGCGTGTCGCGAAATGCCCAGCTCTCATCGAACAGTACGACGTCGTTCCACTGCGAGCCCTGCGCCTTGTGGACGGTCAGGGCATAGCCGTAGTCGAACTCGTCGTAGCGCTTGCGCGTCGACCACGGGATTTCTTCTTCGACATTCTCGAAAGCCGCCTTCAGCAGCTTGATCTTCGCTGCGCCCCTGTCCATGTCGTCGTCCTCGGGACGGACCAGCAGGTTGATACCCGGCTTCACCGTTTCCTTTGACGACGTCATCACCTGCCACAGCGAGCCGTTGAGCAAGCCCTTGGCGGGATCATTGCGCAGGCAGACGAGCTTGTCGCCCGATTGAGGATAGTCCGTTGTGAAGCCCTTCAGTTCCCGCAGGCGCGTATTGTATCGCCGGCGCGTCTTGTTGGTGCCGACCAGCACTTGATCGGCATCGAGCACCAGCGACTGCGTCACCTCGCCCTTCGGAATCACCTTCGCAGCGCCCCAGTCGCCATAGGTGATCTCCTTGCCCTCGCGCACCTGCATCGCGAGCTGGATGATCGGGTTGTCGCGCGCCTGGCGATGGATGTCGGTCAGCAGATAGTCGGGCTCCTGGCTGGTGAAGAAGCCGCCGCCGGAGACTGGCGGCAGCTGCCCGGGATCGCCGAGAACGAGGATTGGTGTACCGAAACTCATCAGGTCCTTGCCAAGGGCCTCGTCCACCATCGAGCACTCGTCGACGATGATCAGTGGCGCTTTTGCGACCGGGCTCTGGCGGTTGATGGAGAACATCGGCGCGATCGAGGTCTTGCCGGTTTCCTCGTCTTCCACCTCTTCCTCGCCGCGCGGCCGGTAGATCAACGAGTGAATCGTCCGGGCGTTGCTGGCGCCCTTCGAGCGAAGCACCTGCGCCGCCTTGCCGGTGAAGGCAGCAAACAGCACCTCGCCATCCACGTTCTCGGCAAAGTGCCGGGCAAGCGTCGTCTTGCCCGTGCCGGCATAGCCGAACAGCCTGAATAGCGGGGATCGGCCTTCCTTCAGCCACCGGGAGACAGCCTTGAGCGCCTCGTCCTGTTGCGGTGCAAATTCCATGGTCCGGACTTGCCAGGATTCGGACAACGGATGCAAGGAAAACAGCGCGACTCTCAAGAGAGCATTAGCGGCGAGCGGCCGGCAGCCTATTCCCTCCAACACCGTGAGCGGGAATTAGTGCTGGCGCGATATCCCGCTCCGCAATATTTAAACCTTATGAGCCGCTGTCTCCCGATCAGGATTCCGGAAAGCATCCAGTGAACGCCGATATCCCCTCTCCTGCCGAAGCCGCCGAGGTCTCCGGTTTCGGACGTCTTTCGGCCACGGCGCAATGGCTCTTGCTGTTCGTTCTGTCCGTGCCGCTCACGGCGGTGCTTGAGGTCATCGGCCTTCCCGCTGGTCTGTTGATGGGCCCATTGTTGGCCGGCGTGATCGTTGGCATGAACGGCGGCACCATTCGTCTGCCAGGCATCTTCTTCTTCGTTGTCCAGATTGTGCTGGCCATGATGGTCGCCGGCATGGTTTCACCTAACCTCGTCAGTACCTTCCTTTCTCGCTGGCCGCTTTTCCTCGCAATCGTTCTTTCAGTCATTTTCATGAGCACCCTTTGCGGCTGGGTCATCACCCGGATGCGCATTTTGCCGGGAACAACCGCGATCTGGGGTTCGTCGGCGGGTGCTGCCTCGACCATGCTGCTGATGGCAGGTGCCTGCGGCGCCGATGTCCGGCTCGTCGCCTTCATGCAATATATGCGGGTCGTTTTCGTTGCGACGCTCGCGACCCTGATCGCACATTTCGGTGGTCATCAGGCGATGGATCAGCCGGCTGCGTTTTTCAGCCCGTTCTCCATGAAGAGCGTCGCGCTAACGCTCGCAATCGGCATTGTTTGCGGCCTTGTCGGCCGCCACCTTCGCATTCCTGCCGGTGCATTTATCGCGCCATTTGCCGTCGGCTCGACGCTCAGCCTCACCGGCGCGCTTGCTGTCGAGCTGCCACAATGGCTGCTCGCGATCTCGTTTGCCCTGCTCGGCTGGAATATCGGCCTCGGCTTCACACGGCAGATCCTGCACCACGCCCGCCGTGCGCTCGTGCCGACGATCCTCTCCATCGTCGCCTTGCTCGCCTTCTCCGGTCTCTTGGCGGTGCTGCTCGTCGCGATGCTCGGCATTGATCCGATGACGGCCTACCTGGCGACGAGCCCGGGCGGGCTCGATTCGATTGCCGTCATTGCTGCCTCCAGCGAGGTCGACATTTCCTTTGTCATGGCGTTGCAGACGGCACGGCTTGTGATCATCACGCTGATCGGCCCCGTTATTGCCCGCTTCGTCGCCGACCGCGCTTAGCGTCAGAACCCCCAGCTTTGTCGAAATCTTCTTTCCACTGCAGCGGGAATACAACGCTATCCTTCGGTGTCTCATGGCTGCACCCGCTGTTGGCGGACCGACCCACGTGACACAGGAAACCAGCCCCATGAAGACACTACCGCTCGCAATCGCCGCATTCGCCGTTACGGCCACCGCTGCCTTTGCCGCCGCACCCGTGAAGACCGTAAAGACCGAGAAAGGCGAAGTGCTTGCCGGTGAGAACGGCATGACGCTCTATACCTACAAGGACGATTCCAAGGGCACATCGACCTGCTACGACAAATGCGCAGTCAACTGGCCGCCGCTCAAGGCGGATGCCAATGCGAAAGCCGAAGGCGCATACACGGTGATCGATCGCAAGGACGGCACGAAACAGTGGGCAAAGGGCGGTATGCCGCTTTACTATTTCATCAAGGACAAGAAGGAAGGCGACGTCACTGGTGACGGCGTGAAAGGCGAATGGGATGCCGCAAGGCCCTGACGACGGCATGCGCAAATCCGGCACGGAAGCGGAGACTGGCCTGACGGAGGTCGGCGTTGCGGCGCCGGCCTCCTTCGAGCAGGCGCTGCTCGCGCTAGTGCCAGGACTTCGGCGCTATTCGCACAGCCTTTCGCGTTCCGACGCGGACGGAGAGGATTTGCTGCAGGATTGCGTCGAGACGGTATTGACCCGGCGCGCGCAATGGCGCGGCATCAATCTACGCGGATGGGCCTTCACCATCATGACGAACCTGTACCGCAACCGTCATCGCAGCGCGGTGCGCCGGCCGACCGCCGCGATCGAGGAAGCGGAGAACATGGCCCTGCCCGACCAGATCGGCGATCCGCTGGAGCGTGCGCGCGTCCGCGCAGCACTCGAAACACTGTCGCCGGAGTACCGCACGACCCTGATGCTGGTGGTCGTCGAGGGCTACAGCTACCAGGAGGCGGCGGACATTACGGCGATCCCGATTGGAACCGTCATGTCGCGGCTGTCGCGCGCGCGCCATCAGCTTGCCGAGCGGCTTGCGAAAGACAACATCGTCGCTCTCAGGAGACCGAAATGAACGAAACGAGGGGCATCGTGGGCGAGAACGACCTGCACGCCTATGTGGACGGGCTGCTCGACGAGGGTCGCCGGGCCGAGGTGGAGGCCTGGCTCGCGCTCCATCCACAGGAAGCCGAGCGCGTGGCAAGCTGGTCGATGCAGAATGAGCGCATCCGCGAAGCCTTCTCCGCCGATTTTGCCTCTAGCAGTGAGGACCGGCGGATGATCGAGCCGAGGCGCCCGGGATTCCTGACGCATCTCCTGCGCTCCGCGGCAGCGGCTGCGGCGGCTTTGCTTGTTTTCGCCGCAGGCTACGGCACCGGCCGCCTGGTGACGCAAGACGCTCCCCCGACAATGACCGCGGCAACAGCCGGCCTCGCGAACGAGGCGCGATCCGCTTTCTTGATCTACGCGAGCGAGGTCCGTCATCCGGTCGAGGTTGGCGCCGACCAGCAGGAGCATCTCGCCGCCTGGCTCGGAAAACGTCTCGATTATCATCTGCGCCTGCCGGATCTCTCATCGCTCGGTTACAGCCTCGTCGGCGGGCGGCTCGTGCCGGTGGGCGGCAGGCCGGGAGCGCTGCTCATGTATCAGAACGGCGGCGGCCAGCGCCTGACCATGATGATCGGCCGCAATGAGGATAATCGCGAAACAAGCTTCCGCCTCGACACCGACGATCCGGTGCGCACCTTCTACTGGATCGACGGCCCGATAGGCTATGCCGTGACGGGCGAGATATCGGCTGACGAACTTCGCGCGGTGGCCGACGAATGCTACCGGCAGATGGAAGATGCGTGAGAACGACCTGTCTCTTTCAACGCAGCATTGGCCAGAGGCTTGCCACCAGAAGCAGCGCCATCGTTACGTTGAAAGCCCTCAGCCTGGCTGGCACGGACAACCATTCGCGCAAAGCCGAGCCGAAACCGGCCCAGGTCGACACGCTCGGGAAATTGACGGCGGCAAAGGCCACTCCCACGAGTAATACGCTCATCGTGTAGTTGGCCGGCACGGTGTAGGTCGCCATGGCCGAGACCGCCATCACCCACGCCTTGGGGTTGACCCACTGGAAGGCCGCCGCCTCCAGAAAAGTCATCGGCCGGGCGCCCGCCGCGCCGTCGCTCAGCGTGTTGGATGTCGCAATCTTCCAGGCGATCCAGACGAGATATGCCCCACCGACGAATTTCAGCGCTGTGTAGAGCATAGGCACGGTCTGGAGGAGCGCACCGAGTCCGAACCCCACGGCCAGCAGCAAGGTCAGGAATCCTGCGCCAATGCCGCACATATGGGGGATTGTCCGAACGAATCCAAAGTTCACACCGGAGGCAAAGAGCATCATATTGTTCGGACCGGGTGTGATGGATGTAGTAAAGGCAAAGACGACGAGCGCCAGAAAGACTTCGACCTGCAAGAGTATTCTCCTGGCACAAACCAATGATCGGCCATTCGTAGGTCAAATGCATGGAACGACCAGACAAATCTTGTCATACTTGGCATTCGTGAATGTGATGTATCGCCGAGACGACAGGGACGTTTTTGAATGAACACCACCATACCGGTTGCTGCATTTCCGGACGGCCGAAGCGTCCCGGCCCTTGGGCAGGGCACTTGGCATATGGGAGAAAGCCGGATCTCTGCCACAGACGAGGTTCGCGCACTGCAGGCGGGTATTGGTCTTGGCATGACGCTCATCGACACCGCCGAGATGTACGCCGATGGCAGCGCCGAACTGGTCGTCGGCGAAGCAGTCAAGGGGCGGCGCGATACCGTCTTCCTCGTTAGCAAGGTGCTGCCCTCGAATGCCAGCCGCAAAGGCACCGTCACCGCCTGCGAGGCGAGCCTGAAGCGGCTCGGCACCGACCGGATCGATCTTTACCTGTTGCACTGGCGCGGGCGTTATCCGCTCGCCGACACGGTCACCGCATTCGAAGAACTGAAGGCTGCGGGAAAAATCGGCGCCTGGGGCGTTTCGAATTTTGACGTCGACGACATGGAGGAACTGCTCTCCGTCCCCGACGGCGGCAACGTCGTGACGAACCAGGTGCTCTACAACCTCGCCCGGCGCGGCATCGAATTTGATCTCCTGCCATGGAGCAATCGTCGGGGCATACCGACCATGGCCTATTCGCCGCTCGACGAAGGCCGCCTGCCGCGCCATCCGGTGCTTGCCAGGATCGCAAACGGCCACGGCACAACGGCAGCGCAAATCGCCCTCGCCTTCGTCCTGTCGCGCAACAACGTTATCGCCATACCGAAATCCGGGTCGGCGGCACGCGTAGAGCAAAACTGGAAGGCGGCTAACATCAAACTGACCACTGAAGACATAGCCGCACTCGACGCCGCATTTCCTCCACCTGCACGCAAGCGGCCGCTGGAAATGATCTGATCGCGGCGGCCACGGCCGCAAACATCGCACGTCTGCGGTTGCGCTTGTGCAGACACGCATCATCACGCAATAGTTGCGCCATGAACATCCTGATTCTCGGCGCAAACGGCTTTATCGGCTCAGCAGTTCTTGCCCACCTGCAGCGCGCCGGCCACAGCGTCACCGGCCTTGGGCGCGACATCGCGCACGCCAGGAACCGTTGTCCATCTGCCGACTGGGTTCGCGCGGATATCGCCACGCTGACCAGCCCCGGCCGCTGGACGCCGCTGCTCCGCGGCATAGACGTCGTGGTCAACTGCGCAGGCGCGCTCCAGGATGGGCCGCGGGACGACTTGGCTGCGACACAGCGAGATGCCATGCTCGCGCTATACGATGCCGCTAGCGGAGCCGGCATCAGGCTGGTCGTCCAGATATCGGCCCAAACCGAAACGGGTGCGGATCTCCCATTCCTCGCCACGAAAGCACAGGCCGACGACGCGCTGAAACAGTCGGGCCTCCCCTACATCATCCTTCGGCCGGCGCTTGTCCTCGGCCGTAATGCCCACGGTGGTTCGGCGCTGTTGCGTTCGCTGGCCGCCCTCCCCTTAGTCACGCCGCTGACTTTTGCCGACCAACGCGTCGAGACGGTCGCGGTGGACGACGTTGCTGAATGCGTGCGCAAGGCCGTGGACGGCGAACTGCCGGCAGGGACAGAAGCATATCTATCCGGCGACGCCGCAGATTTCAGCGCTCTCGTCGGGCTGCATCGAGCCTGGCTCGGCCTGCCGCCCGCAAGGATCCTCCCGCTACCCGGCATGGTGGCCGCGCCGGTCTCATGGCTTGCGGACCTTGCAGGAAAGCTTGGGTGGCGCTCGCCGCTGCGCAGCACAGCCATGCGCGTGATGGCGGGCGGCGTCACGGCCAGAGGACCCCGGCTCGACCTGCCGCTCCTTTCGGCTCGCGATACACTTACCCTGCATCCGGCCGGCGTGCAGGACCTGTGGTTTGCCCGGCTCTATCTTCTCAAGCCGGTCCTGATCGCAACGCTATCGCTGTTCTGGGTCGCCTCCGGCTTCATCCCATTTCTCAACCTCGAACTGGCCGCGGCGCATTTCCTGCCGTTCATTCCTTGGGGACCTGCAATTGGCCTGACGGTCGCAACCTCGGTCCTTGATATTTCACTCGGGCTCGGTGTCCTGTGGCGCCCCACTGCGCGCGCGTCCCTGATCGGGCAGGTCGGGCTCGCCCTCGCCTATCTCTTGGGTGGCACGCTGCTCGAACCCTCGCTCTGGCTCGATCCGCTTGGCCCTTACGTCAAGGTTCTGCCGGCGATCGCTCTCTCCCTGGGCGTGCTCACCATATTGGATGAGCGCTGATGGACGCCGAACTCATCTATCGTGTTCTGCATGTGATCGGTGCGACCGTCCTCTTTGGAACGGGCGCCGGCATTGCCTTCTTCATGGTGATGGTGAGTCGCACCGGTAAGCCTGCACTGATCGCCCATGTTGCGGAGACGGTCGTGATCGCCGACACCATCTTCACGGCCACAGCCGTGATAATGCAGCCATTGACCGGCTACCTTCTTGCGCGGGAAATCGGCTGGTCGCTGAGCGAGGGCTGGATCGCCCTGTCACTCATACTCTATGTCTTCACCGGCCTGTTCTGGCTGCCCGTGATCTGGATCCAGATCCGGTTGCGCGACACCGCGCGAAAGGCGGCGGCCGACGGAGTGCCCTTGCCCGCGGAATGGCGCAGGCTCTACCGCATCTGGTTCGCCTGCGGCCTCCCCGCCTTCTTCGCTGTACTGGGCATCATCTGGCTGATGCTGGCAAGGCCAGCTATCAGCCTGTTCTGACGCAGATCACATTCCCTGCGGACCGCGGTTCATCGCAGCGATGCCGGTGCGGCAGACCTCGATGAGGCCGAGCGGCTTCATGATGGCGATGAACTGGTCGATTTTCGATACCTTGCCGGTGATCTCGAAGACGAAATGCTCGGTGTTCGCGTCGATGACGGCCGCGCGGAAGGCATCCGCAAGCCGCAGCGCCTCGACCCGGTGATCGCCGGTGCCTGAAACCTTCACCAGTGCGAGTTCGCGCTCGAGCGGACGCTCATGGCCGAGATCCTTGGCCCGGACGGTCAGGTCGACTACCCGGTGTACGGGAACAATGCGCTCCAGCTGCGCCTTGATTTGTTCCAGAACATGCGGGGTGCCGCGTGTGACGATGGTGATGCGGGAGAGATGCGCTTGGTGCTCGGTCTCCGACACCGTCAGGCTCTCGATGTTGTAGCCCCGGCCGGAGAACAGGCCGATGACGCGGGCGAGAACGCCCGGCTCGTTGTCGACCAGCACCGAAAGCGTGTGGTTTTCCGAAACCTGGGTTTCGGCGGCGATGAAATAGGCCGAGCCGGTCGGCTGAAGATGTGCGCTCATAATCGGTGTTCCTGCCTTTTCATCAAACCAGCTGGCGGCCTTTGGCGTCGATGGCGTTCGCCACCGCTTCGTCGGTCGCCTCATCCGGCAACAGCATCTCGTTGTGCGCCTTGCCCGAGGGGATCATCGGGAAGCAGTTGGCGAGGTTGGCAACGCGGCAATCGAAGATCACCGGCTTCTTCACCGAGATCATTTCCTCGATCGCACCGTCGAGATCGCCGGGCTTGTCGCAGCGCAGGCCAACGGCGCCATAGGCCTCGGCGAGCTTGACGAAGTCTGGCATCGCTTCGGTGTAGGAATGCGACAGGCGGTTGCCGTGCAACAGCTGCTGCCACTGCCGAACCATGCCCATGTACTGGTTGTTCAGGATGAAGATCTTGATCGGCGCTTCGTACTGGATCGCTGCCGACATTTCCTGGATGCACATCTGGATGGACGCGTCGCCGGCGATGTCGATGACGAGCGCGTCAGGATGGGCGATCTGCACGCCGAATGCAGCCGGCAGGCCGTAGCCCATGGTGCCAAGGCCACCCGACGTCAGCCAGCGGTTCGGCTGCTCGAAACCGAAGAACTGCGCTGCCCACATCTGGTGCTGGCCCACTTCGGTGGTGATGTAGGTGTCGCGGTCCTTGGTCAGTTCATAAAGGCGCTGGATCGCATATTGCGGCATGATCACGTCATCGCTCGGCTTGTAGGCCAGCGAGTTGCGCGCGCGCCACTTGGCAATCGAAGCCCACCAGTCGGCAAGATGCTCCTTGCCGGCAGTTTGCGACCCGGCACGCCAAAGCCGGACCATGTCTTCCAGAACGCGGCCGACATCGCCGAGGATCGGAATGTCGACGCGCACGTTCTTGTTGATCGAGGACGGGTCGATGTCGATGTGGATCTTCTTCGAGTTCGGCGAGAACGCATTCAGGCGGCCGGTGATGCGGTCGTCGAAGCGGGCGCCGATGCAGACCATGACGTCGCAGTCGTGCATCGCCATGTTGGCCTCGTAGGTGCCGTGCATGCCGAGCATCCCGAGCCAGTTCTTGCCGGAAGCCGGATAGGCACCGAGCCCCATCAGCGTGGAGGTGATCGGAAAGCCGGTCAGGTCCACCAGCTCGCGCAGCAGATGGGCGGCTTCTGGACCGGAATTGATAACACCGCCGCCGGAGTAAATGACCGGCCGCTTTGCGCCCTGCATCAGCGCAACGGCTTCGCGGATCCGGGCGAGATCGCCCTGGACCTTCGGCTGGTAGCTGTGCAGCGTCGAGGCCATTGCCGGCGGCACATAGGTACCGGTGGCGAACTGGATGTCCTTCGGGACGTCGACGACGACCGGTCCCGGACGACCGCTCTGGGCGACGCGGAAGGCCTCGTGGATGATCCGCGCCAGATCGTTGACGTTCTTGACCAGCCAGTTGTGCTTGGTGCAGGGCCGCGTGATACCGACGGTATCGCATTCCTGGAACGCGTCGGAACCTATGAGCGAAGTCGGAACCTGGCCGGTGATGCAGACGAGCGGGATAGAGTCCATCAAGGCGTCCTGCAGCGGCGTGACAGCGTTCGTCGCACCGGGCCCTGAGGTAACGAGCATGACGCCGACCTTGCCGGTCGAGCGTGCATAGCCTTCGGCGGCATGTCCCGCGCCCTGCTCGTGGCGGACGAGGATGTGCTGGATATCGTCCTGCTGGAAGATCTCGTCGTAGATCGGCAGCACGGCGCCACCGGGATAGCCGAAGATATGCTTGACGCCGTTATCCTTCAGGGCCTGAAGGACAATCTCAGCGCCCGTCATCTGGTTTTCTGTTCCACTCATCCGAATATTTCCGTCCGTTTCGGTTTTGAAAGTGTGCTTAGCGAAATCGAGGGCATAAAAAAAGGCCCCTTTCGGAGCCTGCTTACCGCGCATGGGTGCTTTCGCCCGGTGGTTACACCACCTTGCCCATGCGCCGTCCCACCACAAGAATCTTTGCGACGTTAGAAATCATGGGGGCGATTGATAACTGCTAAAGCGCAGACCGTCAACGGCATTTGCCGATCACCCCTGCAGCAACCGTCGGCAACCCGTGATGGCCGGCCGGCGGCTTCGCCACCTCCGGAAACCCATTATTAAGCGGCCGCTATTATTCTCGGTTAAACGGCAAGGAGTGCCTGCGTTGCGCAACACCGATTTTCACCGCTCGATGGTCGCAGGGGAACAGGACAGACGAGACGACGAGACGCCCGGCAATCGCCTTCTTGGGCGGGTTGTCGCCTGTGGCGGATCGCGCGCGACGATCAGCGCCGTCGCCGAGGCAGGTCAGACGGCGCTTACGGAACTGTGGTCCGTTGGTCGCCTCATTTCGATTTCCGTCGGCGAGAACCGCGTGGTTGCACTCGTCTATGCGATGTCCACCGACCAGCAGAACTGGGCCGAGAACCGCGACACCGTGTTCCGGATCGAGGTCGAGCTTCTGGGTGAGGTTCACCCGGGTCCAGATGGACGCGAAGAATTTTCCAGCGGCATCAGCAACTATCCCTATCTCGGCGCCATCGCGCATCGCATTCGCGCCTCTGACCTCGCCAAGGTCTACGACACCGGGCAAAACGACGTTTGCGTCATCGGCAAGCTGACGCAGGACGAGACGCTCGATGCCACGATCCACGTTCCATCCATGCTGTCGAAGCATTTCGCCATCGTCGGGACGACGGGCGTCGGCAAATCGACTGCCGTCACGCTGCTCCTGCACAAGGCAATCCAGGCCGATCCGAAACTGCGTGTCCTGATCCTCGACCCGCACAACGAGTTCGCGGCCGCCTTCCCGGACCACTCCGTCGTCATCGAGACCGACACGCTCGACCTGCCCTTCTGGCTGTTCCGTCTGGAAGAATTCTCCGAGGTGATCTTCCGTGGCCGTCCGCCGGTTCCCGAAGAGATCGACGCGCTCCGCGATCTCATCCCCGAAGCCAAGAAGGCTTTCCGCGGCAGCGGCGACTCCGGCCTCATGCGCCGCAACCAGGAAAAGAGCTCGATCACCGTCGACACCCCTGTTCCCTACCGTATCGCCGACCTTCTTGCGATGGTCGACGAGCGGATCGGACGATTGGAGGGACGTACCGAGAAGCCGCATCTGCGATCGCTGAAGGTCAAGATCATGTCGGCGATCAACGACCCGCGCTTTCACTTCATGTTCTCCTCGAACACGATCACCGACACGATTCTCGACACGATCGCGCGGATCTTCCGCATTCCCGGCGAAGGTAAGCCGATCACCACGTTCCAGCTTGCCGGCATCCCGTCGGAAGTCGTCAACTCCGTCGCCTCCGTGCTCTGCCGCATGGCTTTCGAAATCGGGCTCTGGAGCAATGGCGGCGTCCACATGCTGGTCGTCTGCGAAGAGGCGCACCGCTACGTGCCGGCGGATCCGACGCTCGGTTTCCTGCCCACCCGCCAGGCGATCGCACGCATCGCCAAGGAAGGCCGGAAATACGGCGTCTCGCTCGGCATCATCACCCAACGGCCGGGCGAACTCGATCCGACCATCCTCTCGCAGTGTTCGACCGTCTTCGCCATGCGCCTTGCCAACGACGCCGACCAGGAGATCATCCGCTCCGCCATTCCAAACTCCTCGTCGTCCACCACCAGCTTCATTTCATCAATCGGCAATGGCGAGGCGATCGCCTTCGGTGAGGCGGTCGCCGTGCCGATGCGGATGAAATTCACCCGTATCCAGGAAAACCGCCTGCCGAAAGCCAACGGCGCAAGCGTCAAGGCAAGCGAGGACAACCCCAACTCCGTCGACCTGCGTTCGATCGTCGGACGGATGCGCTCCGTTACCGGTCCGGACATTTCCGCCTTCCAGGAATCCTACCTGGCCGCCGAAAGCACGACCAGCCAAAGGACCGAAACGAGCGTCTCCCATCCCAGCCCGCACACGGACGACGACTGGACGGAACTTCATCCCGACGCTGCCTCCGAAGAGCCAACTGAGATCGAACCGTACCGTCCCGAAATGCTGCCCCGCAATCCCACTGGACCGTCCCCTTTGTCGGCCCATGATCGCTTCGAGGCATTGCGCCGTGAACTGGGCACGGATGTATCGCGGGAACAGCCAGCGGATGGATCTGCACGCCCGTCGCTCCGTCCCGCCTTTGGCGAGGCAGGTAACGAGCCCCGCCGCGAGGGCTCGATCCGCGACCAGTTGCTGAAGAAGCCGCTGAGCAGCCTCATCCGCAAGTAGCGGTCGTCGCAGGCAAGGCATTTCCAGTGGAACCGGCTTGCACAGCCGGTGCCACGCCACGAATTCGTGATCACCTGGCCACAAGAGAAATGCCGTCCGTCCGCACCCAGCTCTCGTCCAGCTGGTTGCGGAACCAGGTCATCTGCCGCTTGGCATACTGACGCGTCGCTGCGGCGCCGCGCTCGATCACTTCGGGCTCCGTCATCTGTCCCGCCAATAGGGCCGCAATCTGCGGCACACCGATCGCCTTCATCACCGGCATCTCCGGCGGCAGACCAAGCGCGAGAAGCGCCTTCACCTCCTCTACAGCACCCGATTTCAACATCTTGGCGAAACGGCGGTCGATGCGCTGGCGCAACAGCGCCCGGTCCGGCAGGACCACCAGTTTCGTCGCCCGCTCCGGATCGATGATCGCGGACCCTGCCGCGGCCTGAAAATCGCGGATCGAGCGCCCGCTGACTTCAAATATCTCCAGCGCACGCAGGATGCGCTGCCCGTCGGCTGGCCGGATTGCGGCGGCCGATTGCGGATCACGTTGCGCCAACGATGCGTGCAACGCCTCTGGGCCTACTGCCGCGAGCCTGGCGCGCAACATCGCCCGAAGCTCCTCTGGTACGCTCGGCATGTCCGAAAGACCGCCAGTCAGCGCCTTGAAATAGAGCCCGGTGCCGCCAACGAATACCGGGCGCTTGCCTCTTCCCCGCAGTTCCGCCACCACCTCGGCTGCCTGCCGCAGCCACTCGCCGCTCGAATAGGCCTGCCCGGCGGGGACATGACCATAGAGCCGGTGCTCCACGCCCCCCATCTCATCCGGCTGTGGCCGCGCCGTCAGCACGTTCAGCGTGTCGTAAACCTGCATGCTGTCGGCGTTGACCACCACCCCGCCATGCGCTTGAGCGAGCCTCACGGCAAGCGCGGACTTGCCGCTCGCGGTCGGGCCGGTTATCAGGATCGCGTCAGTTTCAGCTTCAGGAATTCTTATCATGGCTCTCGTTGCCACGCTTATCGCCAATCCGTCAAATCCGGTCCTTTCCCCGTCGATCGGCGAACGGGCGGCGGATGCGGTACACGCCTCCGGCCTCTACTGGCTCGCCGATGGCATTGCCTGCGATATCTCGTTGCGCGACGGCACGGATGCTGCGGCCGCACGGGACAAATTGCTTGCCGTTGTCGGCGGCGCGCCGATCGATCTGGTCATCCAGGATGAGGAAACCCGTCGCAAGAAGCTTTTGATCGCCGACATGGATTCCACCATGATCGGACAGGAGTGCATCGATGAACTTGCCGCCGAAGTGGGCCTGAAGGAGCAAGTCTCGGAGATCACTGCACGCGCTATGAATGGCGAGATCGCTTTTGAGCCGGCGCTGCGCGAGCGTGTCGCACTTCTGAAAGGGCTACCGCTGTCGGTCGTCGACGACGTCATCACAAAGCGCATCACCCTCACCCCCGGCGGCCCGGAACTGATCGCCACGATGAAGGCGAAAGGCCACTATACAGCCCTCGTCTCCGGCGGCTTTACCGTCTTCACCAGCCGTATCGCCGAAACTCTCGGTTTCCAGGAGAATCGGGCCAATACGCTGCTCGAAGACGGCGGCGTATTGACCGGCAAGGTCGCAGAACCAATCCTCGGCAAGCAGGCCAAAGTCGATGCACTCATCGAGATCGCCGAACGCCTTGGAATTGCAACAGACGAAGCGTTGGCGGTCGGCGACGGCGCCAATGATCTTGGGATGCTGCACCTCGCGGGCTCGGGTGTGGCACTGCACGCCAAGCCGGCAGTGGCGGCAGAAGCAAAAATGCGCATCGATCACGGCGACCTGACGGCACTGCTCTACATACAAGGCTATCGCAAGTCGGATTTCGTGCTTCTCGGAGCGGCAAAGTGAACGGCACGATCACCCAGACGGCGCGCCTGACGGCTCGCAACTGGCTCGAAACGGACCGCGACCTTTTCCACGAGATCAACTCCGACCCGGAGGTCATGGCCTATTTCCCCTTCCGCCGCGACCGGGCGCATTCGGACGAACTGTTCGATCGCAACCGCGGCACGATCAGCGAGACCGGGTACGGCTTCCTCGCTATCGCCCTGCGAGACGATGACAGGCCGATTGGCTTTTGCGGGCTCGCTAAAACCGACCTGGAACCTTTTCTGCCTGATGGCACCGTCGAGATCGGCTGGCGTCTTGCCCGTCCCTTCTGGGGCCAGGGTTACGTGACCGAGGCGGCAACCGCCCTGCTGGACCATGGCTTCGACAGATGCGGTCTTGGGGAAATCGTTTCGTTCGCCGTCTCCGGCAATGCGCGTTCGACCGCGGTGATGGCCCGCATCGGCATGAGGCCCGACCCTTCACGCGACTTCGATCATCCGCGTGTACCGGAAAGCCATCCTCACCTCGTTCGCCACGTCCTCTACGGCATCACGGCTGAAGAGCGGCGCGAACAGGCGCAGAAGTCTGCGGGCTGCTGATTCAAAATGCGAAGGCGCTGAATCACAGTCAGCGCCTTTAACTTCAAATCTTTGAAAACAGACGTATAATCCTATTCGATCCGGACCGTCACGAAGCGCAGGGCGCCGGTCTTGTCGGCAAGCATCAAAAGCGCGTTTCGACGATCCTGCGACTTGAGTGTAGCGATGCGCTTGGTGACATCCTCAGGCGTTGATACCGCCTCCTGTCCGATCTCGACGATCACATCACCCGGCTGGATGCGCCGCTCGGCTGCCGCAGAATTCGGATCGACGGCGGTAATCGCCACGCCCTTCACCGTCTCAACGACGCCGTAGGTCTTGCGCGTTGCCTCGTCCAGTGCGCTCAGTGTCATTCCGAGCACAACAGGAGCGGCCTTTTTCTCAGCCTGCTGGTCCGGTGCCTTCTCGTCCTTCGGCTCGGTCGTCTCCACGCCGGACTGAGCGATCTTCTCACCGTCTTCGAGACGTCCAAGCGTCACCTTGATACTGACCTCCTTGCCGTCGCGGATGACGACCACGTCAACGGCCTTGCCTACCGGGCTCTCGGCCACCACCCGCGGAAGGTCCCGCATCTCATCGACGTTCTTGCCGTCGAAGCGGATGATCACATCGCCAGTCTTGATGACGCCATTGTCGACCGGGCCACCCTTGATCACGCCGGCAACCAGCGCACCCTTCGCCTCCTTCATGCCAAGGCTCTCGGCGATGTCATCCGTCACCGGCTGGATGCGAACGCCGAGCCAACCACGGCGCGTCTCCCCGAACTCCTTCAGCTGCAGGATGACATTTTCGGCCAGTTCCGTCGGAACCGAGAAGCCGATACCGATCGAACCGCCCGACGGCGAGATGATCGCCGTGTTGATGCCGATGACCTCGCCATACATGTTGAAGAGCGGCCCGCCGGAGTTGCCTCGGTTGATCGCCGCATCCGTCTGGATGAAGTTGTCGTAAGGGCCGGCATTGATATTGCGGCCGCGCGCGGAAATGATGCCGACCGTGACCGAACCGCCGAGACCGAACGGATTGCCGATCGCCATCACCCAGTCGCCGATTCGCATTTTACGGGAATCGCCGAAGGGCACGGCCACGAGCGGCGTCGTCGGCTCGACCTTGAGCAGCGCCAGATCGGTCTTGGTATCGACGCCCACCAGCTTCGCCTTCAGCTTTTTGCCGTCGGCGAAATTGACCTCGATATCGTCGGCCCCCTCGATCACGTGATTGTTCGTAACGATGAAGCCGGTCGGATCGATGACGAAGCCGGAACCGAGCGAATTGACGGTACGCGGTCCGCCCTCGCCTTCTTCGCCCTTGAAGAACTCGTCGAAAAAATCCTGGAAGGGGGATCCTTCCGGCACCTGCGGCATCGGGGTCTGGTCCTCTTCCTTCACATTCTGCGAGGTGGAGACATTGACCACCGCATCCAGCAACCTTTCTGCCAGATCAGCGACCGACTGCGGTCCCGGTGTCTGTTGCGGCATTTGGGTCAGGGGCTGGGGCTGGGGCTGGGTTTGTGCTTGTGCGTGAACGAGCCCGGTGCTCGCGACGAGCACCGAAAGCGCCGTCGCCAACGCCCGCGTGCCGAACTGTCGTGACCTGATGCTCGATGCCATCTGCGCTGTCCTCTTGGTTTCTTATAGTCCATCTTCGCCATGGATGCGGCGGAATTGGGGATACCGGGGGCCCGATTGCCCATCGCCGTCAGTGATTGCGACTGTTGCCTCTTCACTTGGTGACCTGCAAGGCCTGAAGGCGACCGAAGCGTCTGCTTTGGACTGCTATCCCCGGATCATCCAGACCAGGGCGACGCCAATAGCAACCGAAAGGAGACCGAAGAACCGGAGTTGGCCATCAGGAATGCTTGGGAGCAGCGCCGCCATTCGCTTCAAAGACGAAGGGGCCAGTGCGTACACCAGCCCCTCGATCACGAGAAAGAAAGCAATTCCCGTTAGAAAATCCGCCATTCAAGCGAACTCAGTTTGCTGCCGGAGCAGTGCTGCCGGCGGCGGCCTTACCCGTCATATCGCCGAAGTAGCGGAAGAACTCCGTATCCGGATTGAGCACGAGCGTTGTATCGGTGGAACCAAGGCTCTGGCGATAGGCCTCCATCGAACGGTAGAAGGCAAAGAAATCCGGATCCTTCGAGAAAGCCTCACCAAAGACTCGGTTGCGTTCGGCGTCACCCTGACCACGGATGATTTCCGATTCGCGGCGCGCCTCGGCAAGGATCTCGACAACCTGCCGGTCGGCAATTGCCCTGCGGCGTTGCCCCTGCTCGTTGCCGCGGGCACGGATCAGTTCCGCCTCGGCCAGTCGTTCTGCCTTCATGCGTTCGAACGTCTGCTGTGAGACTTCCTGAGTCAGGTCCGTGCGACGAATGCGGACGTCGGTGATCGTCAGCCCGAGGTTTTCGGCATCGGGGGTCAGTTCGTTTCGCACTTCACGCATCATCGAGGCACGCTCGTCCGAGAGGGCTGCCTCAAAGCCACGCAGACCGTAGACGCGGCGCAGTGCCGAATCCAGACGGGTGCGAAGCCGCGCCTCGGCGGCGTCCCGGTCGGCCGACACCGCTTCGCGGAAGCGGCGCGCGTCGCTGATGTGGTAGACCACGAACGCATCGACCTCATAGAACTTACCGCCCGAAACCTGGACACGGATGTTGTCGAGGTCGAAGCGCAGCGCCTGGTCGGACACGTACTGCACACGGTCGGCATCCATGAACGCGAAGGGCAACTTGAAATAGATGCCGGGCTCAGTCTTCACGGACTGGATCTCACCGAACCGAACGACGATCGCCTGCTGGCGCGCGTTGACGACGAAGACCGACGAATAGGCGAGGAACAGGAGGACGGCGAGGCCGACGAGGATCGCTGGCAAACGGTTACCCATTATTGCGCTCCTCCAGCCTGCTGCTGCGTCGTCTTGCCGAGTTCGTTGAGCGGCAGGAAGGGAACAACGCCCTGTCCGCCCTGCTTTTCATCGATGACGACTGTCTTGGAGCCCTTCAGGACACCCTCCATGGTTTCCAGGAACATGCGCTTGCGGGTAACGTCCGGCGCCTGCTTGTATTGTTCATAGATCGAAACGAAGCGCTGCGCCTCGCCTTCAGCCTCATTGACGACGCGGTTCTTGTAGGCCGCAGCCTCTTCGCCGATCTGCGCAGCCTGACCGCGGGCGAGACCGAGCTTCTGGTTCGCATACTGGTTGGCTTCCTCGACGAAGCGGTCCTCGTCCTGTTCGGCGCGTTGAACCTCGTCGAACGCATCCGCCACTTCGCGCGGCGGCGCGGCATCCTCGATCGCAATCGTGTTGACCGCGATGCCGGCGCCGTAGGAATCCATGGTCGACTGGATCGTTGTCTTTACAGCCTCGGCGATCGCCTGACGATTGTCTCGGAAGATGTCCTGTGCCGGCCGGCGGCCGACGACTTCGCGCATCGCGCTTTCGGCGACCTGCTGCAGCGTCGCGGACGGATTTTCGAGATTGAAGAGATAGGCGCGCGGATCGGTGACCGAATAGAGCACCGAGAATTGAACATTGACGATGTTCTGGTCGCCCGACAGCATCAAGCCGCTGTCGTCGGCGTTCACCGAAGCACCTTTGCGCCCTATGTTCTGCTGTTGCTCGGTGATCGTGACCAGTTCCACTGTTTCAAGCGGCCAGAAATGGAAGTGCAGGCCCGGCATGGAAACCTCTTCCTTGGGCTCGCCGAAGCGCAGTTCGACACCACGCTCGTCCGGCTGCACCGTGTAGATCGAGTTCATCAGCCAGAAAACGCCTATGAGCAGCGCCGCGATGACGAGGATGCCGCCGTTGAAGCCACCCGGAACCACGTTCTTCAGCTGGTCCTGCCCGCGTCGAATGATCTCCTCGAGATCCGGCGGGCCGCCGCTACCGCGGGGTCGGTTCGGTCCCTGCCCCCATGGTCCCTGATTGTTGCCGCCGCCGCCCCAAGGGCCGCCGCCGCCGTTCTGATTGCTCCAGGGCATCAATACCTCTTTCTCTGGTCACTCCCGGTGCCATATGCGCGCGCGAAGTTCCGCAGCGTCACATGGTGTGACCCCCGTTATATGTATCCCCCATGTCGCTTTCAACGGAGGCGGCCCAAACTTCCGGCATAATGGGGCAAAATAGTTCGTGAACAGGCCCTTAGGCCCGCTTTTAGATCCCGGATCGACGCCTGTAGGTCACGAAGCGCATTGCATGACTGTCCTTTTCGCCCTGCGGAATTTCCTCCTCATGGGCGACCTCGAAAACGACCGGCTCGATTGTCGGAAACCGCGTGTCGCCCTCAACCTCCGCCTGCACTTGCGTCACATGTACGAGATCCGCGATCGCTATCGTCTGGCGATAGATATCGCCGCCGCCGATGATGCAGATTTCATCAACGCCAAGTACTTGCGCCTCACGGCGCGCGTAGACCAACGCCTCATCGAGGGATCGCGCCACGATCACCCCTTCCGGTCGAAAGGCGGTGTCGCGGGTGACGACGATGTTCGGCCGCCCCGGCAATGGCTTGCCGATCGACTGATAGGTCCTGCGCCCCATCACCACCGGCTTTCCGACAGTCAATTGCTTGAAGCGCTTCAAGTCCGACGGCAGTCGCCACGGCAGGTCGCCATCGCGGCCGATGACGCCGTTCAGCGCAGCGGCCACCACCAGAACGATTTTCGGTTCATGCATTCAATTTCCTTCCGTTCCGTCCTTCGCCTGCGCCCTCGCAAGCGCGGGGCGGGCAGCCATGCGCGCCACATAGGCATCGATTGCGGCACTGTCGGGCAATAGCGAGCGCCTCCACATCAGCGAACTTGACAGGATGACATCCACCGAAGAGGGGCGATCATCCACAAGATAAGGCTGCTTCTCCAGGGTGGCGACCACATGATCGCACATCGCTTTGTACAGGCGAGCCGCCTCCGCGTTGTCAGCGGTCCAGCCGTTCATGTGCGTGATTGCCGTGGGCTCAACGACACCGCCGTAATAGGCAAGCCAGGACAGGTAAGGCCCGCGCGCGCGCGTTCCCAGGTCCCGCCCCAATTCGCAGCCGGGGAAAAGGTCGGTCAGATAGAGTGCAATGGCGACCGATTCAGTAATCACCGTTCCATCGTGGACTAGTGCAGGCACCTGGCCATGCGGATGCGGATTGTTAGGATCGGGCGCACCCGACCCGTCTTGCCGTCGAATGGAAACACGGCGGATGTCATAATCCGCTCCAAGCTCCTCCAGCAACCAGAGCATACGAAACGAACGCGACAGTGGCGCATGAACGAGCGTCAGCATGACTTCCTCCTGTGCCGGCCGGTCGCCCGCTAGACGGCGATCGGCGCCTTGATGCCTGAGTCGGCTTCATAGCCGACCAGCTCGAAATCCTCATACTGGAATGAGAAGAGGTCCTTCACGGCCGGATTCAGCTTCATGAAGGGCAAAGGCTTCGGCTTGCGCCCCAGTTGCAGCGCCACCTGGTCGAAATGGTTGTGGTAGATGTGCGCATCCCCAAGCGTATGCACGAAATCGCCTAGCTTCAGATCCGTCGTTTGCGCCACCATCATCGTCAACAGCGCGTAGGAAGCGATGTTGAAAGGTACGCCGAGGAAGATGTCGGCCGAACGCTGATAAAGCTGGCAGGAAAGCTTGCCATCGCTGATATAGAACTGGAAAAGGCAGTGGCAAGGTGGCAGCGCCATCTCGTCCACCAGCGACGGGTTCCAGGCCGAGACGATATGGCGGCGCGAATGCGGGTTCTTGCGTATACTCTCCGCTACAGCGGCGATCTGGTCGAGATGGCGGCCGTCATGGGTTGGCCAGGAGCGCCATTGGTAGCCGTAGACCGGCCCCAGATCCCCCTTCTCGTCCGCCCACTCGTCCCAGATAGTGACACCGTTCTCGCGCAGATAGGCAATGTTCGTGTCGCCCTTCAGGAACCAGAGCAGTTCGTGGATGATCGAGCGCAGGTGCAGCTTCTTCGTCGTCAGAACCGGAAAGCCTTCCGACAGGTCGAAGCGCATCTGGTGTCCGAAAACGGAACGCGTACCGGTACCGGTGCGATCAGAACGATCGGTCCCGTTTTCCATGACGTGGGTGAGAAGATCGAGATATTGCTTCATGGGATCGGCCGCCGGTTCAAGTTCACCCCTAATCTAGGACGAAGACGACGGCCGACCAATGGCACCCGGGATCTTATCCCGGCTTTACTGCCACACGTCAGGCGAGCGCGTCGAGCTTGCCCAGTTCCTTGGCCGTCAGATAGTAGAAGGTCACACGCGACTTCGAGCGGTCGTCCGCCATGGCCGCGCAGACCTTTTCAACCGCCTTGTCCGCGGCATCGCCCGTAATACCGAGTTTCTTGGCGCACCACTTTTCCTTGACGCGCTCCAGCTCCTCGGGGTCGGAGCAGGAGACGAGCGAGGAGTCGCGGTTGCGCAATGCGATCCCCAGATGGCTCACGATTTTCTTCACCACGGCTTCGTCGGCTCCGCTGTCGTACTTGCGGACGTCTGCGAGATAATCGGTCATGCTGTCTCCTCTATCGATTTGCCGGTAAGGACCGGTACGGCATCTTGAGCCAACGGCGGCAGTCTTTCACGCAAAGATGGCAAGTCAAGCGTAAATGAACGCGATCTTTGCGTTCTCGCGCAGAACGCTTGGAGAATTGACACAGGGACCTTTTCTTAGCCGCCCGAACCTCCTATATGTCAGGTGCTGCCTCGCGCAGCTATGGCAATAAACGGGCGGTGTAATAAACCCATTGGACCCGGGGGCGGTACCCGGCGCCTCCACCAAAAACCGATCAGATCGATCGGCTTTTGATGGGGGCGAAATAGGATCGACAAGGGCGTAAAGATCGACTTTTTGCTCGGCATGATACCGCCGTTATCGGGTCAAAAATGTAGTTGCAAACGACAACTATGCTGAAGCACGTCTCGCTGCTTAATCGCGGTGCGACACTTCAAATCAAGCCCTTGCGGGTAGCACCGTAAGGCGGGGTCCGAAGGCACCTGGCAACAGAAGCCTTCACCTTCTCCCCACTTCCGAAATGGTTTATAGCTTTCGCTTGAAAATGACTCGCGACAGCCCGGCGAGGCTCGATCCGTTAGGACAACTAACTGAAAGAGCGGATCGCCGTTTGACGCCGTGAACAGTTTTCGGCAAAAGGCGAGAAAAGACACACGTAGAAAGACAGGCTCTGATGTCGCAAGACCACATTCGCTACGATATACTGGCTCAGGACGCTCTACGTAGCGTCATCCGCAAAGTTTTGAGCGAAGTGGCGGCGACCGGCCACCTGCCCGGCGACCATCATTTCTTCATCACCTTTTTGACGGGTGCCCCCGGCGTGCGCATCTCGCAGCACCTGAAGGCCAAATATCCAGAGCAGATGACCATCGTCGTCCAGCACCAGTTCTGGGAACTCAAGGTCAGCGAAAGCCAGTTCGAAATTGGGCTTTCCTTCTCCGACACGCCCGAAAAGCTTGTCATCCCCTTCAACGCCATCCGCGGCTTCTACGATCCCTCTGTCAGCTTCGAACTGGAGTTCGACGTTGCCTCCGGTGAAGAGGAAGAGAGCCCATCGGCCGAAATCACTGCCTACCCGGTCGAAAAGGCCGAGGAAGCCGTCGATGATACGCCTAAGACGGGCGGCGACGACGACGGTAAGAAGCCGGGCGGCTCCGTTGTCTCGCTCGATTCCTTCCGCAAGAAAAACTGATCAGACGGAGGCGGCATGAGCGGCGACGTAGTCAATCTCCGCCAGTTCCGGAAACAGAAGGCCCGCTCCGAAAAAGAGCGTCAGGCCGAGCAGAACCGAATATCCTTCGGCCGCACCAAGGCAGAAAAAAATTTGACGCGCGCCCTGAACGACCAGGCGGACAGGACGCTTGATCAAGGCCGGATCGAGAAGCCGGACGATCGTGTCGACTGAGGCCATGGCGCACCTATCCACACACCAACGCGAATTCGATTCCATTTCAACGCGTTGCGACGACGTATTGAATCAATCGATCAACAAGCTGAATCAGACTGTGAGCCGACAGCGGTGATCCGCAAGCACTCCGCCACACTGCACGGACACCGCACCAGCTTTTCCTTGGAAGAACCGTTTTGGCTGGAACTGAAGGCCATTGCGGCAGACCGTGGCATACCGCTCGCCGCGCTTCTGTCGGAGATCGACGACGCGCGCTCCCCCGAGAGCAACCTCTCCTCTGCCCTGCGCGTCCACGTTCTGGAGACAATGAAAGCCCAAATCGCGGAAGCGGCCGCTGGCACGTAAGTTCTGGCCCTAGTGGCATCGCGATGGCAGGATCACGTCCCCAGTCGATCAGTTCACACCTGGCAACGTGTCAAAATTCAGGCCCTGGCCACTGATCGGCGGTAGATCCTCGCGGGTGACGCCTTCGCTAGGATTGACGGGAAAATAGTTGCCAGGCTCAATCGGCTGCAGCTGCAGCTGCTCCTGCTCCGCCGCCCGGCGTCTTGCCTCAGCAGCCTCCCGTTCCAACCGCTCGCGTTCGGCCTTCTCCTTCGCGGCCTGTCGCCGGCGTTCCTCCTCGAGCGCCTGAAGGCGCATGGCCTCTGCCAGTGCGGCACGCGCCGCAACGCGGGAGCGATAGAGTGCTGCCTCGCGACGCAGCCGCTGCTTCTCCAGCACGGCCGCCTGTAGCATCTCGACCCGGCGGCGCTCGCGTTCAAATTTGCGCAGCGAAAGGTAGTTGCTGAGCGGCTGTGCATCAACGCGAATTGTCGGCTCGGCAATCGAACCGTCAAAGGTAAGCACGACCTCCGGCTCACCGCCCGCCATCGCTTCTTCGCCTGCCCGCAACCGCATGGCGATCTGTCCGGACAGCGAACGATCAACCAGACCAATCTCCGCCCCGCCGGAGAAGTCTGCCGCCGCGTCGCCGCCTGTGATCGTGTCGGCCCGTAGCTTGCCCGACGCGATCGTAAAGGGGATTTTCACCGCACCCAGGTGGGTCTCGCCATGCAGGGCGTTGTCGAGTGCGATAGCATCCACCTTCTTTTCGGTGATGTCGCCCTCAATCGCATCAGTCGAGGCGAGGATCGCACCGAAGCCACCGCTGGTAATGCCTTTCAGCGTCAACTCTTCGATTCGAACTTCACCCGAGCCGCTTGCGGCTCCCACCATCGAAGCGACGCTGTCGCCGGAGGCATCGAGCGCCAGGGTCATGTCCGCCGTTCCGGTCGAGACCGGCCCACCCGCCCCCGACCAGACAATCTGCGAGACATCGGCACCGCTCAGCGTCAGGCGGCTTTCAAGCAAGCCGTTGCCTTCGGCATTTGCCAGTTTCAGGCGACCGGCGAGCGATCCGCCCAGCCAGTCACCAGCGAGATCGGAAAGGGTCAAGTCACCGCCGGTCCAGCTCAGCGCCGCGCTGAAATTGTCGACCGGACCGTAAAGCCCAGTCCAGAATTGCCCTGCCGCGAGCTGAACATTGAAATCGGCGCTATCGCGGGTCGGGTTTGCGAGGGCATCACGATTGAACCCCTGCCCCTCGACATCTTCGGTCGGTCCCAGCACTGCCTCAGTCAGCCAGGCGAGATCGATCGTGTCAAATGCCAGGTTGCCGGTGCCCTTGGCGATCGGCGCAGTTCGATCAAGCATGAGCGTCCCGGAAACCCCGTTTCGGTCAATCTTTCCAGCGATATCCGCCAGACGTATCGACGTCGCGTCTATTGCCGCCTTGGTTCTCAGCGCCACGGGCAAGCCGGCACCGGTTTGCGGCAACACGATGCCGTTCATCAACAGATAGGGCTCGATGTCAGCGGCATCGATACCGATATCCATTTCCCCTTCGAGGAAACGGGCAGCCGCCAATTCGACCTTTCCGTCCGCGGCGATGGATGTACCGCTCGTGGTGAAAGAGAAAGTCACGTCGGCCGGGCCGGACATCGGCTGCTTGATCTTGATCGCTGCAATTCCGTTCGGCTCTGCATCGAATGGCAGCGGTTCAAGCCCCAGCTGGCCGGCAAGCGCAACGGTGCTCGGATTTTCCAGCGTCGCCTGTGCCTCGATATTGCCGCCGGCAACAAATTCACTGAAGTCGCGTGCGGACAGCTGCGCGTCGATCCGGCCGCCGTTCACACTTCCCCCAAGAATGATGCCAACCGGACCATCCTTGTCGCCCGGCAAGGCCAGCGTCATCGACAGATCGGCGTCGTCATAAAATCCCCCGCTTGCGACCAGACGCGTCAGCACGGGATGTGAGGGCAGACGCCGCGCGAGCATCTCGAACAGGGGCCGCATACGCTGTGCCTTCAGTGTCACATCGAGACCCGCCGAGGGGGACACCATCGTTCCACCAAGCTGTCCCTTGAGCGATACCGTTGCCCCTGCGACGGATCCGACATCGAGGCGGCTGACATTCAGCGCCCCGTCCCGCAGAGACAACACTGCGGTGGCGTCCCGTGCCTCCTCACCAAAAGCGGTGAAACGCGCGGCCTTCAGGTCAAGTGCGATGGAATGCCGTAACAGGGCGGCCGTCGATGCGTCGCCGGCCACCAGCCCGGTAAGGGCCTGCAGTGTCTCGATTTCAACGCTGTTGCCGTGGAGTTCGATCGACAGCGCCGGCGCCTCGCCTTGGCGGGACTGACGTTCGATCCGCCCTTTGAGGGTCGCGGCACCCGCGGCAAGTTCGAGATCCTCAAAGCGCTGCAATTCGTCCGTCAGGTCGACCTTGGCGGCAAAACCCGCGCTCCTCAGCTTGCGGATTTCCGGATCGACGGAACCGGCCAGCCAAGACGCCAGCCCGGAGGGTTGGTTGGAGGCGATGAGCAGGTCGCCGGCGAAGCGCCGGCTGCCCTTGAGCGTCAACCGCCCTTTGGCCTCCACGGTCGTACGGCCGGGGAACTGCGCCGTGCCTCGCGCCACGGTCCAGCCGTCCCCATCCGGTTCAACGTCGAGCAGCACCTCGCGCACCGTCGTGTCCCCGATGACAATCGCCGGCAGCTTCAGACTGGCGCGACCCGGCACCTGCGGCACCGGAATGTCGGCGAGGATGTCAAGCAGCCCCTGCAGGCGCTGACGAGCGGACGCTTGCGGGTTGCGTCCCGTCTTGCCGCTCTCACCGTTATTGCCGATGCGGCTGACATCGATCTGCTGACCGTCGGCGATCAGCAGGAATTCCGGCTCCTTGCCGGTATCGAGCGTCGCCTCGCCCGTGACGATATAGGGATCGGCAGGATCGCCAGCCGCAAGGTTATACTGCGGCACCCGTAGGCGTTCATTGGAGAGCTCGAATTCCCCCGAAACCCGGATCGGCCTGGAAGCATCGCGAGTGTCCGGCAGCTTCTTTTCGGCAAGTGAGAACGTGCCCCGGTATTGGGGCCTGAAGTCGACGACTTTGAGATCACCGTCCAGGTCGGCGGAAAATGCGATTCTGTCCGGAACGATCCGCGCCTTCAGCTTCAGTACGCCTTTTTCGTCCAGCTGGCCCGTAGAGATTTGAAAGGCGCCCGTCGTGCCGTCCAGCGCACCACGACCGTCGATGCGCCAAGGACCACTGAGCGAGCGCGCCGAAAGCTGCGCATCCAGCCCGGTGAACCGGCGTGTACGACCGGCTTGGTCGTCGATGAACTCGATCTCGCCCCCGGCTACCTCGACATTTTCCAGGATGACGGTCTTGGCAGGGATATCGGACTTACGCCCGCGCGCCCAGTCGAGCGTTCCATCGGAAAGCAGTTTCAAGCGAACCTTCGGCTCTTCGACTCGCATGTCGAAGATCAGCGCCTCGCCACTAAGGAACGGCGCCAGTTCCGCATCCATCGAGAAACGCCGAATGGTGACGGAGGGTTCGGCACCGTCCTCCTCTCCGACGCGTACGTCGTTCAGCGTAACGGAGGGAAAGGGAATGAGCCGGGCATCGACGCTGCCGTGAACGACGACTTTTCGGCCGACGATCCGGCTGGCTTCGCGTTCAAAACCCTGGCGGAATCCGGTCCAGTCGACAAAGAACGGCGCCAGCAGGGCTGTAAACAGCGCCACCACCACCAGACCGCCAACTATCAACATTACCCGCGAGAGCACGCCGCCAATCCCGAGACCACCCAATTCACGTTCATCGCCTGGCCTCGGCTCGCGCCCATGTCAAACGCAAATCCGCCACCTCCTGCCGGCATCCTTTGCCCGACTATACGCAGGATGGCGGCCATCTGTCTCACTCCAAGGGAAAAATCTTTCCCGGATTGAAAATATTGTCGGGATCAAGCGCCCGCTTGATTTGCCGCATGACATCGACCGCTTCGCCAAGTTCCCTCGGCAGGAACGCCTGCTTGCCCTGGCCGATACCATGTTCGCCGGTGCAGGTGCCATCCATCGAGAGCGCCCGCGCATTCAGCCGCGCGACAAAAGCCTCGACCTTCTCGATATCCGCCGGATCCTTATCGTCGAAGACGACGCTGACATGAAAATTGCCATCGCCCGCGTGGCCGACGATAGGAGCGAGAAGTCCATGCTCCTCAATGTCCGCTTCCGTCTCCGCGACGCAATCGGCAAGGCGCGAGATCGGCACGCAGACATCCGTCGCGAGAACAGATGCCCCGATGCTTAGTGCCTTTGCCGCCCAGTAGACGTTGTGACGCGCCTTCCAGAGCCGCGCACGCTCCTCCGCATCGGATGTCCACTGGAAATCGCCACCGCCGCACTCGGACGCCACCTCACCGAACTGCTGCGATTGCAGCGCGACACTCTCCTCGCTGCCGTGGAACTCGACGAACAGTGTCGGCTGCTCGGGCAGCGTCAGGCCGGAATAGGCATTGCATGCCTTGATCTGCAAAGCATTGACGAGTTCGATGCGAGCCACCGGTATGCCGAGCTGGATCGTCATGATCACGGCGTCGCAGGCATCCTTGAGCGTCGGGAAGCCGCAGATGCCGCCAGCGATCACGGAGGGAATGCCCTGCAGCCGCAGCGTGACCGAGGTCAGCACGCCCAGTGTTCCCTCGGCCCCCACATAGAGGCGCGTCAGATCATATCCCGCCGACGACTTGCGGGCGCGACGGGCCGTGCGGATCTCCTCGCCGCTGGCCGTCACCGCCGTCACGGCCAATACATTGTCCTTCATCGTGCCGTAGCGCACGGCGTTCGTGCCCGAGGCGCGCGTCGATGCCATGCCGCCGATCGAGGCATTTGCGCCGGGGTCGATCGGGAAAAACAAGCCCGTGTCGCGTAGATAGGCGTTCAATTCCTCGCGCGTGATCCCCGGCTCGACCGTGCAGTCGAGATCCTCGGCATTCACTTCCAGAACGCGGTTCATCTTGCTGAAATTGATCGAGATGCCGCCACTCGGTGCATTGACCTGCCCTTCCAGCGAGGAGCCGGTGCCGAACGGAACAACCGGAACCTTGTGCTCGGCACACAGGCGGACCGCTGCCTTCACGTCATCGGCGTTCTCGGCAAAAAGTACGCCATCAGGAAGTTGGGCCGGGATGTAGGTGGTCGTGTGCGCATGCTGGGCCCGGATAGCCTCGCCCATGTGGAAACGCGCGCCAAACGCCTGCTGACACGCCGAAACTGCCGCTGCGATCGCCTGCTCGTTGCGGGTTCCCGCCCTGATGTCCGAAAGCGCCATGGCTTGTCCTCCTGAAGCATTTGCCGCGTTATGTGCGAATTGCGGCACGGCTGTCCATAGCAAGTTTCGCCTTTCGGACAGCAGCCGAGACGGTGCTATCTTATTAATTTGTAATATACATCGCGATGGTTGATAATTGCACGCGGGGATGGAAAGGAGTTCCAGCCATGAACCCGCGCAGCATATGGACAATCGTTGCGCTTATCGTCGCCCTGGTCGTCATCTTCCTTGGCTACAGGACGATCACCGAGCGCACGACTACCGCAACGACAACTGCACCGGCGACTACGGAGCAATCGGGATCGGCCCCGAGCCCTGGCACGACGGCACCAGCTACACCCGCGCCCGGAACGACGACGGAAACGAAGCCGGCGGAGGGTTCTCAGACCGGAACGAGCAACTGATCGGATCTGAGCCGCGGTAGTCAGGACGCAACGGCAGACGATGCCGCCGCGGTTTCGTTCTCGTGATGCCTATTGAAATCGCTTCGCTAGGCTTCCATCCTGCACTTTGCTGTACTGCTAACATCTCCACCGATCGAAAAGACATTTGCATTTCGCGGGTCACTCAGCTGCCTGCGACCCCGGCAAGGCGCCCAGTTCCTCGACCTTGACGGATCGCAGTCTCGGGGCGGTTGCGGCATCCATTTCCATCTGCAGGCGCTTTTCTTCATCCGCATGCGGCTTGGTGAACCGGGCGATTGTGAGATAGGCGACGGGTGTCAGGTAGAGCGTCACAATCGCCGCCAGGCCGAGGCCGCCGACGAGCACCCAGCCGAGCGCGATACGGGCCTCTGCACCGGCGCCACTCGCCAGAACCAGCGGCAGTGCCCCGACAATGGTAGCGATCATCGTCATCATCACCGGACGCAGACGGATGTTCGAGGCATTCTCGATGGCACTGCGCACATCCTGCCCGCGATCACGAAGCTGATTGGCAAACTCCACGATCAGAATACCGTTCTTGGCCATGATGCCGACGAGAAGGACAAGCCCGATCTGGCTGTAGATGTTGAGCGAGGTGCCCGTCAGGATCATCGCGAACACGGCGCAGGCCAGGCCGAGCGGTACCGTGGTCATGATGATCAGCGCACTGACGAAGCTCTCGAACTGTGCAGCCAGCACCAGGAAAATGATGATGAGGGCAAAGCCGAAGGTAATGAAGAGACCGTTCGCATTTTCGTCCAGGGTCGCCGCCTCGGCCATCGGAATGAGGCGCGAGCCCTCGGGAAGCAGCGGCTCCGCCATCTGCTCGACCAGCTTCAGCGCGTCGCCAAGCGCAAGTCCATCCTTGAGGCCAGCCGACAGCGATACGGCGCGCAACTGCTGCTCACGCGAAAGCTGCGGGGCGACGGCCTGTTCCTTGAGTGTGGCGATCGAGGACATGGGCACGATCTTGCCGTCACCCGTCTTGAGGAAGATGTTTTCCAGGTCTGTAGGATCGTTGACGGGGTTGGTAGTCGACGAGATGATCACCGGATAGGCCTGCCCTTCGACATAGACGTCGACGATGCTCGAACCGTCGATGATGGCCTTCAACGCCGAGGAAAGCCCGTTGATGTCAATGCCGAGGTCGGAGGCACGCTCGCGATCGATCGTCACCGAGAGCTGAGCCTGGTTGGCCTCGTAATTCAATCGAACGTTCTCGAACCGGCCGCTGTCTTCGATCTTGCGCACCAGTTCGGCAGCCGCATTGCCGAGCTTTTCGTAGTTGTTGCCGACGAGCGCCACCTGCAGCCCGCTGCCAGCGCCACGGATGCCGAGGCTGTTCGGCTGGATGGCAAAGGCGCGCACCGACGGCACTTCGGCCGCAGCCGCGTTGATGTCGGCGACGATCTGCTGCTGCGTGCGGTCGCGTTCGCTCCAGGGCGCAAGCGTCAGCACCATGAAACCGCTGTTGCTCGAGCCGCCCATGCCGGACACCGAGTAGATATTGACGATCTCGCCGCTGTCATAGATGGGCCGAAGCTTCTCTTCGATCAGCCGCATTTGCTCCTGCGTATATTCCAGCGAAACACCCTGCGGCGCATTGATGCGCATCATCACCAGGGACCGGTCCTCCGTCGGCGTCAGCTCCGACTTGAGCGTCAGGAACGCGCCGGCGCCGAAGGCGGTAAAGAGCAGTGCCACCACATAGACCACCATCGGCGCATTCAGGCAGGCTTTCAGCGTGCGCCGATAGAAGGCGGCGCAGAGGTCGCCGAAACGACCGAGAATGCCGCCATGTCCATGTTCCGTTGTCCCCTTCGTCAGCATGCGCGAGGCAAGCATCGGGCAGAGTGTCAGCGCGACAAAACCTGAAAGCAGCAGAGCAAAAGCGAGCACGAAGCCGAACTCGCGGAAAAGCCGGCCCGTCTGTCCGGGCAGGAAGGAGAGCGGCACGAAGACGGCGCAAAGCGTGGCCGTGGTGGCGATGACGGCGAAGAAGACCTCGAGTGTGCCCAACACCGCCGCCGCCCGTGGACCGAGCCCTTCGGCGCGTCGGCGCACGATGTTCTCCAGCACGACGATCGCATCGTCGACGACAAGGCCCGTGGCGAGCACGATGGCCAGCAGCGTCAGGATGTTGATCGAGAATCCGGCAAGGTAGATTGCCGCGATCGTCCCGACAAGCGCGATCGGCATACTGACCGTCGGAATCAGCGTCGCCCGCCAATCGCGCAGGAAGAGATAGATCACGAGCGTCACAATCAGGACCGCCACGCCAAGTGCGATCTCCACCTCATGCAGCGCACCCTCGATGAAGACCGCGTCGTCGCTGGTGACGCGCAGTTCGGTGCCTTCCGGCAATATACCCTTGAGCTGTTCGACGGTCGTGCGGATGCCGGCTGAAATGTCCAGCGTGTTCGACTGCGCCTGGCGGATGATGCCGAGACCAATGCCCTGTCGGCCGTTGGAACGCAGGGCCGTGGTGCCGTCATCCGGCCCGAGCGTGATGGCCGCAATGTCACCGAGCCTGACGCGGTTCTGTAACATCAGGTTACCGAAGTCCTCCGGCGTAGCGAGGTCGGCCGTGGCGCGAACCGTTATGTCCTGGTTCATGCTTGTCAGCGAACCGGCGGGCACGTCGAACGACGCGGTCTTCAGCGCTGTGCTGAGATCAGCGATCGTCAGCCCGCGGCTTGCCAGCTTCGCCTGGTCGATGTCGATCCGGAACACCTTTTCCTGTTCGCCCGATACATCGACGTCGGCCACGCCTTCCACCGCGGCTAGCCGGTCGGTGATCTCGTTCTCAGCGAGCAGCGTCAGGTCCTCCATCGACAGGCGATCGGAGGTGAGCGCAAGCCGCATGATCGGCTGGCTGTCGGCATCGGCCTTGACTACGCGTGGCTCGTCGGCGCCATCCGGAAGCTGGTTGGCAACACGACCCAACGCATCGCGAACGTCGTTAGCTGCCTGGCTTACGTCGGTCGTGTCGGTGAACTGGAGGGTCACGCGGCTGCGGCCGAAGGAAGAGGTGGAGGAAATGTCCTTGATCCCCTGCACGCGCGACACCGCACCTTCGACGACGTCGGTCAGTTCGCGATCGACCGTCTCGGGCGAAGCGCCCTCGAATTCCGTCGAGACGCTGATCACCGGCTGATCGACCGAGGGCAGTTCGCGAATCTCGACGCCGTTGAAGGCGGCAAGGCCTGCGACCACGATCAGCGTGTTGACCACGAGGGCGAAGATGGGGCGGCGCACGAAAAGTGCGGTAAATCCCGCCTGACCGCCATGGGCGCTGGTGCCGGCTTCCCGCTTTGCCATCACGTGCCCTCCGCAATGGAAGGCTGCTGTGCCTCTTTCCCGGCGTTCAAAATCTTGACTTCACTGCCGTCACGCAGCCGCTGGAGACCTTCGGTTGCCACGGCGTCGTTTTCGGCAAGCTCCGCATCGACAAGCACCTTGTCCGGATTTCGCTGGATGAGCTTGACCGGAACCTTTTCCGCCTTGTCATCGACAATGCGCCAGACATAGGAGCCATCGGCACTCCATTGCAATGCCAGCGGATCAACGCTCGGATAACGATCGCCTTGGAAATGCATTGTCACGGAAAAGGACATGCCGGCGCGCAGCACGTCGTCCGGATTGTCGATGCGTGCGCGAACCCGCAAGGTCCGGCTTGCCTGGTCGATCCGATTGTCGACGGCCTGCACGGCACCCGTGAAGACCTCGCCGGGCCGCGCGATCGCCGTCGCAGACACCGGCCCGCCGACGCGAATTTTCGGCACGAAGCGCTCGGGCACCCAGAAATCGACAAGGATCTCGGTGCGGTCATCGACCCGCGCAATTTCGCTCGACGTGGTGACATAGTCGCCAGGATTGACCGAGATAATGCCAACGATGCCGGCATAAGGCGCATTGATGGCGCGGCGGCTTAGATCGAGTTCGGCTTTCTGCAAAGCTAGTTCCGCCGCCTTCAGTTCGTCGCGAGCATCCTGTATCGCAACGACTGTGACGGCTGCCGCGGCGTGAAGATTCTCATAGCGCTTCAGCTTGTCTGCCGCCCGGTCACGGGTCAGGCGAGCCTGATCGGCCGCAATCTTCTGCTCGTCGTCGTCCAACTGGGCGATCAGCTGGCTCTGTTTGACCCGGTCACCGGACTTGACGAGAACCTCCGTGAGGTTGCCGCTCGAATAGGGCGTGACGATCACGCTGCGAATGGCTTCGCCATCGCCGATGGCGCTTAGCCGGTCGTTGACGAGGGTGAACTGCACCGGCTTCGTCACCACCAGTGTCGGGCCGCCGAAACTGCCGCGCTGGCCATTGCCCTGCCCGCCTTTGCCCGCCTTGCCGCCATCCGCTGCGCCGCTCGGCGCCACCCAGGCGACCAGTCCATCGGGTAGTCCTGCAGCCTTGAGCGTGTCGCCTGCCCCCGGCGCCAACCGTCCCCAGACGAGGACACCGGCGCCTACGACGGCAAGGCTTACTACAATCTGTTTCCAAAGGCGCATTGAACTCTCCGGGCAATGGGTCGACGCTCCGCGTCGGCACGGTTGCCGTATAGGGCAAGTATCGTGTCTTGCCCATGAACCGGCAATGAAAGAATGCGATCATTACGTAATTGTAAGAATTGCGCGAAAAATCGTTCAGCACCGGCCGCAGTTGCAGGAAAGCGCATTGCTGGACCAACGGCAGGCTTGTTGCTAGCCTTCCTGACAGCGGAGTGGTCCGCTTATTTTTCAACGACTTATAATATTTTCATGGAAGGGGAATGCAATGTGTGATGCCTGCGTCATTGAATCCGTGAAGAAAAACATGCTCTCCAGGCGCGGCCTGTTTCGCGCCGCGGCCGCCGGCGCGGCGACAGCCGCCATGGCAAGTACCGGCGCCCTCAGCCCGGCGATCGCTGCGGCACCGGAGTCCGTCGCCGACCTGACCCATGAGCTCTTTGAGGAATTTCCGACCTTCTTCGGCCCGCAGCAGTTTTTCCGCGAGCAGAAGTTCAACTTCAAGGAACACACTTTCAACCTGTTCGAGCTGCGCTACAGCGAACACACCGGAACGCATATGGACGCCCCCCTGCACTTCTCCGCAGATGGTCTTTCGGTCGCCGAGATTCCGGTTGAAAACCTCGTGGTCCCGCTTGTCGTCATCGACATCCGCGAGAAAGCAGCCGCTGATCCAAACGCCCAATTGACGCCTGATGACCTCAAGGCCTGGATATCTGCCAACGGCGACATCCCGGACAATGCCTGCGTGGCGATGAATTCCGGCTGGTCCGCCCATCTCGGCACCGACAAGTTCCGCAACGCCGACGCCGAGGGAAAACTGCATTTTCCCGGATTCCACGTCGAGACCGTCAAGGCGCTGCTCGAAACGAAGGCTGCCGGCATCGCCGTCGACTCGCTGTCGCTCGACTATGGCATCTCCCCCGACTTTGCCACCCACAACACCTGGCTTCCGGCCGGCCGGTGGGGACTGGAAGCTGTCGCCAACCTCGACAAGGTACCGGTGAAAGGGGCGACCCTCGTCGTCGGCGCCCCAAAGGTGCGCGGGGGAACCGGCGGCCCGTCGCGCGTGCTGGCCCTCGTCTAAGAACTATTACCATCGGCGGTATTCGCGCCGCCGATCGTGCCTGTCGCAACGGAGCCATGCCATGAGTACCGTCAAGCCCGCCGCCGAACTCGAAACAGATCCCCGCGTCAAGGCGGTATTCGACGACATCCGCACCACGCGCAAATCCGACTTCATCAACAACATGTGGCTCTATCTCGCCTTCGATCCCGCCCTGCTCGAAAGCACCTGGCGCGAGGTCAAGGCGGTCATGGCAACACCCTCGGCGCTGGATCCGCTCGTCAAGGAAATGCTCTACATCGCCGTTTCCGTTACCAACGGGTGCAGCTACTGCGTCCATTCCCACACCGCGGCAGCAAAGGCGAAGGGAATGAGCCCCGAGCAGCACGCTGAACTGCTGTCGATCATCTCGCTCGCATCGAAAACGAACCAACTCGCAACGGGCCTGCAGGTGCCGGTCGATCCGGTGTTCGATGCGGATTGCGGCTAACTCTCCAAACCACCAAAACTGAAAGAGGGTTGCGCAAGACCTGTAGACCGCACGTCTGCCGGCCTGGTCGGCAGACGTGCGACCTTTCAGACACAATCCCCCGCCCATCACGCCCATGACGAAGATGTGATCGCCCCGCAGCCTTGTCATGTCGTCGAGAACCTCGGTAGGCATCGACCTCCAAGCACAAACCTTTCCATGAAAGAAATCCCCCTGAAATGTCGGCCGCATTCCTCACGTCACGGCGAACGTTCATCCTGACTGCCGCAGCAGCAGCGCTGGCGAGCTGTACCACCACAACGCCGAGCGGCAGGAACGCACCCGTTCCGGTGGCGCCAAGGCGTCCGATCGTGCCTCAAACGGCCTCGGAACTGGATGTCATGTACGGCCCAATCCAGGATGGCGGCTACTCGCTTCCGGCCGTTCCCTATCAAAAGATCGATCCCCAGTTCCACCGGCAACGCGTTGTCGATCCGACTGGCGAGCCAGCGGGAACGGTTGTCGTCGATACGCCGAAGCGTTTCCTCTACGTCGTCGAGCCGGGTGGAACGGCGATGCGCTATGGCGTCGGTATCGGCCGTGAGGGATTTTCCTGGCAGGGCGAAGGCGTCATCCACTGGCGCCAACATTGGCCGCGCTGGAAGCCACCGAATGAGATGATCGCACGCCAGCCCGCGCTCGAAAAATACTCCATCGCCAACGGCGGTATGGAACCTGGCCTGAGTAACCCGCTCGGCGCCCGCGCGCTCTACATCTTCCAGAACGGCCAGGATACCCTGTATCGGCTACATGGAAACCGGGAGTGGAAGTCGATCGGCAAGGCCGTCTCGTCCGGCTGCGTTCGCCTGATCAACCAGGACGTCATCGATCTCTACAACCGCGTGCCATACCACGCCCGGATCGTCGTCTACCAGTGATGCTTTGACGGATCGCAGGGGTAGCGCTTCGGCGCGGCCCCTCCGGTCCACGCAAACGGCGTCCGTCATTCCTTTCCACAGCCACGCGTTCAGGAACGAAAGACCGGAATAAAAGAAGAACGCGAAACTGGCCTTTCGCCCCCGAATCACTACATTGGGCCGCATGATGAGCGGTTACGATGATATTCCCTTCTTCGACGACGAAGATCCGGCGCTGAAGAAGGTCCCGGCTTCGGGACAGAAACCCGGCAATCCGGCTTCCGGCGGCATTGCCGCGCGCGCCATGGCTGCGCGCGATGCCAACCGTGCGCCGGACTACCTTGCCGGCCTCAATCCCGAGCAGCGCGAGGCGGTCGAGACGCTGGACGGCCCGGTACTCGTTCTTGCCGGTGCCGGCACCGGCAAGACGCGCGTGCTAACCACCCGCATCGCCCATATCCTCGCAACCGGCCGCGCCTTCCCCTCGCAGATCCTCGCCGTGACCTTCACCAACAAGGCCGCACGCGAGATGAAGGAGCGCGTCGGCATGCTCGTCGGCGGAGCCGTCGAGGGCATGCCCTGGCTCGGCACCTTCCACTCGATTGGGGTCAAGCTTCTGCGCCGTCATGCCGAAATGGTCGGACTGAGGTCCGATTTCACCATCCTCGACACCGATGACGTCGTGCGCCTGATCAAGCAGTTGATCCAGGCCGAGGGAATCGATGACAAGCGCTGGCCGGCAAAGCAGTTCGCCGGCATGATCGATACCTGGAAGAACAAGGCGCTCGACCCGGCACAGATCCCGGAAGGCGACGCTCGTGCGTTTGCCAACGGAAAGGGCCGCGAGCTCTACGCCGCCTACCAGAACCGCCTGAAGACGCTGAACGCCTGCGACTTCGGCGATCTGTTGCTGCACCCGATCCGCATCTTCCGCACCAATCCGGATATCCTCAGGGAATATCACCAGAAGTTCCGCTACATCCTGGTTGACGAGTATCAGGACACGAACACCGCCCAGTACATGTGGCTGCGGCTTCTGGCGCAGCGGTCACAGTCCTCCGGTCGGGCGCCGATTCCGGCCGAAGGGCGAGCCAGCGATAGCTGGCCGGGCGACGTTTCGCCCGCGCCCGCGCAGGCCAGCGCCGACAGGCGCGATGCGGCCGTGAGCGAAAACAAGCGGCAGCAGATAAACATCTGCTGCGTCGGTGACGACGATCAGTCGATCTACGGCTGGCGGGGTGCCGAGGTGGACAACATCCTGCGCTTCGACAAGGACTTCCCAGGCGCCAAGGTGATCAAACTCGAGCGCAATTATCGCTCCACCGCCCACATCCTCGGCGCGGCCGGCCATCTCATCGCCCACAACGAGGGCCGGCTCGGCAAGACGCTTTTCACCGACCGGCTCGATCCGGAAGACGGCAAGGTGATCGTCCACGCCGCCTGGGATTCGGAAGAAGAAGCCCGCGCGATCGGCGAGACGATCGAGACACTGCAGCGCCCGGACCGCAACGGCAAGCGTCACAATCTCAACGACATGGCGATCCTCGTACGCGCCTCGTTCCAGATGCGCGAGTTCGAAGACCGATTCGTTACCCTCGGCCTGAATTACCGCGTCATCGGCGGACCACGCTTCTATGAGCGGCTCGAGATCCGCGATGCCATGGCCTATTTCCGGCTTGTCTGCCAGCCGGCCGACGACCTCGCCTTCGAGCGCATCATCAACACGCCGAAGCGCGGCCTCGGCGACACGACCGTGCGCACTCTGCACGACTATGCCCGTGCCCGCGACATTCCGATGCTCGCCGCAGCAAGCGACATCATCGAGACCGACGAACTGAAACCGAAAGCGCGCAAGGCGCTGTTCGACGTCGTCGCCGACTTCAAGCGCTGGCAGGCGCTGCTCGAAACCATGCCGCACACCGAACTTGCCGAGCAGATCCTCGATGAGAGCGGCTACACGGCCATGTGGCAGAATGACAAATCGGCGGAAGCGCCGGGGCGGCTTGAGAACCTGAAGGAACTGATCCGCTCCATGGAGCCGTACGAAAGCATGCGCGGCTTTCTCGAGCACGTTGCGCTCGTCATGGATGCTGAGCAGAACGAGGACCTCGACGCCGTCTCGATCATGACGCTGCACTCCGCCAAGGGGCTGGAATTCGAGACCGTCTTCCTGCCCGGTTGGGAGGAAGGCCTGTTTCCGCACCAGCGCGCGCTTGACGAAGGTGGACGCTCCGGCCTGGAGGAGGAACGTCGGCTCGCCTATGTCGGCATCACCCGCGCCAAGCGCAACTGCCATATCTGGTTCGTCTCCAACCGCCGCATTCACGGCCTATGGCAGTCAACGATCCCCTCGCGATTCCTGGACGAACTGCCGGAAGCCCACGTCGAGGTAGCCGAATCCGACCAGAACTACGGTGGCTATGGGCGCGGCGGTGGCGGTTATGGGCAATCGCGCTTCGACAAGCAGGAGCCGTTCCAGAATTCCTACTCCACCCCCGGCTGGCGCCGCGCGCAGCAGAACAAGACGGACGCCACCCGCGACAACTGGGGCAACCGCTCCGGTCACGCAGTAGAGCGCATCGGTTACGGCGAGAGCGGCCCCCGCGCCCGCACGATCGAAGGCGAGCTCGTTGCCAAGTCGACCACGAGCGAGCCCTCCCGCTTCTCCGTTGGCGACCGGGTCTTCCACCTGAAGTTTGGCAATGGCAACATTGCCGCGATCGAGGGCAACAAGCTGACGATCGATTTCGACCGCGCCGGCCAGAAACGGGTCTTGGACGGCTTCGTGGAAAGGGTGTAGGCGACCTGCGCCGATCTGGATCGGCCGATCGCAGGCTACCGCCTGTCGCAAGCCCTTTCCCAGCCTGGTGGCGGCTAAAAAAGCCGTTGGAATCCTATCGTGATTGGACATCCGTTCTCAGTGGAGTCACTTTTCTAAGTGGGGCTTATTGAGCATTGGGGGGCGGAGCATCCATCCTCTGAATGGGAGTCCAAGATGAAGCATCAAACAGTGGAACAACTACGGCTTGTTGCAGAAGTCGAGACCTTTCCGGCTCAGACACTGACCCGCAAGGAGCGGCTGGAACGCTGGGCGGAACTCCTCGAGCAGAACCCGCACTGGCACCTGTCGACCTTGCGCCAGACGGAGCATCAGTCACCGAGTGTTCGTGCGAATATGCGCGGAGACGGTTCGCCGATTTCTGTCGCCTATGCTGACCCCGTCCTGCGCGCGGCCGGGCTGACGGACGACACCTATGGCGAAGCACGGCGCTTCTTCGAGCTCTCGGACGACGAGCTTCACGAGGTCATCTGCTATTGCCATTACGGATCGGCAGTGAGCGCGGCAACGGCAGCGGCACAGATCCGGGCAGTCCTTGCACCCAAGCCGCCCGGCTTTTTCGCCACACTGCGCCGGTTGTTCATGGCTTAGCGCCCGCGATCGAGGATCGATAATGATCTTCGGACACTGGTTTGCATGCGGGCACGAGGCGCGAGAGCGATTTCGTGCGCGACGCTGCGGCTGTGGGCGCAATCTCTCCAGCGTCGCCGGATGTGTAACCACGGCGTGATGTCGTGTGCGCGTTGCTGATTTGAAGCAAGAATGCCGCCGGTCCAGTCAGACCGGCGGCGCTTTTAAATGCCGCAGGGCAATGTCTCAAGCAGAACCAGGCGAATTTCGCGTCAGCCTTTCTTTCCAAACAACGAGGCAAACTGGGTCTTGCCGGCATTCATGTTGGGCACGACGACGAGCGTGTCGATTTCGCCGCGCTTGTAAGCGGCGAGGAACCGCGGATAGTTCTTGAACGCCACGCAACCGTGCGAATTTCCGTTCCGTCCAAGCAGATAGGAGTGGGTCAGCAAACCGGTGCGGCCATGCGGATGGACGCCGTCGACCGGCGTCATACGCAGCGCCTGCACACCGTGGAAAAGCTTTTCGCGCATCGAGAGCTTGAACGTTCCGGGCGGTGTCGAGCCGCGCATCTTCATATGCACGTATTTCGGATTGTCACGCATCGGGCCGATGCCGGAGTGCGCCTCGAGCCGTTCGCCGCTCGGAAGATGCACGACCCCCGCAGCAATATCGTAATAGGCCGTGCGACCGCGGGAACGGCTGCGGGAGCCGAACCAATTCGGCCGGACCTTTTCACGTACTTCGTCGTCCGTATCGACCTGCGCCGGGCTCGCATAGGCGAGTTCCCTCACAGGCGTTTCAGGCTTGCTCGGCTTCTCCATGCCCCTCGCAATCAGCTTCGGCCGGGCCTCAGGCAATGGAATCGTATCGGGCAGTGGATGTGCCGCTTCCGACAGTACGAGGCTGAAGGGTTTTGACAGCGTCTCGTCCCGCGTCTGGCCGGGGTCGACCAGCGCCGTCACAAGCGATCCCTGAACCTGCGCGCGCGCTTCGGCGGCAACGCCGTTCTGGACCTGCGAGACGGCAGCGACGGACAACGTGACCGGCTTCTGCGCCGCTTCCATCGCCAGCCTCATTGTCGCGATCGCGTTCCTTTTCCGCTGATGCGATTTTATCAGATCGGCGGTGAGCCCAGCCGGCCAGAGCTGGTCGGGCGGCGTCTTCGATAGCCGGTCGAACTTCCGTATCCGAATGTTGCGCTGGACTGGGGCCTCGCGCTTCACGACAGGTAGGTTCAGAGAAATCTGCAGTCGGTTCTGCTTTTCCGTCGAAGCTGATGGCGCCATCGCATGCACTGTTGCGAGCGCCCACATGACCCATGAGGAAGCAGCGATACACAGGCAGGCGGCGACTGCTCCGATGAGAAACCCACGCGGCTTTTTGAGAGAATGGAGGGACCCGCGACGGGGATGGATTTCACTGCACGCAACGGTCACAGACGCCATGATACTCGTTACCCAAAGTACTGGTTACTCGATCCGGCGCCAATCGAACGGATTGCCGTCGGGACCGGTATGGTGGCGTCAACGCGCCTGCTTGTGAGGCGCCCCGTGCCATGCACACTGGTCGAAACAATGACGGAAATAGTGTCAAACTATGGTAAGCAATTCCTTTACGGGGATTGAAAAATCGCGTGACCCGTTGGTGAAGACGCGACAAAACCTACCGAATCATCGCGCAATTTCAACGACTTTGGCAAACAGCTTCAGATTTCGCAGCAATCGATCGATTGCGCTTTGGCACTATCGTTGTTTGGATTTTTTTGCACACGTTAACCATGTGAATGCGTCAGCGTCGCGCCCACGCCAGCGCCCAAGGCAGGAACGCCGGCACTACAGCGACTAGATGGATGGACGCGTTGTTCAGCCGCGCCCCACCCCACACCCCGGACCTTCAGGCCACCTTCAGCGGCGGCATACCGTCGTGGACGGCTTTACGGATTTCCGCGCGGAACGCAGGCGTGTCGTGCTCGCCATGGACCGAGACGGCATGCAGAACGGCCGCGTCGACCAACTCTTCCTCGCTGTCGGCCGATATCGCAATCGTGCACTTCATTTCACTCGGAAATTCCCGGCAGTCGATGTACTTCCGGCCCATCGAAACCTCCCGATGCTAGCGCCCCTCGGACGTCCGATCAGACACGCAGCAATGCAAAGTCCGCGTGTCGGATGGTAGAGAGGATACGTCTCGCAACCGGAAACAACAAATCACAAACGCTCGCGCCCTACGCCTCCCGGTCAGGAGATGGAAGGAGCACGCCCGAGCCAGTCAACCTGCGCCTCGTAGGCCGCGGCCAGTTCCAACACCGCCTTGTCGGCCCGCGGCCGTCCGATGATCTGGATGCCAGACGGCAGCCCGTTGCCACCGAATCCCGCCGGCATAGCGGCGGCCGGCAGCCCCGCCATTGTCGGCCCGATCACTACTTCCATCCAGCGATGATAGGTGTCCATCGCCCTGCCCGCGACCTCTTTCGGCCAGTCGAGCGTCACATCGAACGGAAAGACCTGCGCCGAGGGCAGGATAAGGAAGTCGTAACGATCGAACAGTTCCAGAACGTAGCGATACCAGTCGCTGCGGATCGCCGAAGCGGCGAGAATGTCGGTTGCGGAGAGCCGCTGCCCATTCTCGATCTCCCAGATCATCTCCGGCTTCATTTTTGACCGCTTGTCGGGATCGGCATAGTCCGCCCCTTGCCCTCCGGCTACGAGAAAATGGCGGTAGGTCCGCCAGCCCCACCAGAGCCGGTCCATGTCGAAGCGCGCCGGCACATCGGCAACAGACGTCCCGAGCGCTCGAAAGACGTCGAGCGCGTCGCGGCAGAGATCTAGAACGCCCGGCTCGAAGGCCAGATGCCCACCATGGTCGCCGAGCCAGCCGACCCGCGCGCCGGAGAAATCCTTACGCTGGTCCGGCAGCAGGATCTCGGTTGGTAGCGACAAGGGATCGCGCGCGTCGTAGCCCGCCTGGGTGTTCAGCAATGTCACGACATCGGCAACGCTGCGCCCCATCGGCCCGTTTACTGCGTGCTGGCCGAGATAGAGTTCGTTGCCGAGCGACGGCACGCGGCCAAAGCTCGGCCGGAAGCCGATGACGTTGTTGAACGCGGCCGGATTGCGCAGTGATCCCATCATATCACTGCCATCAGCTACCGGCAGGAGCCTAGCTGCAAGCGCCGCCGCGGCCCCGCCGGAGGAGCCGCCGGCACTCCTGGCAACATCATATGGGTTTCGAGTGGCCCCGAAGACGGTGTTGTAGGTGTGCGAGCCAAGTCCCATCTCCGGCGCATTGGTCTTGCCGATGATGATGGCGCCGGCCGCACGGATGCGCTCGACATGGATGTCATCGAAGTCCGGGACGAAATCCTTGTAGATTTGCGAGCCGTAGGTGCAGCGAATACCCTTTGCTTCGGAAAGGTCCTTGATTGCGAAGGGAATGCCGTGAAGCCATCCACGGGAACGGCCGTCCGCGAGCGCGCGATCCGCCGCGTCGGCCTCTGCAATCAGCTCAGACGCCTCGCGCAGGCTGACGATCGCGTTGATTTTCGGGTTGAGCACCTCGATGCGCGCAAGATAGGCCTCCATGACGGCAAGGCAGGAGACGCTACGCGCATGAATGGCCGCCGACAGATCCAGGGCTGACAGGTTGACGATGTTCTCCACGATACGCTCCCCCTTGCACATCAGGATGAGAGGGATAGCGCAGTCTATGCCGAGTCGGAATGGCAGCGACGCCCCCTACAAGGTTTTACCTTGCGAGCCCTGTCCCCATTGCCCATCCAATCTCACCGCCCTAACGTGCCGTCGGAATCATTTCAGGGGGATATTTCATGACTGCGCCGCTCATCGAACTCTGTGTCGAAGGCATCGATGGATTTCTGGCCGCGCAAGAGGCCGGCGCTGACCGTGTTGAACTCTGCGCAAGTCTGATGGAAGGCGGCCTGACGCCGAGCCTTGCAACCATCCGTGCGGCCGTGAAGGCAGCGCGCATTCCTGTGCATGTGATCATCCGGCCCCGCGGCGGCGACTTCCTCTATTCGCAGACCGAGTTCGAGACGATGCGCGACGACATTTCGGCCCTGCGCGCCGAAGGCGTGGCCGGCGTCGTCATCGGCTGCCTGACCTCGGACGGCCGCATCGATGAGGATCGCACCAAAGCCCTGGTGGAGGCAGCGCGCCCGATGTCGGTCACTTGTCACCGCGCTTTCGACATGACCATCGACGCCGGCGAAGCGCTGGAAGCATTGATCCGCTGCGGTATCGACCGCGTCCTCACCTCCGGTCAGCGCGACACCGCAGTCGAGGGTCTAGATATCCTGAAGAAGGTGAACGAGCAGGCGGGCGACCGCATCGTCATCATGGGCTGCGGTGCGCTCGACGTGGGCAACATCAAGACCGTGCGCGACGGCGCCGGCTTGAAGGAGATGCATTTCGCGGCGCTCAAGACCATCCCGAGCGGCATGCAGTTCCGCAACCCGCATGTCGGCATGGGCGGCACTGAAAAGGACCGCGAGTACGAACTCACGCTGACCGATACTGACGCTGTGCGTGCGACGATTGCCGCGGCCAAGGGCGTTTGACCTCGTCGTTGCAAAATCGCTCCCGCCACCTACGTGAAAGGGAAAGCCACGATGGAGACCGCACGATGAAAGCCCAGCGCCTTCGCCTCGCCCTTGCTGCCAGTCTTTCCCTCTTCGCCGCCAGCGCCTCCGCCGACACCGTCGGCGAGGTCGGCGTGGACTGGATGGGCAACGACATCATGATCGACGCAGTGAGCGATCCGGAAGTCTCCGGCGTTACCTGCCATATTACCTACTTCGACAGGGGCGTCCTTGACCGGCTGCAGAAGGGCAACTGGTTCGAGGACCCGTCGAACAACGCGATCTCCTGCCAGCAGACGGGGCCGATCACCATCGGCGATATCAGCCTTTCGAAGGGTGGCGAGGAGGTTTTCAAGTCCGGTCTTTCGCTGGTCTGGAAAAAACTCGTGGTAACCAGGATTTACGACCAGAAGAACGACACGCTGATCTACCTGGCTCACTCGCGCGAGCTGACGGAAGGATCGGCGAAGATGTCGATTTCCACCGTACCCCTGTTCGGCGAGAACGTTACCTGGACGAGCGGCAAGCCACAGTGATTTAAGCTCGGCGTTTAGACACTGGTCCACCAGAGTCTCCGCTTCCGTCCCTCACATGACGATAAAGATGGCGTGACCCTCCGCGCTCTGATGAACGGCTACAATCTTCTCGATGTCGACCTGTTTGGCATCGAGCGCTGCAACAAGCTCCGGGTTGGATCGTATATCGGCCTGCAGCTTGCGTACTTCGACTGCCTTCTTTTCTGTCGACAGACGGTACATTTCTCGACGGTTCGCGTCAGAGATCTCATCGACCCGCATCACCGATATCTTGCTGACATCCACCGCCTTTAAGTCGCCTAGGGAAGCGGCAGGCGAAATCGCGCCTGTCGTCATGGTGTCCGGCTGAGTTTCGCCCGCGTGTGGCTTGACGATTTTCTCGCTCGTACTTGTACCGTCAGTCTGGGCAAGTTCGACAACTGCCGGTCGCGGCGTCGGCACGGGGACTTGCATGCCCTGGATCATCGCCGAGGCGAAGGCGGGGCCGGAGATGGCGCAAGCGACAAGCGTAGACGAAAGAGCTCTGAACGGTTTCATGATTTTCTCCCTTCGGTTCGAAGGAAGAAATGCCCGCTTGTCCTGAATGTTCCAAAGCGGTTGTTCAGCCGCGACCTGCCTCGCGCAGGATCTCGGCCGAGGTCACGGTCTCCACGCCCGCTGCCGCCATCGCGTCTTCCGCCGCTTTGATCGTGCCCGGATCGATGCCGCGGCTCAGATCTTCGACGAACCGGACCCGGACGCCGGGCAGCATCTCCACCGCATCGATCGCCGATGCCTGGACGCAGTAGTCCGTCGCTAACCCACCGATATCGAGTACGGTGATACCGCGTCCCTTAAGGATATCGGCCAGTCCGGTATGCGCGGTACGGTCATTGTCGCGAAACGCCGAGTAGCTGTCGACCTGCCGGTTCATGCCCTTGCGCTGGACGTGCTCGATCTTCGCCTTGTCGAGATCGGGATGAAGCTGTGCGTCGTCCGTGTCCTGCACGCAGTGATCCGGCCACAGCATCTGTGGTTTGCCCGCCAATTCCCCCATCTCGAAGGGTTGGCTGCCCGGATGATTGGAGGCGAAGCTGCCGTGGTCCGCCGGGTGCCAATCCTGCGAGGCGACGATCAGGTCGTAACCGCCGTCCGCCATCAGCCGGTTGGCAACGGGGATCACCTCATGGCCGCCGGCAACGGCAAGATTGCCACCCGGGCAGAAGCCGTTCTGAAGATCAACAAGCAACAGGCATTTCATGGTCAGCACTCCGACTGTCGGGAAGACACCCGCGCGACTGGGAAGGATATGCATCCTAGCGCAAGGAAATAAGCACTTGAATGGTCACGGGGCGCGGCAACAACCCTCGCGGCGGTTAACCCCGAAGGATCTGACTGTGCTTCTGCTCAACACCAACACCCCGGCAGTGTTCTCGCCGGGGTGCTAGACATGCGATCCGCGATTTGTCCGATCAGGCGGCCTGCGCCAGCTCATCGGCGATGACGGTATCGAGGTTGAGGAAGCAGACCATGGTCTTCTCCAGCGCGACGATGCCGCGGCAGAAGGCGCGTTGGGCTTCCGGAATAATTTCCGGCGCCGGCTGCAAGTCTTCGCTCTTGATGGTCATCATGTCGGAAACCTGCTCCACGAGCAGGCCGACCAGCTTGCCGGCGATGTCGGTGACGATGATGGCGGAGCGCTCGGACGGCTCGGTCATTTTCATGCCGAGGCGGCAGGCCATGTCGATGACCGGGATCACCGCACCGCGCAGGTTGATCAGGCCGAGCACGTAGGGCGGCGTATGCGGCATTGGCGTTACCGGCGCCCAGCCGCGGATTTCCCGGATGGCCATGATATCGATGCAGAATTCCTGGTCGCCCAGGTGAAAGGAAACAATTTCGAGATAAGCACCGGATTGCTTGATGGCGTTGGACATGGATCGGACTCTTCCCAGTTTTCGGCGGCAGGATCGCAAATGCGCGGGAGGCCTTGCGGCCTGCGGACCTCATGCCCGAGGGGCCGGACGCGGCCCATACGCTCCCGGAGCCTTGCAGAGAGAGATTAAACAATCGCTAAGCGCCGGAGCTGGAAATGGCGGATTTTGAGGCATTTGGCAGTAATCTCAACCGCCAATACCTTCTGTTGCGGCACTTCTCATCGCACGCCAAAAAGGCTCAACTGCCCTCATTCCAGTTCGAGTCGACATGCGCTAGGATGTCTTCATGGTTACGAACCGCCTCACCGTCCGCTCCGGCATAGCGTTTACTCTTGCGCTTGCGTTCCTCGCCGTGCTTTTCTCACTGGCTTTTGCCGGATGGATCGGCCATGGGTCGGCGATCCTGCTTTCAATGGCAGAGACCGGTCTTTCCTGGTGCTTCTGAGCTTTCCGCGATCACATTGTTGCGAGCATGCGGTTGCGGCGATACGCGCATTTGCCCGGCCGCCTTTGGCGAACTATGACTGCAATGAAGTCGCTCACAACCGAGGCGACAGTCATATATCGCGGATAGTTTCATGAAGACGGTACGTATCGCGCTTTGGATTGCCATAGCCCTCCTTGCCGGCCTCCTCGGCTGGTTGACCCTGGAAATGTCGAAGACTGACGAAAAGCTTGCTGAAGGTCCCTTCGGCGTTCCGTTCAGCCTTATCGCACAGGACGGCCAACCGATCACAGAGAAGGCCTTCACCGGCAAGCCGACGGCCCTTTTCTTCGGCTTCACCCACTGCCCCGAGGTTTGCCCGACGACCCTGTTCGAGCTCGACGGGTGGCTCGCCAAGGTTGATCCCGACGGCTCGAAAATGCAGGCCTATATGGTCACGGTCGATCCGGAACGCGACACGTCGGAAATCCTGGGAAGCTATGTTTCCAATGTTTCCAAGCGCATTACCGGCATTTCCGGTCCGGTCGACCAGGTCATGGATATGGTGAAGGGTTTCCGCGTTTACGCCCGCAAGGTACCGGTGGATGAAAAGGATCCGACCGGCGAGTACACGATGGACCACACCGCTTCGGTCTTCCTGCTTGATCGCGAAGGGCGCTTCCGAGGCACCATCGCCTATGGCGAGAACCCCGATGTTGCCGTACAAAAGCTGGAGAACCTCATCAAGGGATAGGGATTCTGGGTCATGGTTTCACGCGCCGACATTTCGATCCTCATCGCCGGCGCGGGACCAGTTGGTCTCACACTTGCACTTGAATTGGCCAGACGCGGAATCAAGCCGCGTATAGTGACCCAGACCGATGCCCCTGTTTCGGAAAGCGAGAGTCGCGCGCTCGGCATCAATGCGCGAACACTGATGCTTCTCGGGCCATCGGGCGTTGCCGAGCGGATACGAGAACAGGCGCTGCCGATCGAGGGCCTTCGCCTGACGTCGCAGGGCACCCCCCTGCTGACCATTCACACGAACAAGTTCCGTGGGAACGCCGCTGCCCTGAGCATCCTGCCGCAGGGCGTCACGGAACGCCTGCTGCTCGAACAACTGCGCACGTTCGAGGTTGAGCCCGAGTGGCACACGACTGTGAACACGGTGGAGGGCGGCGCAGAAGCACCCGAGGTCACGCTCATTCGTAAAGACGACAGCGGCGAAACGGTGAGACCCACAATCCTGATGGGTGCCGACGGCGCCCATTCGATCGTGCGCAAATCCTGCGGCTTCACTTTTCCGGGCGAGGCGCTGGATAATGAATTCTTCTTGGCCGACTATGCCTATGACACGCCGGTCGACGTTAGCTACGCGCGGGTGGATTTCACCAATCCCGGCGTGCTTGGCTGCATTCCGGTCCGCGCCAACGTCTTGCGCTACATCTCGACCTTGCCAGACTTCGAGGACCGGATCGTCCATCCCCGCGATCCGGTCGAGCAGACCTGGCGATCGGATTTCAATGTGAGTTTCAGGCACGTCGAAAAGATGTCGATCGGCCGCGTCTATCTCGCCGGCGATGCGGCTCATATCCATTCGCCGGTCGGGGCGCGCGGCATGAATCTCGGCATAGAAGATGCCTGCTGGCTTGCCTGGCTCATTTCCGAAGGGCGCGAAGTAGAATACTCGGATCTGCGCCTGCCGGCCGTCCGCGGCGTACTTCGCCAGACCCGGATGCTGACGACGCTTGCCACAATGGAACGCCCGGCCGCTCTCATGCTGCGCAAACGGCTGCTTCCGCTGATGGCCCATCTCCCCTTCGCCGAGCGCGGACTCGTTAAGGGGATCGCTGGCATGGACACGCCGCATCCTCCCTGGATCACGCACTGATCGGCTTTGCGACATGGGGCAAGTCATGATAGCGCATGCCGGAAATCAAACGGCCAGGGCATAGCCAGTCCGGCCAACGCTACAGGGACTGCCCGACCGTGAGTGAAATCCGCCTTTTCATCAGTACGACCGAGAAGAATGCCGAAGCGATCCTCGCCCTGATGTCCGATGCCTTCGAGGAAGAAGGCTACGCTATCGCCACCATGGAGATCGACGAGAAGGCCGACATCTGGGAGGCCTCCCTCTATCTGATGGCTGACGAGGAAGAGGAGATGCGCGAGCGCTTCGCAGCCATCGTGCAGGAGGATTTCCCCAATGCCACCATCGAGCGGGAAGACATCCCCGACGTCGACTGGATCGCCAAGTCACTGGAAGGGTTGCAGCCGGTGCGCGCTGGTCGGTTCGTGGTCCATGGCTCGCATGATCGTGGCACGCCGCGCGCGGGCGAGATCGCCATAGAAATTGATGCTGGCCAGGCTTTCGGCACCGGCCACCACGGCACGACGGCGGGTTGCCTGGAAGTAATCGAGACCGTCATGCGCTCGACGAAGATCCGCTCCGCGCTCGACCTCGGCACCGGCAGCGGCGTGTTGGCGATCGCCGCCCGTAAACTCGCCCCCGTTCCGGTACTTGCGACCGACATCGATCCGATCGCAACGAAAGTGGCCCGCGAAAACGTCCGCATCAACGGGATCGCCAGCGGTATCACCCTGGAAACCGCGCCTGGATTCCATCACACGGCCTTCCGCCGCCACGGCCCGTTCGACCTGATCATCGCCAATATCCTCGCCCGGCCCCTGATGCGGATGGCGCCACAGCTCGTGGCGCATCTTGCGCCCGGCGGACACGTCGTCCTTTCCGGCATCCTCGCCAATCAGCGCTGGAAAGTCCTTTCGGCCTACAACGCCGTGGGTCTGCGGCATGTCCGCACGATCTGGCGCAACGGTTGGGTGACGATCCACCTCGACAGGCCCTGAATGGCGTCCGCAACCTTTCGGATTCGATTGCACGCATTCGCCCCTCTGCCATTTCGCATGTCTGCCGAAACTGGTTTCCACTTTCGGCAGACATGTTTGAAAAAGAAAAACCTCCCGGCCGTGCAGAAATACGGCCGGGAGGTTCTGGAAAGAGAAAGGCGGTGCCAAAGGCACCGCCTAGGACCGGCAAGCCGGCCTGTCCGCGAGCTTAAGGAGGAGGAGGCTCTAGCGGACTCTAAGTGCTCCGAACGCCTACCCGGAGGAGGGAGGAGGAGTGACCGGACAAGCGTCTGGTCGGAACACCTAGCTCTATCGCCTTTCGGCGAAACTTTCATTTCACTTTCGTTTCGAACGCAAATCGCGTTCGCTTCGTTGAGCGCTTTATAACCGAAACAAAAATTAAAGACAGCAGTATTTGGGAATGGGAGCCATGCGTTTAGCGCATGGGAAGAGCGGCGGCTTACCGTCTTTCAACAACCTCGTGGCGATATCGGCTTGCACGGTGAACAATGCACCCGCCCGCGATTTCACTTCGTCGGCAGTTGCTCTAAAGTCGTGGCGAGTCCAGTTACACCCGGAAGTCAGATCATGTTCCAGAGTTTCGACGTCACCTCTACCCCGCAGTTCGGCCGCGAGCGTGCCGACGCACTACGCGCCACCTTCGACACGCTTGGCATCGACGGTTTTCTCGTGCCCCGCGCCGACGAGTTCCAGGGAGAGTACGTACCGAAGAGCGCCGAACGGCTGTCCTGGCTGACGGGCTTTACCGGCTCTGCTGGTGTTGCACTGATCACGCGTGGCGAAGCGATCGTGTACGTCGACGGCCGCTATGTGACACAACTCGCCGAGCAGGTGGATGGCAGCGTCTTCAAGGGCGGCGATCTCGTCAACGAACCGCCGCACAAATGGCTCCCCACACACGTGACCAAGGGCTTTCGCCTCGGGATCGACCCCTGGCTGCACACCGGAGCCGAGGTGCGCAAGCTGGAGAAGGCGCTGAAGGAAATCGACGGCGCGCTGGTTCAGCTCGGTCACAACCCGCTCGATCGGATATGGGCAGAGCGTCCCGCCGAGCCGCTCGGGCGTGTGCGCATCCAGCCCCAGGAGTTCGCCGGCAAGCTGGCCAAGGACAAGATCGCGGAGATGGCGACGAAGGTTGGCGAGGCAGGCGCCGATGCGCTCGCCATCACGGATCCGTCCACAATCGCCTGGCTGTTCAACGTCCGTGGCAGCGACGTGCCGCACACCCCGCACCCCCTCGCCCGCGCCATCCTGCATGCGAATGGCAAGGCCGAGCTCTTCATCGACAAGCGCAGGACGGGCATCGAGGAAGAAGCCTACCTCACCCAGCTTGCCGACTTCCTGCCGCCCTCCGAGTTCGAAGGGCACATTTCGGCTCTTTCCAGCGCGGGTAAGAAGATCCAGATCGACCCGGACCAGGCGCCGTTTGCACTCGCCGAAGCAATCCGCTCTGCCGGCGGCACGGTGATCGAAGCAGCAGACCCCGCGCGCCTCCCTCGCGCCTGCAAGAACGAGGTGGAGCTTGCAGGGTCGGCCAAGGCGCACCTGCAGGATGGCGCGGCGGTGGTGGAATTCCTCGCCTGGCTCGACTCCGGCCGCCCCGGAACGCTGACCGAGATTGACGTGACGAAGAAGCTGGAGGCCTGCCGCGCTGCCGTCGGCGAGCGCATGCAGAACCCGCTCAAGGACATCTCCTTCGACACGATTTCCGGCGCCGGCGCCCATGCCGCGATCATGCACTACCGCGTGACTACCGACACGGATACGAAACTCGAAGAAGGAACGCTGTTCCTGATCGATTCAGGCGCGCAATACATCAACGGCACGACCGACATCACCCGCACGGTCGCAATCGGCAACGTGCCGGAGGAACAAAAGCGTTTCTTCACGCTCGTCCTGAAGGGCATGATCGCCATCAGCACCGCGCGCTTCCCCAAGGGCACGCGCGGCTGCGATCTGGACCCGCTCGCCCGCATCGCGCTTTGGAAGGCCGGTGCGGATTTCGCCCACGGCACAGGCCACGGCGTCGGCTCCTATCTTTCCGTTCACGAGGGACCGCAGCGCATCGCCCGGCTCTCAACCCAGGAACTGCTGCCGGGTATGATCCTCTCGAACGAGCCAGGCTACTATCGACCCGGCAGCTTCGGCATCCGCATCGAGAACCTGATCTACACGCTTCCCGCCACGCCAGTTGAAGGCGGCGATCTCGATATGCTCGGCTTCGAAACGCTAACCTTCTGCCCGATCGACAAGCGGCTGATCCTGACGGAACTCCTGACCCGCGAGGAATTGCACTGGATCGACGCGTATCATGCGCAGACGCGCGAGGCGCTGATGCCGTTGATCGAGGATGCTAAAGTGCGCGATTGGCTGACTGCCGCGACCGCGCCGTTCAGCCACGGCGTCTGAGGTATCGGCACCTTCGCACTGTCCGTTCGTATGAACTAATCCTCAAAGCGGCTCGTGGCATCACGATCGCGGTCGTATCGATTCTTGAGCGGAAACGGCGGCAACCAGGATTCGCGACGGACTGTCCAGAGTTCGTAGGTCGGCATGAGTTGGTCAGGGGTATCAAGGGATCCCAGGTTCACTTCGATTTCGTCTTCGGTACGCGCGAATACGGGCGAACCACAGCGGGGACAGAAAAACCGCCCGGCGTAGTCGCTTGTTTCGCCTTCGATCGTCACCGCATCCTGAGGGAATATCGCGGAAGCATGAAAAAGGGCTCCATGATGTTTGCGGCAGTCGAGGCAATGACAAAGGCCGACCCGGTATGGACGTCCGGATGCAACAATTCGAACGTCGCCGCATAGGCAACCACCGCTGAACCGGTCCATGCTGCATCTCCCCTGAAATCAAGCGGCGAAATGAGTACAACGTGCAGCATCTTCATCGCAATTACCCGCCGCGGACAAGAGGCCTCAGCCACTCGCACCTCCCGGTCCCAGGATCGGCAGGCATATCACATAATGCCGCTACCCGCCGAACGCGTAGCGCATCAGCATGACCGCGCACCAGCCAACGAAAAGCATGGGCAGGATGGAAAGGCGAAGGCTGGCGATCAGGGCGGCGGCCATGGCGACCTGCACATCCGGCCCTCCGGTGAAGAAGGCCGGTGCGACGAGTGTCGTCAGGACTGCCGCCGGCACGGCGTTCAGCGCCGCTTCAAGACGGGGCGGGATCGACTTCATCTGCGTCATCATCACGTAGCCGCCGATGCGCGTCAGGAAGGTCGCAACGGCGCCTGCGAGGATGATGAGCACCATATCTGTGTGGAAGTACGCCTCCATGTCAGGCCTCCCGTGTCGCTTCGTGTTTAGCCGTGCGCTTCACCGGAAGCGCTGCCGCTAGCAGCATGCCGGCGACCGCGCCGATGCTGACGTGCCAGGGCGAGCCGACGGTGTGGTAGGCGATCACCGAGGCGGCACCGCTCATCGCGACGATCGGCAGGAAATTCGGCCGCTTGCGGAAGCCGAGCACCAGCGCCATGAAATAGATCGGCAGCAGCACATCGATGCCGATCAGCTTCGGATCGCCGATCAACTGACCGAAGATACCACCGAGCACGGTCAACACCTGCCACGGCACATAGATCATGGCCCCATAGCCGAGGTACCACCAAAAGCTCACCCTGCGCCCCGACTCGCCCCAATTGACCGTCTCGGCAAACTGCGGATCGGTCAGCAGGAAGAACGCGAAGAACTTCTCGATCAGTGTGAAATGCCGCACATAGGGCACGATCGCCGCCGAATAGAGAATGTGCCGGAAGTTCACCGCAAAAATCGACAGCACGATGATCCAGGGCTCGATCTTCTGGCCGAACAGTTCGATGCCAACGAGCTGGCTCGCACCGGCGAACATGGTGAGGCTCATCAGAGCCGCCTCGGCAATCGTCTGGCCGTTTGCGACCGCAACCGCGCCAAACAGGGCGCCGAACGGGGCGGCAGAAATGCACACCGGCGTCGCAATGCGCATACCTTCGATGAAATCAGCCTTGCTCAAGGGGAGTGCCTTTCGTTGACCGGCCCCCTCTATTCCCACCAAGCGTTCAGGGCAATTGAATTAGGCTGATGCATTCATTGATTTTGCTGAACCGTATCCGTAGGCTCCGCTATCTCTACCGCTGGCTGGAGGAATGGCACCTATGAAAAAGCTCGAGCTCCCCAAACAGGAAAAAGCGGACATCGTCCGCGCCATCCAGGTCTATTTCACCGAGGAGCTCGAACAGGACATCGGCACGCTCCCGGCCGAGCTTTTGCTGGACTTCCTCTCGGGGCAGATCGGCCCGCATCATTACAATCGCGGCCTGCGCGACGCGCACACTGCACTGCTTGGCAAGATGGAGGAACTTGCCGACGCCCTCTATCGCCTGGAGGAACAGAGGGACATCAGGCGCTGACCGGCGCTCAGGCTGTCTTGCTCTTCACCTGGAAGGTATGCTCCTGTCCCGGGAAGGTCCGCGCCTTGACTTCTTCTGCGTAAGCCGCAAAGGCCTCGCTCATCAGCGGTGCCAGATTGGCGAAGTGCTTGACAAAGCGCGGCTTGAAATCCGTGAAGATGCCGAGTGCATCGTCCACCACCAGAACCTGCCCGTCACAGGCCGGCGATGCGCCGATACCGATCGTGGGCGCCCTCAATTGGCCGCTGATTTCGCGCGCAAGCGGCTCGACCGTTCCCTCCACTACGATGGCGAATGCGCCGGCATCGTCGATGGCCTTGGCATCGCGGCGGATCTTGTCGGCTTCCTTGTCGCTGCGGCCGAGCGAGCGGTAGCCGCCGGTCGTATTGATCAGCTGCGGCATGAGGCCGACATGACCAAGCACGGGGATGCCGCGCTGGGTCAGGAACGCCACCGTTTCCGCCATTTCCGCGCCGCCTTCGAGCTTGATGGCGCTGCAGCCGGTTTCCTTCAGCACGCGGGCCGCACTCCGGAAGGCCTGTTCCTTCGATTCCTGATAGGCCCCGAACGGCAGATCCACGACGACACAGGCATTGCTGGAGCCCCGCATGACAGCCTGGCCATGCGCGATCATCATTTCCAGTGTCACACCGACGGTGGAATCGAGGCCATAGAGCACCATGCCGAGCGAGTCGCCGACCAGCATGAAGTCCACATGCGGATCCATCAGCTTGGCGATCGGCGTCGTATAGGCCGTAAGGCTGACAATGGGGCGCTGGCCCTTGAGGGCGGCTATGTCCGCGGGGGCAAGACGCCGTTTCGATACGTGTACGCTCATCGTCAGACTACCTTTACTGCTTGACCGTATTCGTGCCGATGACCCGGTTATCGAGCAGCTTCGTGCTCCCAAACCGGATGAAAAGCAACAATAGAACAGGTTTCTCGCCGATTTCGGCGATTTGTGCGAGCGTCTCCGGGTCCCGCAGCGCGACAACCTCCGGTTCCGCCAGCGGCTCGGTCGAGACAAAGGCCCTAACAGCCGCCTCGACCTTGCCGGCATCCTTCTCTCCGGCTGCGATCAGCCTTTCAGCCTCGTCCAGCGCGCGTGGCACGATCACGGCGGCAGCGCGCTGCTCCGGCGAGAGATAGACGTTGCGGGAGGAACAGGCGAGCCCGTCCGATTCCCGCACTGTCGGCACGCCGATCACCTCGACCGGCTGTGCAAGGTCTTCGACCATGCGGCGGATGATCGCCAGTTGCTGGAAATCCTTTTCGCCGAAATAGCCGCGTGTCGGCCCGACGATATTGAAAAGCTTGGTGACGACCGTGCTGACGCCCGCAAAATGTCCTGGCCTCACCTCGCCCTCGAGCTTGGAGCCGAGCGTGGACACGTCAACGACAGTCTCCATCGGGCGCGGATACATGTCTGACACGCCAGGTGCGAAGAGGAAGTCGACGCCGCCCTGTTCGAGCATCAATTGATCGCGCGGCAAATCGCGCGGATAGCGCCCAAGATCCTCGTTTGCGCCGAATTGCAGCGGATTGACAAAGATCGAGGCGACAACAATGTCATTTTCGATGCGTGAACGACGCACCAGCTCCATGTGGCCAATGTGGAGATAGCCCATGGTGGGAACGAGCCCGATCGACTTTCCGGCCGCACGATAGGGCGCGAGTGCCGCGCGCAATCCCGCGATCGTCGTGATGGTCTGCATCCGTCGGATCCTCCAATCCATCAACGCCCTCTCCCTGGGCGCCCGCCACCGTTGCATCTTGGCTTTTTTGCGGCAGCGCCGCTTTCTATCTTGTGCAGCGCAAAAAGACAATCGACAACGTGGTTTCAGGCCCTTGTTCGGGCGATGTTCGCATATGCAATATTGTCGCTGTACTTTTCGGCCGCTTCGCAGTAGGTACACGTCCAAATGGTCGGCCGCATGTAGGCCGATGCGCGATCCGGCGCCCTCTTACCATCAGGGTTCCGCGAAACGACACTATCCGAAAGACCCGAGATGACCGAATACGAAGGCCTCGCTCCGGCGATGGCGAGCGCGTTGGCAAAACGCGGCTACACCACCCTGACCCCCGTGCAGAAGGCCGTTTCCGATCCGAAACTGACCGGGTCCGACGTTCTGGTCTCGGCCCAGACCGGCTCGGGCAAGACCGTTGCCTTCGGCCTGGCGCTCGCCCCGACGCTGCTTGAGGGTAACGACCGCTTCAGCCCGGCTGCGCGCCCCCTGGCACTGGCGATCGCCCCGACGCGTGAACTGGCCCTGCAGGTGAAGCGCGAACTCGAATGGCTCTACGGCGAGACCGGTGCGGTGATCGCCTCCTGCGTCGGCGGCATGGACATACGCAACGAACGCCGGGCGCTCGACCGCGGTGCACAGATCGTCGTCGGCACGCCGGGGCGCCTGCGCGACCACATAGACCGCGGCTCGCTCGACCTTTCCGAGCTGCGCGCCGTCGTCCTCGACGAAGCCGACGAGATGCTCGACCTCGGGTTCCGAGAAGATCTGGAATTCATCCTGGAAGCAGCCCCCGAAGAACGGCGCACGCTGATGTTCTCTGCGACCGTGCCACGCGCGATCGAGGAACTGGCGCGCAGCTACCAGCGCGACGCCATCCGCGTATCGACCGCGGCCGAACGCGGCCAGCACGTCGACATCGAGTACCGCGCGCTTGCCGTCACCCCTTCCGACCGGGAAAACGCGATCATCAACGTGCTGCGCTACTACGAAGCGCAAACGGCGATCGTGTTCTGCTCGACGCGAGCGGCCGTCAACCATCTGACCGCCCGCTTCAACAACCGCGGCTTCTCCGTCGTGGCCCTGTCTGGCGAACTGTCACAGAATGAGCGCACCCATGCCCTGCAAGCGATGCGCGACGGTCGTGCCCGAGTCTGCATCGCCACGGACGTGGCCGCCCGCGGCATCGACCTGCCCAACCTGGAACTCGTCATCCACGCCGACCTGCCGACCAATCCGGAAACGCTGCTGCACCGCAGTGGCCGCACCGGCCGCGCAGGCCGTAAGGGTGTCAGCGCGCTGATCGTCCCCCTCCCCGCCATTCGCAAGGCCGAGCGCCTGCTTGGCGGCGCCAAGATCAAGGCGGAATGGGCCTCGCCTCCGTCAGCCGACGCGATCCTGCAACGCGACGACGAGCGGCTGCTGGCCGATCCGGTCTTGAGCGAAGCGATTGCCGAGGACGAAAACGCCTTCGTCGATACGCTGCTTGCCGCCGTCGAGCCCCGGCAGATCGCCGCGGCTTTCGCCAGGCTCTATCGCGCCGGCCGTTCGGCGCCGGAAGACTTGAGAGAGGTTAACCTCGACCAGCGGCGCGCCCCTCGGGAACGCACTCATGCAGACGGAGCAGAGCCAACGCCGCGACGCCCGCGCGAAGAGTTTGGCCCGAGCCGTTGGTTCTCCATTTCTGTCGGACGCAAGCAGAACGCCGAGCCGCGCTGGCTGATTCCGATGCTCTGCCGGAACGGCAACCTCACCAAGAATGAGATCGGCGCGATCAAAATGCAGCAGGAAGAGACGTACGTGGAGCTTTCCGCAGATGTCGCCGAGGCATTTCTCGCCAAGGTCGGGCCGAAGCGTCTGTTGGAGCAAGGTATACGCGTGACACCACTGGAAGGCACGCCCGACCTGACTGGCAAACCCCGCGGCAAGCCTGCGTTCGATAAGCCGGATCGCTTCCGGAAAGAGCGCGACTACGGAGGCGAGCGCGACGGGGGCAAGCCGAAGCGCAAGTTCGACAAATTCGAAAAGCGCCCCGCTGCGGCAGAAACCAGCGACAGGCCGTTCCGCAAGGATGCGGCCAAGGGCCCGCGCACCGCAGGAAATTCTGACGAGGCCCCCGCCTGGAACAAGCCAAGCTTCGGGAAGAAGACCTCCCAGGGCAAGGAGTTCCACGGCAAGGATGACAGGGGCTTCAAGGAGGGCGGCTTCAAAGGCAAGGGGCCACGTGCGAAGGGCGCGCCGGGCGACGCTCCGATCGCCAAAAAGAAGAAGGCAAAGAAATCCAACGGATAACGGAAGCCATTCCACGGGCGCCAAATGAGCGCGCCGGTGGCTTAGGCAGGCTCGTTCAGGCCGCACCTGTAGGACAGGACAGCTCTGGTTGGGCAACTCCTGAGTGATTGCCGCCTTCGATGACTGGCGAAGTGCGAAACCGATTTTCGCTTCACCAAAGGGTCGAACCCGCCTATCCTCGCCACAACCGGAAAGGTTGTCGAATCGGGTCGGCGGGGCGAATGGCAGATACGGAATCTCATAGCGGGCGCACAGGGCCTGCCCACAGGACCATGGAGCGCCTGACGGAGGCTTTCTGGGAGCACTATCGCCGCCTTCAGGACGCTGTTTCAGCCGACAACACGCCGCTCGTCCATCGTCTCGATCGTGAACTGACCTCTTCCCTGACCGCGCTTGTCGATCACCAGACGAGCGATGCGGCGGAACAGCAAGCCCAATTCACGTCGCTGCTGCGCCTGCTTCGCGAGGAAGCGGACGATGCCTCCAGCGTGCGCAGCAATGCCGATCTGATCGAGGCGCTCCTGCGGCGCTACATCACCGTACGCACCCACCCGACAGACAACGGCGGTCTACCTGCATTGCCAGCACCGATCCGCAACGGCGTGCTCGACGTGGGCCAACTCGACACCTTGCCGGAACGCGTGTCGGTCGTCACGACCGACTACCGCTATCTCTATGCCAATGCCACCGACGCAGCGCGACTGAACCGCAAACCACACGAACTCGTCGGGCGCCATGTCCGCGACATCGTCGGCGCAGCCCGGTTCGACGCCCGGATCAAGACCAATCTCGACCGTTGCTTTTCCGGAGAAACGGTCGAGCACACCAATGCGCGCGAAATGGACGGCAAGGTGGTGGTGATCCGCCGCAGGCTGACGCCTTGCTATGCCGAAGACCAGCCCCTGATCGGTGCGCTCGTCGTCATCCAGGAAGGCCCCGACCGCCGCCAGCGTTCAGCCTGAACGGCACATCACGCGATAACCATCAGGCCTTGACCCGCTCGAGCCACTGGTCCTCGTCGATCACCTCGACGCCGAATTCGCGCGCCTTGTCGAGCTTCGAGCCCGCACCCGGCCCTGCGACGACGAGGTCGGTCTTTTTCGAGACGGAGCCCGAGACCTTGGCGCCAAGCCGCTCGGCCATGGCCTTGGCCTCATCGCGCGTCATCTTCTCCAAGGAACCGGTAAAGACGACGGTCTTGCCCGCGACCGGGCTGTCGCTAGTGACCGGCACTTCCGCCGGTTCGGGCGCAACTTCCAGCAACAGGCGCTCGATCACATCGATATTGCGTGGCTCCTTGTAGAACTCGACGATCGCGCGGGCGACCACCTCACCGATGCCGTCGATGCTGTTCAGTTCGTTCCACGCGTCGCCGCTGAGGGAAACCGCGTCCTTCATGCCCCGCTCGAACGCCTCATAGCTGCCGTAGGCACGGGCAAGCAGCTTCGCCGTCGTCTCTCCGACATGGCGGATGCCGAGTGCATAGATGAAGCGATTGAGCGCAATCGTACGCCGCGCGTTGATCGCCTCGTACAGCTTGCGCACGCTGACGCGGCCAAAGCCTTCGATGTTCTCGAGCTTGGTCAGAGAATCGGTCTGACGCTTCTCCAGCGTGAAGATGTCCGGCGCCGTGCGGATTGCGAGCGCCGGATCCTCTGCCTCGAAGAAGAAGTCGATCTGCTTGGATCCGAGCCCTTCAATGTCGTAGGCGTTGCGGGAAACGAAGTGCTTCAGGTGCTCGACCGCCTGCGCCCGGCAAACAAATCCGCCCGTGCAGCGCCGCACCGCATCGACCTTGCCCGATTTCTCATTGATGTCGCGCACGGCGTGACTGCCGCAGACCGGGCAGGTCTTGGGAAATCCATACGGCGTCGCGTCCGACGGCCGCTTTTCCATCACCACGTCGACGATCTGCGGGATCACGTCGCCGGCGCGCTGGACGATCACGACATCGCCGATGCGGATGTCGCGCCCCTCGCGGATCGGCTCGCCGCTATTGCCCAGGCCGCGGATATAGTCCTCGTTGTGCAGTGTCGCATTGGTGACGACGACTCCCCCGACGGTGACCGGTTCCAGTCGCGCAACCGGCGTGAGCGCCCCGGTGCGGCCGACCTGTATGTCGATTGCCGTCAGCGTCGTCACGGCCTGTTCGGCCGGGAATTTGTGCGCCGTCGCCCAGCGCGGCGAGCGGGAGCGGAAGCCGAGGCGTGCCTGCAGATCGAGCTGGTCGACCTTGTAGACCACGCCGTCGATGTCGTAGTCGAGATCCGGTCGGTCAAGACCGATCTCGCGGTAATGCGCGATGATGTCCTCGACTTTGAAAAGCCGCTTCATCAGCGGATTGACCGGAACCCCCCAGGATTTGAACGTTTCGACCATGCCGAACTGTGTGTCGGCCGGCATGTCCGACATCTCGCCCCAGGCATAGGCGAAGAAGCGGAGCTTGCGGCTCGCCGTCACCGATGCATCGAGCTGTCGCAGCGAACCGGCAGCCGTATTCCGCGGGTTGACGTAGGTCTGCTTTCCCTCCGCCGCCATCTGCGCGTTCAGCGCCTGGAAGTCGCTCTTGGCCATGTAGACTTCGCCCCGCACCTCTGCGATCGCGGGGGCACCGGCAGGCAGAACCTTCGGTATCTCGTTGATGGTGAGAATGTTGGCGGTCACGTTCTCCCCAGTCGTGCCATCGCCACGCGTGGCGGCGTTCACGAGCCGGCCGTTTTCGTAGCGGATCGACATGGAGAGCCCGTCGATCTTCGGTTCGGCGGTGAAGGCAATCGAATCGTCCGGCAAGCGGCCGAGGAAGCGATAGACGGAGGCAATGAAATCGCGCACGTCCTCGTCAGAGAAGGTGTTGTCCAACGACAGCATCGGCCGGGCGTGGACGATCGGCGCGAAGGTCGGCAGCGGAGCGGCACCCACCCGGCGGGACGGGCTGTCGGCGCGGATAAGTGCCGGAAACCGCGCCTCGATCGCCTCGTTCCGATGCTTCAGCGCGTCGTAGTCGGCATCCGAGATCGCTGGCTGATCCTTGCCATGATAGAGCTCGTCGTGCCGCGCAATCTCGGCCGCAAGGAAGGCCAGATCGGCCGCAGCCTCTTCCTCTGTCAGGTTCTCGACTGGGATCTTCTCGATTGCCATGGTTCACTCCGCGATTCCGCGAATTGTTTTAGAGCAACTGGCATGAAAGGAAAGATCAGCTATCGACGTTCCCAAAGAGATCAGGCGCATCGCCTGCGGACAAGTCTCCAGTCCGGGTGCGGTGACTGCCCGACGTCCTCGATAGCTATACGCCACCGGACAGCAACCGTGCCGCCGCCGCCCTCGCCTCTTCGGTCACCGATGCGCCGGCCAGCATGCGCGCGATCTCCTCGGTGCGAGCACCGTCGTCCATGCGCGCAACCCGGGTGGCGACAGCTTCGCTGCCTTCCACGGGCCCCTTCGAGATCAGGAGATGCGTGGCTGCGCGCGCAGCCACCTGCGGCGCGTGCGTGACGGAAAGAACCTGCACCGTCGAGGACAGGCGCTTCAGGCGCTGCCCGATCGCGTCGGCAACCGCGCCGCCGACCCCCGTATCGATTTCGTCAAAGACCAGCGTCGGTGCGGAACCACGGTCGGCGAGCGCAACCTTCAACGCCAGGAGGAAACGCGAAAGCTCACCGCCCGAAGCCACCTTCATGATCGGACCAGGGCGTGTGCCAGGATTGGTCTGGACATGAAACTCGACGGTGTCGATACCGTCCTCGCCGCCGCCATCCGGATCGGTCGTGATGTGAACCATGAAGCGCGCGCGCTCCAGCTTCAGCGCCGGAAGCTCCGCCATCACGGCAGCGGAAAGCCCATCCGCCGTATGGTGCCGGCGATCGGAAAGCGACCGCGCAGCAGCGTCAAAGCCCGCGCGCATCTCCTTCACGTTCTGCTCCAATTGGGTAAGCTTCTCTTCGCCTGCGTCGAGATCGGCGAGATCGGCGACCATTTTTGCGGCGAGCGCCGGCAATCCCGCAACGGGAACGGAGTACTTGCGCGAGGCCGCGCGCAGAGCGAACAAGCGCTCCTCCGTCCGCTCCAGGAGCTTCGGATCGAATTCCGTTTTGCGCAGCGCTGTTTCCACCGCCATCTGCGCATCGGAAAGCTGATCGACCGCACGGCCGAGCAGTTCGACAGTTTCCTCCAGCAGGCCAGGCGCCTCCTGGCTCTTGCGCTCGAGCCTCCGAACCATCGAGGCGATAACCGGCACAGGCGAAGCGTTGCCGTTGAGGAAATCGCTGGCCTCGTTGATATCGCCTGCGATGCGCTCGGCCTTCATCATGCGCGTGCGGTCCTCGGCGAGAACCTCCTCTTCGCCGTCCTGTGGCGAGAGCTTCTCCAGTTCCTCCACCGAGGACCTGAGATAGTCGGCTTCGCGGGCTGCCGCCTCTACCTTGTCGCGATGCCGGCGAAGCGCGCGTTCGGCTTCCTTCCAGCGTTGATAGAGCACCGCCACCTCGCTCACAGCCTCGCCCAGTCCGCCAAAGGCATCGAGCAGGATCCGGTGCGCATCGGTGTCTATCAGCGCCCGGTCGTCGTGCTGGCCGTGGATCTCGACGAGCCGCTGGCCGGCCTGACGCATCAATTGAACAGAGACCGGCTGGTCGTTGACATAAGCCTTGGTGCGGCCGTCCGCCGACTGCACGCGGCGGAAGATGAGATCGCCGTCGTCATCGATGCCGTTGTCGCGCAGGAGCGCCCGGGCAAAATGACCGGGCGGCACGTCAAAAACGGCCGTGACCTGGCCCTTATCGAGACCGTGGCGCACAAGCGCACCGTCCCCTCGCCCGCCAAGGGCAAGCGACAGGCTGTCGAGGAGAATAGACTTGCCAGCGCCGGTTTCACCAGTCAGCACGGATAGACCGGCATCGAACCCCAGATCAAGCCGTTCGATCAGGACAATATCGCGGATCGAAAGCTGTGCCAGCATTCAGGACCATATCTCTTTGCTCAGGCGCCGATCAGCTTTTTGCCGGCGCGCGAAATCCAGGAACCACCATTTTCACGCGGCTCCAGCCCCTTGGACTGGAGAAGCTTGTAGGAGTCCGCGTACCACTGGCTGTCCGGATAGTTATGACCGAGAACGGCCGCAGCGGTCTGCGCCTCACTGGCAAGACCCATTGCATAATAGGATTCGACGAGACGCGCGAGGGCCTCCTCGATCTGATTCGTATTGCCGTACTGCTCAACGACGGTGCGGAAGCGCGTGATGGCGGCGAGATATTCCTTCCGCTCCAGATAGTACCGGCCGACCTGCATCTCCTTGCCGGCGAGCTGGTCGCGCGCGAAGCGAATCTTGGTCTGCGCGTCTTCCACGTATTCCGATTTCGGATACTTCGTGACGACGTTCTGCATCGCCTCGATCGTCTTCGTGGCGGCCCGCTGGTCCTGCGTAACACTCGGGATCTGCTTCGCATAGGCGAGGCCGACAATGTACTGCGCGTAGGCTGCGTCTTCCGATTCCGGATAGAGGTTCAGGTAGCGATTGCCGGCGGAGATCGCTTCCTCATTCCGCCCCTGGCGATAGTTGACGAAGGCGTTCATCACGAGCGCCTTGCGGGCATATTCGGAGAACGGATGCTGGCGGTCGATCGCCTCAAACTTGCGGGATGCTTCCGTCACCTTGCCCGCGTTCAGGTTGGCAAGGCCCTGATTGTAGAGAACCTCGGGCGGATCGGTCTCGCCGGCCAACTTGGTGATGTCGATGTCGGGATCGCTCTGGCAAGCTGTCAACGCCACCGGCGTCGCGAACAGGAAGACGACGCAGGCAATCCGCGTCCATTGCTTCGCACCAACAGTCCCTGCAATATTCATCTTACAATCCCAAAATCAGCGCGGCGCCCTTGTCGAGCGCCGTCAATAGACAGCGTTCTATCCTCAAATTCGAGCGTTCCGCAACGCCATGCAGGCGCATTGACGCATTTTTGTGGCAAAGTATGTGTGAAAACACCGCGATACAGGAAACCTCCCCGGCCTCAAGCGGACCAGGGAGCAAATTCCGGGGCGTTAACGGCGATAAGCTCGCGCTTGCCCGCGCGGGCGCGCGGCGCCGATGCTTCTACGACCTCATAGGCCGCGCGATCGTTCAGCAGTGCCTTCAATGCGTGGGCATTCATCTTGTGACCGCCGCGATAGGAGCGATAGCAGCCGATGAACTGCGCACCGGCAAGAGCCAGGTCGCCGACGGCATCGAGCGTCTTGTGGCGGGCGAACTCATCCTTGTAGCGAAGGCCCTCGACGTTGATCACCATGTTGTCGTCGGAAATGACGACCGAGTTCTCCAGGGACGAGCCGAGCGCGTAGCCAGCCGCCCAAAGGCGCTCCACGTCGCGCATGAAGCCGAAGGTGCGCGCACGCGAAAGCTCGCTGCGGAATGTTGCGGGGGTTAGTTCGCCCTTCCATGCCTGGCGGCCAATCAAGGGGCAGTCGAAATCGATCTCGACTTCGAAACGCGTACCGTCGTGAGGCGAGAACTCCGCCCAGGAGGCACCGGCTTCGACGCGGACCGGCTTGATGACGCGGATGTAGCGGCGCTTGACCGCGAGCGGGCGCAACCCGACCTGTTCGATCGCATCGATGAACGGTTCGGAACTGCCGTCCATGATCGGCATTTCGGCGCCATGGACCTCGATCAGAACATTGTCCAGAGAAAGCGCGTAGAGCGCTGCCATCACGTGTTCAACAGTCGCGATCGACTTTTCGGGCGAGAAACCGAGAACGGTGCAAAGGTCCGTGTTGCCGACCTGCGCAGAAACGGCACGATACTCACTGACGCTGCCGTTGTCGTGAATGCGCTGGAAAACGATGCCGCTGTCGGCCTCGGCCGGATGGAAGGTGATCGAAACGACGGCCCCGGAATGGACGCCGGTTCCCGAAATTGTGACCGGGCTTGAGATCGTTGTCTGAAAACCCAGCATGCTGATGGACATTTTACTATTCGCCTTGTCTAGCCACCGGCGCCGCGCCGGCCGTCATTGTCTTTAGAGCGCGCCTCGCAACCACTGACATCAGCGATTCGGGCTGCACTACCGGGTCCGTGGACGGGCGCTTAAAATCGCCCTTGAATCAATGCCATGTCCCGGTTTTCGGGCGGAATGTAGTTGTGCGCCCATCACGTTACAAATCACTGTTTCTTTCGATATATTACGGTCCCGACACTCCGGCTATCCGATTGAAAAGCCTAAACAAAGTCAAAGGACCCGGATCACGGATCCGGGTCCTTTGTCATCTTCTGTTACATTTTTGTTTAGTTCGACTGCCGGCGCAGGAACGCCGGGATCTCGAGCTGATCGTCCTCGCTCAATGCGCGCGGCTGCGGATTGACGCGGCCGTGGTCGTCGAGCTGGCCACGACGCGGTGCATAGAGGCTTGCTTCCGGCGACAGCGTGCGGCGCTGCGGCGCAGGCACCTCGGCTGCGGCGGCCTGCGGCTCTTCCTCCTCGCGACGAGCGAGCGACGAGGTGAGGCGCCTCAGCAGGCCCATCGGACCACGCTCCTCGGCCTGAACCTGCGCCGGCTGGCTGCGGTTCTCCATCTCGGCCTGGACGGCGGGCGGGAAATCCTCGATCCGCGGCATGCGGGTCGCGACCGGCTCCTGGCGGATGACCGGCGCAGCCGGCTCCGCACGCTGGGCAACCGGCGCTGCGGCGACCGGCTGGTGGAACTGCGGCTGCTGGACCGGCGCCGGACGTGCGGCAACCGGAGCCTCCGCGGCCGGAGCCGCAGCAAAGATGCGGCTCTGCGGGCGAAACTCCTCCTGCGGGGCTGCAGCCGGCCGTGCTTCCGGCAGGGCCAGTTCACGCTCCAGGCCGAGTTCTGCCGCCAGGATCGTCTCGGAGATCGGGTCTGCAGCCCTGACCGGCTGCGCAGCGACCGGCTGCGGTGCCACCGGCTGGCTCATCACCAGCGCCGGAGCAACCGGCTGCGAGACCTGCGGCTGGACCGGAACGGCGGCAGACGGGCGGATCAGCGGCTTGCTCGCACCACGAAAGTCGGCATTTTTACCAGCAACCTCCGCGGCTGCACGATCGATGCCGGTGGCAACGACGGAGACGCGGATCAGACCTTCAAGTTCTTCGTCGAAGGTGGCGCCGAGGATGATGTTGGCATCCGGATCGACTTCTTCGCGGATGCGGGTGGCAGCCTCGTCCACTTCAAAGAGGGTCAGGTCGCGACCGCCGGTGATCGAGATCAGCAGGCCCTGGGCGCCCTTCATCGAGGTTTCGTCGAGCAGCGGGTTGGCGATCGCAGCTTCGGCTGCGGCCATCGCGCGACCTTCGCCGGAAGCCTCGCCCGTGCCCATCATCGCGCGACCCATTTCGCGCATGACCGAGCGGACGTCGGCAAAGTCGAGGTTGATCAGGCCTTCCTTGACCATCAGGTCGGTGATGCAGGCGACACCCGAATAGAGAACCTGGTCGGCCATCGCGAAGGCATCGGCAAACGTCGTCTTGTCGTTTGCGATGCGGAACAGGTTCTGGTTCGGGATGACGATAAGCGTATCGACCGACTTCTGCAGTTCCTGGATGCCCTGTTCGGCAAGCCGCATGCGACGACCACCTTCGAAGTGGAACGGCTTGGTGACGACACCAACGGTCAGGATGCCCTTGTTCCGGGCGGCCTGCGCGACGATCGGGGCAGCACCCGTACCAGTGCCGCCGCCCATGCCGGCGGTGACGAAGCACATGTGGGTGCCGTTCAGGTGATCGATGATCTCGTCGATGCACTCCTCTGCGGCCGCACGGCCGACTTCAGGCTGCGAACCGGCGCCGAGACCCTCGGTGACCTGGGCACCCATCTGGATGATCCGTTCGGCCTTCGTCATGGTCAATGCCTGGGCGTCCGTGTTGGCGACGACGAAATCGACGCCCTGCAGCCCTGCGGTGATCATGTTGTTGACCGCATTGCCGCCGCCGCCACCAACACCGAAGACGGTGATGCGGGGCTTCAGCTCAGTGATGTCCGGCTTCTGCAGCTTGATGGTCATTGTACCTGTTCCTTCTTGTCTGTTCTGGCCCGCATCGCCACACGGCCAATCTCTCAAAAATCCGAATCCGTCTTTCCCGCTTACGCACTCACCCGCGGCAAACCCGTCAGAAACTCTCCTTCAGCCACTGCCCCATCCGGGCGATGCGGCTGCTACCGCCTGCAATCGACGCAAGCATGCCGCCCTGCGTCGAATGCGCCTCCAGTTCCGCGACCTGCGGGTAGATCATCAGGCCCACCGCCGTGGAGAATGCCGCTCCCTTTGCCGCAGCCGGCAGGCCGGAAACCCCGAGCGGGCGTCCGACACGAACGTTGCGGGCCAGAATCCGCCGCGCGGCCTCCGGCAGTCCCGTAAGCTGACTTGCGCCCCCCGTCAGCACGATCCGCTTGCCCACGATCGGCGAGAAGCCGGAGCGCTGGATGCGATCGCGAATGAGTTCGAGCGTCTCATCGATCCGGGCACACACGATGCGCGACAGCAGCGCACGCGGCACGTGGGTCGGCTGATCGCGATCGTCCTCGCCGAGCGAAGGCACGGCCACGATGTCGCGTTCGTCCGATGCGTTCGGCAGCGCCGAACCATGCACGACCTTCAAACGCTCGGCGTCCTCGATTCTGGTCGAAAGACCACGGGCAATATCCGTCGTCACGTGATGCCCACCGAGAGCGACGGCATCGGCATGGACGAGCTTGCCTTCGGCGAAGACGGAGATGGTCGTCGTCCCGCCGCCCATGTCGATGCAGGCGCAACCAAGCTCGACTTCGTCGTCAACAAGCGCCGACAGGCCACTCGCATAGGGCGTCGCTACCATGCCCTCGACCGAAAGGTGGGCGCGGTTGACGCAAAGCTCGAGGTTCTTCAGCGCGGTCCGCTCTGCCGTGAGAACGTGCATGTCAACGCCCAGCACATCACCATACATGGAGAGCGGGTCGCGGATGCCGCGTTCACCGTCGAGCGAGAAGCCGGTCGGCAGAGAATGCAGGATGGCACGGTCCTGACGCAGCGAACGCTGGCCTGCCGCCGCCAGAACCTTGCGCAGATCCGCTGCTTCCACTTCCTGGCCGCCGAGATCGATCGTGCCGGTGTAGATATCGCTCTGCAGCCGGCCGGCGGAAACGTTGACGATCAGGCTGTCGATCGTCAGGCCGGCCATGCGCTCGGCCGCGTCAACGGCAAGCCGGACGACGCTTTCGGCAGCATCCAGATCGGCGATGACGCCGTTCTTGACGCCGCGCGAGCGATGATGTCCAAGACCGATGATCTCAATGCTGTGGGTGCGACCCGGCAGGATTTCGCTCTCCGGGCGCGGCGTCAGCTTGCCGATCATGCAGACGACCTTGGTCGAGCCGATGTCGAGCACCGAAACGACGTGCGATCGCTTGGAATTGAGCGGCTTCAAACGCGGCAGACCAAAATGGGAGGAGCCGAAGATACTCATGAGCGATCGGTTACCTTCTTGAGTTCCTTGGCCCGCTGGTCGAGCACCACCTTGCGGCGCGCGGCAGCCCCTTCTGTGAGGCGAATTGTGGTTCGGTCCTCGAGCCGAAGGTCGACAGCGGCAATGTCGCGCTCCAGGAGCCCGTGCTCGGCCTCGAACCTCGACAGCGCCTCCATGGCGCGCGGCACGTTGTTTTCCGGCAGCTTGACGACTATGCCATTGTCGAGACGGAGGTCCCATCGGCGGCCGGCAACACGGACATAGGCCTTCACCCGCGCCTTGATCCCCGGCCAGTTGTCAAATTGCTTATCGAAGCTGGCCGCAGCGGTTTCGGCATCGCGCCCGACGAACAGCGGCAAGGCAGAGAACTTGTTGTCGCGGAGCGGCGCGATCACGCTGCCGTTTTCCTCGATGAGAGCAAGATCGTCGCCGTGCTGCCAGATAGCGAACGCCTCCCGCTCCTTCAACGCAACTTCTATCGTGCCCGGATACACCTTTCGAACAGAGACGTGCTCAACCCAGGGGAGCTTCGCCAGCTTCTGTCGCGCATCCTCGACGTCGAGAGCCACGAGCGAGGTGGTTCCGTCGAGCCCGAGCTGCTCGAGAATATCGATTTCGGAGGTTTCGCGCGCACCGGAAACCTTGACGTCGTCGATGGCAAATCCGGCGGCCGTGGTGGTCGTCTGGGCGAAATTCTGCGTATGACCACCGAGCGACATGCCGTAAAAACCGGTTGCCGCAAGGAAGGCCACGGCCGAAACCGTGCCCGTGTGACGCGCGATCGACACACGACCGACAGCGAGGCTGATGGCGAAGCGAACGATCCGGCGCAGCGGGCGCGGCAACACGCGGCCGGAGTCAGCTTCAGCGAGACCCGCGGCGTCGTACCGAGCCGTTCTGCTCCTCTTTCTGCCGATCAACGCAAACAAGACGCGTCCTCCACCATCCAGCTCAAGAACTCACCAAAGGAATGGCCAGCATGAACGGCCATCTCGGGCACCAGGGAGGTCGGAGTCATGCCGGGCTGAGTGTTGATCTCCAGCCATACAATCTCGCCATTCTCGGAGAAGCGGTCGTCATATCGGAAGTCCGATCTGCTGACGCCGCGGCACCCGATCGCTTGATGCGCCTTAAGTGCGAGTGTTTGTATTTTTTGGTAAATATTTGGTGAAATTTGCGCGGGGAGGACGTGCCTGGAGCCCCCTTTCACGTATTTCGCGTCGTAATCATAGAAGGCGTGCCCTTCCGGCACCACCTCGGTGACGCCAAGCGCCACATTACCCATCACGCCACAGGTAAGTTCGCGCCCGTGGACGTAGCGCTCGACCATGACCCGATCGCCGTAGCGCCATTCGTCGGAAGTAATTACCTGCGGCGGATGCGGCTGATCTTCCTTGACGATGACGACGCCAAAGCTGGAACCCTCGCACACCGGCTTGACCACGTAGGGGGGCTTCATCGGATGCATGGATGTGAAGTCGAAGCGATCCATCAGCTTCGCCTCAGCCACAGGAATGCCGGCCGCCTTGGCGACGATCTTCGCCTGTGCCTTGTCCATAGCAAGTGCCGACGCCAGAACGCCGGAGTGGGTGTATGGAATCTGCAGGTATTCGAGCAGGCCCTGGATCGTGCCATCCTCGCCAAAGGGTCCGTGCAGGGCATTGAAGGCCACGTCCGGCTTCAGGCCCGAAAGAACCATCGCAACGTCGTAGCCGACATCGACACGGGTGACACGATAGCCAGCAGCTTCGAGCGCATCGGCGCAGGCGCTTCCGGACGAAAGGCTTACGGGCCTTTCGGAGGACACACCACCCATCAGCACTGCCACATGCTTGCTCATCTCTACCCCCGGACTCTCTCACACCTTGGCTGAACTCGCTTGCGCGGACCTGATCCCCTCCGGGGAGCCGACTCGAACATGCGAGACGATCTCACTACAACGGCATTATGGTTAATGAACCGTTTACTTTCGTTAACCGCCAGCGATCGAATACGTTAATTCCCGCAAAGCGAATCAAAACGCGACATCAGTTATCGCCCTAGAATCAGAGAGTTGCCCTTGATGCAAGCCTTGCAGCTGGACGGGCGAAAACGAAACACCCGCCCCGGAGGCCGGGCACCACATTCGCAATGTCAGCTTTATTCAGTCGCCCTCACAACTACCTGCCAGGCCGTGGCTTCGATCGTCGCGCCGGGTTGCTGGACGCATTGGTCATGGGGATCGAGCACCAGGCCAATCCGCTGTCGGGGTAAGATTGGCCTCAATTTTGAGGTGCTCAGGTGCGGATACCAATCGCATTGCGGAACGCTTCCGCAACGACGGCTTCACTGTTCCGAGTGGACGGCGCCAGCCTTGCGATATCGCTTTCGTGAACGACCCGATTCCGGCCGGAGACCTTGGCCATATAAAGCGCCCGATCGGCATGGGAAAAAATATCGTCAAACGAGCGTCCCGGGGCATGGTCGGCAAGGCCCGCCGAAATCGTCACGGCAATCTCGCCATGCGCACAGATGATGGCCAGACGTTCGATCCCGCTGCGCACCTCTTCGATGCGACGGGCGGATTCGTCCTGCGGAATTCCGCATAGAAGCACGACGAATTCCTCCCCGCCAATGCGTGCGACGATGTGCTCGCCCCCGAACCTGCATGCCAATTCCTGCGCGATCGCCACGATGACCTGGTCGCCCGCAACATGGCCGAGCGTATCATTGATCGACTTGAACCGATCGACATCGAACAACGCCAGCGCCGATGGCGACCTTGCGGCCTCGAAGGCCTCGAGAAAAGCACGGCGGTTCAGAAGCCCGGATAGCGGGTCGGTTCGGCTCAGCCGCTCGAACTCCGCGCGCGATATGGCGAGATCATAGACCGCAAGACCGACCACGTAGTAGGCGACAAAAGCGACGACTGACGACACAAGCGGCGTCAGAATTGTCGCGACGACAAGCGCGTCGAACAGATCGTAGGGCAACAGGTCCGCCGCGTACAAGATCAGATGTGCCACAACATTGATGGCATAGGCGAGTGCGGCGATGCGAAGAGCCATTCGGGCGGCACGGCGAAGGACCTGCTTACGAGAAGAGAACTCCCCGAGAGCAAGCTGATTATTCACCCATGCTTTGACACGCTCGATCATGTGCGGCTCCGAAGGCGCGCGCGATCCTAGTGGCAGGGTGTTAACAATTTGCCGCCGGCATCGTGCAGGAACAATTGGCAAGCGGTTCGACGCTAGAGCGGCAACCGATGCGTTAATGCGGTTCCTAAACTTGGACACTCCCCGTCAACGCAGTTTCAGGATCCGGCACCTAGAGTCTCTGCGACATCCAAGGGCATCGTTCATGAAACACATCATCGTCGCATCTATCACACTGGTCTCAATCCTAGCGTCGGCTTCGACCGTATCTGCCGCCGCCAACCGCGAGGATTTCCGTGGACGTTGGTCCCGCGACTGCGGAAACGGCATGACCTGCCATTTGGATATCGACGACACGAAATCGCAGAAAACTGTCGAAATTTCATTCTCCATCGAAGGGAACGGGGCGTCGTGCAGTTGGTCCGTCGATTCGGTCTACCAGAAGGACTGGGGCGGTCCTGTCGCACGGGACCCTTACGGCAACTACTATTTTTATCTGACCATTCACGACGACAGGCGGCTGTATTCATCCGGTACAATGTTGCCGAACTGCGGTCCGCAGCCGTTGGACCAGTATTTCGTCAGCGATCCTGTCCTCGGTGCTCCGGCGAACGAAGTCTCGACCGTCAGCGACGAGGATGCGCAGGCGATGATCGATAACCGCAGCATCTTCGATCACAACGGCTCCGCCATGAACATCGACCCAAGTCGGGGGACTATCGTCTATCGCGACCCCAAGAAGTCGATTGCAGGAACCGTCAAGTCAGGTGCTCTGCTCTTCAAAGCCGATGCTCCTTGGGACCCTTACGACGACAAGACGATCGTGAAAGGAACGGCTTATGTCTTCAAAAAGGGCTGCGACCCGGCTCCGTATGAGGTCTCTGGTCGACAACAGGGATGGCACACCCTTGTCCTTAAGGGCGTAGCCCCCGTCCGGGCGAAGAACAGCTGCAAGGTCATCGGCCACAAGATGAACGGGAACTCGACGCTGAAATTCGTCAGTTGGGGCGATTAGCTCCGTGTAGGCACGGAGCGCTTGCAACACGTGAGGCAGGTTTCCGCCTCCCGAGCAGCTCCGTGCGGTCGCCAAGGACTATCCGAGCAATGGCGCCAAAGGGTTTATCGAGACAGAAGTGTTGAAAGGCTGGCCCCTCTTCGGATGGTGCCGCCCAGGACATCCGGGCGGCACTATCTCAATCTGCCCCGCCTCAGGCAGTCGCCTTGCCGAGGAATTCCTTGATCTCAAGGCCCGGCATGAAGTTGCCGACGCGCTTGATTTCCCACTGCAGCATGATCCCGGAGTGCTCGAGCACGCGGCTGCGAACGGTCTCGCCGAGATACTCTAGTTCGTAGCCCGTGGCCTGGCCGGTGTTGATCATGAAGTTGCAGTGCATCGGCGACATTTGCGCTCCGCCGATCATCAGACCGCGGCAGCCGGCCTCGTCGATCAGCTTCCAGGCCGAATGCCCTTCGGGGTTTTTGAAGGTCGAGCCGCCGGTCTTCTCGCGAATCGGCTGGACCGTCTCGCGATGCTGGCGCACGGCGTCCATCTTCTCGCGGATATGCGCCTTGTCGCCGGCATGGCCCTGGAAGATCGCATGCGTGAAGATCAGCCCCTCGGGGGCTGCCGAATGGCGATACGTATAGCCCATGTCGGCATTCGACAGCACGTAAGCGTTGCCCTTGCGATCAACGGCATGCACTTCGACGACGAGGTCCTTCGTCTCGTCGCCGTTGGCGCCCGCATTCATGCGAAGCGCACCACCAATCGAGCCTGGAATGCCATAATAAAACTCAAGACCGGCAATGCCATTGTCGAGTGCCATCGCGGCGATGTTCTTGTCCGGGCAGATCGCTCCCGCCTTGATGCGGTTCTCGCCGACGAGTTCGAGATCTCCGAAACCCTTGGCCGAAAGCCGGATCACGACGCCGCGAATACCGCCGTCGCGCACAAGAAGGTTCGACCCGACGCCGGACACCATCAGCGGCACATCGTCCGGCAACATCTTCAAGAAGGTGACGAGGTCCTCGGTGTCGTGCGGATGGAACATAAGCTCAGCCAGTCCGCCGGCGCGGAACCAGGTGACGCGGTCCATCGGCGCATCCGGCGTCAACCGCCCGCGCACATCCTTGATGCCGTCGCCCAGAGACGCCAGCAGCTTCTCGCCATTCACCTGTTTCATGCCGTCATTCCCGAAATGCTTGCGAGTTCCTTTGGCAGCGCAGCAGCCCAATAGGTGATGCTGCCTGCGCCTAAGAGAACCACAAAGTCGCCGGGCTTAGCAATGGCGCCGATGGTGGAGGCGAGTTGCTCCGGACCCTCCAGATAGCGGGCGTCCCTGTGGCCGCCCGCTTTTATGCGGGAAACCAGGGCTTCCGCGCTCACGCCTTCAATCGGCTCTTCGCCAGCCGCATAGATCGGCGCGATCATGATCGTGTCGGCTTCGTTGAAGCAGCCGGCGAATTCCTCGAACAGGCTGTGAACACGTGTATAGCGATGGGGCTGATGGACGGCGACAACCCTGCCCTGGCAGGCCTCGCGCGCCGCCTTCAGCACCGCCTTGATCTCGACCGGATGGTGGCCGTAGTCGTCATAGACGCTGACGCCGTTCCAAGTGCCGGTCAGCGTGAAGCGCCGCTTCACGCCGCCAAATGAGGCAAGACCGCGCGCAATGTCTTCTGGCGCAACACCGAGCCGTTGGGCAACCGCGACCGCAGCGGTCGCATTGGAGACGTTGTGGCGCCCCGGCATCGGCAGGCGAAGATCCTTCAGCGCAATCACCTGGCCGGTCCGGCGCCTGCGGATCTCGACGTCGAATACCGAGGTGGCGCCGTCCATGCGTACATTGCCGAAGCGCACATCGGCCTGCGGGTTCTCACCGTAGGTAATGACCTTCCGGTCGTCGATGCGGCTGACCATCGCCTGCACTTCCGGATGATCGAGGCACATGACGCCGAAGCCGTAGAAGGGCACGTTCTCGACGAACTGGCGGAACGCCTCGCGCACCGCATCGAAATTGCCATAGTGATCCAGATGCTCCGGATCGATGTTCGTCACCACCGCAACGTCGGCCGGAAGCTTGAGGAAAGTGCCGTCGGACTCGTCAGCCTCGACCACCATCCATTCGCCCTCGCCCATGCGCGCATTTGTGCCATAGGCGTTGATGATGCCACCGTTGATGACGGTCGGGTCGAGCCCTCCGGCCTCAAGCAAGGCCGCCACCATGGACGTCGTCGTCGTCTTGCCATGCGTGCCGCCGATCGCGATCGCATTGCGGAAGCGCATCAACTCGGCCAGCATCTCGGCGCGGCGCACGACCGGCAAAAGCTTTTCGCGCGCTGCGACGAGCTCGGGATTGTCCTTCTTGATCGCCGTCGAGACGACCACCACCTCGGCATCTCCAAGGTTCTCGGCCTTGTGGCCGACGTGGATCCTGATGCCCTTGTCGCGCAGCCGCTGGACGTTGGCGCTGTCGGACTGGTCGGAGCCCTGCACGCGGTGACCAAGATTGTGTAGCACCTCGGCAATACCGCTCATGCCAATACCGCCGATTCCGATGAAATGAACGAGCCCTATGCTCTTCGGCATCTTCATGCGCGTTCTCCTTTGAATTCCGCAATCGTCTTGCCGCCCGCAATAGCCTCCACCATGGCGGCGAGCAAGCGCGCAGCGTCCGGCTTCCCGGTCTTTCGGGCGTTCTCCGCCATCAACGCCATGTGATCCGGGTTCTTCATCGCCTCGATGATGATCGTCGACAGCTTCTCCGGCGAAAGCGCGGACTGCGCGATGACCTGCGCCCCGCCGTTGGCGGCAAGTGCTGCGGCATTTGCGGCCTGGTCATGGTCAAGCGCGTAGGGATAGGGCACGAGCACCGACGGCCGGCCGATGACGGAAATTTCCGAAACGGTCGAGGCGCCGGAACGGCAGATGACGAGATGCGCCTTGGCCAGGCGATCCGCCATGTCGGTGAAGAAGGGCGAAACATCGGCTGGGATTGCGAGCTTCTCGTAGACGGCTTCCACGCCCTCCCGATCCTCGGGACGTGCCTGTTGCGTGATGCGCAGGCGCGCCCGCTTCACATCGCTCAGCCGGCAGACGGCTTGCGGGACTGCCGTGGAAAAGAATTGCGCGCCCTGGCTGCCGCCAAAAACCACGATGCGGAATTCACCGTCCGGCTTTGCCTGCTGATACGGTACCTCCGCGGCTGCGAGCACGGCGGGACGCACCGGATTTCCGGTCGTCACCGTCTTTTCCGCATACGCGCCCTCGCCTTCTGGCAGGAAACCGCCTGCGATCGCGTGCACGCGAGAGGCAAGAGCCTTGTTGGCGCGCCCCATGACGGCGTTCTGCTCGTGGATCATCGAGGGTATGCGCATGCCGGTCGCAGCCAGCAGCGGCGGCAATGTCGGATATCCGCCGAACCCGACAACGGCATTCGGCTGGAGCCTGGCCAACAGGCGTCGCGCAGCCCGAAGTCCTGTCCAGAGCGTCCAGAGCGAGGAGATAACCTTGACCGGATTCTTCGAACCGATCGTTGCCGACGGCACGACGTGGATCTCGTCAGCCGGGAACTTGCCGGCGAAGCGCTCCGCGCGGCTGTCGGTGACGAGATGCACCGACCAGTCGTTCGCCTTCAATTCGTGCGCCAGCGCCTCGGCGGGAAAGAGATGGCCGCCGGTGCCGCCGGCGGCAAGCAGGATGATGCCTTTGCTCATTCAATACTACTCCGCGGGAGAAAGCATGCCGGAGCGGAAGAGGCTCCGCTCGGTGGCACGCTTTTCCGGCCGGTGACGCGTCAGCGCAAGGATGAAGCCCGCGGTGACGCAGATAGCGATCATCGAAGAGCCGCCGTAGGAGATCAGCGGCAGGGTCATTCCCTTCGCCGGCAGCAGTTCGAGGTTCACGCCGATGTTGATCATGGACTGTGTGCCGATCAATAGCACCAGGCCGGCAACTGCGAAGCGTGTGAAGTCATTACGCTCCTTGAAGGCGTGGTTCAGCCCGCGCAGCACGACAAAAGCGAAGACTGCGACGATGACCATGCAGAAGACGATACCGAATTCCTCCGCCGCAACCGAAAAGATGAAGTCGGTGTGGCTGTCCGGAATGATGCGCTTGACGATGCCCTCGCCCGGTCCCTTGCCGAGCCAGTCGCCGCGGATGATCGCCTCGCGCGCGGTATCGACCTGGAAGGTATCGCCCTCGCCCGTCAGAAATCGGTCGATACGGCCGGCCACGTGGTCGAACAGATAGTAGGCCGACACGAAACCGCCGATGGCGACGCCGCCGAGCAGGATAATCCAGATCCAAGGCATGCCGGCCATAAAGAACATCCCGCCCCAAACCGCCGTGGTCAGGATCGTCTGGCCGAGGTCCGGTTGCGCCACAAGCAGGGCCGCAACGATCCCGAACAGCAGGATGGAAAAAAGGTTGCCGGGGATTTCCGGCTGGCGCGCGTGCTCCGAGAAAAGCCAGGCGCAAATCACGACGAAGGCCGGCTTCATGAATTCCGACGGCTGGATCGACAGGCTGCCGATCGAAACCCAGCGCCGCGCACCCTTCACCTCGACGCCGAAGAAGAGCGCCAGAACCATCATCGCCAGCGATACTACAAGCAGAATTGCCGCGGTTCGCCGCACCTGTCGTGGCGAAAGGAACGAAATGGCCACCATCGTCGCGATTGCAGGGAGCAGGAACAGCGCGTGTCGCTTGACGAAGTGGAAGCTGTCGAGATTGAGGCGTTCCGCCACCGCCGGACTTGCGGCGAAGGACAGCATGAAGCCAATCCCCATCAACAGGATGAAGGCGGCGAAGAACAACCTGTCTATCGTCCAGAACCAGTCGGCAACCGGACCACGCTCGGCACGACTAACCATGGCAATCCCCCTAACCGTTTGCCTCGATCAGCATGGTCACGCCCGGAAGGGTCGCGACATGGCCGACGAAAGCATCGCCCCTGACTTCAAAGTTCTTGTACTGGTCGAAGCTTGCGCAAGCCGGAGACAGCAGGACAGCGACCGGCCCGGCCTCATCCTTTTCCGCATCGGCAGCCGCATGCAGCACGGCGCGCTCAAGCGTGCCGGAAATCTCGTAGGGAACGGTCTCGCCCAGGGTTGCAGCAAATGCCGCGGCCGCTTCCCCGATCAGATAGGCCTTGGCGATCCTGGGGAAGAAGCCGCTAAGGCTGGTGATGCCTCCCTCCTTCGGCAGTCCGCCTGCAATCCAATAGATCCGGTCATAGCTCGACAGCGCCGGCGCTGCCGCATCCGCGTTCGTCGCCTTGGAATCATTGACGAAGACGGCGCTTGCCTTGCGGCCAACCGGCTGCATCCGGTGCTTCAGTCCCGGGAAGGAGGCGAGTCCGGCACGGATCTCGTCCTCGCTGACACCGACCGCCACGCAGGCTGCAATCGCCGCGGCCGCATTTTGAGCATTGTGGCCGCCGCGCAGCGTCTGGATATCGGAGAGATCGGCGATCTCGCGCGCCGTTCCACCCTGCGCCAGCAGAAGGCGGGCACCCTCGGCATAAAGACCATCCGCCAACGGCTGACGACGCGAGACACGCACAACCCTGGCTCCAGAACGCTCAATCCGATCCGCGATCAACGTGGTGAACGTGTCGTCGACGGCAATGATCGCCGTGTCGCTGCCCGCGACCAATCGCTCCTTCACGTCGGCGTAGTGCTGCATCGTGCCGTGGCGATCGAGGTGATCCGGTGTGAGGTTCAGGAGAATGCCGGCGCTCGGATTGATCGTCGGTGCGAGATCGATCTGGTAGGACGAGCACTCAACCACGAAGAACCGTCCGGCCTTCGGTGGATCCAGCGTCAGGACGGCCGTGCCGATATTTCCGCCAAGCTGCGTGTCGCGGCCGCTCGATTTCAGGATGTGGGCGATCAGAGCGGTCGTTGTCGATTTACCGTTGGTGCCGGTGATGGCGATGAACGGGCAATCGGGGGCGTAGGCGCGACGCTCACGCACAAAAAGCTCGACATCGCCGATGATCTCGACGCCGGCTGCACGCGCCAGGTCCACGCTCCAGTGCGGCTTCGGATGCGTCAGAGGTACCCCTGGCGACAAGATGAACGCGGAGATCCCGTTCCAATCGATCTGCCGCAAGTCCGCCGTCACAAGACCTTCTGACGCCGCCTTGGCGACACTGTCGGGATTGTCGTCCCAGGCAACGACCTTCGCGCCACCGGCCGCAAGTGCCTGGGCCGTGGCAAGCCCCGACCCCCCGAGCCCGAAGAGCGCAACGTTCTTGTTTCTGAGGGTCGTGACCGGGATCATGGGATTACCGCAGCTTCAAGGTCGAGAGGCCGACGAGCGCGAGGATCACGGCGATGATCCAGAAGCGGATCACAACCTGGCTCTCCGTCCAGCCCTTCTTTTCGAAGTGGTGGTGGATCGGCGCCATCAGGAACACGCGCTTACCCGTGAGCTTGAACGAGGCGACCTGGATGATCACCGATAGCGTCTCCATCACGAACAGGCCGCCTACGATCGCCATGACGATCTCATGCTTGGTGGCGACGGCCACGGTGCCGATCAGACCGCCCAGCGCCAGCGAGCCGGTGTCGCCCATGAAGATCGCCGCCGGCGGGGCGTTGAACCAAAGGAAACCGAGGCCCGCGCCGATGACGGCTCCGAGAATGACGGCCAATTCGCCGGTACCGGGAACGAAGTGGATCTGCAGGTAGTTCGCAAAGACCGCGTTGCCGGCGAGGTAGGCGATGACGCCGAAGGACGCGGCCGAGATCATGACGGGAACCGTGGCAAGGCCGTCCAGACCGTCGGTGAGGTTGACCGCATTGCCGGCCGAAACGATGACGAAGCCTCCGAACAAGACGAAGAAGACGCCGAGATTGAGCACAAAGTCCTTGGCGAAAGGAAAGGCGACCGAGGAACCGAGCGTCGAGCCCGCTGCGCCTGCGGAAAGCGCGGCGCGCATCATGAAGAAGGTGGCGATCCCAGCTATAATGAATTCGAGGCCAAGGCGTGCCTTTCCGGAGAAGCCCTTGTCCGTCTGCTTTGTCACCTTCAGATAGTCGTCGTAAAAGCCGATGGCCCCGAAGCCGAGCGTCACGAGGAGCGTAGCAACGACATAGATGTTGGAAAGATCGGCCCATAGCAGCGAACTGCCGACGATGCCGGCGAGGATCATGATGCCGCCCATGGTCGGCGTGCCGGCCTTCTTGAAGTGGGTCTGCGGCCCGTCGGCGCGGATCGGCTGGCCCTTGCCCTGGCGCACGCGCAACGACGCGATGATCGCCGGCCCGAACAGGAAGACGATAGCGGCGGAGGTAAACAGCGCTGCACCGGTGCGGAACGTGATGTAGCGGAAGAGGTTGAAGATCTGGACCTCATCCGCCAGTTCGACAAGCCAAAGCAGCATTCTGGACCTTTCCCCAAAGGTTTTGCGGGGCGTCCGACGGAAGCATGTCCGGATCGAAGCGTGACCCCACCAATTTCGAAACATGGAGGCATGCGGGCAATCTTGCCCGGCGTGCCGTCGTGCATGCGCCCCGGACCTGTTCGGATCCAGGGTCATGCTTGGATGCAATGCGTCAAAGCGCCGGATGCCTCAACGGCAAGCGGTGCCTCACTCGGCGCGCTCCGTGTCGGAGAATGCCTCGTACTTGTCAAGCAAACCGGCGACGATCCGGCTGAATCCCGTCGATTTCGACGATTTCACCACGACGACGTCACCGGGCCGCACCGCCTTAAGCACAAATTCCTGCATACTGTCCGCATCGTCGCGGTACTCGACTCGCGCCGCGTCTGCGAGCGTGTCCCGGAGTGCAGCCATGTCGGAGCCACCAATCCAGACGTCCTCGATGCCGGCCTCACTCAACGGCGCGGCGAGTTCCGCGTGCAACTGCTGCGAAAACTCGCCCATCTCGAGCATGTCGCCGAGCACGGCAATCCGCCGGCCGCCCTCGCCCGGCACCGTATCGCGCAACAAAGCGATCGCTGCCCGCATCGAGGCCGGATTGGCGTTGTAGCTCTCGTCGATCAGGGTGAAGCTGCCGCCGTCGATCGCAAGGCGATGGCGACGCCCCCGCCCCTTCTCCGGCTGCATCGTGGCGAGCGCGTTCATGACCTTCTCGATGTCGGCGCCAACGAGGTGCGCCGCGCCAAGGACGGCCACCGCATTTTCCGCAATATGACGACCAGGGGCTCCCATCGGGATTTCCAGCGTCTGCCCGTCCACCGATGCCCACAACACATTGCCCTGTGGACCGGCCATGAACTCGACCAGGCGAAACTCCGCCTTCGGATCGGCGCCGAACGAGTGGACGTGCGCCACACCGGCCTGTTTGGCAGCCTGCTCCAGCAGGGCGTACTGCTCGTTGTCGCGGTTGAGCAGCGCATGGCCGCCGGGCGCCACCCCCTCGAAAATCTCGGCCTTTGCCATGGCGATCTCATCGAGACTCGCGAAATTGCCGAGGTGGGCCGCGGCGATCGTGGTGACCAGCGCCACATGCGGGCGAACCATTTTGACCAGCGGCCGGATTTCGTCCGGGTGGTTCATGCCGATCTCGAAGACACCGTAGGCGGTGGTCTCCGGCATGCGCGCCAGAGTCAGCGGAACGCCCCAATGATTGTTGAACGAGGCCACCGAGGCGTGCACGCTGCCGCAAGCTGAAAGCGAGTGCCGCAGCATCTCCTTCGTCGTCGTCTTGCCGACCGATCCCGTCACGGCGATGACCTTGGCGGCACTGCGGTCGCGTGCGGCGCAACCGAGATCGACAAGCGCCTGCAGCACGTCATGCACCACCAGCATCGGAGCCGTGAGGCGCCCGAGCGCCGGCAGCTTGCCTTCGCTCACCACGAGCAGCGCTGCGCCATTGGCAAATGCCAGGCTAGCGAAGTCATGTCCGTCCACCCGGTCGCCCTTGATGGCGAAGAAGGCCTCGCCCGGGCTGATCGAACGACTGTCGATGGAAATGCCGGTGATCCCCGCCGGCATGGTCCCGATAGGACGGCCATGGGTGGCCGCGATAAGATCCTCGAATGTCCAGAGCATGGTCAAAGGTCGAGATCCTCCAGGGCTTTGCGGACTTCCGCGTGGTCGGAGAACGGCAGCGTGACACTGCCGATCGTTTGCCCCTCTTCATGCCCCTTGCCCGCAACGATGAGCGTATCCCCTGCCGAGAGCATCGCGACAGCGGCGCGGATGGCTGCCGCACGATCGCCGATTTCGGTTGCGCCCTTGGCTGCCACCATGATCTCGGAGCGGATCACCTCCGGCACTTCGGTGCGCGGGTTGTCGTCGGTAACGATGACCACGTCTGCAAGCCTCGTTGCGATCTCGCCCATGATCGGCCGCTTGCCCTTGTCCCGGTCGCCACCGCATCCGAATACCACGATGACGCGGCCCGAGGTGAAGGGACGAACCGAAGACAGCACATTCTCCAACGCATCCGGCTTGTGGGCGTAGTCGACATAGGCGAGCGCGCCGTTCTTGGCGTGGCCCACGAGTTCGAGCCGGCCGGAGGCACCGACCAGGTGTCCGAGTGCGGCCATGGCGTCCTTTGCGGAAACGCCGGTCGACATCGCAAGCCCCGCCGCAACAAGCGCATTGGCGACCTGGAAGTCACCGGCGAGTGGGATATGCACCTCGTAGATGTCGTCGCCGACGTGGATTTCTGCCATCTGCTTGTGGCGGAAATGCTCTACCCGCTTCAGCGTCAGGTAGGTACCCTTGCGTCCGACCGTGCGCACGTCGAGGCCAGCATCTTTTGCAGCCTTGATCGCGGCATCCGACCATTCGTCATCGGAGAAGATGATGGCGGGTGCGCCTTTCGGCAGAAGCGTATCGAACAGGCGCATCTTCGCGGCCATGTAGTGCTCGACCGTCGGGTGATAGTCCATGTGATCGCGGCCGAGATTGGTAAAGGCGGCAGCGGACAGGCGAACGCCGTCAAGCCGCGCCTGGTCGAGCCCATGGCTGGACGCTTCCATCGCAGCATGGGTAACGCCCGCTTCGGCGAGTTCGGCGAGCAGCTTGTGCAGCGAGACTGGATCAGGCGTCGTTAGCGAACCGTAGTCCTCGCGGCCGGGAGCGGTGACGCCCGTCGTGCCGATCATGGCTGCGGCGTGACCCGCATGGGCCCAGATCTGGCGCGTGAAGGAGGCGACCGAGGTCTTTCCGGCCGTTCCGGTGACCGCAACCATTGTTTCCGGTTGACGAGCGAAGAAGCGGGCAGCGGCGAGCGCCAGGAAGCGACGCGGCTGGTCCACGGCAATCACCGGCACGGCCGCGTCGACATATGCCTCACGCCCAACGACGACGGCGGCGGCACCGCGGGCGACGGCATCGGCAACATAGGCCGCACCGTCTGCCTTGGATCCGTTCACCGCAATGAACAGATCACCCTTGTTGACCTTGCGGCTGTCGGCCGAAATGCCGCCCACCTCGATTGCGGATGCATTGCCCAGGTCTGGAACATCGGAGCCGGCAAGGTCTGTGATCTTCATGTGGAGCTCTGTTCTTGGTCGAGTTACGCCGATTCGTCCACGAATCGGCTCACTGCGTTCATTCTGCGCTCAATAAGACACAAGCAAGGCAGACCCGTCCTCCCCGAATTTCGGCTTTACACCGAGAAGTGGGGCGCTGCGGCGGATGATCTCGCCGACCATGGGTGCTGCATTGAGGCCGGCGGTGCGCCCGCCGCCTTCACCCGTCTTCGGCGCGTCGATAAAGCTCAGCACCATGTATTGCGGGTCATCGATCGGAAAAGCGGACAGGAAGGCGTTGAAATTGAGGCCATTCTTGGCGTAGCGGCCGTTGACGACCTTGTCGGCCGTCCCCGTCTTACCACCGACATTGAAGCCCGGCACCAAAGCCCGCTTGCCCGAGCCGACCATCGCATTTACGCGCATCAGGTAGCGCATGTCGTCGCTCGTGCTCTGCTTGACGACAGCCTGGGCCATGGCATCGGCTTCTTCGCGGCTGCGGGGGAGGAAGGTGGGCGGCACATACTTGCCGCCGTTCATCAGCGTGGCGCCGGCAACCGCCGTCTGCAACGGGGTGGTCGAGACGCCGTGACCGAAGGAGATCGTGATCGAGTTGATCTTCTTCCACTCGCGCGGCTGGCTTGGCGTCTTCACCTCGGGAAGCTCGGTCTGCATCTTCGACAGGAGACCGAGGCGGGTAAGAAACTCCTTGTGGGCGGGAATGCCAACGATATCCGCCATTTTGGCGGTGCCGATATTCGAGGAGTACTGGAAGATCTCCGGAACCGTCAGGACACGGTGCTTGCCGTGAAAGTCCTTGATCGTGAACCCGCCGATACGGATCGGGTAGCGTGCGTCGAAGCTGTCCTTGAGCGTTACCTTCCCCGAATCAAGCGCCATGGCCGTCGTGAATGTCTTGAAGGTCGAGCCCATTTCGAACGTGCCGTCCGACATGCGGTTGAGCCAGCCATCCTTGGCGCTCTCGGCGGGGTTGTTCGGGTCATAATCCGGGACCGACGCCATGGCCAGGATTTCGCCGGTATGGACGTCAAGCACGACGGCGCCGGCAGCCTCCGCCTGATACTTCGCCATCGATTCCACGATCACGTCATGCAGCATCGACTGCACGCGCAGATCAATCGACAGGCGAACCGGCTCCATCTTAGCATCGCTGGTCATGCCGATCGCAGCCAGGTCCGCGAGACCCTGGTTATCGATATAGCGCTCCATGCCGGCAATGCCGCGGTTGTCGATGTTGACGTAGCCGACAATATGGGCGGAAGCCGCACCGCTCGGATAGAAGCGGCGCTTTTCCGGACGGAAGCCGACGCCGGGAATACCGAGCGCGAGGATGCGGCTCTGCTGCTTCGGCGTCAGCTGGCGCTGCAGCCACTGGAAGCGCGAATTGGAGGTGAGCTTCTTGTAGGTCGCCTTCGGATCCAGGTCGGGCAGCACCGTCTGGATCATTTCGAGCGCCTCATCCGCGTCGACGATCTTGTGCGGCTCGGCGTAGAGCGAAACCGTGCGGATGTCGGTTGCCAGAATCTCGCCGTTCCGATCGACGATGTCGGGACGCGAGGCGAGCAGGTTGTCGGCCGGACCAATGCTGGAGACCGACTCCGGCAGGGTCATTCCGTATTGCACGAGCCGACCGCCGATCACGCAATAGGCGAGCCCGAAGCACGCCATGATGACGGCAACACGGCTTCGCGCCTGCTTGCCGCTGCGCTTGCGGTGACCCTGGAAGGCCGTGGCACCGGTCAAGTGTGCCGGGCGGCTGGCGCCGCCATGCGAGAAGTGAGCCTTGCTCTTCACGTCCATGATGCGGGAGAGAAACGACATCAGCGCGCCACCGAACCTGTTGCCATCTTGTCCGTACCCTTCGCATCGCCCTTCGCCTTGGCGACATCCTTGCCTGGCTCGGCCTCCTCCTCGAGGGCGGGAAGCTCGGCGGTGCGCATCGGCAGCTCGACGGGCTGCGCCAATTGAGTCGATTCCGTCGGCACCAGCTGGAGGTCCTGTTCATAGGTCTTCACCAACCGGTTGAGCCGGGCCGGTTGGGTCAGAAGAGCCCAGTCGGCGCGCAAGAGGTCGATGGTGTGCTCCTCGAGCCGGATCTCGGCGTCGATCTTACGGACCTCATCGAGCTTGTTCTCGGCCTTGTGCTTGATCGTGTAGGTCACGGTGGCGGCAGCGGTCATGACGACAACCAGAACGGCATCAAAGGTACGAAACATCCATCAGCCTCCAATCTTCTCAAGGCTTGCAAGCTCGGGTAGTTCGAAAATCGAGAAATCATCCGCGCCGGGCGGAGCTGCGGTACGCTCGCCAGCCCGCAGTTTTGCGGAACGGGCACGCGGATTGATTGCAGCCTCCTCTTCGCTCGCGACAATCATGGACTTGCCAACTGGTGCGAAGATTACGTCTTTCTTGTTTAGCTCAGGCAGATGGCGCGAGCCCGTCGTGCGGCCGGAACGATCCAGGAAGAACTTCTTGACGATCCGGTCCTCGAGCGAATGGAAGCTGACGACAACCAAGCGTCCGCCCGGCTTGAGCGCACGCTCGGCGGCAAACAGCGCCCGCGCCAACTCGCCAAGTTCGTCGTTGACGAAGATGCGCAGCGCCTGGAAGACGCGGGTCGCCGGATGGATCTTGTCCTTCGCCTTGCGTGGGGTGACGATCTCGATAAGCCCGGCAAGGTCACGGGTCGTTGCGAACGGCTCCTCGGCCCGGCGCTTTTCGATTGCGCGCGCGATGCGGCCCGCCTGCTTTTCCTCACCCAGGAAACCGAAAATGCGGATGAGGTCGGAGACCTTCGCCCGGTTGACAACGTCGGCAGCGGAAACACCGGCGCTCGACATGCGCATGTCGAGCGGGCCGCTTTTCTGGAATGAAAATCCGCGCTCGGCCTCGTCGAGCTGCATAGAAGAAACGCCAATGTCGAGAACGACACCATCGAGCCCGCCGGCCGGCGCGTGCCGGGCAAGCTCGGAGAACTGCGAGTGAATGAGCGAAAGGCGACCACCGGATGCAGCGACCAGCGCCTGCCCCGCCTCGATCGCGCTTGGATCGCGATCGAGCGCGATCACCGAAGCGCCTCTTGCCAGAATGGCCGATGTATAGCCTCCAGCACCGAACGTGCCATCAAGAATGACCTGCCCGGGCTGCGGCTGGAGCGCCTCGATCACCTCGTTGAGAAGAACGGGGATGTGACGGACGGGTCCGCCATCGGCTTCAGAATTCCCTCCGCCAATATCCGCCACCATCCCGCTTCTCCACCTTATTTCGAGCCCTGGCCCCGCAATCTGCGCTCTGCCCTGGCTGCCGCCTGCATCGCCTCGAACGCTTGCGGCGCCCAAAGCTGAAAATGATCCGCCCGACCGACGAAGGTCACGTCCGTAGTGATTCCTGTGAAGTCGCGGATGAAATCCGTGACCATCAGCCGACCTTCGGAATCGAGCTTCATGAAGACCCCGCCCCCGTGTATCAGGAGCGACATCTGGTTCGCCTCCGGCGAAAACGGATCCTCGCTGGCGATCTGCCGCTCGAACCGATCGAGCAGATCCGGACCACCGACGCTGATCGCCGGAAAAACAAAATCCTGGAAGCAATAGAGCTCCCGGATGTCGCGCTGCGCAAGCACCGCCCGAAAGGATGAAGGCACCGAGACCCGCCCTTTCGCATCGATCTTGTTTGTCGCATTCGACAGGAACCGGTTCATGACGCTTTACGGCCGCTTCCCTGACCGGCACCGAACCAGCCGGCACCGGAAAATCCACACAGAACTCAACCGCACGAATCGCCTGCGACGCAGCAACGTTGCGCCACACCGCCCCCAACCGGGACGCCTCAGTACTTTGCGATGAACGGGCGATCATTCGCCCCTGTGCGGTATGATTATGGGATACCATGGGACCATTTGGGCGTCAATGGGAACAGGCGGATTCCCGGCGTGAGACCATCAAATGTTTATGGGCCGTTAAGTTTAACGAATGGTTACGGCCCATCAATCAAATCGTTGGATTCAATTGGAAATCCGGTGAAATTACACAATGATTGGGAGAGCGATCCGCCGATCTCAAGGAGAAGCAATAGCGCGGGGCTTCTGGAACACATAGCGCGGCCGCGCGGCGTGCCTGGAGAGAAAAATGCCAGTTGGCCTGTAAGCCGGGTTCTGTATGGCTCCGACTGACGCCGGAACGTGGCAGCCATTCATCTGGGACCGGACTTGCGCCCGGCCTCTTGCAACCCACCCGGATGACCGGCCCGGAAACGGGCTGGACGGCTCGCGCCATCCGCGTCATCCCTATTCGGTCTTGCTCCCGGTGGGGTTTACCGTGCCGTTCATGTCGCCATGTCCGCGGTGGGCTCTTACCCCACCCTTTCACCCTTACCTTCCTAGGAAGGCGGTTTGCTTTCTGTGGCACTTTCCCTGGGGTCGCCCCCGCCGGACGTTATCCGGCACCGTGTTTCCGTGGAGCCCGGACTTTCCTCCCCCCGCGGCCTTTCGACCATTGCGGAGCGCGGCTGCCCAGCCAACTGGCCCGCGTTCCTTAGCGAAAGAGCACCGCGATGACCAGAAGAAATCACCGGCAGTTCACGCATACGCGGGGGAAACCTTGCCTGAGCCAAGTAGAACGCACGAAGCTCCGGACGCCGCACCCCAAGCGCCGGTCAGTTGCACTCGTCACCTTGTAGCAGTTCCCATGAATATTAGCTTGACCTGATTTACCATCAGATCATCATGCTCTCCACAGTTGCGAAGGCGTCTTTCTCAAAGGGGATCGACAATGTGTCACACATTATACGGGCACATCGCCTGCGCGCTTGGCGTGGCCTTGCTTTCTTTGGCCAGCTCAAGTGCTGCGCGTGCCGCAGAGATTGAAACCACGGGCACGATCGGCTCTCCGGAAGCGACGACAACGATCACAGGCGAGCAGCTTCCGCCACCGAGTTTGAATTTTGGCGGCGTCATTGGGGAGAAAGCCTCAGATTCCCGCCCCTGGTGGGCCCCACGGATCGTCCCGCCGAAGGGCGCACCCAACGTATTGCTGATCATGACAGACGATCAGGGGTTCGGCGCGCCAAGCACCTTCGGTGGCGTCATCCCCACCCCTGCGATGGACCGGATCGCCAACGATGGCCTGCGTTTTACGAATTTCCACTCGACATCGCTTTGCTCGCCGTCTCGGGCAGCCCTGATCACCGGTCGCAACCACCACTCCGTCGGTTTCGGCGTGGTCGGCGAAATCGCAACGGGATACCCGGGGTACGACTCGATCATTCCGATCGAGAAGGGCACGATCGGCACGATCCTCAAGGAGAATGGGTACGCCACGTCGTGGTTCGGCAAGAACCACAACACGCCCTCTTACCAGTCGAGCCAGGCAGGCCCCTTCAACCAGTGGCCAACCGGCATGGGCTTCGATTACTTCTATGGCTTCGTCGGCGGTGATGCCAGCCAATGGCAGCCGAACCTGTTCCGCAATACCACGCCGATTTATCCGTTCGAAGGCAATCCGGGCTGGAACCTGGAAACGGCAATGGCCGACGAGGCAATTCAGTACATCAAACAGCTCAAGGAGCTTGCTCCTGATAAGCCCTGGCTTGTCTACTATGTCCCCGGCGCAACGCATGCGCCTCACCATCCGACGCCGGAGTGGATCAAGAAGATCAGCGACATGCATCTTTTCGATGACGGCTGGAACAAGGTCCGCGACAAGATTTTTGCCAACCAGAAGCGGCTTGGCATCATTCCGGAGAACGCCAAGCTGACCCCATGGCCGGAAGGATTGCCGCAATGGGATTCGCTGGGATTTGAGGAGAAGAAGCTCTTCACAAGACAGGCCGACATCTACGGAGCCTACCTTGCCTATGCCGACCACGAAATCGGCCGCGTCATCCAGGCGGTGGAAGATGTCGGTGAACTCAACAACACGTTGATCATCTATATTGGCGGCGACAACGGCGCGAGTGCCGAGGGCATGCTCAATGGCACGCCGAACGAATTCACCACGTTCAACGGTGTTGCCGTTCCCGTAAAGGACCAGTTTCTCTGGTACCCCTTCTGGGGTTCGGAGCGAACGTTTCCGCACTACGCAGCCGGCTGGGCGTGGGCGATGGATACCCCGTTCAAGTGGATGAAGCAGGTGCCTTCGCACTTCGGCGGAACCGCTCAGGGAATGGTCATGTCATGGCCGGGACACATCACGGATGCTGGCGGGATCCGCCGGCAGTTTCACCACTTCATCGACGTCGTGCCGACGATCCTCGAGGCCGCCGGCATCCCGTCCCCCGACGGGATAAACGGCATAGAGCAGCAACCAATCGAAGGCGTCAGCATGATGTATGCGTGGGACAAGGCAAAAGCCGACGCCCCGACGAGGCACACAACCCAATACTTTGAGATGCTCGGCAATCGCGCCGTCTATCACGACGGCTGGGTGGCGGCGACAACGCCGGCAACCCTGCCCTGGGAACTCAGCACCAAAACGCCGCCGGATGTGATCACCGGCTACAACTGGGAACTGTACAACGTTGACGAAGATCCCACCCAGTTCAACGATCTCGCCTCAAAGATGCCCGACAAGCTCCGCGAGATGCAGGACCTGTTCTACGCGGAAGCGAAGAAATACAATGTGTTGCCGCTCGACAATTCGACGCTGGCACGGTGGAACACGCCGCGTCCGAGCCTCACCGCCGGGCGCACTGAGTTTGTCTACACGGGCGGACTAAGCGGTGTTCCGGCGAGCGCGGCACCCAGCACGTTGAACAAGTCCTACACGATCACGGCCGACGTCGAAATTCCGGAAGACGGGGCGGAGGGCATGATCGTCACCCACGGCGGTCGTTTTGGCGGCTACGGTCTCTTCCTCAGCAAGGGAGACTTCGGCGTTGGTCGGGGAAAAGTCGTTTTCCTCTACAATCTCCTCGATTTGAAGCGGACAACGTGGGAGGGACCGGAGCTCGAACCGGGTAAGCACACGATTGTCTTCGACTTCAAATCGGATGGTCCCGGCATCGGCAAAGGCGGAACCGGCATATTGTCGGTCGACGGCAAGGAAGTCGCCAAAAACTCCATTGAACACGGCATACCGGTTACTTTCCCGGAGGACGAGACGTTTGACGTCGGCCTCGATACCCGCACTGGCGTGGCGTTGCTTGAGTACCGCTACGAGCCGCCCTTCAAGTTCACCGGCAAGATCGACAAGCTGACATTCCTGCTGAAGCCTGAAGCGACGGCAACGCCCTGAACCTTACTGATCCGAGGTCCGCGCAGGGAGCGCATGGATGATAAGGGCCCTTGACGTTGCAGCATTGGCTGAAATCGCCACCGGCGTCGCATTGCTGGTCGTCCCGTCCTTTATCGGCGAGGTCCTTCTTGGCGAAATGCTGATAGGCGCGGCCATACCGACGGCGCGGGTGGCCGGCCTTGCCTTGATTGCCTTGGGGATCGCCTGCTGGAGAAACGCGCCCCTGCTTGGGATGCTGACATACAGCATGGCCGCTACAGCCTACCTCGGCTATGTCGCTGCAGCGGGAGTGTTCGCCGGCGTGCTTCTATGGCCAGCGGTTGCAGCGCATGCCGTCTTGTCGGTCTTTCTCTGTCGCGACTGGCTGAAGACGGACATCGATTGATAGATCCAACGGACGAGCGCCACTGGCGCGCAGTTGGGGGCACTCCGCAACCGGATGCCCCCGATTACTCGTTAAGAATCGAGCAGGCTCTGGACCTTGCCACAGTAGCGCTTCGATACGGGGTTCATGCGCTTGGCGCCATGGCCGGCATTGTACTTCAAGATGGTGCCGCAGGTGGTCCCGCCGCTGAGATCGTGGGCCGCGGCCAGGTATTTCATGCCAAACTTGATGTTCGTTTCAGGATCGTAGAGCCCCTTGGCGCTGCCTTGATAACCCATCATGCGAGCCGTGGCCGGCTTGATCTGCATCAGGCCGATCTCACCCGCCCCGCCCCGCGCCTTCGGATTGAAATTGCTTTCCACGCGAACGACGGCGTGAGCGAGGTCGACCGGAACGCCATACTGCCGGGCATAGGTCTTGATCAGCGTCGAGTAACTGGCAGGCGCGCCCATCAGCGGGTAGCCGGTGGTTCGGGTTACGGTCTTCAGGGGCTTGCTAATGATGACGCCGGGGAGATCGTCGGCCTTGGCCGATACCGTCTGCGTCAGAAGGGCAATAAGGCAAGCCGCCCCAGCGGCCGTAATCGAATTCGTCATGTCTTGCAAAGTCTCCGGTCATATGCGCACGGCTAGGCCTTGAGGAACCGACCCATCGACCGGAACCCCGCGCTGTGATCAAAACGTCATGAAGTGGTCCAAGGTTTTTCAACCGTGGACCCAGGACAGTCGCGGAAGAGGCCCTACCTCCCGCCGGCGAACGCCTGAACTTCGATCCGTCCTGTCGGAAGGCTGTTGGGAGCAGCCTGTGCCCGACCGGATCGAAGGCACGGGGAAAAGACATTCCCAATCCGGTCAGGATGTGGCGAAATGTTAAACTTGTGTTACAATTTGAAATATTTCGTGAGAATCACGCGGATGAGTCGCGTCGTTTCTGCAAGCCTGTCAGCAAGCGATGAAGCGTATCGATCGTCGAAAAATCGGCGACCCCATCAACCCTTTCCTGCCGAAAATGCCGCTGGAAGGCCGATACATCACCTTCCGTGCCGGGATCAAAAATGCCCGTGATTTCGGTAGCATAGCCGTAGAGCGCAAGCATTGCCTGCAAAGCTTCGACCGGGGGGCCCTGGTCGCCACGTTGGAAGAACCGCCCGCTGGTGATCGGCGCAGGCTCGACCCAGTGGCCGACACCTGCTGCATGGAGCCTGGCCCATGGGAAATTTTCACCCGGATCGACCTTGCGAATGGGGGCAACATCGCTGTGCGCCAGTACCCGTTCGGGCGCTATACCCCACCTCTCGCCACAGTTCCGACACAGTTCGGCGACCGCCGCAATCTGCGCTTCGGGATATCTCGGCAGACCGCCCGGGTGACCGGGATTGACGATTTCGATGCCGATCGAAGCTGAATTGATATCGCCCTCACCCTTCCATTGGCTCTTTCCCGCGTGCCATGCTCGCCGCTCTTCTGGAACCAACTGCAGGACGCGCCCGTCCTCATGCACAAAATAGTGGCTGGAGACCTCGCTCTGCTTAGAGCACAGCCAGGCGAGAGCGCCGTCAGCGCTGTCCATGCCGGTATAATGGAGGACAATCATGTCGGGACGCCGTCCGCCGGCACGCTCGCCATGATTCTGAGACGGCACGACCGTCGCGCCGGGAAAATCGGGCGTGAATGCCGTCATGCCGCCTGACGCTCTCTCTCGATCGCCGAATAGGCCGCATTGAGCGCCGCCATCCGATCGTTTGCGATCCGCTGGAACTCCGTTGGAACGCCACGCGCCATCAAGCTGTCGGGATGATGCTCGGACGCCAGCACCCGGTAGCGCTTGCGAATGGTCGGGAAATCGTCGTGCGGCGAGACGCCGAGGACTTTGTAGGGGTCACGTCCGCCAATATGCAGATGCCGCTCGGTAATCTGCTCGAACCGCTCCACCGCCATGCCGAAAATTTCGGAAACGCGCGACAGAAACGCCATCTCGCGCTCGTGGATCAGCCCGTCTGCCTTGGCGATGTGAAACAGACCGTCGATGATATCTTCGAGGATCGGGCAATTGCGCTCGCTGGATACGCACAGCGTGGCCATCTTTTCAGCATAAGCCTCAAAGCCGGCCACGTCCTGGCGGGCGAGATTGTAGAGGCGGGCAACGTTTGCCGCCTGATCGGAGGGGAACTTGAAGATATCCCTGAAGGCATCGACCTCGGCGGTCGTGACAACCCCGTCGGCCTTCGCCATCTTGGCCGACAGTGCGATCATGGCGACGGAAAATGCAACTTGCTTGCGCGTCTCGGGGTCACCCTCAAATAAGGTGCGCACCGCCTCGACAACGCCCGAAAGCGCATTGCTGGCCGCCTCCGCGACCATACCGACAAGCCGGTCCCAGATGGAAGACATCAAGCCACTGCCCATGGATGAGAACATACAGTGATCTTCATCAGACATTGATGGCGAAAGCAAGCCACAGCCTTCTCATTACTATGAGACTCACGATATTTTGAAGGCCCTCATCAAGTGGATGCATTCCATTTCTTGATCGACCGATTAGCGCAATGAACTTGACGGTCTTGCAGGTGAATGCGAGCAGTTTTCGGTGCAACCAACTTCGGATGAGGGAACAAGCGTGCGCGTCCTGTCCAATCAAGCTGCAGGTATGCTGCTCGGCCTCATCGGCGTGACAATCTTCGGCGCTACGCTGCCGATGACGCGCGTGGCGCTCGAGGGATTCAGCCCCCTGTTCGTCACGCTTGGACGTGCCGTGATCGCTGCCGCCGCCGCCGGGATAGCCCTCCTCATCCTGAAGAGACCATTTCCGCGCTCGCATCTGCCCGCCCTGGCCGGTGTCGGCATTGGCGCAGTCTTCGGTTTTCCCATCTTTTCGTCGATCGCCTTGCAGACGATTCCAGCGAGCCATGGCGGCGTCGTACTGGGCATTCTGCCACTCCTCACCTCGATCTTCGCCGCGATCGTTGACGGAGAACGGCCGGGGCCGCTGTTCTGGTTGTGCGGCATCGCCGGTTCTGCGCTCGTGATCGCCTTTTCGCTGGGCGAAAGCAGTTTTCACCTTGGTCCCGGCGACTTCTGGCTGTTTCTCGCCGCGATATCGGCTTCATTCTCCTACGTGCTTTCCGGAAAGCTGGCGCGCGTGCTGCCCGGTTGGGAGGTCATCGGCTGGGCGCTCGTCCTTTGTGCGCCATTCACACTCGCAGGATCACTGCTCGCTGCGGAGGCAGGCATTCGAGCACCGGGTCCCATGCAATACGGCGCCTTGCTCTACCTAGGCCTGATGTCAATGTTCGCGGGCTTCATTTTCTGGAATGCGGGCCTCGCACTCGGCGGCATAGCGCGGGTGGCGCAGGTGCAATTGTTTCAAACCTTTGTGACGCTCGCGATCTCCGCGCTCCTGCTTGGAGAAGCTATCGGGCCATCGACCGTCGGCTTCGCATTCGCGGTTGCCTTTGTCGTGTGGCTGGGCCGCAAGGCGAAGATTTCCCGTGCTGCGTCGTCACCGACCCCCGAAGTCGGACGAGCCTGAACGAGCCTTTCAATCCTTCAACGAAAGCGGATAAGTACTGATCTGTGATTCCCCTGTTGCGGAATCTGGAGTAGACATCCGCCGACCGACCGGATCGTTCGGCGAGGAGGTATCATGGCCAAACAAAAAGTCGCAATGCTCACTGCAGGGGGCCTTGCACCCTGTCTCTCGTCCGCAGTGGGCGGGCTCATCGAGCGTTATACGGACATCGCACCTGAAATCGAGCTGGTTGCCTATCGCTCGGGATACCAGGGCCTGCTTCTGGCCGACCGCATCGAAATCACGCCCCAGATGCGCGAAAAGGCGCACCTGTTGCACCGCTACGGCGGTTCGCCAATTGGCAACAGCCGCGTCAAGCTGACGAACGCGGCCGATTGCGTGAAGCGCGGCCTCGTCAAGGAAGGCGAAAACCCGTTGCGTGTTGCCGCCGAACGGCTTGCCAGTGACGGCGTGACCATCCTGCACACGATCGGCGGCGACGATACCAACACGACGGCGGCTGACCTTGCTGCCTATCTCGGCGCCAACGGCTACAACCTGACCGTGGTCGGCCTGCCGAAAACGGTCGACAACGACGTCGTTCCGATCCGCCAGTCGCTGGGCGCCTGGACGGCAGCAGAAGTTGGCGCTGGCTTCTTCGACAACGTCTCCAATGAACAGAGTGCTGCCCCCAAGACGCTCGTTGTACACGAAGTCATGGGCCGGCATTGCGGCTGGCTGACTGCCGCGACTGCACGCGCCTACATGCAGAAGACCGCCGGCAACGAATATGTCGAAGGCTTCATGATGAACGCGCAGTTGAAGAGCATCGACGGGCTCTACCTGCCGGAAATGGCCTTCGACCTGCAGGCGGAAGCCGAACGCCTGAAGAGGATGATGGACAAGAACGGCTACGTGACGCTGTTCGTTTCCGAAGGCGCCTGCCTCGACGCGATCGTCGCCGAGCGCGAAGCAGCGGGTGAGACGGTCAAGCGTGACGCGTTCGGCCACGTCAAGATCGACACGATCAATGTCGGCAACTGGTTCTCCAAGCAGTTTGCCGCCCTTCTCGGCGCCGAGCGCGCGATGGTGCAGAAGTCCGGCTACTATGCCCGCTCCGCACCGGCCAACCGTGACGACCTGCGCCTGATCCAGAGCATGGTCGACCTCGCCGTCGAGAGCGCCCTCAACAAGGTCTCGGGCGTCACCGGCCACGACGAGGCCCAGAACGGCAAGCTGCGCACGATCGAATTCCCGCGCATCAAGGGCGGCAAGCATTTCGATACGAGCGTCAAGTGGTTCGGCGAGGTCATGGACGTGATCGGTCAGAAGTGGTCGCCGGCCGGTTGAAGGCATCACGCGCCCACGGACTGAAGGTTGCATCTTGACGTCACCTCGCACAGATGGCTTGCTCCCCTGAACCGCCGTTCAGGGGAGCTTTTTCATGTCGTTCGAACACTGGCTTGCCTTCGCCGCAGCCTCTTCCATCATGCTGGCGATCCCCGGACCAACCATCCTGCTCGTCATTTCCTACGCCCTCGGGCATGGACGAAAGACAACCAGCGCGACAGTTGCCGGCGTAGCCCTTGGCGATTTTACCGCAATGACGGCCTCCATGCTCGGCCTCGGCGCCCTGCTGGCAACCTCTGCCGCGATCTTCACGGTGCTGAAGTGGGTTGGTGCAGCCTATCTTGTCTGGCTCGGCATCAAGCTTTGGCGGGCACCGATTACCGGAGCGAACTGCGCCGAAGAAGGAACGGCAGCGGAAGAACAGCCGTACCGCATCTTCGCACATACCTATGTCGTAACGGCGCTAAATCCCAAGAGCATCGTTTTCTTCGTCGCCTTCCTGCCGCAGTTTCTCGACCTGTCGCGGCCAGTCCTGCCGCAGATGGTGATCTTCGAAATCACCTTTCTCGTACTCGCTACGGCGAACGCCACCGCCTATGCCCTCATGGCTTCGGCGGCACGCGGAACAATCCGCAAACCAACCGTCCAGAAAGCGGTGAACCGCGTCGGAGGATCGCTCCTGATCGGCGCCGGCCTGCTGACTGCCGGACTTCGCCGGGCCGCGGCGTGACTTTTGTCGCGGCGCCTCGGGTTGCCCGATGCGACGCGATGGGCTATTTGACGAAGCACGGTCAAAGCGCCGTTGATTTGCATCCACGCCGGAAACGCTCCGTTTCCGAGCCTCAAGGCAGAACGAGAGCGACTTATGGCGGACAGATTCCCGATCCCTGCGAAACGTTTCCTGTCGGCCGGCTGCGCCACCGCGCTGCTGATGCTGGGCGGCTGTGCCAGTGTGATCGAGACCCCGGTCGAGGAAATGGCTTCGGCGCAGACAGTGATGCCAATCGCAAAGCCCGGCACGGAAATGACCGCCTACGCCCTTCCGGCGCCGATTGTCGATCCGGCAGCGGATAATGGCGGCGCACAGACGCTGACGGCGGCCGTCGAAGTGACGCGCGCAAGCAACGCGGAACTGGCGATTGCTTCGGCCGCACCCGACGCCTCGGGTGCAGGAACAACGCCGGTTGCTTCGGCAGTACCCGTTCCGACGAGCGCGAGCCCCTCCTCTCAAAAATTCATGCCGGCATCGTTCGAGGCCGCCGTGATGGAGCCTGGCTTCGACACTGGTGAACCGGAGGGCCTGGAACAGCTCGTCGCCTCGCACCAGATCATCCCGATGGCAAAGCCTACCTTCCAGCCGGTTGCATTCGCTGCGACCCAGGCCAAACCCGGCATCCCTCAGGCTTCACAAGCCTTCGAAAAATCCGGGACGCCGATTGATGCCCTGGTCACCAAATACGCAGCACTCTACGAAATTCCTGAGGGTCTGCTTCATCGCGTGATCAAACGCGAGAGCCGTTACAATCCCAAAGCCTATAGCAGGGGCAATTACGGCCTGATGCAGATCCGCTACAACACGGCCAAGGGCATGGGATACACCGGCACGCCGGACGGCCTTTTCGACGCCGAGACGAACATCAAGTACGGCGCGAAGTATCTGCGCGGCGCGTGGATGGTGGCCGACAACCAGCACGACGGTGCTGTTCGCCTCTATGCCAGCGGCTACTACTACACCGCCAAGCGCAAGGGTCTTCTCGAAGAGACCGGTTTGAAATAGGCGAACTCACTCACCGCGCCCGATTACATCGACGATTCGCCTCACAAGTTCCTGCGGACGGTAGCCGAAGCTGGCAGGTGTCAGCCCAAGGCGAACAACGGCAAGTCTCCTGGACGGGATCACCGCGATCGACTGGCCGTCATGGCCAAGCATCCAGAACGTATCCCCCGGCAATCCGTATTGCGAATTGGGCACGTCGTCCGGCCCATGAATCCAGGTCTGCACGTGACTATAGGCGCCACCAGAGGCTGAGGTCGGCGCTCGCATGGCTGTGACAAACCCCTCTGGCAGCAACTGCATCCCATTCCATTGTCCATCGTTCAGCAACAGCTGCGCAAAGCGCGCCCAATCACGTGCCGTCGCATACATGTAGGACGAACCGGCAAAGATGCCTGTCTCGTCCGTCTCCATCACGGCGCTCCGCATGCCGAGCGGCGCAAAAAGGGCCATGGCCGGATAGGACAGCGCCCGCCAGCGGTCGCCGATCGCGTTCATGAAGATGTGGGAGAGGAGGATAGCGGTACCGCTGGAATACTCGAACCTTTCCCCTGGGTTGGCAGTAAGCGGAAACGAGGCTGCAAAGCGGGCCATGTTCGGCTCCAGAAAAAGCATCCGCGTCACGTCGGTGACATCGCCATAGTCCTCGTTGAAAACCAGGCCACTTTGCATCGCGAGAAGGTCGGCAACGGTGATTTTTCCACGCGCATCGGCTTGCCATTCGGGAAACAGATTGACCTGTGTCGGTGACAATCGCCCATCCATCATCAACCGCCCCACGAGAGCCGCATTGACGGTCTTGGTCAGTGACCAGCCGAGCATTGGAGTGTCTGGGGAAAACCCGTCGCCATAACGCTCGCCAACGAGGCGGCCGTCGTGGATCACCACCACCCCGCGTGCATTGGGCCCGAGCAAGGCCGGATCATCCAGAACGTTTTCCAGCCTGGAATCAGGACTGCCCGCATCCCCCTCGGGCCATGGGCGATCAGTTCGCGCCTCTGCGGTTTTTGGCAGGGCCACGCCAGCCACTACCTCGCGCGCGGTGACAAAATCGCCGTCCGGAACCGTCGTGCACCCGAATCCCTCGCGATACGCCGCGTATCCCGGTGCGAACAAGCCCAGGAGGGATGCCGTGACCGTCTTTTCGTTGAGGTCTACAGACTGGCGCATCAGCCGCAGCAGTGGATGGCCCGGCGCCTGCACGTCCTTATCGAGTACGGCGGCAGGGTCTCGATGCGCGACGAAGACATTGGAACAGACGATCTTGGCCGCATAGGAGGAGCCGACACGCAACAATTCCGGTGGGCGAACGATCAGCCAACTGCCCGCGATTGCCAGGAAAATGCTTCCGCCAAACAACGCTCTTGCAGCGACCCGCCGATATCGACCCATTCGTCTCCCCTCGTTCGCTGCCAGACAATCAGGAATTGGTCGTTAAGAAAAGCTTATTCCGAACCAGACGTTTCGTGGGCGATGGCTCGTCGGTCATCAAACTGTAGCGCGTGAAAGCTATTGCTGCCGAAATCCTAAAGGACGAGAGGGCAGCATGAGCGAACTGGCCAGAAATGCAGGATACGGACGCAATGCGAAACTGAAGTCGGCGCTGCTTCAACACCGTGCCATTACACCGGAAGGATTGTCCGAACGCCTCTTCGGCCTGCTCTTTTCCGGCCTTGTCTACCCACAGATCTGGGAGGACCCGGCCATCGACATCGAAGCGATGGAACTGTCCACGAAGCACCGCGTGGTGAAAATCGGTTCGGGTGGATGCAACATGCTCGCCTATCTTTCCCGGTCCCCGGAAATGATCGATGTGGTCGATCTCAACCCCCACCACATCGCCCTGAACCGGCTAAAGCTCGCAGCTTTCCGACAACTGCCTTCGCATTCGGACGTGATCCGTTTTCTCGGAGGGAACCACACGGCAACGAACCGCGAAGCCTATTACCTGTTCATCGAACCGACGCTGGACGCGCAAACGCGCGACTATTGGAACGGGCGCGGCGCGCTTGGCCGGCGCCGCATCGATGTGTTCAACCGCAACATCTATCGCACCGGCCTGCTCGGCCGGTTCATCCTGCTCGGCCATATCGTCGCAAGGCTCCACGGCGTCGATCCGCGCGACTTTGTCGAGGCCCGTTCGCTGCGCGAACAGCGTCACTTCTTCGAGACCCGCATTGCCCCCCTCTTCGATCGTCCGCTGGTCCGCTGGATGACCTCGCGAAAGGCCTCTTTGTTCGGTCTCGGCATCCCGCCGCAACAATTTGACGAACTGGCGAGCCTCAGCGACGGCAGATCGCTCGCACCGGTTCTGAAACGGCGCCTGGAAAAGCTCACCTGCCACTTTCCTTTGAAGGACAACTATTTCGCCTGGCAGGCGTTTGCCCGGAGATATCCGCAAGAGCAGGAAGGTATGCTGGCGGACTATCTGCGTGCCGAGCACTACGGCGCAATTCGTGCCAATACGGGCCGAGTTCGCGTCCACCACGCAAGCTTCACCGAACTTCTGGCCAGCAAGCCGGCAGCATCCGTCGACCGCTTCGTATTGCTGGACGCCCAGGACTGGATGAGTGAAAGTCAATTGAACGAACTCTGGAGCGAGATATCCAGAACCGCCTCTGAAGGGGCGATCGTCATCTTCCGGACCGCTGCGGAAAGAAGCGTCCTCGACGGCAAGCTATCCTCCGCCCTTCTTGGCCTCTGGAACTACGAGCGCAAGCGCTCCATCGCTCTTGGCGCGCGGGACCGCTCGGCCATCTACGGTGGCTTTCACATCTATCGAAAGAAAGCTTGATGTCGCCGGATTTTCCAGGGCGGCCGCCTGATTCTGTCCACGCCGAGCGCATGGACCGGCAGTATCGCTATCAACGCCACCTCTACGACTTGACGCGCAAGTACTATCTGTTCGGACGCGACCGTCTGCTGACCGAGATTTCCGCCGGAGACGGTCATTCGGTCCTCGAAGTGGGGTGCGGCACCGGACGCAACATCGAGTTTATGATGCGCATGCACCCGCAGGCGAATTACTTCGGCCTCGACATCTCGAAAGAGATGCTGGAGACGGCAAACAAGCGTTTTGCCCCGATCGCAGACAACCGGCCGCGGTTGCTTGTGGCCGATGCCACCAAGTTTACCGCTGGCGACTTCGGCGTAACCGGTTTCGATCGCATCGTGATTTCCTATGCCCTGTCAATGATCCCCGAGTGGCAAAGCGCCGTCGAATGCGCCCTCGATACGCTGAAACCAGGCGGTTCGCTGCATGTCGTCGATTTTGGTCAGCAGGAACGCCTGCCGCCGCTCGTTCGCCGGCTGTTGCAAGCCTGGCTCCGGCGGTTTCACGTTTCGCCACGCCCCGACCTGTTCGAGGTGATGCGCGGTGCGGCGGAGCGGAGAGGCGTAACGCTGCAAACAGCGACGCCTTATGGCGGTTACGCCTGGCTTGGTGTTGCAAAATTGCCAGCATGACCGACGTTCTGCCGTAGCCTGCTTCCCTGCCCGATTTTGCGCTTCTTTCTGTGTGACCACCTTCGGCGTGAGAGGGGTTTGTGTATCTCGTTTGCTGACGCTTTGGGGCTGCGTTTGCATGATTCGAAGCAGAAGGAAGACAACCATGAAATCACTCTACATCGGTGCTGCTGCGCTACTGTTCGCCACGACGGCGACGACTGTCCGGGCGGCCGACCTCGCTCCGGTCGAAGCCCCGGTGGCGCCAGTGATCACCGAAGTCTCGGGTGTCTATGACTGGAACGGTTTCTATGTCGGTGCGATGACCGGCTACGGCTGGACCGATGCCGATACGGATGACGCGGGCGTCACCGCCAGCCCGGGCCTCGATGGCTGGGCGCTGGGCGGCTACACCGGCTACAATTACCAGATGGGTTCGTGGGTCATGGGCCTTGAAGGCGACGTGAAGTACGACTGGAACAGCGACAAGTTCGACCTTGGCGGCATCCCCATGGAGCTCGAGACGAATTGGGGCGGCTCGCTGCGCGCGCGCGTCGGTTACGCCTTTGATCGCACACTGGTATACGGAACCGGCGGCTACGCGTTCACCAATGCCGAGCTGCGCGACCGCGAGACGGGAGACAGCGACGACAAGACGTTTAATGGCTGGACCATCGGCGCCGGCGTCGAGCAGGCTTTCACCGATAATCTCATTGGGCGCGTCGAATATCGTTACACCGATTACGGCGACAAGAACCTTATGGGCGTCAACACCGACCTGAGCAGCAACTCGCTCATGCTCGGCGTCGGCTGGAAGTTCTGAGCAGTCGCGGTGGCCGGTCGGCGGACCTCAATGCCGGCCACTGCGCCAAGCAGTACGAATTTCAACATAATCTGATGTGAGGGGCTTCGCGCAGATCGCGCGAGGCCCCTTTACCGAATCCAGCGTGTCAGGCAGTATCCGCGGACCTCAATTTTCAGGACATACATGCGTCGGTTCATTCTGGCTCTCCTGCCCACTGCCTTTCTTGCGGCCTCGTGTTCCACGACCGACTACGATTTCGTTTCCACCGCCTCGGTGCAGCCTCGATTCGAGGACAAGGATCCGCAGGATTTTGGCTCGCGCACGCCGCACGCCCATGAGGTCCACGGCATCGACATTTCCAAGTGGAACGGCGACATCGACTGGCCAGCCGTTAAGAAGTCGGGTGTCTCCTTCGCCTTCATCAAGTCGACCGAGGGAACAGACAGGATAGACCAGCGCTTCGATGGCTACTGGCGCGGCGCAAACACAGCGGGCGTCGCACACGCGCCCTACCACTTCTACTACTTCTGCTCGACGCCGGACGACCAGGCGGACTGGTTCATCCGGAACGTTCCCAAGAGTGCAGCACTGCTGCCGCCGGTACTCGACGCCGAGTGGAATCCGGCCTCGCCGACCTGCAGAAAGCGCCCTCCTCCCGCAGTCGTGCGTGCAGACCTGCAGCGCTTCCTCGACCGGATCGAAAGGCACTATGGCAAGCGCCCGATCATCTACACGACCGTCGATTTCCATCGCGACAACATGGTCGGCTATTTCGACAACTATCACCTCTGGCTGCGCTCGGTCGCGGACCATCCGGAGAATGTCTACGGCCGCAAGTGGGCCTTCTGGCAATACACCAGCACCGGCGTCGTTCCCGGCATCAAGGGGGACACCGACATCAACGTTTTTGCCGGCTCGAGCAAGAACTGGAACAGTTGGGTCGCCGAGGTCTCGCAGTAGAGGCGGCAACCGAAAGCGGTAACGGAAGAGTTCACGAAAGATTTGAACTGGCGGCGACGACACGCCGCCCTTTTCCTTCTTGCTTCCGTCACATTAATTTGAGAAGCGGGGGCAACTGAATGAAAGGACCCCGCCATGCAATCGAGAATCCTGCCGATCGGCGCCCTTCTGGCGCTTCTTCTCTCCGGCACAGCTCTTGCACAACAGAACAACAACCCGCCCGCAGCACCCGCCGCAGCCTGTGGCGGCGACCTCAGCACCTTCCTGCAGGGGGTGAAAGCTGAGGCCGTCGGCAAGGGCGTTCCCGCCGATGTAGTCGATCGGGCACTCGCCGGTGCAAGCATTGATGAGAAGGTTCTCTCGCGGGATCGTGCACAAGGCGTCTTCCGCCAGACCTTCCTGGAGTTTTCCAAGCGTACGGTGAGCCAGTCGCGCCTCGATATCGGCCGCAAGAAGCTGCAGGAGCTGTCGCACGTTTTCCAGCGCGCCGAGCAGGAGTTTGGCGTTCCGGCCCCGATCATTGCCGCCTTCTGGGCAATGGAAACGGATTTCGGCGCTGTCCAGGGCGACTTCAACACGCGAAATGCTCTCGTCACGCTGGCGCATGACTGTCGCAGGCCCGAGCTGTTCCGGCCACAACTGATCGCGGCAATCGAGATGGTGCAGCACGGCGATCTCGACCCGGCAACCACGACCGGCGCATGGGCCGGCGAGATCGGACAGGTGCAGATGCTGCCCGAGGACATCATCGCCTTCGGCGTCGATGGCGACGGTGACGGTCACGTCAACGTCAAGCAGAGCGCTGCGGACGCGATTCTGACGGCAGCGAAGTTCATCCAGCACCTGGGTTTCACCAAGGGCCAGCCCTGGATCCAGGAGGTATCACTGCCGGAGAACCTGCCCTGGGAGAAGACCGGTCTGCAGCCCGGCATGACCGCCGGCGACTGGTTCGCACTGGGCGTCACCCCGCGCGACGGCGACACGCGCTTTGGCAACCTCGCTTCGTCGCTGGTGCTGCCGCAGGGACGCAAAGGTCCGGCCTTCATCACCTATCCGAATTTCAACATCTATCTCGAGTGGAACCAGTCGTTCATCTACACGACCTCGGCGGCCTACTTCGCCACGCGCCTCGGCGGCACCGCACCTTACGAAAAGGGACTGCCGGAGCAAGGCCTCGATGATGGCGGCATGAAGGCACTGCAGACGCGCCTCGCCGAACTCGGCCATGACGTCGGCAAGATCGACGGCATTCTCGGTTCGGGCACACGGGCGGCTATCCAAAAGGAACAACTGCGCCTCGGCATGCCGGCAGACGGCTGGGCGACGCCTGCCCTGCTCGGAGCACTCTGACCAGCCACGCCAAACCGGCTCCGCCGGCTTGGCTGCCACCCGATTATTGCCCCACATCCAGCGCCGCGGGATTTCCGCGGCGCATTCTTTTTGACGAACGCGCGCCATGCAACGCAGGGGACTGGCGTTGCGCCACAGTTTCAAACATGATCGCGCCGACTATCGCCACGCCGGAATCGGGTGGCAGACCAATGCTTTGAACGCTACCTCACATACCAGACGTAACGCGCACCGACAAAACGACATCGGTGCACACGGCAAGCAGAAGGTGACGAAATGGATCAGCCCGCCAGCCTCAGCTCGGCCTATGCGATGACGGCCAAAACATGGTCCATGCTGTTCCTGCTCGGCTTGATCTGGGGCGGTTCGTTCTTTTTTGCCCGCGTCGCCGTCCAGCACATTCCGCCAATTACGCTCGTTTTTCTGCGGACCAGCATCGCGGCGATCGCGCTCCATATCTACCTTGCTGGACGCTTCGACCTGTATGCGACACTGCAGCGGCGCTGGCGCGAGTTCCTCGCGCTGGGACTGATCAACAATGTTCTCCCACATATCCTCATCTTCACAGGGCAGACCCAGATCGGTGCGGGACTGGCAGCGATCCTGAACGCGACAACGCCGATCTTTACAATCCTCATCGCCAACCGGCTGACCACGGACGAGAAGATGACGCCGCCCAAGATTGTCGGCTGCCTGATCGGTCTCCTCGGCACGGCCGTCCTGATCGGTCCCCGGGCACTCGCTCCCTTTACCGGCGAGAGCGACGGGCCGCCGCTTTGGGCGCTGCTACTGCCAATTGGGGCTGCGATCTCCTACGGCTTCGCCGCGACATACGGCAAGCGGTTCCGTGGGGTCCCTGCCCCCGTCACTGCGGCTGGCCAGTTGACCGCCTCCACTCTCGTTCTCCTGCCGTTGGCCACCGTTGTCGACCACCCGTGGAACCTGCCGATACCGCCGCTTGGCGTGGTGTTGTCCGTGCTGGCACTGGCCCTCGTTTCCACCGCCTACGCCTATATTCTCTTCTTCAGGATCATGGCCGTAGCCGGGGCGACCAACACCTCGCTCGTTACCCTGCTCGTACCACCAAGCGCAATCATCGCCGGAATGCTCTTTCTCGGCGAATGGCTGACTTTGCCGGGCGCCGCGGGGATCATACTCGTGCTCTTGGGGCTGATCGTCCTTGACGGGCGCGCACTGAAGCGGCTGGCCCCATCGGGCCGTTCAGGATGACGAGTGGTGATCTTGCATGCTTGATTCGCATGCCCCGCTGACGATCAGACCGCTCACGCACCTTAACCGCCGTGAAGGTTTTGTGAATTTTTTCTAAATGGAAATTCGGAAGAAAGAACAGTTATTTAGACCTGTGGAAAAAGTGTGACGAAGGCAGTGATGCCGCGATGCAACACACAAAAGACTTTTCAAGCCGATTTTTTCCACCTTATTATGGCCACGCAACGCAAGGAGGTAAGCCATGGGACTCACACATTCCTTGAATGTTCTGATGATCGGTGCAGCGTTCCTCTTCGTCGCCACCATGATTTTCATCTGAGCGGCGGCAGCGTAGTCCAAAAGGACAAAAAGCGCAGAGAAGACCATTTTCAACTTGTTCAAGAAAACGCATGACGCCCTTGGGGTCATGCGTTTTTACGTGGCGCCGGGTACCACTCACAGGAGCTAGGCGATTCCGCAAAGCGCTGCATCGACCTCGGTCCCTGTTCAGCCGATCAAGCCGCAGCGCCTGCGGCCTTGGGCCGCTCTGCGTTCTCCTGGCGCTTGAACCCGACTTGATCAAGCACTGACGATACGAGCGCCGACCGGTTCATCGTATAAAAGTGGAACTCGTCGATGCCGAGCCCAATCAGCCCTTCCACCTGCCGAGCAGCAAGTTCGGCAGCGACCATGGCACGGTCATCAGGCCGGCCATCCAGCGGCTCGAGGCGATCGGCAAGCCATTGCGGGACCGTTGCGCCGCACAGCCCCGAGAATTTCTGAACCTGAGCCAAATTGTGGACCGGCAGGATGCCGGGCACGATTGGGATATCGATCCCGGCAGCACGGACGCGCTCAAGGTAACGTTCATAGAGCACATTGTCGAAGAAGAACTGGGTGAGCGCCCGCGTTGCACCGGCGTCAACCTTGCGCTTTAGCATGTCGATGTCAGCGGAAACATCCAGGCTTTCCGGGTGTTTTTCCGGATAGGCCGAGACCGACACTTCGAAGTCGTCGATCGCCCGAAGTCCGGCAGTCAGTTCGGCGGCATTGGCATAGCCGCCCGGATGCGGCTGGTAGGCTGCCCCGAGTCCGCTGGCAGGATCGCCGCGCAACGCCACGAAATGACGGACACCAACGGCCCGGAACTCCTCGACAACCGCGTTCACTTCTTCCTTCGTCGCGCCGACGCAGGTCAGGTGGGCAGCGGCGGAAAGCGGCGTGTCGCTGATGATGCGGTCCACGGCGGCGAGCGTCGGAGCCCGCGTGGAGCCGCCCGCACCGTAAGTCACCGAAACGAAGTCAGGCGCGTACGGGGTAAGCGCGGTGATTGTCTCCCAGAGTTGGCGATCAGCCTCCTCGTTTCTGGGAGGGAAGAACTCGAAGGAGAGTCGGAGGGCGTGGCGCCGGCGCGCGGTGTGTCCAATCGTCATGTCAGTTCCTCCGGCCGATGGCAATGAGCGGTTCGGCGCCATTGGCGCCCTCTGCGGGTCTCTGGTCGCGCGCCAGCCAAATGGTGACAGTCAGTGCTTCCGGGCCGCCATCGGCGGGCTTGAGATCGATGGCCTGTTCGAGCGACAGACCTGCCTGTTCCAGCCACTCCTGGACGATCTGGTGGGAAAAACCCAGGCGCAGATGAGCGTGCTCGTCGCGCAAATGTTCTATGCCGTGCGGTGCCAGATCGATGATCACCAGCCGGCCGCCCGGTCGGAGCATGCGCGCCGCCTCGGCGATGGCCGCGTCCGGTTCGTCGAGAAAATGAAGCACCTGATGGATTGTAACTACATCGAACTCGTCGCGTTCGAGCGGCAGGTTGAAGATGTCGCCGTGGCGGATCGAGGCCTTGGTTATGCCGGCGCGATCCAGGTTGGCGCGGGCAACCGCCAGCATGTCACGGCTGGCATCGACGCCGACACCACGCCGGTAGAGCCCCTCGAACAGTTGCAGAATACGGCCGGTGCCGGTCCCAAGGTCGAGGAATGCGTCGACCGGCTGCTCACCGATCAGCCCGAGGAGCGCTGCCTCGACCTCCGCCTCGCTCACATGAAGGCGCCGCAATTCGTCCCATTCAGCGGCATTCCGGCTGAAATAGGCCTGCGCCTTTTCCGCCCGCGCCTTCTTCAAGACGGCAAGGCGCTCAGCGTCCCGGTCCAGGACCGGATCGGTCTCGTCGATCCGATCGAGCAGCAGGCGGGCCAGCGAAACGGCAGCCCCCTCATGCCTGAGGCGGAAATAGGCCCAAGCCCCCTCCTGATAGCGCTCGATCAGCGCCGCCTCTGCAAGTAGCTTGAGATGCCGGGAGATGCGCGGCTGTGATTGTCCAAGGATGTCGGTGAGATCCGTCACCGTCAGATCGCCGCGCGATAGCAGCGCCAGAAGCCGCAGGCGGGTCGACTCGCCTGCCGTCTTCAAAACCTCTACAGTGTCGTCCAGCCCAAGCTTCGCCACGCCCCACCTCAAACCAATCAAGACATAAAGATATCTTTATGTCACGTTTCATCGGAGCGCAAGTCGCAATCTGCTAAAGCTGGATTCTGTCAGCGCTTCTCGTAGCGATAGAGCGCGACGTGAGACGGCTCGCGGGTTGACTGCGATTCGACGGCGAAGAACGGGCCGCCCCCTTTGCCGCAGCACGCTCTGCAGTTCGATTTGTCCTGCCAACCGTGCCGTACGTTTCCAAAATGTGAGCCAGCCAACAACGAGACACGCACCGGCCAAACGCGATCGCTCTTAGCACCGACCATTCACAGCCGAAAATAACAAAGCCGCCACGCTCGAGCATGGCGGCCTCATTAGGTCTACGCCGCAACAGCGACCGCGTTAGAAGCCTCAGCGCGTCAGACGCTTGTAGGTGACGCGCTTCGGGTTGACCGAATCCGGGCCGAGGCGGCGGATCTTGTCCTGCTCGTAGTCTTCGAAGTTACCCTCGAACCATTCCACATGGCTGTCGCCCTCAAACGCCAGAATATGGGTCGCAAGACGGTCGAGGAACATGCGGTCGTGGCTGATGATCACCGCGCAGCCGGCAAAACTCTCGAGCGCATCCTCGAGCGCTGCCAGCGTTTCGGTATCGAGGTCGTTGGTCGGCTCGTCGAGCAGGATCACGTTGCCGCCGGACTTCAGCATCTTGGCCAGGTGAACGCGGTTGCGCTGGCCGCCCGAGAGCGTGCCGACCTTTTGCTGCTGGTCGCCGCCCTTGAAGTTGAACGCGCCGCAATAGGCACGCGAATTGACTTCATGCTTGCCGAGCTTGATCACGTCGTTGCCGCCGGAAATCTCTTCCCAGACCGTCTTGTTGCCGGCGAGCGCGTCCCGGCTCTGGTCGACATAGCCGAGGTCCACCGTCTCACCGACGCGAATTTCGCCGCTATCAGGCTTCTCCTGGCCGGTGATCATCCGAAACAGCGTCGTCTTGCCGGCGCCGTTCGGGCCGATGACACCAACAATACCGCCGGGCGGAAGCTTGAAGGTAAGGTTCTCGATCAGCACGCGGTCGCCATACGACTTGGTCAGGTTCTCGGCCTCGATCACGACGTTGCCGAGACGTTCACCGACCGGGATCACGATCTGGGCGTCACCGGGGCGACGATCCTCCGCCGCCTTGACCAGTTCGTCGTAGGCGCGGATACGGGCCTTCGACTTCGCCTGCCGGGCCTTCGGACTGGAGGCGATCCATTCCTGTTCACGGGAGAGCGCCTTCTGGCGCGTTGCCTCTTCGCGACCTTCCTGCTGCATTCGCTTGGCCTTGGCCTGGAGATAGGCCGAATAGTTGCCTTCGTAGGGAATGCCGCGGCCGCGGTCGAGCTCGAGGATCCAGCCGGTGACGTTGTCGAGGAAGTAGCGGTCGTGGGTGATCATCAGGACAGCACCCGGATACTCGCGCAGATGCTTTTCCAGCCAGGCAATCGTCTCGGCGTCGAGATGGTTCGTCGGCTCGTCGAGCAGCAGCAGGTCGGGCTGCGACAGCAGCAGTTTGCAGAGCGCAACGCGGCGCTTCTCACCGCCCGACAGGTTGGCGACATCCGCATCGCCCGGCGGGCAGCGCAGCGCGTCCATCGCCATTTCGACCTGGCTCTCAAGGTCCCAAAGGTTCTGGCTGTCGATGATGTCCTGGAGCTTGGCGCCTTCTTCGGCCGTTTCGTCCGAATAGTTCATCATCAGTTCGTTGTAACGGTCGAGGATCGCCTTCTTGGGAGCGACGCCTTCCATCACGTTCTCCAGCACGTTCTTTGCCGGATCGAGTTGCGGCTCCTGCGGCAGGTAGCCGACGGTCGCGCCTTCAGCCACCCATGCCTCGCCGGTATACTCGTTGTCGAGACCGGCCATGATCCTGAGGACGGTCGACTTACCGGCACCGTTGGGACCGAGAATGCCGATCTTCGCGTCCGGGTAGAAGGAGAGGTGAATGTTCTCCAGAACCTTCTTGTTACCGTAGGCCTTGTTTAGCCCTGCCATGTGGTAGATGAACTGTCGTGCCATTACGCGCCTGCTCCGCATTCAAAAGAGATTTGCCCGCTATGTAGGCGAAATCCCCCGCAGCGGCAATGCGGCGACATGCAGTCGACTGGATTTGCCCTGATACCGTCAGATAGTTCGGTCCACAGGAACTGGCCGATCTAGTGTATGAAGCAGGCCCGACCGGGTGAAGCACACTCTCCGCCTGGCCGACTAGGTCAGTCAGCCATCTGCACCAATAAACCGCCGTCACACTTGGACTTGGTGGCCGAAGCGCCACGAATGAGGCCGGCGAGTTCCCCTTCGTCCGCCGACAGCCCAATGGTCAGGCCGGTGATAATCTTCTCACCGTCGATATTCCGGCAGCGCAACCGCACGCGCTCGCCGGCCCCCGGACCGAACGCCGCATCAAAAGCGGCCGCAATCTCGTCTTTCGTCACCACCTTGCCCGCCTTCGCATCGAAGAGCGCTCCCACCGCAGAGGCGTTGACGGCATCCAGCATCTCAAGCGACCGCACGTAGTAGTCCTCCGCCGTCGCTGCATGGCAGGTGCCGTTCATCAGCCACTGGTGGCGGTCGAGCCCGGATGCGACGCCGGGCATGGCCACGGAAAGCCGCGTGGCCGTCTCCTCGGAAAGCACCAGTTGCGGCAGATCCGTCCATTTGTTCGAGCGGTCCCGCTTTTTCAGTTCGGCGTCGATACCGCAGTAGCTTTTCTTCACCTGCCACAGCCCGTGCAACGCCAGACCTGTGGGCTCATGAGCACCCTCCGGCCACTGTGCGCATTCCGGCATCTTTGGTTTCCTCAGACAGAACCCCGGTTGCCAGGTTAGCGCCAGCACGTGCCGGGTCTTGGCCTTTCCGCCATCGCCATCCTCAGGTTCATCCGCAAGCGTCACCGCAGAGACAGGTACCGCCAGCGTCAGAAGAAAGAGAAGCATTGCAGTCATTATCCGACGTATGGACCTCAGCATCGTCATGGTGCATCCCCAAACAAGAACAAAGCACGAACATTAAGCAATATGCGCGAGAAGATTGCAACCACAAATTTTAGGAGAGTTATGGGGGCGGTTGGCCGCTGCGTCGTTACGAAGCGCAATTGCATTTCGCCGCAAAATCCATTTGATGGTCGCTATCCAATCTCGCTCTCCCCCTGGAGTGACATGTTCTGTACAACCTTGCATCTGCAAAGTCCGACGGGCGCCAGGCTCGCCTATCACCACGAAACTGCGCGCGGTCATGGCAAGGGCATAGTCCTGATCAGCCACGGGCTTGCAGAACATTCGCTTCGCTACCGGGCCTTTGCCGAGCGTCTGGCGTCCGAGGGATTCCACGTCTACGCGCACGATCATCGCGGTCACGGCGAGACAACGGCACCGGATGCGCCGATCGGGCGCTTCGCGCAACGCGATGGGGTGCAGCAGGCACTCCGCGACATGCTTGCGATGTGCGAGCTGGCCACTGCCAATCATCCGGGTTCACCGGTCATCCAGTTCGGCCATTCGATGGGCGGGCTCCTTGCGCTTTCGTTCGCGCAAGCCCATTCGGGAAAGATCGACGGGCTTGCCGTCTGGAATTCCAACTTCAATCCTGGCCCCGCCGGTCGCGCCGCGCAGGCCATACTTCTGGCCGAACGGATGCTGAAGGGATCGGACGTGCCGAGCGGTCTTTTGCCGAAGCTCACTTTCGGCGCCTGGGCCAAGGCCGTAGCGGATCGTCGCACGGATTTCGATTGGCTCTCCCACGATGCCGCGGAAGTCGACAAGTATGTCGGCGATCCCCTGTGCGGCTTCGACGCCAGTGTCTCGCTCTGGATCGACATCTTTGCCATGACTTACGCCGCGGCGAACACGAGGGCGATCGTGCGTTTGCCAAAGGCACTGCCCGTCCATCTCGCCGGTGGAGACGAGGACCCGGCAACCGACTTTGGCCGCTCGGTGGCCTGGCTCGGACGCAGGTTGGAGAAGGCAGGACTTGCCGATGTAACCTGCCTCATCCATCGCGGATTGCGTCACGAAACCCTGCTGGAGCGGCGGGATCTGCGAGAAATGCCGATTGCCAATTTCGCCGACTGGTGCCAAAGGGTCGCATAGACTGATCGCCAAACCGGTAAAGCCAAATGACCGCACATGCATCGACAACCCCTGCGACCCTCCGTCACGAGGTCGGACTTGGTCTTGGGTTGATGGTCGTTTCGGTACTCTTGGCGCCCGTCATCGACATCTTCTCCAAGCTTGCCGTGGCGGAGGTTCCGGCCGCCGTCATCACCCTTTGCCGCTTCATCTTCCAGACACTGACGCTTCTGCCTGTCGTGCTCTGGCGCGGCACCCTTCTCGACCTGAACTGGAAGAAGTCGGCCCTGCATGCGCTGCGCGGCCTGATGGCTGCGATCGTGATGATCAGTTTCGTCATGGCACTTGCGGTGATGGAACTTGCCGATGCGCTGGCGATATTCTTCGTCGAGCCGATCATCCTGACGATCCTCGGGGCGATCTTCCTGAAGGAAACGATCGGCTGGAGGCGATATACCGCCTGCGCGGTCGGCTTCCTCGGCGCCCTCCTCGTGATCCAGCCCAGCATGCAGGAAGTCGGATTGGTCGCATTGTTGCCGGTCGTTTCGGCGTTCGGACTGGCCGTATTCTTTCTGATTACACGGCTCGCAGCACAGAGCGAGGATCCCTGGTCGATGCAACTGCATTCCGGGCTCTGGGGCGCGGCATTCGCCGGGGTTGCGCTTCTGGTCGGCAGCCGTTTCGGGTGGACAGCATTCACACCGGTCATGCCGCACGGCGTTTCCACGCTGTTCATCATCGGCGCCGGCATTGCCGCCACCATCTCCGGCATATTCGGGGCCTATGCCTATCGCAGCGCTCCGGCATCGGTGCTGGCACCCTTGCAATATCTGGAGATCGTATCCGCCACCATTCTCGGCTGGTGGGTGTTCGGCGACCTGCCCGATCCGCTGAAGTGGGGCGGCATCTCGATCATCATCGGCTCCGGCCTCTACGTGATATGGCGCGAGCACCAACTGAAAAAGCGCGCGACCGTCCCGCCAATGCCGCCACTCCTTTGAGCATGGATTTGACAAAAGCGAATGGGTTAAGTCCACCCACTCATCAACTCATGACCGGTTGATGCTATCTCCGAATGCTCCTTTTTGTTATCCAACACGTTGCCGAAGAAAAGCCCCTCGCGGGCAATTGGTACCGGCATGGAGGACGCAATGGATGACAAGAATCTGCCGCTTGCCGGCATCCGGGTTATAGAGCTCGCTCGCGTGCTTGCCGGTCCGTGGGCTGGACAGATGCTCGCCGACCTCGGCGCAGACGTGATCAAGGTGGAAAATCCCGATGGCGGCGACGACACCCGCGCCTGGGGACCTCCGTTCGTCACCGGGAAGGACGGCGAAAACCTGTCCGCTGCCTACTACCATTCCACCAACCGCAACAAGCGCTCGATCACGGTCGATTTCCGGACCAAGGAGGGCCAGGAAATCGTCCATCGGCTGGTTCGCACGGCCGATGTCGTGATCGAGAACTTCAAGGTTGGCGGACTTGAGAAATACGGTCTCGACTACAAGAGCCTCGCACGGGAAAACCCGCAGCTCGTCTATTGCTCGATCACCGGATTCGGCCAGGATGGGCCCTATGCCGCCCGCGCCGGCTATGACTACATCGTCCAGGGCATGTCCGGTTTCATGTCGGTCACCGGCGCGCCGGATGGCGAGCCGATGAAGGCGGGCGTGGCGATCGCCGATATTTTCACCGGCATCTACGCGGTCACGGCAATCCAGGCCGCACTCATCCACGTGATGAAAACCGGCAAGGGCCAGCAGATCGACATGGCGCTGCTCGATGTGCAGTCGGCCGTGATGGCAAACCAGAACATGAATTACCTGGTTTCCGGCACAGCCCCCACCCGCTTGGGCAACGCGCATCCGAACATCACACCCTACGAGGTCATCGAGACCGCCGACGGCTACATGATCCTTGCGGTCGGCAACGACGGCCAGTTCCAGCGCTTCTGCTCGCTGCTCGGCATGACCGATCTTCCTGCCGATGAGCGTTTCGCCACCAACAAGTCGCGGGTGAAGCATCGCGCAGAACTTCGCCCGCTGATCCTCGAGCGCAGTCGCAACTGGAAGAAGTCCGACCTGCTTGCAGCCTGCGAGGAGAGCGGCGTACCTGCCGGGCCGATCAACTCGATCGCAGAGACGTTTGACGACCCGCAGGTCAAGGCACGCGGCATGCGGCTGGACCTCCCGGATCGCGACGGCAACCGCATTCCGAGCGTGCGCACGCCGATCGTCTTTTCCGAGACGCCGCTTGCCTACGACCGCCCGAGCCCGCGGCTTGGCGAACACACGGACGAGATCCTCGCCGAACTCGGCGCGCTTGAAGCGGGAAAGAAATCCGCATGACCAACACCGAGAAGAACGTACAAGGAAAGACCATGAGAACCGGTGGACAACTGATCGTCGATGCCCTCGTCGCCAATGGCGTCCGACGCATCTCGTGCGTGCCCGGCGAAAGCTACCTCGCGGTGCTCGATGCCCTGCATGACACCGACATCGACGTGCTCGTCTGCCGCCAGGAAGGCGGCGCGGCGATGATGGCCGACTGCTGGGGCCGGCTGACCGGCGAGCCCGGCATCTGCATGGTCACGCGCGGTCCTGGCGCCACCAACGCGTCCGCCGGGCTGCACATCGCCAAGCAGGATTCGATCCCGATGATCCTCTTCATCGGCCAGGTCCAGCGCGAGGCACGCGAGCGCGAGGCCTTCCAGGAGATCGAGTACCGCCGCGCCTTCACCGAGGTCGCCAAGTGGGTGGCCGAAATCGATGATCCCAAACGCATTCCCGAATTCGTCACCCGCGCCTTCGCGGTCGCGACCTCGGGACGGCCGGGACCTGTCGTGCTTGCACTGCCGGAGGATATCCTGACCGAGACGGTCGAGGCGACGGCAGCACAGCCCTATACGCCGGTCGAGGCCCATCCGGGGCCGAAGCAGCTGGCGCAGTTGAAGGGAATGCTGGACAGGGCCGAACGACCCGTCGTCATTCTCGGCGGGACCCGCTGGGACGAGGAAAGTGTCGCCGGCATCACGGCCCTTGCCGAACGCTGGGCGTTGCCGGTTTCCTGCTCGTTCCGCCGGCAGATGTTGTTCGATCACCTGCACCCGAACTATGCAGGCGATTCCGGCATCGGCATCAACCCGGCACTCGGCAAGGAAATCCGCGAGGCGGACCTCGTCGTCCTGCTCGGCGGCAGGTACTCGGAGATGCCATCCTCGGGCTACACGCTGCTCGACAGCCCCTACCCGAAGCAGACGCTCGTGCATGTGCATCCCGACGCCTCAGAGCTCGGCCGCGTCTACCGGCCGGAGCTTGCGATCTGCGCCAGCGCTTCGGACTTCGTTGCCGGTCTCGCCGACCTGGCTCCCGCCTCCCCGCCCCGCTGGGCCGAACGGACGAAAGCGATGCATGCAGCCTATCTCGCCTGGTCGACACCGCCTGCGGCCGGTCCCGGCGACGTGCAGATGGGACCGATCATGAGCTGGCTCGAAGAGAACGTGCCGGAGGATACGATCTTCGCCAACGGCGCGGGCAATTATGCGACCTGGGTGCACCGGTTCCACCGGTTCCGCCGCTTTGCGACGCAAGCGGCTCCGACTTCAGGCTCGATGGGCTATGGTTTGCCCGCCGCGGTGGCCGCCAAGCAACTTTTCCCGGAACGGGAGGTCATCTGCTTTGCCGGCGACGGCTGCTTCCTCATGCACGGGCAGGAGTTTGCGACCGCCGTTCGCTATAACCTCCCGATCATCACTGTCGTTGTGAACAACGGCATATACGGCACGATCCGCATGCATCAGGAGCGCGATTATCCGGGCCGCGTCAGCGCGACAGACCTGACCAATCCGGATTTTGCAGCCTATGCCGTTTCATTTGGCGGCCATGGCGAAACGGTCACCAAGACCGAGGAGTTCGCCCCGGCATTCCTGCGGGCCCGTGCGAGCGGCAAGCCGTCGATCATCGAGGTCAAGCTCGATCCGGAAGCGATAACGCCCACGCGTACGCTCTCGCAGATCAGGGATAACCGATAGGTTGCTCATAGAAGACGACAACGCCGCGCGCCCTGCCGGGACGCGCGGCGCTCAGTTTCTGTCCTCCCGCAAAGCCCCCATTGATGCCGTCACCCCGGACTTGATCCGGGGTCCAGCCGTGCTGCGTCTGCAGCGCGAAACAGTCATTCACGTCAAAGGTTTGAGCGCCCGTCATGCCTTGATAGTCCGCCATGACGGGCTAGCTTAACGATCGAGGAACAAGGCGACGTGGGCGTTAGCCAACTGAGCACTGCACTACGCGTGCGAGCATTTCAGCTCGCGTCTTGCCGACCTCAGCCGCGAATATGCTGCGTCTGGGCGTAGATGTTCGTGGAGCGCGCGCCGGAGCGGCAGTAGCCGAGCATCGGGCGTGGCAGTTCGTCCAGCGCGTCCACCATGTCGCGCACGGCATCGGCCGTCACACCCATCGGGCCGACCGGAACATGCGTCATGTCGATGCCCAGTTCCTTCGCCCGTGCCGCGATAGCCGAAAATTCCGGCTGGTCGGGCGCCTCATGGTCCGGCCGATGGCAGACGATCGACTTGAAGCCCAATGCCTTGATCTCCTCCAGATCCTCAACCGTAATCTGGCCGGAGACCGAGTATTCGTCGTTGATCGCGCGGATATCCATGGTGCTTGCCCTTCGTGAAAATTGTTGGGTTGGATGTAGGCGTGCCAACGCCGAGCGTCAATCGCCGACAACCACCGGACACTGCGGCCCGGCTACAGCAGTTCGAATGAGAGGCCGTACTCGACCGCATCACCCGGCGCGAAGCCGCTCATCTCGCCGGATGCGATGAGTTCCTGCCGCCCCGCCAGCCGATGCGACACGGGCTCCAGCCCCATGACATGGCAACCCGGCGACTGGTTCCGCCAGACCTGCAGATAGGGCAGCGTATCGACGCGAAAGCGCACATGCAGGCTACGTCCGCCGAGCGGGGCGATTGGCCCGAGCGCAATGTCGGCCCAGCCATCCACCGCGGTTTCGGTCGCGGAGACGCAGAAGATCCGCATGTCGCCCTCACCGAAGCGCCAGGGCAGGCTTCCGCCGTCGAGCATCGCGCCGGTCAGGCGCGTGGTCTCGTCAAACAGGCGGGTGTTGAAATTTACGTGGTACATCGCCACTGGCGGCCAGGGGCTGTTGCCCGAATTCGTCACGATATCATCGAGGGTAATCCGACCGGTGTTGCGGTCCGCGCGCCACCGACGCCTCAGTTCGGCCGTTTCGCCGTTGGCAAGAGAGACCGGAATGCGCGCCGAGCAGACCACCTCATCCTCGTCCTCCTCGAACAGAATGTCCTTGGCCGGGTGCGAGGATAGCGATCCATGCAGGGGGTAGCGCCTGCCGTCGGCAGCTCCTTCGACCGCCTCCGGGTGGCGAATGTGGTCCGGGCCGCAGGTGAACATGAAGCCGGGCAGAGCCCGGTCGATGCGCGGGTCGCCATCCGATGGGATGGCAGAACCAGGTGCCAGATTGATGCCTCTGAAAATGGCTTCACGCAGATCGAGCGCCGACTGGGGGTCGAGTGCGATATCGAAGCTGTGTGCACCGTTTTCTGCTGTCAGGGCGAGTGTCATGCGGTCTCCCGGAATCGTCATTTTCGCCATGCTAACGCATGGTTTGCGATGACGAAATCGGTTTTGGAAGCGCGCCTGAACAACCCGCGATAGCGTTATGAAATTATTGCATAGGGCGCGGAAAACATTGCATAGCCAAGCACTTGATTGCCCCCGCCTTTGATGGAAGGCTCAAGGAATAAGCGTGCATTCGGGAGGGGTTCAGCGCGTGGCTGAAAATTCGCATATTCAAGCAGATACGATTCTGTACAACGGTGTCATCTGGCGTGGCTTCGACGAAGGCACGACTGATGCGTTGGCGATCTGGGGCGACAAGGTTCTCGCCGTCGGCTCGAACGACGAGATCTTGTCGCTTAAGGGTGAGCGCACGAAACTCATCGACCTAAAGGGTCAGTTCGCCACGCCCGGCCTGAACGACTCCCACCTCCACCTGATTTCCCTCGGACTGACGCTCAACTGGATCGACGCAACGCCGAAGTCCGCACCGACACTCGAAAGCCTACTGGACGCGATCAAGAAACAGGTCGCCATACTTCCCGCCGGCACATGGATCCGTGCACGCGGCTACGACCAGACCAAGCTCGACGTAGGGCGCCACCCGCACAAGTCGGAACTCGACGCGGTCGCCCCGAACCATCCGGTGATGGTCGTTCGCGCCTGCGGCCACGTCTCGATTTTCAATTCGGAGGCCTTCCGCCTGGCCGGCGTGGACGAGAGCACGCCCGTTCCAGAGGGCGGGCTGATCGAACAGAAGAATGGCGTGCTCACGGGCATGGTGGCCGAGAATGCACAGGGCCTCGTGCGTGCGGCAATCCCGGATCCCGACGAAGACATGATGGTGGATGCCATCGAGGCGGGCGGAAACCTGCTGCTCTCCTACGGTATCACCAGCGTCATGGATGCGGCGGTCGGCCAGGTTGCCGGTTTCAACGAAATCCGTGCCTACCATCTCGCCAAGCTCAAGAACCGTCTGCCGGTGCGCACCTGGCTGACCCTGCTCGGCGACCCGGGCGTGTCAGTCGTCCCACAGTGCTACGAGGCTGGCCTCGTCACCGGCGTCGGCGACGACATGCTGACTGTGGGCGCCGTGAAGCTGTTCCTGGACGGGTCTGCTGGCGGACGCACCGCCTGGATGACGAAGCCCTATCTCGGCGACGACGACAACCACGGCGTCCAGATCCTCACGGACGAAGCGCTGCAGGAACTGGTGCTCGATGCGCATTCGAAGGGCTACCAGCTCGCCTGCCATGCCATCGGTGACGGCGCGATCGAGCAGCTCATCACGGCCTATGAAAAGGCGCTCGAAGCCATGCCCGATCCCGATCGGCGCCACCGGATCGAGCATTGCGGCTTCTCGTCGGAGGCGCAGCACAAGCGCATGGCCAAGGCAGGCATCTATCCCTGCCCGCAGCAGGTGTTCATCTACGATTTCGGCGACGCCTACGTCTCCGTGCTCGGTGAAGAGCGGGCTCTGTCGAGCTATCCGCTGAAGACCTGGATGGACCTCGGCTTCAAGCCGGCCACGGGCAGCGATTCACCTGTCTGCCACCCGAACCCGTTCCCGAACGTCTACAGCATGCTCACGCGGAAGACTGGCAAGGGAACCGTGATGGATGCGAAGGAACGGGTGACGATCGAGCGTGCCCTGCAGGCCTATACCGAGTATGGCGCCTTCTCGCAGAAGATGGAGAAGGTGAAGGGCAAGCTGGTGCCGGGACAGGTGGCCGATATCGCCGTCTTCTCGCGCAACATGCTGACGGCTGCGCCCGAAGAGATCCTCGACGGCACCGAGTGCGTGCTGACCATCCGCGGCGGCGAGGTGGTTTTCGAAAGACGTGCATAACCGACTTTCAACAAAATTCTTATCCAACGTAGGGGGAACACCAGAATGAAGAAATTTGCATTGGTGGCAGCGCTTGCCACCACCCTGCTCGCAGGCGTCGCGTCGATCGCCTCGGCACAGGAACCGCGCGCGGGCGGCACGATCAACTTCGTCGCGCCCTACGGCTCCAGCTTCTCCAACCTCGACATCCAGTCCTCGCCGCAGACGCAGGACGAGTTCTACGCCAAGGCGATCCATCGCACGCTCTATGACTGGGACGGCGATGCGAACAAGCCGGTGCTGGAACTGGCGACCGACGTGACGGTTTCCGACGACGGGCTGACCTACACCTACAAGCTGCGCCAGGACGCCTACTTCCACAACGACAAGCAGATGACCGCCGACGACATCATCTGGAGCTATACCCGGATGATGGACCCGGCCAAGGCGTTTCCGCCGGCCCGCTACGTCAGCAACATCAAGGGCGCTGCCGAGTATGCCGAAGGCAAGGCCAAGGAAATCTCCGGCCTGAAAAAGATCGACGACTTCACGCTGGAAATGACGCTAACCTCGGCGGTCGACCCGGCCTTCCAGTTCTCGCGCAACAACACCGCGATCTATCCGGCCGGCGAAGGCGACAGCGACGCGTTCCTCAGCCATCCGATCGGCCTCGGCCCGTACAAGTTCGCCGAGTATGTCCCGGGCTCGCGCCTGACGGTCGAGAAGTGGGACAAGTACTACAACAAGGGCAAGCCCTTCGCCGACAAGATCAACATCATGATCATGGAAGACTCCGCCGCCCGCGACGTGGCCTTCCGCAACAAGGAAATCGACGTTTCGGTTCTAGGCTCGGCGCAGTACGTCGCCTACCAGAACGATCCGGAACTGGCGAAGGGTCTGCTCGAGGTCGCCGAAGTCTACACCCGATATGTCGGCTTCAACCCGGACTTCGAGCCGTTCAAGGACAAGCGCGTCCGCCAGGCGATCAACTACGCGATCGATTCCGACCTGATCATCAAGCGCCTTAACAAGGACAAGGCCTATCGTGCGGTCGGCTGGCTGCCGACGACTTCGCCGGCCTTCGACAAGGATGCCAAGCCCTATCCGTACGATCCGGAAAAGGCCAAGGCCCTGCTCGCCGAAGCCGGCTATGCGGATGGATTCGAGTTCGAACTGACGGCAACCCAGAACGAAAGCTGGGGCCTGACGATCGTCGAAGCGATCATTCCGATGCTGGAAAAGGTCGGCGTCAAGGTTAAGGCGAAGCCGGTTGAAAGCTCGGTTCTCTCTGAAGTCGTTCCCGCGGGCACCTTCCAGGCCTTCATGTGGTCTTCGGAAAGCGGCCCGGATCCGATGACTGCCTTGCAGTGCTTCTATTCGCAGACGAGCCAGTCCTCGTGCAACTACCAGAAGTTCGCCAATGCCGACTTCGACAAGTTGTTTGAAGCTGCGAAGAACGCCAAGGACGATGCGGAGAAGAACGATCTCCTGCGCCAGGCCAACAACCTGCTGCAGGAAGAGGCACCGGTCTGGTTCTTCAACTACAACAAGGCCGTGATGGCCTATCAGCCCTGGCTGCACGGCCTGCAGCCGAACTCGGCGGAACTGGCAATCCAGTCCTACGAGAAGCTGTGGGTGGACGAAACCGTTCCATCCGACCGCTAATTGCTAACTGGTGGGAGGGCGCGCATTGCGTCCTCCCGCTGAACGTCCGTTGTTGAGCGCCCTGCGGGCGAAGAGGAAATTTCAGGGTGCTACGCTTCATCATACGCCGCGTTCTGCAGATCGTTCCGACGGTCGTGGCAGTCTCGCTGCTCATCTTTTTCATCTTCAGTGTCGTGCCCGGCAGCATCGCTTCCAGCATGTTCGCCAACAGCAAGGGGAACAATGACCCGAAGCTTGTCGAGAAGATCAACAAGGAATTCGGGCTCGACCAGCCGGTCTATGTGCGCTTCGGCAACTACATGGCCAAACTCGCGCAATTCGACCTCGGCACGTCCTTCCGCACCCGCCAGCCGGTTGCCACTGAAATCAACGCCCGCATGTGGGCGACACTCAAGCTCGCCTTTGCCGCCATGGGGATCGCCGCCGTCATCGGCGTGCCGCTCGGCTTTATTGCCGCCCTGCGCCCCGGAAGCCTGCTCGACAGCGTAACGATGATCGGGGCGATCTCCGGCCTGTCACTGCCGCAATTCTGGGTCGGCCTGATCTGCATGTACGTCTTCGCGCTGACACTCGGCTGGCTGCCCAGTTTTGGCTATGGCGACGGCGGCATTCGCAACCTCATCCTGCCGGCCATCACGCTCGGTGTCGCGCCGCTCGCCCTTCTCGCCCGCACGACACGCGCCGCCGTCCTCGAAGTCATGAACGCGGATTATGTCCGTACCGCCCGCTCCAAGGGCATGAGCAGCTTCCGTGTCGTCAAATGGCATGTCATGCGCAACGCGCTGGTGCTGATCATCACGACCATCGGGCTGCAGTTCGGCTCGATGATGGGCCAGGCCGTCGTGATCGAGAAGCTGTTTTCGTGGCCGGGCATGGGCTCGCTGTTGATCGATAGCGTGGCCCTTCGCGACATTCCCGTCGTCCAGGGCTGCATCCTCGTGATCGTCCTCTGGTTCCTGATCATCAACACGGTCGTCGACATCCTCTATGCCGTCATCGACCCCCGGATAAGCCACGAGTAGAGCCATGCGACTGCGTTTCAATCTGACCATCGGCGCCCTGCTCTGCCTTCTCATCATCACGGCTGCATGCTTTGCGCCGTGGCTGGCGCACTACGATCCAATCGGCGACGCCGACCTGATGAACGCCGAGCTTCCGCCGGACGCGCAATTCTGGTTCGGCACGGACGCGCAAGGCCGCGACATCTTCAGCCGCGTCCTTTACGGCGCCCGCATCTCGCTGACCGTCGGCATCGGCTCGCAGCTGATCAACACGACGATCGGTCTCGCGCTCGGTGTCTCCGCCGGCTATTTCGGCGGCTGGTGGGACGACTTTATTACCGGCCTCACCAATCTGATGCTGTCGATCCCCTCGCTGATTTTTGCGCTTGCAGTCATGGCCGTCCTCGGCCCCGGACTTGGCAGCCTCCTGATTGCGCTCGGCCTCACCAACTGGTCCTGGACCTGCCGCATCGCGCGCAGTTCCACGCTTTCCTTGAAGAAGCAGGGCTACGTGCAGGCAGCCAAGACGCTCGGCTACAGCGACGTGCGCATCATGGCGACGCAGATCGTGCCGAACATGATCGGTCCGATCCTGGTCATCGCCACGCTAGGCATGGGAGATGCGATCCTCGCCGAGGCAGCACTCTCCTATCTCGGCCTCGGGATAGTCCCCCCCTTTCCGAGCTGGGGCGGCATGCTGACGGATGCGCGCGGTCTTATTGCTCTCGCGCCCTGGGCCGCCTTCTTCCCCGGCATCGCCATCTTCGCCACTGTCCTCGGCCTCAACCTTCTCGGCGACGGTCTGCGTGACTATCTCGACCCCCATATGAGGACGCGCCGCACATGACCAGCGCCCCGCTCCTTGAGGTCCGTGACCTCAACATCGACATGATGTCCGGCAGACAGCGGCTGAACGTCGTGGAAAACGTCTCCTTTTCGATCGGACGCGGCGAGACCTTCGGGCTGGTCGGCGAAAGCGGCTGTGGCAAGAGCATCACCGCATTGTCGATGATCGGCCTTCTGAAAGCGCCGCTCACCGTTTCCAGCGGCGCGATCCGTTTCGACGGCCAGGACCTGCGCACCCTTCCAAAACGCGCCATGCGCAAGCTGCGCGGGAGCCGCATCGCCATGATCTTTCAGGAGCCGATGACGGCGCTGAACCCGCTTGCCCCGGTTGGCCGGCAGATCGCCGAGATGTTCGTGCTGCATCAGGGGGCGACCTGGGCGGAAGCCGAGAAGAAGGCGATCGCCGCGCTGGCGAGCGTGCATGTGCCGGCGCCGGAGAAGCGCGCCAAAGCCTATCCGCACCAGTTGTCCGGCGGCATGCGGCAGCGCGTGATGATCGCGATCGCGCTCTCCTGCAATCCGGACCTCCTGATCGCTGACGAACCGACCACCGCACTCGACGTGACCGTGCAGGCAGAGATTCTCAAGCTGGTGCAAGAGCTCTGCACCGCAAGAGGGACTGCCGTGCTGATGATCAGCCACGATCTCGGCGTGATCGCGAAGATGTGCCAGCGCGTCGGCATCATGTATGCCGGCAACCTCGTCGAGGAGCGGCCGGTCGCCGACATCTTCCGCCAACCCCGCCACCCCTATACAAAGGGTCTGCTCAACTCCCTCCCCAGGCTCGGCACTCGCGAACTGCATGAGCGCAAGCGCCTGCAGGAGATCGAGGGCGTCGTGCCGCCGATCACCGCTTTCCCGGCCGGGTGCCGCTTCGAGCCGCGCTGCGGCCGGGCGAGCGAAATCTGCGTCGCGCAGCAACCGGGCGAGACGCCTTTGGACCACCACGGCTTTGTCAGGTGCCATCACCATGAATAGTCCCGCCGAACCGCTTCTGCGTATCGAAGATCTCAGCGTCCACTTTCCGACAAGCAACGGGCTTTTCGGCGGCAGGCAGTTGCTGCACGCGGTGAACAACCTCAATCTGACGCTGAACAAGGGCGAGTGCCTGTCGATCGTCGGCGAATCCGGATGCGGGAAATCGACGCTCGCCCTTTCCATCGTCGGCCTGCAAAAGCCGACGACCGGCGCCATCTATTTCGAAGGCAAGGAAATCACCGGTAAGAATCCGCCGTCTCGGCTGGATCGCGCGCGTATGGCGCAGATGGTGTTCCAGGACCCCTATGCCTCGCTTAACCCGCGCCAGACGATCTATACCTCGCTTGCCGCTCCACTGAAGCTGCAAGGGGTGACGAACAGGAGCGAACTTGACGCGCGTATCGAGGAGATCCTGCGCCATGTCGGGCTGAAACCGGAACAGGCGAAGCGCTTCCCGCACGAATTCTCCGGCGGCCAACGCCAGCGCATCGGCATTGCCCGTGCGCTCGTGCTCAATCCGAAGATTATCGTGCTGGACGAACCGGTCTCAGCACTCGACGTCTCCATCCGCGCCCAGATCATCAACCTGCTGTTGGAACTGAAGGAGAAACTTGAGCTCTCCTATATCATGATCAGCCACGACCTCAGCGTGGTGGAGCATATGAGCGATCGCGTCGGCGTGATGTTCTTCGGCCAGATCGTCGAACTCGGATCGTGGGACAAGATCTTTACCAACCCGACGCACCCCTATACGCGCCGGCTTCTCAGCGCCATTCCCGATCCCTTCATGGAGGTGGCCGACGAGGCACCGCTAGAGGGCGTGGCACCTTCGCCTCCCCCCGGCTTCCGGTTCTATCCGGAGACGTTCACCGGCCATGACGTCTATAGCGCCCCCGCGCCATCCGAACTCGTCGAGATCGGTGAGTGGCACAAAGTGCGCCTTGCGATGTCTTGAGCATGATTGCTCGTTACGTGCCGTTGTCTTTGACTTGCACGTGTACGGGTGGCTTTTCCGGCACGCCATAGTCCAAACCTGAGAGTTCCCATGGTGAACACCACCGCTCCACGCCTGCCCATGATCGAGATCGAGGGCACGCCCTACGAGGTCGGTGTGGCCCTTGGCCGCCATGGCCGCGAGACCATCCACGGCTATCTCCTTCGCACCCATGCCTGGGCCAGCGTCCTTGCCTTTCGCGATAGCGCGCGCGTAGCCGCAGCTCGCGCGCTGACCGAGGCGCGCTTCCCCCGCTACTGGCAGGAGCTACACGGTCTGGCCGACGGCCTCGAACTTCCCTTTGATGACGTCTTTACCTGGAACTGCAGGGGCGACGTCCGCGCGATGAGCCCGGACGGTTGCACGACCATTCTTCTGCCCGGCGAGATGCCGACCGTCGCACACAACGAGGATGGCGACCCGGGTCTGCGACCTGGCAGTGCGATCGCCCGCATCAGATCGGAAGGCGGGTGCGGCTTTACCGCCTTTGTCTATCCCGGCTCAATTCCCTGCCACACCTTTGCGCTCAACGATGCTGGCCTGGCTGTCGCCATCAACAACATCCGCTCAAAGGCGTCGGGCGATGGCCTGCCGCGCAACGTCCTCGGCCGAGCCATGCTGGACTGTACAAGCATCGCTGAAGCAACCGAGTTGCTGCGGCAATCTCCGCGCGCGGGCGGTTTCCATTTCTCGCTCCTGCATGCCGGTGACCCGACCGTCACGAGCGTAGAGTTCACGCACGGAAGTTTGTCGGTGAGGCGGATCGATCGGCCCACCGCCCACGCCAACCACCTTATACACGAGGGTATCAGGGACGAGCGTCAGATCATAACGGACTCCTCCCTCGCCCGCCAGGAACGCGCCGACGAACTGCTGGAGATGGCGTCGTCACCGATCGCACCGTTGCCGATCCTCTGGGACCAGGGCCGCCCGGCGCTTCCGATCTATCGCGAGCAGCCGGATGATCCCGACGTCGAGAATACGCTCGCGACTGCCGTCTTCACCGTCGGAGGCGACCGGATCATCTGCAGTATCCACGATCAGGCGAACACACCGCCGCTCTATCGTATCGAGGAGCAACGCGCCATCTGACGTCAGGTTCGCCCAAGGGAACCAGCACACTCGAGGGGACGTTGTGGTGTCGTCAGCCGACCGCTTGCACAAGAACCCGGCGCGTCGCAAAAGCGTGATACGATTGTTAGTAGTCGATTAACCATCGTTTCACCTTTTCCATATTAACGTCGAAATTCGGTGCCACGTCCCGGATACAGCTTTGACGACAGGTAGATTCCGTGAATTCCGTTTTTAAAACAAGCATTTCTCTGATCACTCTAGCGACGCTCCTCGTGGGCGTACCCGCCAGCGCGCAGGACGTGTTCGGCTTGCGTCGAGAGCGTACGATGCTTGTGACACCTGAGGGCGACATTCTGGACTACATCCCTGCCGATGGCAGCGTGCGCGTCGCACGTGATCGCCAGGGTCGGCGGATCTACGTCGATTCGTGGGGCAACATCATCGCCACGGCGATGCCGGCCGACCAGTATTTCTCCCGTTACGGCGCGCGTGACTATCGCCGGGACCGCTATCGGCCGGTGGAAGGCTACCCCGAAACATCACGCGACTATTTCCCACCAGCACCAAGCGAATATGGCGACGATCTGACAACCGGCTCGGTACCGGATTTCCGTGACCGGGAACCCGGTGCGGTCGATCGCTCGGAATTGCCTGAGCCGCTGCCCGGCGACGCCTACTCCGATGGCGAACAGCCGAGAGATGGCTGGGGTACGGAAGACATGGCGTCTCTCCCCGACGGATCGATGGACCCTGAGATGGTGCCGGGCCCCCGGTTCCCGACCGCCACGCCGATCGGCAAGAAGACATCTGCCGAGGTGACCGCCCTTCAGGTCTTCCTTGACCGCGAGGGTTTCTCCCCCGGCGTCATCGACGGCAGGAAAGGCTCGAATGTCACCAAGGCGATCGAAGCCTGGCAGCTTGCGACCGGCGAGACGCTTGATCCGAACGATACCGATTCGATCCTCGAGCGGCTTCACCTGAATGGCGGCATGCCGTTCACCACCTACGAGATCACCCCAGCCGATGCGGCCGGCCCCTATGTCGCGTCGATCCCCGAGGACTACGCCCACAAGGCTGCCCTTCCGGCGCTGTCGTATACGTCCCAGACGGAGATGCTGGCCGAACGCTTCCACATGGACGAGGCTTACCTGAAGGAAATGAATCCCGGCGTCGACTTCACTATTCCCGGCACCATCGTCAAGGTGATAAATGTGGGGCAGCAGAAGAAGGGCAAGGTGGCAAAGATCCTTGCCGACAAGGCGCGCAAGCAGGTGCTTGCCTATGACGAGATGGGCAGCCTGATCGCGGCCTATCCCGCCAGCATCGGTTCGTCCGACACGCCTTCGCCCTCCGGCACGGTGACGGTCGAACGCATCGCCTTCAATCCGAACTACACGTATAATCCGAAGATCAACTTCCAGCAGGGTGCCAACGACAGGGTTCTGACGCTGCAACCCGGTCCAAACGGCCCCGTCGGGACGATCTGGATCGCGCTATCCAAACCGACCTACGGGATCCACGGCACGCCAGAACCTTCGAAGATCGGCAAGACCCAGAGCCACGGTTGCATCCGTCTGACCAACTGGGATGCGGCCGAGCTTGCCAAGATGGCGTCGGCGGGTGTGACGGTCGAATTCGTCGACTGATCGATCGCAGCAAGAAACGAAAACGCCGGCTCCAATTGGGCCGGCGTTTTTCGTCACGCACTGTAATCCTTGGCGGCTTTCACTTTGACGCCGAAGGTCGGTTGACCCGCCCTCCGGCTTCAACATGTCACCGACAGCCATCAAGCAGCTCTGACATACCCCGCAGCCGATGTCGCTACCGCGCGCCCGCTCGTGCGGAACGTGCTGAGCTGTGATGCGATGGATGCCGCCTCCTGTGTCAGCGCCTGGCTTGCCGCATTGGCCTGCTCCACCATTGCGGCATTCTGCTGCGTGATCTGGTCCATGGCGTTGATTGCCTGGTTGACGGCCTGTAGGCCGGTCGCCTGCTCTGCCGTGCTCGCGCGGATCGCGGAGAACACCGAACTGACCTCGACCACCTGTGTGACAATCTGACGGAGCGTCTGGGCAACCTCGTTGACGGAGCGCACACCGTCTTCGACCTGGCCGTGCGACTTGGCAATCAGATCCTGGATGTCTTTCGCCGCATCAGCGCAACGCTGCGCCAGTGCGCGAACTTCGGAGGCTACGACGGCAAATCCGCGGCCCGCCTCACCGGCCCGTGCTGCCTCGATGCCAGCATTCAGCGCCAACAGGTTTGTCTGGAAAGCGATCTCATCGATAACCTCGATGATATTGGCGATGCTCGCTGAGGACTGCTGGATCTCCTGCATGGCGGTGATGGCCTGCTCGACCACCTCGCCGCTGCGCTCGGCATTGCCGCGGGCAGCGGCGACGAGGGCGTTTGCATCATCCGCGCTCTTTGCCGTCTGGCGCACGGTTGTCGTGACTTCCTCGACGGCGGCCGCGGTCTCTTCAAGGTTGGCAGCTTGTCGCTCGGTGCGCTTGGCAAGATCGTCCGATGCAGCGGCGATTTCCTGGACGCTCAAATGGATCGAGCCGGCACCCGCATTGATGCTGCCGATTGCCTGGGAGAGCGCCTCGCCAGCGTGGTTGAAGTCGTCCCTGAGCGTTTCGTAGGCGTCCGGCAGCACACCTTCGATCCTTGCCGTGAGATCCCCCGAGGCAATGCGTTTCAGTGCGGCACCAAAATTGTCGCTAATGATCTTGCGCTCTTCGGCAACGACTTGAGCCTGCACTTCCTTCTGCTTCGTCAGGTCGGATGCATCCATGTAGACGGAGATCGACAGATCCATGTCGAGGAAGACGGCCTTGATCAGGCTCGACAACTTCGCTGCCGCCTCCTCGGCAGAGACCTCCGAACGGGAAAAGAGGCCGGTCTTCGGCCACATCTCTTTCAACGCTGCGCCCAGCAGGTATTCGACGATCAGTGCGTAGCCACCGATGTACCAACGCGGCTCCAGTCCGATACGGGCATGGACTTTGCCGATCGTGAGGACCTTGTTGGCATAGTCCGTGTTGAAATCGCCGTTGGCGATGTTGCCCCAATGACCAAGTTGCGCATTCTTCGCATGTGTCACGCGGCTATCGCTGGTAAAAAGATGGCTGATCTCGGGGCTCTTGCGTACGACATCGTAAAACATGTCGAGTGCCGGTCCCAACTCCCTTTCCAGAAACGGCTTGAGGGTGCGCAGTTCCTTGCGGGCGGTTGCGTCGAGGCCGAGATAGTCCAGACGCCGCTCGAGATCATTGTTGTTGCCGCTAACGGAAGTAACTGCACTCATAGTCTATTTCCATGCCCTTTGGGGTTTCGGGAGGAAGCCTATTTTCGAGAACTGCGTCCCCGCTCTGGCGGGAGCGATGATCGGCGTTTGCGCCGTTCATGGCACAGTGCGAGGGGAGTGTCCTCGCCTTGAAATTGGCTTTCGTCACCACCAGTAGGCCAGCGATGGTAAACGCTTGGTTATGACGCAGATTCAATCTTTTTTTACGGGAAAGCTTATTCAGGCGCCCTAGAATTGCACTTTGTCATTTCTTTGGGCAGACCTACAAAAAGCTCCGCCGGGGCTTACCCCGGCGGAAATCGCAATCTTTGCGAGCAAATTAAACTGAATTGACTTCTGTCAATCAGGCGGCGCGCGCAAGACGCTGGTAAAGAACGCGAGAAGTCGACGTGCGCCGCGCAGGAACGAGACGGAGCACCTCCTCGGCCAGAAGGCGTGCGTTTTCACGCGCCTTGTCGAGGTTTGAGACGCGCAGCGGATCCATAGTCCGCAGAGTGCCGCCACAATCGAAGATGTCGCGGAAGGCGGCGCGTTCGGAGATCGCCGTATCGAGAACGGTCACGCCGCGCTCGGCGAGAAGCTGTTTGATCGCGACCATTGCCCGCGTCGTGACGACCGCGCTCATGCGGGTCAGGACGACAGAATGTTCGATGCGCACGCCGGCTCGCTGGTCGAGCTGCTGCAGCAGCTCGAGGATCTGGGCGCCGCCATGCGCGTCCATTGCACAACCTTGAATTGGGATCATGACATGGTCGGAAAGACCGATCGCGGTCGCGACGAGCGCGTCACGGGCTCCTGCGAGGTCGACGATGAAATAGTCCGTATTGTCGCGGTTCTCGCGGAGATGGGATTGCAAGGACCCCATGGACACTTCGGAAATCACAGAAAGGTTGCGCTGCACGCCCGACAATTCATGCCAGCGGGAAATCCAGCGCTGCGGATCGGCGTCGAGAATGGTGACGCGGTAGCCCTGGGCTGCCAGTTCCGTGGCAAGGATGAGCGCTGCGGTGGTTTTACCCGCTCCACCCTTGGCGTTTGCAAATGTGATTACCGGCATTTCGAATTCCTCATTTCAGCGGCACGAGCCCCTCATCGCTCTTCCACGGACGCGAAGCGGGATGGCGCCCGGTTAACCAAACCTTACAGAAGATGGTTAACGAATTGCAAAGACGCGGCGTCCGGTTCGCCATGCGCGCTTGTGAAACGATGATTTTGGCGTGCCACAATGCCGCCAGTTCGCACCTGTCCGTCGGTCCGACGGCCACTTATGAAGAATTGCAGCTGTCTCGCGAAGTATACTTCGAAACAGAAAGAGCCCGGCACAATGAGCGCCGGGCTCTATGATCAAGGAACGAGGCGGCTCAGATGCACTCTGCAAAGAGCTTTTTGGCAGCCACCAAGGTCAGCTCGACCGGGTTACCACCAGCGGTCGGGTCAACAATTGCCATTTCCGACATCTCATCGATCCGATCCGTGCCTACGCCGAGCGAGGAGAGCTTATCCGGCACGCCGAGCTCGGAGCGCAGGTTGAGCACGTAGTCGTAGAAGCCATTGAACCCGCCGGCAATTCCAAGATAGGCGGCCGCAGCGGCGATCTTGCCCTCGATAGCCGGCCGATTGAAACGCAGCACCGGCGGCATCACCACTGCATTCGTCATGCCGTGGTGGGTGTTGTAGATGGCCCCCACTGGATGCGACAGCGAGTGGATCGCGCCCAGCCCCTTCTGGAAGGCGACAGCGCCCATGGCGGCGGCCGACATCATGTTGGCACGCGCCTCGATATCCGTCCCCTCCTTGTAGGCGCGCGGCAGGAATTCCTTGACGAGGCGCATGCCTTCGAGCGCGATGCCCTGGCTCATCGGATGATAGAACGGCGAGCAATAGGCCTCCAGACAATGGGCGAAAGCGTCCATGCCGGTACCTGAGGTGATGACCTTCGGCATGCCGACCGTCAGTTCCGGGTCGCAGATCGTGACGGAAGGAAGGATCTTCGGGTGGAAAATCACCTTCTTCGTGTGCGTCTCGGAGTTGGTGATGACCGAGGCACGTCCGACTTCCGAGCCGGTGCCGGCTGTCGTCGGCACGGCGACGATCGGCGCGATGCCGGCCGGGTTGGCGCGCGTCCACCAGTCACCGATATCCTCGAAATCCCAGACGGGGCGCGTCTGGCCCGACATGAAGGCGATTGCCTTGCCGAGATCGAGGCCCGAGCCGCCGCCAAAAGCGACGACGCCGTCATGGCCGCCGTCCTTGAAGGCCTTCACGCCGGCTTCGAGGTTCTTGTCGTTCGGGTTCGGATCGACTTCGGCGAAGATCGCCCGTCCGAGCCCAGCGGCGTCCAGAATGTCGAGCGCGTTCTGGGTGATCGCCATCGGCGCAAGGCCACGGTCGGTGACGAGCAATGGCTTCTTCATGCCGACCGCCTTGCAGTGGTCGGCCAGTTCCTTGATGCGCCCTGCCCCGAACTTGATGGCGGTGGGGTAGCTCCAGTTGGCGGTGATGGTCATGCGAGCGCTTTCCTGAGGTGGTAGGATTTCGGGCGGGTGAGATTGTGGAAGCCGATGACGGAGAGCGAACCGCCGCGGCCGGTTTCCTTCACGCCGGTCCAGCAGAGTGCCGGATCGAGATAGTCGGCGCGGTTCATGAAGACGGTCCCGGTTTCTAGGTCACGTCCGAGGCGGGCTGCGCGCTCCGCATCCTTGGTCCAGAGCGAAACGGTTAGGCCGTACTGGCAATCGTTCATCAGTTCGAGCGCTTCGGCGTCGTTCTTGACCTTCATAATGCCAACAGCCGGACCGAAGGTCTCTTCCTTCATGAACGGCATGGAATGGTCGACGTTCACCAGTACCTGCGGGGCAAGGTAGGCGCCGCCGTCGTCCTGCGGGAACAGTTTTGGATCGACCAGCGCCTTGGCACCGCGAGCTACTGCATCGGCCACTTGCTCGCGCACGACCGCGGCAAAGCGCTTGTTTGCCATCGGGCCGAGTGTCGTTTCCTGATCGAGCGGATTGCCGAGCTTGTAGTTCGATACCCAGGCGACCGACTTCTCCACGAACGCGTCATAGAGAGACTCGTGCACATAGATGCGTTCGATGCCGCAGCAGCACTGGCCCGAGTTGTAGGTGGCGCCGTCCATCAGGGTGTCGACCGCAGCGTCGAGATCGGCGTCCTCCATCACATAGCCGGGATCCTTGCCGCCCAGCTCGAGACCGAGCGGGGTGAAGGTGCCGGCGGCGGCATGCTCGATCGCGCGCCCGCCCTGGACCGACCCGGTGAAGTTGACGAAGTCGAAGCTCTTGGCCGCGATCAACGCCGATGTCGTGTCGTGGTCAAGGAAGACGTTCTGGAACACGTCATCCGGTACGCCCGCTTCGACGAAGGCGCGCACCATGCGCTCGCCGACGAGCAGGGTCTGGGCAGCATGCTTGATGATGACCGTGTTGCCGGCCATCAGCGCCGGGGCAATCGTGTTGATCGCGGTCATATAGGGATAGTTCCACGGCGCGATGACGAAGACGACGCCATGCGGCTCGCGCTCGATGCGGCGCTCGAAGCGCGCGCTCTCCTCGATCACGATCGGTGCGAGCGAGGATCCTGCAATCTCGGCGACATAGTTGGAGCGCTCATTGAACCCCTTGAATTCGCCGCCGTAGCGCACCGGGCGCCCCATCTGCCAGGCAAGCTCCGGCACGACATCGCCGGCCATCTCGTTCAGCCGGGCGACGCCTTTCAGCACGAGTTGGATCCGGTCTTCCAGCGGTCGCCTGGCCCAGGCCTTCTGCGCCTTGCGCGCCCGCGCGACAACATCCTTCGCCGCCTCGAGCGGCATCGCCTCGCGCTCGGCATAGACCGAGCCATCGACGGGTGAAATGCATTTGATCATGGTCATGATCGTCTTCCTGTCAGTTGCATCAAATTTTCACTCTCGGCATCCTGCGACACCGTCGTCCACGCCGCCACAGTCAAATGCCCTCTCTCCGCCTGCGGAGAAAGGGCAAATGCGGACGGCAATTGCAAAATGCCTAAGCCCTTTCGAAACCCCGCGCCACCTCCCAGTCGGTTACGCGGCGGTCGTATTCTTCCTGCTCCCACTCGGCGGCACGGGTGTAGTGGTCAATCACGTCCTCGCCGAAGGCCTCGCGCAGCATCTTCGATTTTGTCATGTAGTCCGTGGCGTCGCGCAGCGTCTTCGGTATCTCGCGAATGCCCTTGCCACCGTATGCATCGCCGACGAATGGAGCCTCAAGCTCCAGCTTGCCCTCGATCCCGGCAATCCCGGCCGCAATCAGCGCCGCCATGGCCAGATAGGGGTTGAGGTCGGAACCGCCGACCCGGCATTCGATGCGGATCCCTTTGCTCCCCTCGCCGCAAAGCCGGTAGCCGGCGGTGCGGTTGTCCTTGCTCCAAACAGCCTTGGTCGGCGCGAAGGTGCCGGCCATGAAGCGCTTGTAGGAGTTGATGTAGGGCGCAAGGAAGTAGGTGATCTCGCTGGCATGGTTCAGCAGACCGGCCACGTAGCAGCGCATCATCTCGGACATGCCGTACTTGGCTTCGGAGTCGTAGAACTTCGGCGTCTTGCCGTCGAGGCTCCAGAGCGACTGGTGCACGTGCGACGAGGATCCGGCTGCGCCGTAGTTATACTTGGCAAGGAAGGTGATGGCCTTGCCGCGCTGCCAGGCGATCTCCTTGCAGGCGTTCTTGATGATTGCGTGCCGGTCGGCCATCGCCAGCGCGTCGGCGTAGCGCACGTTGATCTCCTCCTGGCCGGCGGAAGCCTCGCCCTTGGAGTTTTCGACCGGAATGCCGGCACCCTGCAGACCGTTGCGGATTGCCCGCATCACGTCTTCTTCCTTGGTGGTCTGGAAGATGTGGTAGTCCTCGTTGTAACCGCTGACGGGCCGCAGGTCGCGATAACCGCTCTCGCGCGCATCGTCATAGGTTTGGTCGAACAGGAAGAACTCCAGTTCCGTTGCCATGAAGGCCTTGAGCCCCATCGCCTCGAGCCGCTTGACCTGCCGCTTCAGGATGGCGCGCGGCGAATGCGGCACTTCCTTGTGGGTATGGTGGTCCAGCACGTCGCACAGTACGAGGGCAGTGCCTTCCAGCCAGGGTGTACGCCGCAGCGTCGACAGGTCCGGCTTCATCGTGTAGTCGCCGTATCCCGCCTCCCAGCTCGTCGAGCGATAGCCGGAGACAGTCTCCATCTCCATGTCGGTTGCCAGCAGATAGTTGCAGCTGTGCGTTTCCTCGTACGCGCCGTCAACGAAGTACTGGGCATGGAACCGCTTGCCCATCAGGCGGCCCTGCATGTCGACCTGGCAGGCCAGCACTGTATCGATGCGGCCCTCGGCAACATCCTTCTTCAGCTCTTCGAACGTATAACTTGCGCTCATGATTTCGGTCCCGTGAATGAAAATTGGCCGCCGCCCGGGGCGGCCGGAAAGGAAAGGCGAAGGCCACGCGGGCGGCCTTCGCGGAATGCACGATCAGACTTCGCCCACTGCCTTTTCGGCTGCGGCAATCTCGGCCTGGCGGCGAGCAACCTCGTCGCCGATCGGCGGGCCTTTGAACCGGCGGTTTTCGAGGCCGAACCAGATGATCGCCGTCAGAACCAGGAAGCCCACGGTGATGTAGAGCGCCCAGTCATTCGGCGGCTGGATGCCGATGACGAAAATCAGCACCATCGCGATGATCGACAGGATCGCGAACAGCTTGAACATGCCCTCGCCGAGATTCCATGGCCCCATGTTGTCCCACTTCGATGTACCCCAGGCAAACAGGCCGAGCGTGATCGGAATCACGAAGGAGAAGAAGAGGAAGATGACGGTGCACGACACCACGATTGTATAGACCGGCGTCTCGCCGATCGAGACAAGCGAAGAGCCCCAGACGAACAGGACAGCCAGGATTGAGCCGGTCCAGATCGCAGCAACCGGTGTGCGATAGGCCGGACTGACCTTCGAAAGGCCACGCGAGAACGGCAGGCCGCCGTCACGCGAGAACGCGAAGATCATGCGCGACACCGAGGTTACGGTCGCAAGACCGCAGAGCCACTGGGCGACCAGGATGGCGAGGTAAAGAACGTCCTTGATCACCGGATGGATCTGCGTGTCCATGGCCCAGAAGAACACGTTCCAGCCCTGCGCGGCGGCGGCGGTCATGCCGTCGGTGGTCGTGCCGTCGGCGTTTGCGACCGACGTCGGGATCATCAGTACGAAGGAGCACAGCATGATGTAGCCGAACAGAGCCGACCAGAGCACGGAAGAGACCATGCCGCGCGGAACCGAGTGGGCTGCCTTGACGGTTTCTTCCGAGGTGTGCGCCGACGCGTCGTAGCCGGTGATCGTGTAGATCGGCAGCAGAAGGCCGAGCAGGAAAACCCAGGTGCCGGACGTTTCAGGCCAGACATTTCCGCCCGCTTCGCCCGAGTAGTTCGTGAAGGTGAACAGGCGGCCGATCTCGTAGCTGTCAGCAGCAATGAGGCACGCGAGCGCAAGCGCGATCGCGGTGGCGAAGATAAGATATCCGGAGAAGTCGGTCAGTTTTGCCGTCAGCCCGATACCCATGTGGTTCACGAGCGCCTGCGCGCCGGTGATGATCGCCAGGAACACGATACGGGTGGTGGTTGTGTCCTCGAGCCCGAAATAGGGCGTTCCAAACGACCCCATGAAGAAGTAGTAGGTGCCAACGTTGATGGCGCCTAGAACGGTAACAAGGCCGAGCAGGTTGAACCATGCCGTAACCCAGCCGGTGAAGCGGTTGCCGAGGATCGAGCCCCAGTGATAGAGGCCGCCCGCAGTCGGATAGGCCGAACTGATCTGTGCCATCGCGACGGCGAAGACCAATGAGACGAAGCAGCCGAGCGGCCACCCGATGCCGATCGCAGCGCCCCCCGCGCCCGACGTTGCCTGCGCCAGCGAGTTGATCCCGCCCGAAAGGATGCAAATGATCGAGAAGGATACGGCGAAGTTCGAGAACTGGCTCATCCGCCGCTCGAGCTCCTGTGCGTATCCCATTGAATGCAGGACATGCATGTCCGCTTTCTTGTCTAAATCTGAATAGTCTGACATGTTTTTCCCCTGTAATGCCCGACCCTCGGCGGAATTGCCGAATGGCCGCCCGTACCTCAAGCCCATGATCTCCATGGGGCATTCTCCGCGGTCATGCCGCTCCCCGGGTCTGTTCTTATGGTTTTGACGTGAGCGGCACGCTTTCCAGCAGCAGCCCCGTCAGATAATCAGCCATGACCCCTTGGCTGTTTTCATCCTTGATGAGGTCGTTGCGGACCTCGATCATTACGTTCAACAAGCCGTTTTCCAGCCCGTGCATTTTCAACGTATGCGTGACTCCGTCTTCCGGTCCATAAGGCTCGTTGCGACGGGCGTCGTAGAGACTAGTGCGCTCAGCGGCCGACAGCATGAGATCGGCCAGTCGGCTATCCGTATCGTGCAGGATACCGACCTCCACGGGCCGCGGCTCGCCGAAGTAGATCGGCGTAAAGCTGTGAATCGTGACGAGGATCGGCGCCCGTCCCTCGACGATTCGTTGGCGCAACAGGGCCGCAATTCGATCGCGAAAGGGAAAGTATAGCGCCTCCGCGCGCTCCATTCGAGCGGCATCGGTAAGCGCGGCATTGCCCGGCACTGGGTAGATCTCGCTCGTCGCCGGCATGGCACTCGGCGACTCAGGCGGTCGGTTACAGTCATAGGCAAGACGGGAGAAACGCTGATGAATCAGCGTGGCATCGAGGCTCTTTGCCATGACGCGCGCCACGGCCAGCGCACCTGGATCCCAGGCAATGTGACTTTCAAGCGCATCCTGCGAAAGCCCAAGCGTACCGAGCCGTTCCGGCATGAGCCGCGAGGCGTGCTCGCACACCAGTATAAACCGGCTGCGGCCATCGGCATTCTCGACGGCGACAGGATCGCCTTCCCGTTCGGTCAGTATTCCCATGCAGCCGGTCCCCTCGATCGGCTAATTTTTCTTTAATGAAGAGAATTCTTCACCTCCTGCGATCTGTCAACAGGTTGTGAAACATTCTCTTCAAAAAATCATTTGACTCGAAATGTGACAGCGATGTTTAATTTCATCAAAGCCGACAGAGAGCGGCAGCAAGGGGAATGAATTGACGTTGAATCAGGCATCCATGACGGTGTCGGACGTGATCAACGCCCATTTCGACGCGCTTACGCGCGCCGAAAAGCAATTGGCGGCATCGCTTCTCGACAACTATCCCGTCTCCGGCCTCGGCAGCATTACGACTGTCGCGGAGAATGCCGGCGTTTCAACGCCCACCGTCGCCCGCATGGTTCAGAAGCTCGGCTATCGTGGCTTCCCCGACTTCCAGGCGCACCTGCATCACGAACTTGAGGCGACGCTCTCGAGCCCAATCGCCAAGCACGACCGGTGGGCTGCCAATGCCCCGGGAACGCATATCCTCAACCGCTTCGCCGACGCGATCATGAACAACCTGCGCCAGACGTTGTCGCAGGTCGAGATCGAGGAGTTCGATGGCGCAGCTGCGCTGATCGCCGATCGAAAGCGTAAAGTGTATGTCGTGGGGGGGCGCATCACCAAGGCGCTCGCCGACTATCTTTTTACGCACCTGCAGGTGATCCGGCCGAACGTCACCCAGTTGGCCAACAATCCGAGTTCCTGGCCACACTATGTTCTGAACATGAAGGCCGGCGACGTCATCGTCATCTTCGACATCCGGCGCTACGAGCAGGAGATGGAGACCTTCGCCCGCATCGCCCGCCAGCGGGGCGTCGAGATCGTCCTGTTCACCGACCAATGGGCGTCCCCCATCGCCAAGTTGGCAGCGCGTGTTTTTCGCATCCATATTGAGGCGCCGTCCGCGTGGGACTCGTCCGTGGTGACGCTATTCGTGGTCGAGGCACTGATCGAGGCGACGCAGAGCGCAAACTGGGGAGAAACACGCGAACGAATAAAATCGTTGGAGGAACTGTTCGAGGCGAGCCGATTGTTCCGCAAGCCGAGATGAAACTACCGTAAAGTCAATGAATAACCGGGAAGCCCGGAAAAGCATTTAAAATCTGTCACATATACTTCATGCCGCACCAGTATCAGCTTCGCCGAAGCTGACTGACACACAAAAAGGAGAACACCCGTGATGTCACGTACCCGCCGACTGCTCTCGCTCTCCACTGCCATACTGGTGGCCTCCACGGCCATTGCCGCTGCCGAGCCGAGCGCCGAACTGATCGAAGCCGCGAAGAAGGAAGGCATGCTGACCACCATCGCCCTGCCCGCCAGCTGGTGCAACTACGGCGAAGTGATCTCCAGCTTCAAGGCCAAGTATCCGGAAATCCAGGTCAACGAACTGAACCCGGATGCCGGCTCGGCCGACGAAGTCGAAGCGATCAAGGCCAACAAGGACAACAAGGGTCCGCAGGCCCCTGACGTCATCGACGTCGGTCTCTCCTTCGGCCCGCAGACGAAGGCCGAAGGCCTGCTGCAGCCCTATAAGGTTTCCACCTGGGATGAAATTCCTGATAGCATCAAGGACCCCGAGGGCTACTGGTACGGCGACTACTACGGCGTTCTGTCGTTCATCGTGAACAAGGACCTCGTCCCGAACAACCCGGCTGATTGGGCAGACCTCCTCAAGCCGGAATATGCGGGCCAGGTCGCCCTTGCCGGCGACCCGCGCGCCTCGAACCAGGCCATCCTCGGCGTGCTCGCCGCCGGCCTGTCGAAGGGCGCCAAGCCCGGCGAGGAGGCCGGCAAGGCTGGCCTGGAATACTTCGCCGAGCTCAACAAAGCCGGCAACTTCGTTCCGGTCATCGCCAAGGCCGGCACGATTGCCCAGGGCGCGACGCCGATCGCCGTCGCCTGGGACTACAACGCGCTGGCCTGGCGCGACGAACTGAAGGGCAACCCGCCGGTTGAAGTCGTCGTTCCGAAGACCGGCGTGTTGGCTGGCGTCTACGTCCAGGGCATCTCCGCTTACGCGCCGCATCCGAACGCTGCCAAGCTTTGGATGGAGCACCTTTATTCGGACGAAGGCCAGAATCTGTGGCTGAAGGGCTACTGCCACCCGGCTCGCTTCAACGCCATGGCCAAGGCCGGCAAGATCCCGCAGGCGCTGCTCGATGCCCTGCCGCCGGCAGCAAGCTATGAGGCGGCCGTCTTCCCGACCGTGGAAGAGCAGAACGCCAACAAGGCTGCCGTCACTGGCAGCTGGGACGGCGTCGTCGGCGCAAACGTTCAGTAAGGTGAGGCTGTAATGCGAGGCCCCGGCCCGATCTCCCGGGCCGGGGCTTGCCATTCGCCAAACCGCTGCCTTACTTTGGTCCAAATTGAAATCAGCGCTTCGCTAACGATCCAGGACGATGACCCGAGCCCTCAACACGCTACGCCAGCGATTTCCGCTTACATGGTTGGGCCTGATGCCCTTCGTGATCTTCGTCATGATGTTCCTTGTGCTGCCGACGATGCATATCGTCATCGGCGCCTTCCAGACGCGTGACGGCTCCTTCACGCTGCAGAACATCATTGACCTGAACACCGGGACCATCCCTTCGAGCTACTGGATCTCCATCAAGATTTCCGTGGCCTCGGCCGCGCTCGGAAGCCTGATCGGTTTTGCAATGGCGGCCGCGGTCGTGTTCGGTGCGGTCCCCCGCTGGATCAAATCCCCGCTCCTGACATTTTCCGGGGTCGCGTCCAATTTCGCCGGCGTCCCTCTGGCCTTCGCGTTTCTTGCGACCTTCGGGCCCGTCGGGCTTGTCACCGTCCTGCTGCGCCAGAACTTCGGCATCGTGCTGCAGCGTGACCTCGGCTTCAACATTCTGAGCTTCTGGGGCCTTACGGTCACCTACCTCTTCTTCCAGATCCCGCTGATGATCCTGATCATCGCGCCAGCGCTTGAAGGCCTTCGCCGCGAATGGCGCGAAGCTGCCGAAATCCTTGGCGCAAGCGCCTTGCAGTTCTGGCGCATGGTGGCGCTACCGATCCTCTTCCCCTCGCTGCTCGGCACCTTCGCGCTCTTGTTTGCCAACGCCTTCGGCGCCGTCGCAACCGCCATCGCGCTCACGGGCTCGAGCCTCAACATCGTACCGATCCAGCTTTTTGCCCAGATTCGCGGCGACGTGCTCGGCAACCCGAATCTCGGCTATGCGATGGCCTTCGGCATGATCGTCATCACGGCGATCGCCAATGTTCTCTACATCTGGCTGCGCGTGCGCGCCGAAAGGTGGCTTAAATGAGTGTATGGGCACGCATTGCCGGCTGGGCAGCCCTGATCTTCGGCCTGCTCTATTTCTTCGTGCCGCTCGGCGGCCTGTTCGAGTTCTCGCTGCGGGCGCGGCGCGGGGTCTACAGCTTCGACGCCTATGCCCGCGTGCTAGCCGATCCGCAGTTCCAGGCGACGTTTAGCTATTCCGTCGTCATGGCGCTGGTGACGATCGTCATCGGCATATTGATCGTCGTGCCGACCGCATTCTGGGTGCGGCTGAAGATGCCGTGGGCAAGGCCTTACGTCGAGTTCCTCACCCTGATGCCGCTGGTCATCCCGGCAATCGTTATCGTCTTTGGCTACATCCGCCTCTACAACACGTCGAGCTGGTTGCCGCTCACCGGTTCAGTGTTCGGCACCAATATTCTGCTCGCCTTCGGCTATACCATTCTCGCCCTGCCCTACATGTATCGCGCTGTCGACACGGGCTTGCGCACGATCGACGTCGCCACCCTGACCGAAGCGGCACAGAGCCTCGGCGCGGGCTGGGTGAGAATCCTCGGCCGCATCATCCTGCCGAACGTCATCCCGGCCGTTCTGTCCGGCGCCTTCCTGACCTTCGCCATCGTCATCGGCGAGTTCACCTTGGCCGCCCTACTCGACCGGCCAGCGTTCGGACCGTATCTGCAGCGCATTGGCGCCAACAAGCCCTACGAGCCCTTTGCCCTCTCGGTCATTGCGTTCGCCATTACCTGGGGCTGCCTGTCACTGATCCAGCTTGTCACCCGTTTCCAGAAATCCGCGCCTGCGAAGGCTTGAGGGCTTACACCATATGACGTTTCTTTCTCTCAGCCATATCCAGAAGTCCTTCGGGCAGGTGCAGGTCGTCAGCGATTTCAACATGGAGATCGAAAAGGGCGAGTTCGTTTCCTTCCTCGGCCCGTCGGGCTGCGGCAAGACGACCGTCCTGCGCATGATCGCGGGCTTCGAGACACCGAGCGGCGGAACCATCACGGTCGCCGGCAAGAACCAGGCCGGGCTGAAGCCAAACCAGCGCAACATCGGCATGGTGTTCCAGGCCTATGCGCTGTTTCCCAACATGAACGTGTTCGACAACGTCGCCTTTGGTCTGAAGGTCGCCGGCCGGCCGAAGGACGAGATCAACGCGCGCGTGAAGGAGATGCTTGGCCTGATCAAGCTGGAACACCTTGCCGACCGCTTCCCCTACCAGCTTTCCGGCGGTCAGCAGCAGCGCGTGGCGCTCGCCCGCGCGCTCGCGCCCAAGCCGCAGGTGCTGCTTCTCGATGAGCCGCTCTCCGCACTCGACGCGAAGATCCGCGTGTCGCTGCGCGAGGAAATCCGCATGATCCAGCAGCAACTCGGGATCACGACGGTCTTCGTCACCCACGACCAGGAAGAGGCGCTGTCGATCTCCGACCGCATCGTCGTGATGAACGCCGGCTGCGCCGACCAGATCGGCACGCCCTCGGAAATCTACAATCGCCCCACCACGCGCTTCGTCGCCTCCTTCGTCGGTACCTTGAACCTGATTGAGGCAAAGGTTATCGATCCCGCCACCAACCGTATCTCGATCGGCGACCAGAGTGTGACGCTGCGCGAACCGCTCGGTCCCGTGAAAGCCGGTGATACCATCTCACTGGCACTGCGCCCGGAAGCCGGCTCGATTGCCGAGGGCGCCAAGGGGGACACGGCCCTGACCGGGGAAGTCGTCAGCAGCAATTTCCTCGGCTCGGTCGTGCGCACCCGCATGCGCGTCGGCAACAGCGTAATTTCCTTCGACATGTTCAATAGTCCGGGCCTCGTTCCACCGACGGTCGGCGAAACGGTGACCCTTCGGTTCACCGCCACCGATCTGCTGGTTATCAGGGACTGATCCAGGTTCAGGCGGCAGGTTTGGAGCGTTCCGCTCTCCTGCCGCTACTGCTCGAGACCCTTCAGATAAACGGACATCAGTTGCATCTGCGACGAGATGCCAAGCTTGCGATAGACGTTGCGCCGGTGGACTTTCACCGTCCCCGTCGAGATTGCCAGTGTCAGCCCGATCGATTCCGACGAATAGCCCTGCAGGACCAATTCAACGATGGCCGCCTCGCGGTCTGTCAGATTGAGCTTGCGCCACACCTTGTCGACGCCATTGGCTTCCTCCGAGTGCGCCCCCTTGCTCCCACGCGCGAGCGCATCGAAGCGGCGCGGGAGATCCTTCCATGCCTGCGCCACGTAGGCCGCCACGAAAGGCGCCGCGTCGGCAAGCACCGCAAATTCGGCAGCAGAGAAATACCCGCTGGACTCGCGGCGCATGAGGGACACGACGACCGTGACGTCGTTTTCGCCCGGAACGAAGAAGCCCACCTCCTCCGCAAGCTTGGTCTGGACGTAATAGGTCCTATAGTACTCGCTGGAGAAGAAGCGGTCCGGTGCGAGTTCCCGCATCCGGTAGACGCCAGACTTACCGGCGCGCGCCGCATGATAGAACGGATCGAGGAGGTAGGGCCCGGCCTGGTAGAGGCTGACAAAGATCTCGTGGTCTTCGGGATTGAAGGTGCTGAAAAGGTCTATCGGCCGATCCTTGGCGCGATAGGCGAAGATGACCACGTCATCGACATGCACAAGCGACCGCATCAGCTTGAGGAAGAGCATACCCCCTTCAGATTCGGCTATGCTATTAGGCGAAAGACATGCCGCAAGTGACTGGAAAAATGATGCAAAATCGACCCGCATGACGCTTTCGGGTTCCCCCTGTGTCAAGCGCAAAAGACTGCTGCGCTTACGAGGTATACTCCTTTCACGGCGGCAAAACGGAAAAAATACCCCTCTCGGGGTATATACCTCGTCAACACTTCCTGACTAGCATTCCACCTATAGTGAAAAGGCGGCAAAGACCGCCTGCACAACCAAAAGACTGGGAACAGACGTGACATCGGCTGATACGAACGACATCGAGTTCCGTTCGGTGACCAAGCGCTATGGCGCAGTGACCGCCGTATCGGACATCAACCTCTCCGTCCCGAAGGGAGCGTTTGTCGCGCTTCTGGGACCATCCGGTTGTGGCAAGACCACGTGCCTGCGCATGATCGGCGGCTTCGAGCAGCCGACCGAGGGCAGCGTGCTCATCGGCGGCGCCTCCATGAACGGCGTTCCCGCCTATCGCCGGCCCGTGAACATGGTGTTCCAGCAATACGCCCTTTTCCCGCACTTCGATGTGGAAGCCAACGTCGCCTATGGCCTGAAGCAATTGCGCCCGAGGCTGGCGGCATCCGAGATTTCCCGCCGTGTCGGCGAGGCTCTGGAAATGGTCCGGCTCGGCGGCTTCGCCAAACGCCGAATCCACGAGATGTCCGGCGGCCAGCAGCAGCGCGTCGCGCTTGCCCGTGCGTTGGTCAACAAGCCATCCGTTCTGCTTCTCGACGAACCACTGGCGGCTCTCGACAAGAAGCTCCGTACTGCCATGCAGATCGAATTGCAGACCCTGCAGCGCGATCTCGGGATTACCTTCGTACTCGTGACGCATGACCAGGAAGAGGCGCTATCGATGAGCGATGTCGTCTGCGTGATGAACGCCGGTCGGATCCGTCAGCTCGCCTCGCCGAAGGAGATCTACGACAACCCGACCGACCTGTTCGTCGCTGATTTCGTCGGCAAGACGAACCGGCTGTCCGCGACGGTCGACCCGGCAGACGGAAGCGTTACCCTCGCGAACGGCAAGCGGCTCGAAACCGCAAAGGCGCGCACCCTCAAGGCCGGCGAGGCAACTGTGGCCCTGCGGCCGGAAGCCATCCGCCTCACGCGCCCGTCGGACAAAAATGGCGCGCAGCTGGAGGGCACCGTCACCCACCGCATTTTCCTTGGCTCCGCAGCGGAATATTCGATCTCCGTTCCGGGACTGGGCGATCTTCTCGTCACCGCCGAGCGGCGTGGAACAAGCGACAGCGACCTCGTCGAGCCGGGCGAAACGGTCGCGATGAATTTCAATCCCGGCGAAGCGCATATCTTTCCGGCCTGAGGGGAAACAGGCCCATCACGATAAACGAAGGGAACCGTGTGATGACGAAATGGTATAGAGAGAATGCTCCGATCAGTGCCAAGGATTTCATGGACGAGCTGATGCGCCTCAAGCGCGGCTCGGTCAGCCGGCGCCATTTTCTTGGCGTCACCGGTCTCGGTCTTGCCACCGCCGTCATGGCTCGCCAGCCGGGTGTATTCAACTCCGTGGCCCACGCCGAAGATCTCGGCTCGACCATGTCGATCGCCACCTGGCCGAACTACCACGACCCCGCAACATTTGAGAACTTCACAGCCAAGACCGGGGTTGCTGTAGAGGTCAACGTCTTCGGCTCGAACGAGGAAATGCTGGCAAAACTCCAGGCCGGCGGCACCGGATGGGACCTGTTCGTTCCGACCAACTACACGATCTCCACCTACTCGAAGCTTGGTCTGATCGACCCGCTCGATCTTTCCAAGGTCCCGAATTTCGATCCCAAGACCCAGAATACCCGCTTCACGGCCGAGGGCACGGTGGATGGCACAGTCTACGCCGTTCCGAAAAACTGGGGCACGACGGGCATTGCCTTCAACTCCAGCAAGATGAAGTCGAAGGTGACGAGCTGGAAAGAGTTCTTCGAGCTCGCTGCGACCGAGGCGGACGGCCGCGCCATGGTGCACGACTATCAGTTGACCACGATCGGCAACGCACTGGTCTCCCTTGGCTATTCCTTCAATTCGATCAAGCCGGACGAGCTCGCGAAGGCCGAGGAAGTGCTGATCAAGGTCAAGCCGCATCTCTACGCCATCAACAGCGACTACCAGCCATCGATGCGCGCGACGGATGCCTGGATGACCATGTGCTGGACCAATGACGGCGCGCAGCTGAACCGCGACATGCCGGAGATCCAGTTCTTGCTCGGCGCCGATGGCGGCGAGATCTGGTCGGATTTCTATGCAATCCCGAAGAGTGCGGCCAACAAGGCGGCCGGCTATGCGCTGCTGAACTTCCTCATGGATCCGGCGAACGCGGTGAAGGAGCACATTGCGAACGGCGCGCCGACAACCGATAGCCGCGTCATGGCGCTGCTGCCGGCCGAAATCACCGGCAACAAGATCGTCTATCCCGACGAGGCTTCGCTGACCCCGCTCGAGTTCGGCGCCGCGGTAACGCTCACCGATCCGTCCCGTGCGGAACTGATGGCCCGCTTCAAATCGGCCTAGGACTTTCGTCGCCGAGAGGCGCGAGTGCCATAGCTGGATGACGGAACAGATACGAGGCTGTCCCGCTCATCCGGCAATCGGCCCTCCGGTGGCGATGGTTGGCAGATCCATGACGACTTCACCATCGGAGGCGCTGTACCAGCAGGGCTCCAAAGACCGGCGTCATCCTTCAGCATGAGGAAGCCTAATCAAGCAATCGCACGCGCCTCCCCAGTCGGGGTCCGCGAAATCACCACACCTTACAAGAAATCGACCATGCCGCTTGCGACCACCACGAAGCGAAATCTCGTCACCACGGCATTATTGCTGCCCTCGGCGGTTTGGCTCTTCATCTTCCTAGTCCTGCCGTTCATCGCCATGGTTGTCTTTTCCTTCGGCGAGCGGGCGCCGGAGGGCGGCTACCTCCCGACTTTCACCCTGGCGCAATATGCCAACTTGCCGGCGCGCGCCGCCGCCTACTGGAACACATTGATGCTCGCTCCGGTGGGCGCGTTCCTCTGCCTTCTTGTCGCCTATCCGGCGGCCTACTACCTCGCCGTCAAGGCCGACCCGCGCTACCGGCTCATGCTGGTCTCGCTCGTCGTCGTGCCCTTCTGGACGAGCCTGCTCGTGCGCACTTATGCCTGGATGTACATCCTCGGCTCACGCGGCATCCCGAACCTGCTGTCGATGATCGGCATCGAGGACGTGCGCCTGCTCAACACGCCGGGTGCTGTCCTGCTCGGCATCGTCTACGGCTACCTGCCGCTGATGATCATGCCGATCTATGTCAGCCTGGAAAAACTCGACCGGCGACTGCTCGAAGCCTCGGCCGACCTCGGCGCGAAGCCGGTCTCGACCTTCTTTTCGGTGACCCTGCCGCTGTCGCTGCCCGGCGTCATGACCGGCGTCGCCCTCGTCACAATCCTGCTTCTCGGCGAATACCTGATTCCGCAGTTGCTCGGCGGCGGCAAAGTCTTCTTCATCGGCAATGCGCTGGTCGATCTGTTCCTGCAATCACGCAACTGGCCGTTCGGCTCAGCGATCGCAGTCACGCTGGTCGCCGTCGTCGTCGTCATCCTGATGGTGGCGATGCGGATCGCCTGGCGTATCTCCGGCACAAGACAGGTGGATCTCGTCTGATGCGCGCGCTCATTGCCTCTGTTTATCTCTTCCTCTATGCGCCGATCGCGCTCGTCGTCCTGTTCTCGTTCAACGCGGGACGCAGCGCCAGCGAGTTCACCGGCTTCTCGACGCAGTGGTACGGCAAGGCGCTGAACAACACCTTCCTCGTCGCAGCACTTCAGAACAGCCTGATCATCGCCTTCACCAGCGCCACCCTCGCGGCGGTCTTTGGCACGATGGCAGCGCTGGGCATGGAACGCCTCTCGCCGCGCACCCGCGCCGTCTTCGACGCCCTCTTCGCCGCCGCCATTGTCGTGCCGGGCGTCGTCATCGGCATCGCCACCCTCGTCGCCCTCGTCGCCGTCTTCGGCGTCATCAACCCGGCGATCGTCGGCCTGTGGCCGGGCGATAAGCCACCACAGTTCGGGCTCGGCTATGGCTCGATCATCGCCGCGCATGGGCTCTTTACCATGGCGCTGGTGGCGATGATCGTGAAGGCGCGGATCGCAAGTCTCGGGCGTGATATTGTCGAGGCATCGGCTGATCTTTACGCGACGCCCTGGACCACGTTCCACCAGATCGTGCTGCCGCAGATTCTGCCGTCCGTGCTCGCCGGCTTCCTGCTGGCCTTCACTTTCTCCTTCGACGATTTCATCGTCGCCTTCTTCGTCGCCGGGCCGAAGACGACATTGCCGATCTACGTCTTCGCCTCGATCCGTCGCGGCGTAACACCCGAAATCAACGCGATCGCGACGATGGTTCTGGTCGCCTCGCTCTTTCTCATCCTCATCGCACGCGTGCTGATGCGCGAAAAGAAGGCCAAAAGGAGCACAGCGGAGTGAACGGGATGATCCTGAAGGACCGCGTCGCCATCGTCACCGGCGCCGGCTCCGGCATCGGCCGGGCGGGGGCGGAAATCATGGCCCGCGAGGGCGCGATCGTCTGCATTGTCGATCGTGACGCGGCAGGCGCCGCCGAGACCACTGAGCGCATCGTGTCTACCGGCGGAAGGGCGGAAAAGCTCGTGCTTGACGTCACAGACGACATCGCCCTCGAAGCGGCGATCACAGATGTGCTTTCCCGTCACGGCCGCATCGACATCCTGCACAATCACGCCGGCGCCCAGGTCGCGGGAGACCTCGAGCAGGTCGCTGTCGAGGGCTTTGATCGCTCCTGGAACCTGAATGTCCGCTCCCATTTTATGGCTGCAAGACTCGTGATGCCGGCGATGAAAAGCCAGGGCAAGGGCGTGATCCTCAACACCTCCTCGTCTTCCGGCGTGCTCTACGACCGCGAGATGATCGCCTACACGACGACCAAGCACGCCGTCATCGCGATGACGAAGCAGATGGCCGGTGACTATGCGAGATCCGGCATCCGGGTGAACGCGCTCTGCCCCGGCTGGGTCGATACGCCTTTCAATGCACCCTTCATCGTTCAGATGGGCGGCCGTGGCGCGATCGAGGCCTATGTTCGCGACAAGGTGCCGATGGGGCGCTGGGCGGATGTCTCGGAAATTGCCGAACCGATCCTGTTCCTCGTCTCGGACCGGTCGAGCTACATGACCGGACAAATCCTGGTGGTAGACGGCGGCGAGACAGTCGTGTGACCGAACTGGACGCGCTGTCAAGCAGCACCAGCGCAATAGCATAACGCGCCGGCACGCGCTTGGCCCGCCTTGTCCAAGGGCGTATATTGACAGGCCATGAATGCGGATGGGGGACGCCGTGCCCGCGCTGCTTCTTTCGCTCCTCTTCTTCGTGACACTTGCTGTTCCGGCCCATGCCGCGGACGTGGACGCCGCGATCGTGTTTGCCGTCGATGCCTCGGCCTCGGTCGATCGCGCGACCGCGAGGATGCAGCGCGATGGCCATGCGATGGCGATTTCCGATCCGGCGGTGGTTGCGGCGATTTCGCAAGGTCCCAGCGGCTGCATCGCCGTCACCTACATGGAATGGGCAAGCCCGGGCCAGACGAGATCGGTCCTGCCCTGGCGTCAGGTGTGCCGTTTGGAAGACGCCCTTTCGGTCGCCCGCGCGATACGCCAATTTGCAAACGACGGAGACAGATGCCGCAGCTACTGCGCGACTTCCATATCGGACGCTATCGATTCCGCGAGCACCTTGCTGGACAGGTTCGTCGGCGTCCCTCTGGTGAAGATCATCGATATTTCGGCGAACGGAACGAACAACGACGGCGCACCGCTTTTTGCAAGTCGCGCGCGAGCGATTGCCCGCGGCTTTACGATCAACGCGATCGTTGCTCCGCAAATCAGATTTGGCGTGCCCCGCCATCTGACCGATTACTTCGGCGACTTTGTGATTGGCGGCGAAGGCGCATTTGTCATCGAGCCGGAGACGATGGCTGACTACGCCTTCGCCCTGCGGCGAAAACTGATCAGCGAAATCAGCTTCGCCGTGGATCGCCCCGAACTGGGCCGCGACACTCTACCTATTGGCTGGGTCGGGAAAGCAGCACCCCGACAAGCGCCTTTCCGTCGGTAAAATAGGGATCGCCGCCGCCGTTGCGGCCGCTCGCCGTCGCGCCGATGCCGGCGACCTCGTATGTCGAGGAAAGCTGGCCGGCCTTGCCCAGATCTCCGATGACGAGATCGCGCTCCGCGTCGACATCGGGTCCGATGTGGTGGGTGATCTGGCCTGTGTCGTGGCTGAGGCCTACCCCGCGATCGAAGCTTGCCGAACCGAGCCAGAGCGGGCGACCGTCGGTGCCGGTGCGCTCGGTCAGCCAAAAACGGACGTGGTTGCGTTCGTCGGCGCTTCGTCCCACCGGCTTCTCGAAGGCAAGATCCTGCTTTCGCCCCTCGAAGAAGAGCGGACTGACCGGCGCGTCGAGGTCCGGCCGGTCCAGAACCACACTCAGGCCGATATCGATCGATGACCGCAGGGTGATTTTATCTGCTGGATCCCAACCGGCCGCAGCAAAGGCGCGGATCACCTCCTCCTTGGAGCCGACAAGGCCGACATTGATGGGATCTCCCGGAATGTCGTCAGCGGTGGTGGTGACCATGCTGCTCAGGCTTCCGATGCGCTTTGCATCCCGAAAAATCCATATCTCCGGCACAAGGAAATAGCTGACGAGCAGATAAACCGCCGCCAGGGCCAGGAGGCTCACAAGTGTGAAGCGGATCTTTGTGCGGTGACGCATTTCGCCCCCTGGCTACCGTCTTGTACTTGGAGCAACAACACCGTGTTACGGCACGCTGCAATCGGCGCTCAAGCAGTACAGCCTCCGAACATGCCTGCAAAGCGGCACCATGTCGAGATCCGTCCGCCCGCGCGGGGCGTAGTTCCCGCGTTGATCAGCGGACTAACGGAAGCTTCATATCAAGGTGTCCTTGCGGCTTTCAGCGCCTCAACCACCCGGTCCGCCATCGACGCACAGCGTGCGCCATCGAAGGGAAAGAGGGCCGAAAGCGATCCGGCCAGTTGTCTTTCAATCGCCGCGCGCATCAGCTTGCGCGCCCGGTGCAGCCGTGTCTTGACCGTCTCGCTGCGGAGGTCGAGATGCAATGCCGTGTCATGCGTGCTCATCCCTTCCACGTCCCGCAGGACGAATACCGCCCGAAATTCCGGAGGCAGGCTGTCGACGGCACGCTCCAGCAGGAAACGCGCCTGGCTGCGCGCAAGCTCGGTTTCCGGATCACTTGTCCAAGGGGATATCGGGAAGCGCAACACCTCACCTCCATCCGATCCACCGCGTTGCATCTCAAGCTCCTCGAGGCCTGTCGTTGTTTTCCGGCGGCGCACACGGCCGAGCGCTTCGTTGACGGCGATCCGCGTCAGCCAGGTCGAAAACTGCGCTTCCCGTCTGAAAGTCTCCAGATGGGTGAACGCCTGAACATAGGTTGCCTGGACGATATCCTCGGCTTCGGCATCGTTGCGGACGATCGCCCGCGCAGCCCGGAAAAGACGCCGATTGTGGCGCTGGACGATCACGCGGATAGCGGCCTCATCGTCGGCCCTCGCAAGCTCGACAAGCGCCATATCGGAGAGCGCCGTGATGTCCGCACCCGGCTTTTCGATCCTGCGAGGTGCCGCGCTCATGATCGTCTCCCGCTTTCTGTTGCCCAAGTATCCGGCATCACGGCTCGACCTCCAGCTTGCCTTTCATCGCAGGATGGAACCGGCAATAATAGTCGGTCACGCCGGCCACGGTGATCGTCTCGCGCTTTTCCGCTTTCGGCGGCAGATCGACGTTGAAGCTGCCGGCGCGCGCCGTGGCCGTATGCCGAAATATATCATCGTTCTTCCAAACGACCACATCGCCGGCCTTCAACTGGATCGACGCCGGGATGAATTTCATCCCGGCAATCGTGATCTGGTGTTCCGTCGCAACCGCAGACGACACCGGGAGGAGAAGCAGCGCCATGACCACGCCTGCCACTCCCTTAAAAAGGGCGAGTTTCATCGGCGCACCTAGTCGACCGTGGAGGCGAGATGCTCGGCATGTGCCTGGTGCTGCTGGAAGAGCGCCAGCCCGGTTTCCAACAGCGCCTTGAGTTCCGCATTCTGTGCAGACGGGATCAGTGTGTCCGCCAAAGCGCCATTGACCGTCCTATGGTAGGCCACCTCGTTGGCGATGTAGGCCTTGTCGAAGGCGGGCCCATCCAGCGAGGCAAGCGTTTCGCGCTCCTTCGCAGCGCTGGCCGTAAGCGACTGGCTGATGGCGTTGTCCTCAGGCGTAACGTTCAGTTTCTTGACGAGCGCCAGCGCCTGTTCGTTGACGGCCTTGTGGTCCCGCTCCATCGTCTTTGCGAACTCGAGCACTTCGGCATTCTTGCTCTTCGTCAGCGCCTGTTGGGCCGCCTCGACATCGATGTTTCCTGCCGTGTAGGCGATGTGGGCGATCTGCAGATCGTTCGGCTTGGCATCTGCCGCAACGGCAACACCGCCGAAAGCCGCGGCCAGGAAGGTTGCGGCGAGAAGTCGTTTCAGCATGGTCATTCTCCTTGAGGGTTCACAATCGTTAGCTGCCTCTCGGAACTAGGTTTTCCGAAGACAGGTATTGGATGCGGATGCAGCCAAAAGGTTCCCGGAAAATTTCATCCGCCTGCAACAGCGCCCTTGTGCAGGCCGATATTTCCGGTTGAATGCGCGAAGGGCCTCGCTCTGCCGAGCGGCCTTTTGAAAGAAGAGAAGGTTAGATGGCGCCGATCAAGGTTGACCCCGACAAGGTTCACGAATTCGAGGACGCAGCCGCATTTTACACCTGGCTCGGATCTCACCATGACAGCCAGAACGAAGTCTGGATCAAGGTGCACAAGGTAGCCTCCGGACTGAAGTCGATCACTCCCGTCGAAGCCATCGACGTCGTTCTTTGCTGGGGCTGGATCGACGGTATCCGCAAGGCATTCGACGAAAAGAGCTTCCTGCAGCGCTACACGCCGCGGGGCAAAAAGAGCACCTGGAGCGCGATCAACGTCGACAACGTCGCCCGCCTGATCGCCGAGGGGCGGATGACGGAACACGGGCTGAAGGAAGTCGACGAAGCCAAAGCAGACGGGCGCTGGGATCGCGCCTATGCCAGCGGCAAGGATATGCACATCCCTGAGGATCTGCAGGCGGCCATCGATGCCGAGCCCAAAGCGAGGGAGATGCTGCAAAAACTCAGCAAGCAGAACAGGTTCGCGCTGGCGTTCCGCGTCCACAACATGAAGACCGAGGCTGGACGAAAGCGGAAGATCGAAGCCTTCGTGGATATGCTGAAGCGCGGCGAGACGATTTACCCGCAGGGGAAGAAATCGGCCTAGAGCGCGTCGCGCCCGCGTGGATTCCGCGGTGCGCGAAACCGCTGACATTTGATCATACGCACCGGTGATTGAGGGTCACCTACTACCCGCCCGATGTCGAATATTGGCTTCAAACCCGCCACATCTGCGGCCCACTTGAATCGATCTTTGAAGCGCCTGACCGATTACCCCTTCCCCACCGTCCTGAGACGCCGCCGCGTCTCCGTGGGGCTTTCGTGGTAGTGCGCGCGATAGCTGCGCGAGAATGCGGAAGACGAGTTGAACCCGGTCACAGCGGCGATGTCGGCGAATTCGTTCTTCGTCTCGATCACCTTCCGTCGCGCCGCGTTAAGGCGAAGTGCGAGGTAATGCTGGTGCGGTGCGACCCCCATCGTCTCATGGAAAAGATCCTGCAGGTAGCGCGCGCTGATACCGATGCGGCGCGCAAGACGGGCAAGGGTCATGGGTACCTCAACCGTCTCCTCCATCAGGCGCACCGCCTGGCTGACGCGATGATCGGCGACGCGCATGTTGCCAAGCGCCGGCACCTGCAGCAGTCCGCCGGTACGCTCGTGCTCGTAGATGAACAGCCGCGAAACCTCGAGCGCCAGCGAATAGCCTTGCCGGCGGCGAATGACCTCCAGCATCAGGTCCAGCGTCGGCAGCGAGCCGCCGGTGGTGATCCGCTTGCCGTCGATGACGTACCGCTCCCTGAGAACGGTGATCTGCGGATAGGCCGCGGCGAAGTCCTCCATGTCCTCCCAGTGGATCGTGACGGAATGCCCGTCGAGCAGGCTCGCCTCCGCCAGGAGCCAGCTGCCTGATTCGATGCCCGCCATCATCGTGCGATACCGCGCTGTCCTCGAAAGTTGCATACGCAAGGCGGGCGTCGCACTCTCCTCCCACTGGTAGCTCGACAGGATGAACAGCGGCACCGTCTCCTGCTCGGGCCGAAACGGCCCGTCGACGGGCACGGGAATCCGGCTCCTCGTCTCGATCGCAGCGCCATCAGGCGAAAAAATCCGCCAGCGATAGAGCTCTTGACCGGAAATGCGGTTTGCTGCGCGGAGCGGCTCGATCAGCGAGGCGACTAGGATCAGATTCGTCTCCGGTAGGATAAGAATGTCCAATTCTAGCGTCTCGGAAGATGGATCGAGCATTTGTGCAAACTCCACTAGCATCGCCGAATGTGTAAAGGATGGAACCGATAATGGAAAGCATGAGAAGTTTCCTTGGCACGTAATGGGCGCGAGGAAATCTGGGAGATACGAAATGCCCCTCGCCATGAATCGCGATGTCTTCATCACCTGTGCCGTCACCGGCTCGGGCGACACTGCCAACAAATCCCGCCATGTTCCGCGCTCGCCCAAGGAAATCGCGGAAGCCGCCGTCGAAGCCGCCAAGGCCGGCGCGGCCATCGTCCACTGCCACGTCCGCGATCCGGAAACCGGCGCGCCCTCCCGCCGCAACGATCTCTACAAGGAAGTCACCGACCGTATCCGCCAGGCGGAAGTCGACGTCGTGCTGAACCTGACCGCCGGCATGGGCGGCGACATCATATTCGGTGATGTCGAAAGCCCGCTGCCGTTCAAGGAAAAAGGCACCGACATGGTCGGCGCCACCGAGCGCGTCTCGCACGTTGCCGAATGCCTGCCGGAAATCTGCACGCTCGATTGCGGTACGATGAACTTCTCGCTCGGCGACTACGTCATGACCAACACGCCGTCGATGCTGCGGGCCATGGCCAAGCAGATGACCGATCTCGGCGTGCGCCCCGAAATCGAGGCCTTCGACACCGGTCACCTCTGGTTCGCCAAGCAACTGGTCGAGGAAGGTCTGATCGAGGACCCGGTACTGATCCAGCTCTGCATGGGCATTCCGTGGGGCGCGCCTGACGATCTCAATACCTACATGGCCATGGTCAACAACGTGCCTGACAACTGGACCTTCTCGGCGTTTTCGATCGGCCGCAACGCGCTTGCCTACCCGGCGGCCGCCGTACTTGCCGGTGGCAACGTCCGCGTTGGTCTCGAAGACAACCTCTATGTCGGCAAGGGCCAGCTCGCGACCAACGGGCAGCTCGTGGAAAAGGCAGTTACCGTGATCGAGAACATGGGTGCCCGCGTCATCGGCCCGGCCGAGGTGCGTGAGAAGCTGAAGCTGACGAAGCGATAGGCACGGACACCCGGCGCGGCGACTTGTCAGCAGAAACAGCCAAGTTTGTTTCGGTTCCCGTCGCCGCAGCCGCACACAACGATAAGTTCGAGGGAACGACCACATGACCAAAATCCAAAAAGCAGCCTGCATCGGCGGCGGCGTCATCGGCGGGGCTTGGGCTGCACGCTTCGTGCTGGCAGGCATTGATGTCAGCATCTTCGACCCGCACCCCGAGGCCGAGCGCATCATCGGCGAAGTGATGGCGAATGCCGAACGCGCCTATGGCATGCTGACCATGGCGCCGCTGCCACCGAAGGGTAAGGTGATCTTCTGCAAGAGCATTGAAGAGGCCGTGCAAGGCGCTGACTGGATTCAGGAAAGCGTGCCCGAGCGGGTGGATCTGAAACGCGGCGTCATCACGCAGATCGACGCTGCTGCCGATCCGAAGGCGCTCATCGGCTCTTCGACATCGGGCATCATGCCGACCGACCTGCAGCGCGACATGAAGCATCCCGAGCGCATGTTCGTCGCTCACCCCTATAACCCCGTCTACCTCCTGCCGCTCGCCGAACTCGTCGGCGGCCAGAAGACGGCGAAGGCGACCCTCGAAGACGCCAAGGCGAAGCTCGCGACCATCGGCATGAAGGGCGTGATCATCCAGAAGGAGATCGAAGCCTTCGTCGGCGACCGTCTTCTCGAAGCGGTGTGGCGTGAAGGTCTCTGGCTGATCAAGGACGACATCTGCGACACCGAAACGCTCGACGATGTGATCCGCTACTCGTTTGGCATGCGCTGGGCGCAGATGGGCATGTTCGAGACCTACCGCATCGCCGGCGGCGAGGCCGGCATGCGCCACTTCATCGCCCAGTTCGGCCCCTGCCTGTCCTGGCCCTGGACGAAGCTCACGGATGTCGTCGACCTGACCGACGAACTGGTCGACAAGATCGCCAACCAGTCCGACGCCCAGTCCGGCGCCCGCGGCATCCGCGAGCTGGAGCGCATCCGCGACCAGAACCTCGTCGGCATCATGCACGCGCTGAAGGCCGGCGATGACGGCCGCGGCTGGGGCGCAGGCAAGCTGCTCGCCGAGTTCGAGGATCATCTCTGGGCCAACGCGAAGAAGCCGGAGATCGATCTCGGAGCGGCCAGGCCGCTGCATATCCTCGACACCAAGGTCAACGCCGCATGGGTCGATTACAACGGCCATATGACCGAGCACCGCTACCTGCAGGTCTTCGGCGACACCTCCGATGGCGTGCTGCGCCTGATCGGCGTCGACCTGGACTATGTCCGTGACGGCCACAGCTACTACACGGTCGAGACCCACATCCGGAATCTCGGCGAGGCCAAGCTCGGCGATGCGCTCTACTCGACCTGCCAGATTCTGTCGTCGGACGAAAAGCGCCTGCACATCTTCTCGACCATTTACAACGCCGAGACGAAGCAAGCTGTTGCCACGGCCGAACAGATGATGCTGCATGTCGACAGCAAGGCCGGCAAGGCGGTGCCTGCGCCCGGCAAGGTGCTCGACAAGCTGGCCACGCTGACCAAGGCCCATTCGACACTACCGCTGCCGGAAGGCGCTGGTCGGCACGTCGGGCAGAAACGATAGCGACCACGGAACGGGGGGCGATTGCCCCTCATCCGCCTGCCGGCACCTTCTCCCCGTAAACTGGGAGAAGGGACAAGCCGTATCCGCCCGGACTTCGTTTGGAGGAAGACGAACCGGGCGAGCGCCGACCTGATCCCCTCTCCCCGCCTGCGGGGAGAGGGCTAGGGTGAGGGGCAAGCGGCGCGCAAAAGGAAAACGAGGGAGAACACCATGAATTTCGCACTGACAGACGAACAGCAGATGATCGTCGACACGGTCCGCAGCTTCGTCGAGACCGAGATCTATCCGCATGAGAACGAGGTGGAGCGCACCGGCTTCGTGCCGCCGGAGCTCGGCCAGGAGATTGCGCGCAAGTGCAAGGAGATCGGCTTCTTCGGCTGCAACATGCCGGAGGAAGTCGGCGGCGCGGGCCTCGATCACACCGCTTTTACCCTGGTCGAGCGCGAACTCGGCCGCGGTTCGATGGCGCTGACCGTGTTCTTCGGCCGTCCCTCCGGCATCCTGATGGCCTGCAACGACGAGCAGCGCGAGCGGTATCTGCTGCCCGCCGTCAGCGGCGAAAAGTTCGATGCACTCGCCATGACCGAGCCGGACGCAGGCTCCGACGTGCGCGGCATGAAGTGCTTCGCCAGGAAGGACGGCGATGACTGGATCGTCAACGGCACCAAGCACTTCATCAGCCATGCCAACATCGCCGATTTCGTTATCGTCTTCATCGCCACCGGCGAGGAAGATACGCCACGGGGAAAGAAGAAGCTGATCACCTGCTTCCTCGTCGACCGCGGCACGCCGGGCTTCGAGATCCGCGACGGCTACAATTCGGTCTCACACCGCGGCTACAAGAACTGCATCCTCAACTTCGACGACTGCCGTCTGTCATCCTCCCAGATTCTTGGCGAGGTCCACAAGGGCTTCGACATCGCCAATGACTGGCTCTACGCAACGCGCCTGACCGTCGCTGCCACTTCGGTCGGCCGTGCTCGCCGCGCCTTCGACTATGCGCTCTCCTACGCGGCAGAGCGCAAACAGTTCGGCAAGCCGATCGGTGCGAACCAGGGCGTCTCGTTCAAGCTTGCCGACATGATCACCGAGATCGATGCCGCCGACCTCCTGACGCTCTCGGCCGCCTGGCGCCTCGACCAGGGCCTGCCGTCGAACCGCGAGATCGCCTCGGCAAAGGTCTACGCCACCGAGATGCTCGCCCGCGTCACCGACGAGGCGATCCAGATCTATGGCGGCATGGGCCTGATGGACGACCTTCCGCTCGCCCGCTTCTGGCGCGACGCCCGCGTCGAACGAATCTGGGACGGCACCTCGGAAATCCAGCGGCACATCATCAGCCGCGACCTGCTGCGGCCGCTGGGAGCGTAAGTGCTGACATGACACGTTCCCTCGATCGCCTGATCCGACCCCGTTCCATTGCCGTGTTCGGCGGCAAGGAGGCGGGTCGCGTCGTCGAACAATGCGACAAGATGGGCTTCACCGGCGAAATCTGGCCGGTACACCCGACCAAAGACGAAATCCGCGGCCGCAAATGCTACCGCTCCATCGCCGACCTTCCCGGCGCACCGGACGCCTCCTTCGTCGGCGTCAACCGCCAGCTCACCATCGAGATCATCCGCGACCTGTCCGCGCGCCGTGCCGGCGGCGCGGTCTGCTATGCCTCCGGCTTTCGCGAGGCGGTGACCGAGCTTGCCGACGGCGACGACCTGCAAAAAGCCCTTGTGGAAGCTGCCGGTGACATGCCGATCCTCGGCCCCAACTGCTACGGCTTCATCAACATGCTGGACGGCGCCCTGCTCTGGCCCGATCAGCACGGCATGGTTCGCGTCGACAAGGGCGTGGCCGTCCTGACTCAGTCCTCCAACATCGCCTGCAACATTTCCATGCAGATGCGCGGCCTGCCGCTCGCCTACATCCTGACGGCAGGCAACCAGGCGCAGACTGGCTTGTGCGACCTCGCCTGCGCGGTGCTCGAGGACCCGCGGGTCACCGCCGTCGGCCTGCATATCGAAGGCTTCGACAGCATCGAATCCCTCGAGCGGCTTGCCCGTCTCGCCCGCGAACTGAAGAAGCCGGTTGTCACGCTCAAGGTCGGCAAGTCCGAACAGGCGCAGCTTGCAACCGTCTCTCACACCGCCTCGCTGGCCGGCAACGACGCCGTGTCGTCCGCCCTGCTGGCGCGCCTCGGCATCGGCCGCGTCGAAACATTGCCCGAACTGTTGGAGACATTGAAACTCCTGCATCTGCACGGTCCATTGGAGAGCTTCGACATCTCGTCGATGAGCTGTTCTGGCGGTGAGGCCTCGCTGATGGCCGACGCCGGCGTCAAGCGGAAGACTGTCTATCGCGAACTCCGCGAGGAGCAGCGCTTGCCCTTGCGCGAAGCGCTCGGTCAGATGGTGACGATCTCCAACCCGCTCGACTACCACACCTTCGTCTGGGGCAACCACGAGAAGCAGACCACGGCCTTCACCGCGATGATGAAGGGCGGTTATGCGCTGAACCTGATCGTGCTCGATTTTCCTCGGCAGGACCGCTGCGACGCCGCCGACTGGATCACGACCTGCGAGGCCGTGATCGACGCCTCGAAGGCAACGGGTGCCGTCGCCGGCATTGTCGCCAGCATGGGCGAGAACATGCCGGAAGGCACGGCCCTGATGCTGATGGAAAACGGCGTCGTTCCGTTCATGGGGATCGAGGAGGCACTTGCAGCAGCAGAAACCGCAGCGATGATCGGCGAGATCTGGGCACGGCCCCTACCCGCCCCGCTCGTCAAGGTCCAGCCCGCAGCGGGAGAAGCAGTCACACTCACCGAGCATGAGGCCAAGCGGGCACTTGCCGCGCATGGTCTTCCCGTGCCGGAAGGCCGGGTTGCGGAAACCGCCGAAGAGGCGGCACGGGCTGCCGAGGCGCTCGGTTTCCCGGTCGTGCTCAAGGGGCTCGGCGTCGCCCATAAGACGGAAGCAGGTGCGGTCAAGCTCAACCTGCTATCCCGCGGCGCGGTGCTGGAGGCGGCGGCATCGATGGCCGGTGTCGCCTCCGGCTACCTTGTCGAGAAAATGGTCGGCAAACCGGTCGCAGAACTCATCGTCGGCGCCATGCGCGATCCCGTCGCCGGACCTGTGTTGACGGTCGGCGCCGGCGGTATTCTTGTCGAACTGCTGGAAGATTCGGCAATCCTGACACTCCCGACCGACGAGCCGGCAATCCGCGAAGCGATATCCGGCTTGAAGATTGCCAAGCTGCTCGCTGGCTATCGCGGCGCGCCGGCTGGCGATATCGACGCGCTTGTTGGCGCGGTCGCAGCAGCGGCATCCTATGTCGTTTCAAACGCTTCAATTGTCGATGAACTCGATATCAATCCTATCATGGTGCTTCCGCAAGGCGATGGAGTCGTCGCGGCTGATGCCCTGATCCGTCTGAGGAAGTGAGCAACATGTCCGGACCGATCCGTCAACGCCGCGAAGGCGGCATTCTGGAAGTCACCATCGACAGGCCGAAGGCGAACGCCATCGACCTGGTGACAAGCCGCATCATGGGCGAAATCTTCCGCGATTTTCGCGACGACGACCGCCTGCGCGTCGCCATCATCACTGGTGCTGGGGAAAAATTCTTCTGCCCCGGCTGGGACCTGAAGGCGGCTGCCGCGGGCGACGCAGTCGACGGCGACTACGGTGTCGGCGGTTTCGGCGGCATGCAGGAACTGCGCGACCTGAACAAGCCGATCATTGCCGCCGTCAATGGCATCTGCTGCGGCGGCGGTCTCGAGATCGCGCTGTCGACTGACATGATCCTTGCCGCTGAGCACGCGACCTTCGCCCTGCCCGAAATCCGGTCCGGCACGGTTGCCGACGCCGCCTCGATCAAGCTGCCCAAGCGCATCCCCTATCACATCGCGATGGATATGCTCCTGACCGGACGCTGGCTTGACGCCCAGGAGGCGCATCGTTGGGGCTTCGTCAACGAGATCCTGCCTGCCGACAAGCTACTGGACCGCGCCTGGGAACTGGCGCGCCTGCTCGAAAGCGGCCCACCGCTCGTCTATGCCGCGATCAAGGAAGTGGTGCGCGCCGCCGAGGGAGAAACCTTCCAGACGACGATGAACAAGATCACTCGCCGCCAGTTCAAGACTGTGGATATCCTTTACTCGAGCGAGGACCAGTTGGAGGGCGCGCGCGCGTTCGCCGAGAAGCGCGACCCAGTATGGAAAGGCCGCTGAACAGCCTGTTCCGAAAGTCGGTCGGCACAGCCTGCGGATGTTGCCATAAGCCTGCCTTATGGAAAAAACAGGAAGTTTGAGACGTTACATTCACAGCGCATACGTTAGGTTTATAGATCGGGGAGAGCGCCGGGGGCGGTGCCTGACAGGGAGGAGACAAGAACCGAAGCGCCGAAAGGGCGCCGCCGCAAAGCCGATGCGGACAATTTTCGGCGCAAGCCCAGATATTCTGCCAATCACAACAATCGGCCGCCAAAAGGCCAAGCAAAGGGAACAGTGGAATGACGGAGTACAAGGATTTTCTCGCACAGCAGGTCATGCTCGGCAAAATGAACCGTCGTGAGTTCATGGGCCGCGCCGCCGCTTTCGGCATCACGCTCGCCGCGGCGGGCACGATGTTCGACACCGCGGCAAAGGCACAGGAGCCTAAGCGCGGCGGCCACCTGAAGCTCGGCCTCGAAGGCGCGTCGGCGACCGATTCGCGCGATCCCGCCAAGAACCTCTCCCAGTTCATGTTCGTCACCAGCCGCACCTGGGGTGACATGATCGTTGAGACGGATCCGTTGACCGGCAAGGCCGTTCCGGCCCTCGCCGAATCCTGGGAACCCTCCGCCGACGCGGCGACCTGGACATTCACCATCCGTAAGGGCGTCAAGTTCCATGACGGCAAGGAACTGACCGTCGACGACATCGTCAAGACACTGGAGCGCCATACCGACGAGAAGGCGGAATCCGGCGCGCTTGGCGTGATGAAATCGATCAAGGAAATCAAGGCCGACGGTGACAAACTGGTGCTGGTCCTGTCCGAGGGCAACGCCGACCTGCCGCTGCTGCTCACCGACTACCACCTCGTCGTCCAGCCGAATGGCGGCCTCGATAATCCGGACGCGATGATCGGCACCGGCCCCTACAAGGTCACGAGCTTCGAGCCCGGCGTCCGCGCCACCTTCGAGCGCAACCAGGATGACTGGCGCACGGATCGCGGCTTCGTCGATTCGGTCGAGCTGATCGCGATGAACGACGCGACCGCACGGATCGCAGCACTTTCCTCTGGCCAGGTGCACTTCATCAACCGCGTCGACCCGAAGACCGTCGATCTTTTGAAGCGTGCGCCGACCGTGGAGATCCTGAACACGTCGGGCCGCGGCCACTACGTCTTCATCATGCACTGCAACACGGCGCCGTTCGACAACAACGACCTGCGGTTGGCGTTGAAATACGCCATGGACCGCGAGACGATGGTGCAGAAGATCCTCGGCGGCTACGGCAAGGTCGGCAATGACTTCCCGATCAACGGGACCTATGCATTGTTCCCGGAAGGGATCGAGCAACGCGCCTACGATCCGGACAAGGCCGCCTTCCACTACAAGAAGTCCGGCCACAGCGGCTCGGTGCTTCTGCGCACCTCCGACGTTGCCTTCCCGGGCGCGGTCGATGCGGCCGTGCTGTACCAGGAAAGCGCCAAGAAGGCCGGCATCGAGATCGAGGTCAAGCGCGAGCCCGGCGACGGCTACTGGTCGAACGTCTGGAACGTACAGCCCTTCTCCACCTCCTACTGGGGCGGCCGTCCGACGCAGGACCAGATGTACTCCACGGCCTATACGTCGAAGGCCGACTGGAACGACACGCGCTTCCTGCGCGAGGACTTCGACAAGTTGATCCTCGCAGCCCGCGCGGAGCTGGACGAGGCCAAGCGCAAGGACATGTACCGCACTGCGGCCATGATGGTGCGTGACGAAGGCGGCTTGATCCTGCCGATGTTCAACGACTTCGTGAACGCATCGACAAAGCAGATAAAGGGTTACGTCCACGACATCGGCAACGACATGTCGAACGGCTATGTCGCGACCCGCGTCTGGCTCGACGCCTGATGGCGGGCGGATCGACACAGGGTCCGGAACTGACGTTGCCGGCGACTGCGGGTGAAAACCCGCAGTCGTCCGGCGTCGCCGGATCGAATACGACTGTTACCGGTTCTGCCGGTAGCCAGGGAACGCTGTCACCCTGGGCTCGATTCACCAAGAGCAGCCCGCTCGTCGCACTTATCCTTCAGCGGTTCGCCCTCAGCGTGGCGCTTCTCTTTGCTGTGTCCCTGCTGATTTTTGGCGGCGTCGAGGCCCTGCCCGGCGATTTTGCCACGACCTATCTCGGCCAGTCGGCGACCCCGCAGGCGGTTGCCAACATCCGCAAAGACCTAGGCCTCGATCAGCCGGCCGCGACCCGCTACTTCCAATGGCTCGGCGGCGCCCTGCAGGGCGACTTCGGCACCTCGTGGGCCTCGAAAAACTCGGTCAGCGAGCAGATCGGCAAGCGGCTCGGCAACTCGCTCTTCCTCGCCTTCTTCGCGGCGATCATCTCCATTCCGCTTGCCGTTGGCCTTGGCATGCTGGCCGTGCATTTCCGCGACCGCCTGCCGGACAGGCTCATCAACGTGGTCTCGTTGGCCGCAATCTCCCTTCCGGAGTTCTTCATCGGCTATCTGCTGATCATGTTCTTCGCCGTGCAGACGGGCATCGCAACGTTCCCGGCGACCGTGTACGACACCATGACGATCGGCGAGCGGCTATCGGCAATCGCTCTGCCCACGGCGACCCTGGTGCTGGTGGTGCTTGCCCACATGATGCGCATGACGCGTGCCGCCATCCTCAACGTCATGTCTTCGGCCTATGTCGAAACGGCAGAACTGAAGGGTTTGAGCGGTTTGCGCATCATCGCCAAGCATGCCGCCCCGAACGCGATTGCTCCCGTGGTCAACGTGATCGCGCTCAACCTCGCCTATCTCGTCGTCGGCGTCGTCGTGGTGGAGGTCGTGTTCGTCTATCCGGGCATGGGCCAGTACATGGTCGATGCCGTGACGGTGCGCGACATGCCGGTGGTGCAGGCGTGCGGCCTGATCTTCGCCGCCCTCTACATCTTTCTCAACATGATGGCCGACATTATCGCGATCATCGCCAATCCGAGATTGAGGCACCCGCGATGAGATTGAAATCCATCCCCCTGAGTGCATGGATCGGGCTTATCGGCATCGCTGTCGCGCTCTTTTGTGCCGTCTTCGCGCCCTGGATCGCGCCCTACGGCGAAAGCGAGATCGTCGGCGAGGTCTGGCAGCCGATGGGCGGCGAATATCTCCTAGGCACCGACAATCTTGGTCGGGACCTGTTGTCGCGATTGATTTTCGGCGCCCGGACGACCATCTTCGTCGCGCTGGCAGCAACAGTCCTCTCGTTCTCGCTCGGCATGCTCCTGAGCTTCACCGCAGCCGTCACCGGCGGTCTGGTCGACCAGACGTTCTCGCGCTTCAACGACCTGATGATGGCAATCCCGACGCTGATTTTCGCGCTCGTCGTTCTCGCCGTGCTGCCCCAGACGCTCTGGATCCTCATCCTCGTCATGGCTGTTCTCGATTCCACCCGTGTTTTCCGCATCGGTCGGGCGGTTGCACTCGACGTGGCGGTGATGGAGTTCGTTGAAGCTGCGAAGCTGCGCGGCGAAGGCACCGGCTGGATCATTTTTCGCGAAATCCTGCCCAATACACTGTCGCCGCTTCTGGCCGAGTTCGGCCTGCGCTTCGCCTTCTCGATCCTGTTCCTCTCCACCCTCTCCTTCCTCGGCCTCGGCATCCAGCCGCCCGCGGCCGACTGGGGTGGCATGGTCAAGGACAACAAGGACGGCATCATCTTCGGCATCTCCGCAGCCCTCGTCCCGGGTGCTGCGATTGCCTTCCTCACCATCAGCGTCAACCTGGTCGTGGACTGGCTGATGAAACGGACCTCGAGCCTGAAGGGAGGACGCGGCGATGCATGATCTGCTCTCCGTCCGCAATCTGAAGATCGAGGCGACGAGCTATCCGCCGGGCGAGCCTCCCAAGACCGTTACCCTCGTCGAGGGCGTCTCCTTCGACGTGCAGAAAGGCAAGGTACTCGGTCTGATCGGCGAGTCCGGCGCTGGCAAATCCACCATCGGCCTGACCGCGCTGGCCTATGGCCGCGGCGGCGTGCGGATCACCGGCGGCGAGGTGAAGCTGAATGGCCAGGATCTTCTGCAGCTTCGGCCCACCGGTATCCGGCAAGTACGCGGCTCCAAGGTCTGTTACGTCGCGCAGTCCGCAGCGGCTGCCTTCAACCCGGCCCACCGCCTCGGCGAACAAGTCATCGAGGCGACGCTGAGACACGGCATCATGAGCCGGGTGGAGGCGGAAAAGCGTGCCCTCTATCTTTTCAAGGTCCTCGGCCTGCCGAACCCGGAGACGTTCGGCCAACGCTATCCGCATCAGGTTTCCGGCGGCCAGCTCCAGCGGGCCATGACCGCAATGGCGCTCTGCCCCAATCCCGAGCTGATCGTTTTTGACGAACCGACCACGGCGCTCGACGTGACAACCCAGATCGACGTGCTCGCTGCAATCAAGCATGCGATCGAGGAAACGCACACGGCGGCGATCTACATCACCCATGACCTGGCCGTCGTCGCCCAGATCACCGACGACATCCTCGTGCTCCGGCACGGCAAGATGGTCGAATACGGCTCGGTCAAGCAGATCATCGAGGCGCCGACGCAGGACTACACCCGGGCACTCGTCAATGTCCGCGGAACCGGCCGTGAGGAGGCGCGGGACCAGTCCGATCGCCTGTTGAAGGTCGAAAAAATCACCGCCGGTTATTCCAACGGCTTCAAGGTGCTGCAGGATGTCACGCTGCACATCCCGAAGGGGCAGACACTAGCCGTCGTCGGCGAAAGCGGCTCCGGCAAATCGACGCTCGCCCGCGTCATAACCGGCCTGCTTCCACCGCAGGAAGGAGCCGTCAGCTTCGACGGAAAGCCGTTGCCGCGTGCACTCAAGGGCCGTTCCCGCGACGAACTGCGCCGCATCCAGATGATCTACCAGATGGCCGACACGGCGATGAACCCGCGCCAGACGGTGCGCGATATCGTCGGCCGCCCGCTCAGCTTCTACTACGGCATGCATGGCCAGTCGAAGACGGCGCGGGTCAAGGAACTGCTCGACCAGATCGAGATGGGCGAGCGCTTCCTAACCCGCTATCCGGCCGAGCTTTCCGGCGGACAGAAGCAGCGCGTGGCGATCGCACGTGCGCTTGCGGCAAAACCCGAGCTGATCCTGTGCGACGAGCCGACCTCGGCGCTCGATCCGCTGGTGGCGGAGGGCATCTTGAAGCTGCTGCTGAAGCTGCAGGAGGAAACAAAGGTTTCCTACATGTTCATCACCCACGACATTGCGATCGTCCGCGCCATCGCGGATTCCGTTGCGGTGATGCACCACGGCCGTCTCGTCCGCTTCGGTCCGAAGTCGAAGGTGCTCTCGCCACCGTTCGACGACTACACCGACCTTCTGCTGAAATCGGTCCCTGAAATGGAGATCGGCTGGCTGGAGCGGGTGCTGACGACGCGTCGGATGGAGAGCGCCGGAAACTGATCGGCGAATTTTGGTTGCCGAATGACTCTTGCCGGGGTAGCGCCGCCCCGGCAATATTTGCGCCGTCCGCTAAAGCCGAGGTTACTGATGACTTTTCCTCCAAGTGCCGTGCAATCACTGCGTATCCCGACATTCGATGACGTACGGGCGGCGCAGGCGCGTCTCTCCGGCATGGCGCACCGAACGCCCGTCTTGACCTCGCGCACGGCCAACACCCGCTCTGGAGCGACGCTCTACTTCAAGGCAGAGAACCTGCAGCGCGCTGGCGCCTTCAAGTTCCGTGGCGCCTACAATGCGATCGCCGCTTTGGAAGCCGGTGTGCGGAAGAATGGCGTTGTCGCCTACTCGTCGGGTAACCATGCCCAGGCGATCGCCTATGCCGCCATGCTTCAGGGCGTTCCGGCAACGATCGTCATGCCGCATGACGCGCCGGAGATAAAGGTGGCAGCGACGAAGGGCTATGGCGCCGAGATCGTCTTCTATGATCGCTACAACGAGAACCGCGAGGAGATCGCCGGGCGCCTGGCAACAAAACGCGGCGCGTCCCTAATCCCGCCCTACGATCACCCCGATGTCATCGCCGGACAGGGAACGGCAGCACTCGAGCTGATCGAGGAGGTGGGCGAGATCGACATGCTAGTCGTTCCCCTTGGCGGTGGAGGACTCCTGGCTGGGTGCGCACTGGCGGCCAAGGCGCTCTCGCCCGGTTGCGCCATCCTCGGCGTCGAGCCGGAGGCAGGCAACGACGGCCAGCAGTCCCTGCGCAAGGGCGAGGTCGTCCATATTCCCGTGCCGAAATCGATCGCCGACGGCGCGCTGTCCACCCACGTCGGCTACCACAACTTCCCAATCCTGCAGGACAAGGTGGGTGGCATCTCCACGGTCTCAGATGCGCAATTGGTCGACACGATGCGTTTCTTCGCCGAGCGAATGAAGATCATCGTCGAGCCGACCGGTTGCCTTGCCGCAGCAGCCGTGCTGCAGGGCGCGGTCCCCTGCGAAGGCAAACGCGTCGGCATCATCCTGAGCGGTGGCAATGTGGATCTCAAGGTCTTTGCCGCCTTGATGGCCGACGCGTAGCCACCCCCGCCCACCGCGGTACAACTGTTCTTCCCATCCGTCCTTTGCTATCCTCGTCACGTGCAACGGCGCATTGGGTGACACATGACGGATGCAGCCGCACTTCTTGGGACATGGAAAATGATCTCCTGGACGCGGCAATCCGTGGCGACCGGAGAGATCAGTGACGCAATGGGCCCGAACCCGCTGGGCTATCTCGCCTACCATGCGGACGGGAGAATGATGGCAGTAGTGTTCGGCGGAGACCGCCCCCTGAAGGGTGCCGTGCCCACGGATGAGGAGAAGGCCGTCCTATTCGACTCCATGCTGGCCTATTCGGCGTCCTACACTCTGGAGAATGGTCGGATCATCCACCACGTCGACGGCGCCTGGAACCCCGCGTGGAAGGGCGCGCTGATCCGCCCTTACCGGGTCGACGGCAACCGCTTGTTCATCAGCGGAGCACCCGGCAAGGATCCAACGACAGGCGAAGAGGTGATCTACACGTTGGAATTCGAGAAGGTCTAGACAGAACAGGTGCTTTCGGATTCCCGGTGGCGCGAATGAGAGCGATCATTCACTCGCAACAAGCCCTGGAGGAATGGCGCGCAGGCGTGCGGACGCGAAGACATCTCGCGGCGTGCGACGGTGCAACAACGCTTTGCATCTTCGAGCAATGGATCGATCCCGGCGCAGGCGCCCCAACACATTTTCATCCCGCCGAGGAAGTCCTGACGGTCGTCAGCGGTGAAGCGGAGTTCTGGCTGGAGCAGGATCGCAGGGCGCTCTCAAGCGACGCATCTCTGATCGTGCCAGCGCGGGTCAGGCACGGCTTCAGAAACGTCGGGACAACGGTTCTCCATGTCCGAGCAGTGTTGGCCTCGCCGCATTTCGAGGCGCATTTCGATGGAGCCGATGGCCCGGTTCGCCGGTGGCTGGCGACATCGCAATCTCCCGTTTGACCGGGGCATTGCCTCAATACTCTGTCGGCACTGTCAGCACCTCGGCCTCCGGCGTGTCAAGAAAGTTCCTTACTGTGGCGGGCAACTGCCTTGAGCCGAACGAAAGCAGCCCGCAGCGCGCCAGCATCTGGCGCAGTTCTGGCTCCTGTCCGATATGGCGCCAGATCATCCGCGAGGCATAGGGGAGGTTTTCCTTGCGCCAGGAAACACCCATCGTCGTGCCGCGCAAGTAGACCCGTTGGTGCACCTCAAACGGTATCAGGATCGTCTGCGACAGCATCGGTTGCCGCCCGACGCTGCGTTCGGCGATGAAGATGCGGTTGCGCCAGAAGGTAACGAGGCCGACATATTTGGAGAACTGCCAGATTTCATTGGTGGCATCACGGATGCGCTCGATTGACTTGACCCGGATCGAGCCGCTCTCCTCGTAGATTCTGGCACAGGAGCAGACCACACGCCCCGGCCAGGACAGCGAGATGTGGTAGGTCTGGTAATAGCCGATGTGCCGGCGAAGCCCTCCGATGTCCCCCGGGAACCCCTCCAGCAACAACCCCGCCTCAGAGCTGTGGTGATCCGGCCGCCGCATGCGGGCTTCGAACTGCCTTGGCGGATGTTCGAAGTCCTGCGGCGAAAGCCCGAAGAAGGCGGCAATGCGCGCGACGTTGTGCGCCGAGGGTCGCGCCTCACCGCTGATGTAGCGGTTGAACTGCTGCCGGTTGATGCCGATCTCGCGACAGACCTGCGAAATCGATCGCCGCGTCGCGCAAGCGTTGCGCAGGTTCTGCGTGAAGGTATCGACGTCTGCCAAGGGTTTCTCCGCAATTGCAAAAAATAGCGTAAACTAGCGCAAAGAAGCGTCAAGTCGCGAAATTGTGCACGATTGTCGAGGCGCTAAGTTTTCCCCGAAGCATGAAACAGAGGGAACTTGACATGACCGAATTCACGAAGCGCCCCGATGGCCTGATCGTCCCCGCCGGCATCAATCGTCGTAGCTTCCTGGCCGGAACCGCAGCACTCGGCCTCGCCGCCGGTCTGGTCAGTACATTTGCTGCAGGCGAAGCACGCGCGCAGGAACCCAAGCGCGGCGGCCATCTGAAGCTCGGCCTCAAGGGCGGTGCCGCAACAGACGTTCTCGATCCCGCCACCTACAGCGCGTCCGTCCTCTTCGTCATCGGCCGCCTGTGGGGAGACACGCTGGTGGAGACCGATCCGAAGACCGGCGCCCCCCTTCCCTCGATCGCGACGTCCTGGGAGCCATCGGTCGACGCTTCGGTCTGGACATTCAAGATCCGCAACGACGTGTCCTTCCACGACGGCCAGAAGATGACGATCGCTGACGTCGTCGCCACCCTGAAGCGCCATTCCGACGAAGACTCGAAGTCCGGCGCGCTCGGCCTGATGCAATCCATCAAGACGATCGAGGACAAGGCTGGTGACCTCGTGCTGACGCTGACGGAAGGCAATGCCGACCTGCCGCTGCTTTTGACCGACTACCATCTTGTGATCCAGCCAAACGGTGGCCTCGACAGCCCCGCCGCGGCGATCGGCACAGGCCCTTACAAATTGACCGGCTACGAGGCGGGCGTGCGCGCGACCTTCGAGAAGAACGCAGAGGACTGGCGCTCGGATCGCGGCTTCGTCGACAGTGTCGAGATCATCGTCATGAACGATGCGACCGCCCGCATCGCCGCGCTGTCTTCCGGACAGGTGCACTTCATCAACAACATCGACCCGAAGACCGTGCCTCTCTTGAAGCGCGCGCCCAAGGTCGAGATCCTGCGCAGCGCCGGCAAGGGCTTCTACAGCTTCCTGATGCACTGCGACACGGCTCCCTTCGACAACAATGATCTGCGGCTGGCGATGAAGTATGCGCTCGACCGCCAGGCGATCCTCGATCGTGTGCTCGGCGGCTACGGCACGCTTGGCAACGATTTCCCGGTCAACGGCAACTACGCGCTGGCGCCGACGGATATCGAGCAGCGAACCTATGACCCGGACAAGGCCGCCTTCCACTTCAAGAAGTCCGGCCATGACCGGCCGATCCTGCTGCGCACCTCCGACGCCGCCTTCGCCGGCGCCGTCGATGCGGCAGTCATCTATCAGGAAAGCGCCAAGAAGGCGGGCATCGAGATTGAGATCCGCCGCGAGCCGGAGGATGGCTACTGGACCAACGTCTGGAACGTCCAGCCGTTCTGCGCCTCCTACTGGGGCGGTCGCCCGACCCAGGATTCGCGCTACTCAACCTCCTATCTTTCGACTGCGGAGTGGAACGACACCCGCTTCAAGCGGGAGGACTTCGACAAGCTTCTGCTGCAGGCACGCTCCGAACTCGACGAGACCAAGCGCAAGGAGCTCTATCGCACGATGGCACTGATCGTTCGCGACGAAGGCGGGCTCATCCTGCCGGTGTTCAACGACTATGTGATGGCCGCCTCCACGTCGCTGAAGGGCGTCACGGACGACATCGGCAACGACATGTCCAACGGCTATATTGGCAGCCGCGCGTGGTTCGACGCGTGATGGACGGAATGGATCGGACAAAAATGATGTCAGAACGCAGCTTCACCGTCATCGAGAACGAATGGATCACGCTGGCGGACGGAACGCGGCTCGCCGCGCGCATCTGGATGCCTGATGGAGCGGACAAGGATCCCGTTCCTGCTGTGTTCGAGTTCCTGCCCTATCGCAAAAGAGACGGAACCTGCGCGCGCGACGAATCCACGTATCCCGTCTTTGCGGCTGCCGGCATTGCCGGCGTCCGCGTCGACATCCGCGGCTCGGGTGAATCCGACGGCGTGATCGACGGCGAATACACGCCGCTCGAACTCGCCAATGCCTGCGAACTGATCGCCTGGATCGCGGCGCAGCCGTGGTCGAACGGTAGTGTCGGCATGATGGGCATCTCCTGGGGCGGCTTCAACTGCCTGCAGGTCGCCTCCCTCAAGCCGCCGGCGCTGAAGGCTGTCATCTCGATAGCCTCCACCGTCGATCGCTTCAACGACGACATCCACTACAAGAACGGCACGCACCTTTCTGCACAACTGTCCTGGGCTGCGACGATGCTCGCCTACCAGTCGCGTTCTCCCGATCCGGAGGTCGTCGGCGACCGCTGGAAGGCGATGTGGCTGGAGCGACTTGAGAACGAGCCGTTCTTCATGGAGGAGTGGCTCAAGCATCAGCGACGCGACGCTTTCTGGAAGCACGGCTCGATCTGCGAGCACTTCGATGACTTTTCGGTTCCGGCACTGGTCATCGCCGGCTGGGCGGACGGGTATCGCAACACGCCCTTGAAGGCGGTGGAAGGCATCGGCCCGAAGGCCAAGGCCCTAATCGGCCCCTGGATTCACAAATATCCGCATTTCGCCTGGCCCAAGCCGCGCATGGACTTCCACGCGGAAGCGATCCAGTGGTGGAACCGCTGGCTGCGCGACGAGCAGAATGGCGCGGAAAACTGGCCACAGGTGCGCGCCTATATCCAGGACGGACCGAAGCCGTCGCTGCGGCGCGAATTTGATCCCGGGACCTGGGTGGCGAAGGCCGCGTGGACCGCTCCCGAGATGGATTGCTTCTATGTCGAGCAGTACGGCACACTGACGCCGGGCATGCCGATCGCTGGCGCCAAGAACCATGATCACTACCTGCGTTCGCCGCTCGACACCGGCACCATGGCCGGCGAATGGTTCACGCTGAAGCCGGATGCGGAGATGGCGCTCGACCAGCGCCTCGACGACGCTGGCTCGCTGGTGCTGGAGACGCCGCCGCTTACCGAGGCCCGCGAGTACCTCGGCCAGCCGGTGCTGGACCTGGAACTGTCGTGTGATGCAGATCTCGCCAACCTTTGTGCCCGTATCGTCGACATTCATCCCGACGGCACGGCGACCCGCGTCACCTTCGGGGTGCTGAACCTGGCCCATCGCGATGGCAACGCCGAGCCGAAGCCGATGCGCAAGGGCGAGAAGACGGAAGTGCGCCTCGTGCTCGACGCGATGGGCTACCGCTTTCCGGCCGGGCATCGCATCCGGCTGTCGCTGTCGACATCCTACTGGCCGATGGTGCTGCCACCGCCGACCGATCCCGGGCTCACCATCGATCTCGCCTCGCTCGGCCTCGCCTTGCCGAAACTCGGCGCACACGAGGTCGTCTCCCTGCCGGAACCGGCCAATCCCGATCCCCTGCCGAACTATCCGGAACTCTCCCCGCCCGAGACCGCCCGCGGCGTCGAGCGCGACCTGACGAACGGCCTGACGGAGTACTCGATCTACGAGGACACCGGCCTGCACGAGCACCCGGGCACGGGACTTGCGACGCGGCAGATCCGCGACGAACTATGGTCTATCGCTGTTGGAGACCCGCTTTCGGCGACAGGCAGAGCCACGTGGATCTGCGACATGCAACGCCCCGACTGGTTCGTCCGCACGATCTCGTCCGCGTCGATCACCTGCACTGCGTCAGACTGGGTGATCTCGGCGAGCATCCGCGCTTTCGAGGGCGAGGCGCAAATCTTCGAGAAGACCTTCGAGAGGTCAATTCCGCGCGACCTGATGTAGGCTTTGCCGCAACAGCACGCGGCGATTAATGCGCCGCGTGCTTTCATCCCGGCCCCGGCAGCTTCACAAATACGGCGTCCGCGACCACAAAATCGTGTTCAGCCGGCTGATCACACTTCGCCGCGGCGCCGCCGGATCGCCACTTTTCGGATTCACCCTGCGCGGCAAATCGGGTGGCCTCCGATGCGAAGTTCGGCTAGTCGATTGCAAGTTCACGGCAGATAACGGCAGGCCGGCGTTCGGGGACACCCTCGGGCGTGGCAAGCAATTTGTGCGTTCGTCGTTTGCGACCGCGATTTGAAATCGACCCGCCCAAACCGAACATGTCTCGAATTGGCCTGATCGTCCCTGGGAGAACGTCATGACGATGCTCCAGCACACGGCGCCACTTGCGCCAGACGCACTTCTCATCGACCGACGCTTCGACGCCCCATCCGCGGTGGTGTTCCGGCTCTGGACGTCACCCGACCTTCTTGCCCATTGGTGGGGACCACGCGATTTCGCCGCGCACTCGATCGAGATGGACTTTCGCCGAGGCGGAAAATGGCGCGCCGTCATCCGCTCGGCGCGGGGCGAGGATTTCGCCATGTCTGGCGTCTACCGCGAGATCGTCGAAGGCAAATGCATCGTCTTTACCTTCACCGCGGAGGGCGGCGGTCGCGAGACGCTGGTGACGGTGACGTTCGAGGATGTCAAGGGCACCACCCGGCTGGAATTTCGGCAGGAGCCCTTCACCCAGCAGGCCGAGATCGAAGCACACATGGAAAGCTGGGGCGAATGCCTTGACCGGCTCGAGTCCTATCTGCTTCGATATCACTGGAACAACCGCTGAAGCCCTCCGGCCTCCGAACAGGGAGAAGCGAATGCATAAGACCTATCAGGGCCGCTGCCATTGCGGCGACGTGAAGTTCGAGTGCCGGCTGGATCTCGATCAGGGCATTCGCCGGTGCAACTGCTCCTTCTGTCGCCGCACACGCATGCTCAAGACCTTCACGCCGCGTGAAGAAATGACGATCCTGCAGGGACAGGACCGCCTCGTCAGCTACCGGGCCGACGATTCGAGCTGGCCCGAGGGCGACGTCGATCACTATTTCTGCGGCCGCTGCGGAATACGGCCCTTCTCGCGCGGCTACCTCAAAGACTTCATGGGCCACTTCTATTGCGTCAACGCCGCATGCCTGGATGCGACAGACGAAGAACTGGCCAAGGCGCCGGCAATCTACGAGAACGGCAGAGACAACGACTTTTTCAAACCGCCTGCAGAAACTCGCTATCTTTGAGGCCTGTTGCGCGACAGCGCCTTCAGCGCAGCGAGCGCGCGCTCCGCATCGTCAGCAGGAATGAAAACGTGGTCGTGGTGGAAGGCCGCGACCACGTTGGCGCTGATTCCCTCTCGCGTCAGCGCCGTGGCAATTGCCGCCGTGAGCCCGACGGCCTCGAGCGAGGAATGCACGGTGAGTGTGATCATTCGCATCGGCGCACTGGCGGCGAGGCCGGTTGCGTCCGCCACGCTCTGAGGCAGGATCAAGCTCAGCCCTTCCTCCTCACGAAATGTGGCAAGCGGCTGGAGGCAGTAGCAGCGTTCCGCCTCCGCGAAGGGAACAACGCAATAGACAAACGTTCCCTCCCGTAGCTCGGGCTGCATTTCTGCCAGCAGACGGTCGATTTCGGTGATGCCACTCATCTGTCTGCCCCCAGGGCGCCTGCCCTCCGCGCGAAGTTGGCGACCGCCTGACACAAGGCGGCAAATCCCACTCGCGCGCCCTCGCTCATGTTCCGGGCACGAAGCCAGGCATGGATCATTTGCGGCTCCTCGCGGAACCAGACTTCCACGCCTGCCCGGGCAAGGCGCGCAGCATAGCGCCGGGCATCGTCCCGCAAGGGATCGAAATGCGCCGCGGTGATGAAAACAGGCGGCAAGCCGGAAAAATCCGCGCTTGCCAGCGGAAGGGCATAGGGGTTGGTGGCCGGGGCTTTGTAAATGTCGCGATAGTAGAGAACGTCTGTCGTCGATAGCCCGGGCGCCTCGGCCATCTCGACGTACGACCCTGCCGAGACGTCGCCGCCGAGACCTGGATAGATCAATGCCTGACCGACAATGCCTTCCAGCCGCTCGTCGCGGGCCTTGAGAACGATCCCTGCGGCAAGGTTGCCGCCGGCGCTGTCGCCGATGACGACGACTGGTCGCCTCTCATTCAGGAGGTGGCCGAGCACATCCGAGCAATCCTCGAAGGCAGCCGGCCAGACATGTTCCGGGGCGAGCCGGTAGTCGACCGATACGAGTTCCGCCCCTGCCGCTTCTGCGATCTCGGCGCAGATCGCATCATGGCTGGACAGCGACCCGACGACGAACCCGCCGCCGTGAATGTAGAAAAGCAGCGTTTCCGTGAGCACCCTGGCCGGGTGATAGCGCCGGATCGGGATCCGTCCGAGCACCAGCGCATCGTCCTTCGCCATCCCGACTGGCGCCGGTGCATCGAATTGTGCGCACAGCGCATCGTACCACTTACGCTGCTGCTCGATCGGGGCATCGACCGCATCCGCCGGATAGAACTCTTCGCAACGCTTGTGGAAGGCGAGGATGCCCGGTTCTGTCGGCGAAGGCTTCAGCGATGTGGTCGTCATGCGTGCTCCCGATTTTCCGTTACTCCGCGGAACGACACCCCCCTCAGGTCGACCGTTGGCCGCGAACCCCAATATATGTCTGAAGGACCGGCAGAATCCCATCGCCTTTTTTGCGCGCGAGAAACGAAAGCAGCCTTCCCTGCAGCCACCAGACGACAACACCGAGTGCGACGCCGCCGGCAGTCGCGAGAAGCGAAAAGAGACCAGCCGGAAGAACGGCGCCGAGCGGTGCCATCAGCAGTTCCGGAACGAACCGGTGCAGGATGTAGATGTGGAAGCTTGCGGCTGAAAGCGGCAGCACGATCGCCTTCAATCGGAACGGCATTGGCACCCTCGGGCAGAACAGCAGACCGGACAAGACAGCGATCTGCAGCAGGTATTTGACCCGGGTGCCGATCCACACGCTTTCGTAGAACGCAAAGAAGACGAGTACGGCGGTGCCGATCGTCAGCAGCAACAGCTTCCGTGCGGTCGTGCTCGCAAAAGCAGCCGACCAGCCGAGCGCCGCCAGGTAGAAGATCCACGGCAGGGTGAAGATCTGGCGGTTACCCATGTCGAGAAGCGGCGGGATAACGATCCTCGCGCAGAGCGCCAGTGCCAGAAACGAGAGACCTGCGACGAACGGATCAGGCTCCGCGAAGCGACGTACGGCGGGCAGGCAGAACAGACCAGCCACCACCAGCAGCATCTGGCAATAGGCTTCGATGAACCAGTAGAGATAGGGCACCATGCTGTGCCTCGCCGGATCGGCGAAGCCGAAATTGCCGAGAAGCAGGAGCGAGGCCCAGGGCACCTCCTCCCAGGCAACAGTGTAAGCGGCGACAATGAGGTAATAGGGAATCAACACCTGCAGCGCCGGCCGCAAGACGCGCATGACGTCACCCGCCATCAGCGCGCCGGACTGAAAGCGCGCAAGCCCGAACCCGATCAGAACGATCATGGCTGCCGACCCGCCCGGTATTGGCCAAAGCGTCTGGTGCTGGACGACGACCAACAGAATGGCGAGCGCCCGGATCAGCAGATCGACACCGGTTACCGGCTTCACTTGCGCGGCCGGCTTGAGATCGGAGAGTTGGGCCACGGTCTTCGTTTCCCACTCCGCAGGCAATTCGCCGACAATCCGTTCCAGCGCCAGCGAGAGCTGCACGAAACGGAGCGAGTCGCCACCAAGCGTGACGAAGCTGTCTCGCACGCCAGCCGTTTTCGGATAAAACACCTGGTCGAACGCTTCGCGCACGCCCACAGCCCGTCTGTCGACTTTCTTCTGGCCGGCTTTGAAGCGCGCTTGCAGACCGGCATAGTCGATCTTACCCGACGTCAATCGCGGTAATGCTTCGATCCGAGTCACCCCAACCTGCAAGAGCGTCAGGCCCGCGACAACCGCAAGCACCTCGCGAACCTCGCCCTCTGCCTGTCCTCCGCAATAGAAGGCATGCACCGCTTCGTCATCGCCGACGACCGCCGCCCGGATACCGCGCCGTTCAAGCGCCTCTTCCAGCCGGTCGTGGCCGATGCGCCGGCCCGCGACTTTGGAGATCCGCTTCGTCCTGCCGACAATGCGGAAGAGGCCGCTCTCATCGATCGCTGCAAGGTCCCCGGTCCTAAGCGCGCCGACCGTCGCCCCTTCGGCCAAATCCTCGCGTCCGGCAGCATAGCCCAACATCACGTTCGGGCCGCGATAGACCAGTTCGCCCACCTTTCCCGGTTGGCGAATCTCTTCGCCCTCGGCATTTTCGAGCGAAAGCGAGCCATCCGGGACCGCGATCCCGATACAGTCCTCGTTACCCTCAAGCAGCGCCGGCGGCACATAGGCGATGCGCGCCGTAGCCTCGGTCTGTCCGTACATGACGAAGAAAACACCGTCCTGCGCGCGCATATACCGGTTGTAGAGGCGAACGGTATCAGGCGGCAGGCGCCCGCCGGCGACGGTCATAAGGCGCAGCTTGGGGAAGCTGCGCTCCCGAAAGCCGACGCTTTCCAGGAGTTCATAGGAATAGGGAACGCCGGGAAAATTGGTGCATTCCTGCACAGCAAGCTCGTCGAGAAACCCCTCGCTCAGGATCGAGCGCTGAGGGAAATAGAGGCTGGCGCCGACAGCAAGATGCGAGTGCAGGACCGACAGACCGTAGGAATAGTGCAACGGCAGGACGAGGCAGGCACGATCGGTGCTGGAGAGTCCGAGATACTGCGCGATAGAGGCCGCATTGGCATCGATGTTGGCCCGCGACAGCCGCACTGCCTTCGCACCGCCGGTGCTGCCGGAGGTTAGGAGAAGCAACGCGAGATCCGGATGCAATTCGCGGTGCGCAACGCGTGGTTGCGGCAAAGCCTCGACGACCGTCCAGCGCTCGCCGACCCGGCGGCAGCAAAGGTCGGGCTCGAATGCGAGGCTGAATTCTTCACTGAGGCTGCAGGTGGCCGGGGGAAGCATGGCGACGGCATGCCCCATTTCGAGTGCGGCAAGATAGGAGACGATGGCGTGCTCGGAATGCTCCGCCTCGATCGCGATCACCTTCTTGTCCGCCCCGAACTGCCGCATCCGGAGCGCGATTGCATTCGCCAATTCTGTATAGGTGATAGCGGGCCGCCCCGGGAAGATGAGCGCCGGCGCGGCACCGCGCGCGGCAAAAGCCGGAACGAACTTTTGAAACATCGGCAACAGCTTGCAAGAATGTGGAACGTCTACCGCTCCTATGCATATCATGAGATAAATAATCAAGAATATTCTCATGCGGCCAGCCGTCGCGGGTGTTGACCAAGGCGGCTTGCGTCTCTCCTTGCACGCATATTTACTGCCACCATGGCCTTTACACTCAGACAGTTGCAGTATTTCGTCGCCGTCGCCGAACAGGGGTCCGTCACACGGGCGGCGCAGATCCTTTCCATCTCGCAATCCTCGATCACCGAAGCCGTGAAGGAGCTGGAGAATGATCTGGGCGTCGAGCTTTTCGAGCGTCACCCGCGCGGACTGACCACAACGCACAACGGCCACCAGTTCCTGCGCCACGCGACGAAGATCCTGGCGGGGGTCTCGGATGCCCGCCGCTCCTTCTCCGACAACCGGACAACGGAAAAGGGCCAGCTCAACCTCGGCGTCACCTCGCTCGTCGCAGGCTACGTGCTGTCCGACCTGCTCGCGCGCTATCGCCGCGCCTTCCCCGGCGTTGAGGTCAGCGCCATCGAGGACAACGGCTCCTATCTCGAACACCTGCTGATCGGCGGCGAACTGGACGTTGCCGTCATGGTCATCTCGAACCTGCGCGACCGCATGGCCCTACAGGCGGAGATCATCGAAACCTCCCCCTACCGCCTCTGGCTGCCGCTCGGCCACCCGCTCGTCTCGGCCGAGATAATCTCGATCAGCGACATCGCCAGGGAGCCGCTGATCATGCTGACGGTGGACGAAATCGAGGAGAACACCGGAAAGTTGCTGTCGGCCCTCGGCGCCCGTCCGCACGTCGCCTTCCGCACTCGCTCGGTGGAAGCCGTGCGCAGCCTCGTCGCGACCGGCGCAGGCATCGCTCTCCTGCCCGATCTCGTCTACCGCCCCTGGTCGCTGGAAGGTGACCGCATCGAAAGCCGCGACGTCTCCGGCGCCCTGCCGGTGGTGCAGGTCGGCATGGTCTGGCGCAAGGGCTCCAGCCTGCCGCAATCGGCCCGCGACTTCGTCGGCGTGGCAGAGGCGCTGAGAAGCGGAAGGGGACGGTAGCGGATGATGCGCCGCTGATGGCCGCCGGCCCGACGTGGTGTGCCGGCAACCGCTTTACGCGAGAATCGAGCGAAAGCGCTTGCACGTGACGCTAACACATCAGATGATTGCGATCCTCAGCATGCAACCCGGACCGACCGGTTGACAGGCGCGGCCGGCACACCAGAGCGAGGTGAGGTCATGCATCGCGTTTGTTCGATACTTGCTCGTTTGGCAGCCTTTTCCGTCACAGCCTTTCTGTCCAGCGTAGCTGCGGCGCCCGCTCAGCAGACCACCGGCACTCCAGGGTCGCCGAGCGCCACGACGACGGTCGACGGTCGATTCTTGCCCAATCCGCCGCCCGCCTTCGGCGGTCAGATCGGTCTCGACGCCAAGGATTCCAAGACCTTTTGGCCGCCACAGATCGTGCCGCCCAAGGGGGCACCCAATATTCTTCTGATCATGACCGACGATGCAGGCTACGGCGTTTCCGGCACCTTTGGCGGCGTCATCCCGACACCGGCTCTGGAGAGAGTCGCGCAGATGGGGCTCCGCTATACGCAGTTTCACTCCACCGCGCTCTGCTCGCCGTCGCGCGCCGCGCTAATCACCGGGCGCAATCACCACTCCACCGGCTTCGGCGTGGTCTCGGAGCAGGCCACCGGCTTTCCGGGGTACGATTCCATCATGGGTATCGAGAACGCCACCATTGGTGAGATCTTGAAGCAGAACGGCTACGCCACGTCCTGGTTCGGCAAGAACCACAATACCCCCGCCTTCCAATACAGCGCGGCGGGACCGTTCAGCCAATGGCCGTCCGGCATGGGCTTCGACTACTTCTATGGTTTCATGGGCGGCGACACCAACCAGTGGCAGCCCTTCCTGTTCGAAAACACGTCGCAGATTTTCCCTTGGGTGGGAAAGCCGGACTACAACCTGATCACCGACGAGGCCGACAAGGCGATCGACCACATCAGGCAGCTCAACGCAACCGCACCGGACAAGCCGTTCTTCGTCTATTACGTGCCCGGCGCAACGCATGCGCCGCACCACCCCACGCCCGAATGGATCGAGAAGTTCAAGGGCAAGTTCGACATGGGCTGGAACGCGATGCGCGACCAGATCTTCACCAACCAGAAGCAGCTCGGCGTGATCCCGCAGGACACCCAGCTTACCCCTTGGCCAGACAGCCTGCCCAAGTGGGACACGCTCGATGCCGACAGCAAGAAGCTGTTCGCCCATCAGGCCGAAATCTTCGCCGCCTACGTCGCCTATTCTGATTACGAGATCGGGCGTGTCATCCAGGCCGTGGAAGACATGGGCAAGCTCGACAACACCTTGATCATCTACATCGAGGGCGACAACGGCACGAGCGCAGAGGGCAGCACGCTCGGGACGCCCAGCGAGCTGATCTCTATCCAGGGCCTCACCGTGCCGGTGAAGGACCAACTCAAATTCTATGATGCCTGGGGGTCGGACCAGACCTACCCGCACATGTCGGTGGCCTGGTCATGGGCATTCGACACGCCGTTCAAATGGACCAAGCAGGTTGCCTCGCATTTCGGCGGCACGCGCCAGGGCATGGCCATGGCCTGGCCGGCGCGGATCAAGGATGCGGGCGGTATCCGTAGCCAGTTCCACCACATGATCGACATCGTGCCGACCATTCTCGAAGCGACGGGAATTCCTGCGCCGGAGATGGTGAATGGTGTGGCGCAGAAGCCGATCGAAGGCGTAAGCATGTCGTATACCTGGGACAAGGCCAATGCCAACGCGCCCTCGACACGCAGGACCCAGTATTTCGAGATGTTCGGAAACCGCGGCATCTACCATGACGGCTGGTATGCCTGTACCACGCCGCCGGCCGCGCCCTGGCTGATGGGTCTCGAAAAGATGCCGGACGTCGTCAACGGCTACAATTGGGAGCTGTACGACCTGGCCAAGGATTACTCGCAGGCCAACGATGTTGCCAAGGACAACCCGGACAAGCTGCGCGAGCTGCAGGAATTGTTCCTGGTCGAGGCTGCCAAATACCAGGTGTTCCCGCTGGACAACGATGTGCTTGGGCGAACCCTGGCCGCGCGGCCGAGCGCCACGGCCGGGCGCAGCCTCTTCACATACGCGGGCGTGATCCAGGGAATCCCGACCAGCGACGCGCCCAACATCCTCAACAAGTCGTGGACGATCACGGCGGACATTGAGGTCGCAGAGGGCAGCGACGGCATGCTCGTCACGGAAGGCGGCAAGTTCGGCGGCTTCGGGCTGTATGTGCTCAAGGGCAAGCCGGTATTCCTCTACAACGTCCTCGACCTTGAACGGCATCGTTGGGAGGGGAAGGATGCACTCGCTGCAGGCAAGCACACCCTCACCTTCGACTTCGTGTCCGATGGAGGCGGGTTTGGCAAAGGCGGTACGGGCGTGCTGAAGGTGGATGGCAAGGAGGTTGCCGAGCAGAAAATCGCGCACACCATCCCGTTCCTCATGCCGTGGGATGAGACGTTTGATGTTGGCATCGATACACGCACCGGCGTCGATGACGCCGACTACAAGGTACCGTTCAAGTTCAACGGGACCGTCAATAAAGTAACGGTTGAGCTGAAGTCCTAAGTTGATGCGCGGCAATGTCCGCACATGGCGGAGCGGAGCGCGTCCCTACCCGAATTACGGGCCGTGAATTCGGAATTTCCGATAACAACTTTCTGTTTAATGAATTTGCGAAAGCGGCAAAAAGGGGGCACCTTACTCTTGGGAACAATACCGCACATCAAGCGGACAAACCGGGAGACTAATATGAAGCGCTTTCTGCATTGCTGCACCGCGTTGACCCTTTCCTTTGCCTTCACGACCGCAGCCGTCGCCCAGGAGCCGCTGAAGGAACTCGGCGCAGGTGAAGGCGAAGTCTCGATCGTTGCCTGGGCCGGCTATATCGAGCGCGGCGAGACTGACAAGAACTACGACTGGGTCACCGAATTCGAGAAGAAGACCGGCTGCAAGGTTTCCGTCAAAACCGCCGCCACCTCTGACGAAATGGTGGCATTGATGAACGAGGGCGGCTTCGACCTCGTCACCGCCTCGGGCGACGCCTCGCTTCGTCTGATTGCCGGCAAACGCGTCCAGCCGATCAATACTGACCTGATCCCGAGCTGGAAGACCGTCGATGAGCGCCTGCAGAGCGCGCCGTGGAACACGGCCAAGGGCGTTCACTACGGCACGCCTTATCTCTGGGGCCCTAACGTACTGATGTACAACACCGAAGCCTTCAAGGGCGAAGCGCCGAAGAGCTGGAATGTCGTGTTCGAGGAAATGACGCTGCCGGACAGCAAGTCGAACAAGGGCCGCGTGCAGGCCTATGACGGCCCGATCCACGTCGCCGACGCCGCCCTGTATCTGATGGCCCACAAGCCCGATCTCGGCATCAAGGATCCCTACGAACTCAACGAAGAGCAGTACAAGGCAGCGCTCGACCTGCTGCGCGTCCAGCGCACGCTCGTCGGCCGCTACTGGCACGACGCCATGATCCAGATCGACGACTTCAAGAACGAAGGCGTCGTCGCCTCTGGATCCTGGCCATTCCAGGTCAACCTGATGCAGGCGGAAAAGCAGCCGATCGCCTCCACCTTCCCGGAGGAAGGGGTAACGGGCTGGTCGGATACCACGATGCTGCATGCCGACAGCGAGCATCCGAACTGCGCCTACATGTGGATGGAGCATTCGCTCTCGCCGAAAGTGCAGGGTGACGCCGCTGCCTGGTTCGGCGCCGTGCCGTCGGTCCCTGCAGCCTGCAAGGGCAATGCTCTGCTGACCGACGAAGGCTGCAAGACGAATGGCTTCGAGAACTTCGACAAGATCAGTTTCTGGAAGACGCCGACCTCGCGGTGCGAAACCCAGGGCGAGTGCGTGCCCTATCACCGCTGGGTTTCCGACTATATCGGCGTGATCGGCGGACGCTGACTCACTACCTCCCCCTTGAGGGGGGAGGTCGCCGCGAAGCGGCGGGTGGGGGTGAAACGTCGCACACGCTTCGTGGGATTACCCCACCCCGGACCTGTGGTCCGACCCTCCCCCTCAAGGGGAGGGTATGGAGCGCCCCGAGGGGTTTCCCTCGCTGAACAACGAGAATTACCCCTCACCCTAGCCCTCTCCCCGCAAGCGGGGCGAGGGAACGAGAGAGCACGGCACCCTCCTTCGCCCCGCTTGCGGGGAGAATGTGGCCGGCAGGCCGGATGAGGAGCGACGAGCAAGCGGCCCACCGGCAAGTAACGAAAGACTGGAGTTCCCATGACCGCCGTCCTGTTCGAGAATGTCTCCCGCTATTTCGGTGCCGTGCGCGCCGTCGACAGCTTGGACCTCGCAATCGCCGAGGGCGAATTCTTCGCCATGCTCGGCCCTTCGGGCTCTGGCAAGACCACCTGCCTGCGGCTGATGGCCGGCTTCGAGCAGCCGACCGGAGGCCATATCGAGATCTTCGGGGAAACGGCCGAGGGCGTTCCGCCCTATCGGCGCAACGTCAACACCGTCTTTCAGGATTATGCGCTCTTCCCGCACCTTTCGATCCTCGAGAACGTCGCCTACGGCCTGATGGTCAAGGGTGTTTCCAAGGAGGAACGGCTCAAGGCGGCGGAAAACGCGCTCGCCATGGTCAAGCTGCCCGGCTACGGCACACGCCGGCCCGGCCAGCTTTCAGGCGGCCAGCGCCAGCGCGTCGCGCTCGCCCGCGCGCTGGTTAACCGCCCGCGCGTTCTGCTCCTCGACGAGCCGCTCGGTGCGCTCGATCTGAAGCTTCGCGAACAGATGCAGGAAGAGTTGAAGGTGCTGCAAAAATCGCTTGGTATCACCTTCGTCTTCGTCACGCACGACCAGGGCGAAGCGCTGTCGATGGCCGACCGTATCGCCGTTTTCAACGACGGCAAGATCCAGCAGCTCGGCACGCCGGAAGACGTCTACAAGCGCCCGCAGACCCGCTTTGTCGCCGATTTCGTAGGTTCGTCGAACGTGCTGGCGCCGGATTTCGTACAGAGCCTCGGCTATCCCGCCCGCTACGCCAGCCTTCGCCCGGAGGCGCTGACGCTCGGCAATGGTACTACGGACCACAAGCATTTTGCCGGCACCGTCGTTGCCACCAGCTTCCTCGGCGCCGCGAACCGCATCACCGTCGATGCAGCGGGCAGCCGCGTTGCCGCGATGATCCCCGCCTCGATCGACGTTCCCTCACACGGATCCGGCGTCACGCTGTCCTTCGCCGCCGAAGACCTGCACCTGATGGACGACGCAGCATGAGCGCGATCGCCGAATCCACTATCCTTGCCCGCCGAACGAGCACATTCGGGCGTCTGTCGGATTTCTTCTGGCGCAATCCGAAGATCCTGCTCTTTGTGATGCTCGCGCCACCGCTTCTGTGGCTCGGCATCATCTATCTCGGCTCACTGTTCGCCCTGCTCCTACAGAGTTTCTTCTCGATCGACGAGTTCTCCGGGCTGATCAACTACGAGTTCACACTCGACACCTACCGGCAACTGCTGATCCCGGCGAACTTCGACATCATCCTGCGTACCATCACCATGGCAGCAATGGTGACACTCGCATCGGCTCTGATCGCTTTTCCGATCGCCTACTATGCCGCCCGCTATGCGCGCGGCAAATGGAAGGCGCTGTTCTACCTCGGCGTCATGCTGCCGCTCTGGTCGAGCTATCTCGTCAAGGTCTACGCCTGGAAGCTGATCCTCGCCAAGGAAGGCATCCTCAACTGGCTCTTCGCCAAGCTGCACCTGACCTGGCTGCTCGATGCCTGGCTGGCGCTGCCGATCGTCGGCGGCAATTCGCTGTCGATCAGCTATACCGGCACCTTCATCGTCTTCATCTACGTCTGGATGCCGTTCATGATCCTGCCGATCCAGGCAGCACTGGAGCGCGTACCCGGCAACCTGATCGAGGCCTCGGCCGATCTCGGTGGCAATCCGGCGCAGACGTTCCGTTACGTGCTGTTCCCGCTGGCGCTGCCTGGCATCATCGCCGGCTCGATCTTCACCTTCTCGTTGACGCTCGGCGACTACATCATCCCGCAGATCATCGGCTCGTCGCGCCTCTTCATCGGTCAGGCGGTCTATGCCCAGCAGGGCACGGCCGGCAACATTCCGCTCGCCGCCGCCTTCACCGTCGTTCCGATCGTCATCATGGGCCTCTATCTCTGGATGGCCAAGAAACAGGGAGCCTTCGATGCGCTCTGACCGTTCCTCCGCTCCCCTGAGCCTTAAGATCGCTGCAGCAGCAGGCCTCCTGTTCATGCATGTCCCGATCCTGCTGATCTTCCTCTACGCCTTCACGACCGAGGAAAAGAGCTACCAGTTCCCGCCGCCGGGCCTGACGCTCGACTGGTTCGCCGTAGCCTGGAACCGGCCGGATGTCTGGCAAGCACTGGGGCTCTCTGTTCGGGTGGCCGCGATTGCCACGGCTGTCGCGCTGGTGCTCGGCACGCTCTGTGCCGCAGCCGTCAGCCAGACCCGCTTCTTCGGCCGTGAGACGATCTCGCTTCTCGTCATCCTGCCGATTGCGCTTCCCGGCATCATCACCGGCATCGCGCTGCGCTCCGCCTTCTCGTTTGCCGACATTCCCTTCTCGTTCTGGACGATCGTGCTCGGCCACGCGACCTTCTGCGTCGTCGTCGTCTACAATAATGCGGTGGCTCGCTTCCGCCGCATCTCCGGGTCGCTGATCGAGGCCTCGATGGACCTCGGCGCCGACGGCTTCCAGACGTTCCGCTACGTGATCCTGCCCAATATCGGCACCGCACTTCTGGCAGGCGGGATGCTCGCCTTCGCCCTTTCCTTCGATGAGGTGATCGTGACGACGTTTACCGCCGGCCAGCAGCAGACGCTACCGATCTGGATGCTGGAAGAACTGGTGCGCCCGCGCCAGCGGCCGGTGACCAACGTCGTCGCCATGGTGGTGGTGCTCGTCACCTTCCTGCCGATCCTCGCCGCCTACTACCTCACCCGCGAAGGCGACCAGATCGCCGGTGCCGGCAAATAGAACAACGACAGACAATGGGAGACCATGTGATGGACACACAGATGCTGATCGGCTCGCGCTTCGAGACCGGCACCGAAATCGAAGAGCACATCCTCAACCCCAAGACTGGCGCAACCGTGATCGACCTGCCGGAAGCCTCGCATGCGCAGATCGACGCCGCCGTCGACGCAGCGGAAAAAGCCTTCGTATCCTGGTCGATGACGACGCCCGGCGAGCGTTCCGGCTACCTGCTGAAGATTGCCGATGCGATCGAGCGCGATGCGGACGGCTTCGCTGCCCTGGAAGCGCTGAACTGCGGCAAGCCGATCAACGCCGTTCGCAATGACGAGATTCCGGCAATCGTCGATTGCTGGCGCTTCTTCGCCGGCGCCGTTCGCTCGATGCACGCGACCGTCGCGGGCGAATACCTGCCGGGCCACACCTCGATGATCCGCCGCGATCCGGTCGGCATCGTCGGCTCGATCGCGCCGTGGAACTACCCACTGATGATGATGGCGTGGAAGCTGGCGCCGGCGATTGCCGGTGGCAACACCGTCGTCTTCAAGCCATCCGAGCAGACGCCGCTGACGGCGTTGAAGATGGCAAAGCTATTGTCCGACATCCTGCCGGAGGGCGTCGTCAACATCGTGCTCGGCCGTGGCGAGACCGTCGGAAACGCGCTGATCAATCATCCGAAGATCAACATGGTTTCGATCACCGGTGACGTCGCAACCGGCAAGAAGGTACTCGCCGCTGCCTCAAAGACGGTGAAGCGCACGCACCTGGAACTTGGCGGAAAGGCCCCCGTCATCGTCTACAACGACGCCGACCTCGAGGCCGTCGTCAACGGCATCCGCGCCTTCGGCTACTACAACGCCGGGCAGGACTGCACAGCAGCCTGCCGCATCTATGCGGAGAAAGGCATCTACGAGAAATTCGTCGCCGACCTTTCATCCGCCGTCTCGACGATCCGCTTCAACCAGGCCGACGACGCCGAGAACGAAATCGGTCCGCTGATCTCCAAGCGCCAGCGCGATCGCGTCGCAAGCTTCGTCGAGCGCGCGGCCGACGTGAAGCACATCGAAATCACTACCGGCGGCCGTCCCGGCAGCGATCAGGGCTTCTTCTTCCAGCCCACCGTCGTCGCGGGTGCCACCCAGAACGACGAGATCGTCCGGCGCGAGGTGTTCGGCCCGGTCGTCTCCGTCACCCCCTTCTCGGGTGAGGAGCAAGTGCTGGCCTGGGCAAACGACAGCGACTACGGCCTCGCCTCCTCCGTCTGGACCAAAGACATCTCCAAGGCGATGCGGGCGGCTACCCGCCTGCAGTACGGCTGCACCTGGATCAACACCCACTTCATGCTCTGTAACGAGATGCCACACGGCGGCGTCAAGCAGTCCGGCTACGGCAAGGACATGTCGATCTATGCGCTGGAAGACTACACCGTCGTCCGCCACGTCATGATCAACCACGGCTGATCGCCTGGGTGTTGAGAGAACGTAGGCCCCGTTTCCGTTCGCCGGAAGCGGGGCCTGTTCATTTCGCGTCCTGCAATCGCTTGGCGACGCTTTTTGCGTGGCCCGCGCGTTTCGGACGCGCTCTAAAGACCCGCACCCGGGATCAGCCTTGTCTGCATGGCCGTGCCCGAGCCGCCCTTCTCCCCCGTCGCCTCCGCTCCGGCAACGCCTTTACCCGACGCCAACGCCTCATCGATCTTGCTTTCGATGGTGGGCGGCATGCATAGTTGCAGATAGCCACGAATGCGGGCATAGGCGATCGGGGTCGAGTTTATCCGTAGTTTGTCCGCCTCGGCCTGATCACGATAGGCAGCCTGCAACTTGCTAACGACGCCGAAGATAGTGCCGGAATCCGCACCATAGAGATAGCTGTTGGCTACGGTGTCGGCATACTGGCTCGTCAGGCCGAAGGCCTGTGTGGCGATTGCCATCGTGTTTTTCGAAACGCTCGAGGCCGCCAGCCCGAGATTGGTGAGCAATCCTGCCGAGTCGATACCCTTCTTGAGGCGGTCGCGTTCCTGATCTAGGACGAAAAGTTCGCGCAGATACGCGTCGCACTGCTCGTCGATGTAGTTGAAACCCGCGAGCATCGTCAGATAGTACGGGTTGTCCATCGGTGTCGCGCCGGCACCTTCGAACGCGATCTCGCGCAGTTTGTTCATGATCACCTGTTGACTGTTCACCGAGCTGCTGATCGCGGTTTCCGACAGCATTGGCTGCGGGCCGTAGCGATGCTGCCAGCCGGCCGCCGTTTCCCCGCAGCCGGACAGGCCGCACACGATCACAGACAAGCAGAAAATTCTGGTCGCGCCCGTCATCTCTCCCCACCGTGCATTGCAGGAGGGATACATCTAAAACCATTAGATGTACTCACACCAAAATGCAACCAGGAGACACGGATGAAGACTTGGCAGCAACGGCCGGCAGCTTTCCCTCCTCTCGAGGTCCTGCCGTTTCCACCCATGACGGCCCTGCCGGCGGACGACCGCTGACCGCTAAGCCGACTGGTCAATGCTCCAGCAAGCGCGCTGTAACGCTTTGAATTTGCGCGCAATCCTTCCTCAAATCGATTCCGCTTCAAAAGGTTATGCGCTATATGGACATCAGGAGGACCCTGATGATCTGGGCATTTGCTGTCGTTGCAGTCGCCATACTCTATCTCGCCTTGCGCTATAAGCGTTTTGAAAGCTGGGTGGAGCCCGTCCTCACCATTGTCGTGGCGATCGGTTTTGCGGTCGCGCTTCTGCTTTGGCTCACTGACAGCCGCACCGCGGTGCCTGAGCCGACGCAACCGAATTCCCCCCTTACTCCGGAAGACGTCACGCTCTCGCAGATGCAGTTCGCTGCCGGCCAGCCGGTCACAAGCTATCGGGTGACCGGCGTCATAACCAACAATGCCGAGATCACAATCCAGTCGTTTCGGTTGACTGTCGATCTCGCAAACTGCCCCAATGGCGTCTGCGCACCTGTCGGCGCTGACACCGCATTGATCATCATGCGCGTCCTGCCCGGGCAATCCGAACCGTTTTCCACCTTTGCAGTGTTCCCTCGGAGCGACCTGAGGCCACTCACGGATCCACAGTGGTCATGGTCTGTGAGCGAGGTGCGCGCGGCCAGTCGATAGATTGTTCGGACTGTCGTCGTACGAGCGCGCCGGGGAGCGCGCCCGGCACCGTCAGAAGTAGATCTTGAACTTCTCGCGCACGGCCTTGTCGATCTCCCGGTCGAACAGCGGCCCACCGGCCTCGGATAGAATCCGGTTCTTCCGCTCGATCGCCTTGGCGATAAGGTCGGGCTTGCCGATCTCAGCCCATTCCTTCGGGCTCGTGCGGTCGGCGACTGCCGGGTAGATGTACTCCGTCTGCATCAACGACAACGTCTGCGGGTCGCCGAGATAATGGCCGGGGCCGCCCATGCAGACAGAGCGCATCGTCTCTAGCGATACGGAATCCTCCGTCACGTCGATGCCGCGCACACAGCGCTGTACCTGCCCCAAAAGGTCATCGCCGAGCACGAGGCTTTCCAGGCAGAAGCCGAGCAGCGAGGCGTGCATGCCAACAGCCTCGTAGACCATGTTGAGGCCGGAAAGCCCGGCCATGACGTTGGAGATCGCCTGCTCCCAGCCGGCCTGCATGTCCGGCAGCTTGGAGTCGGCAATGCCGGCGGCGGCCCCGCCCGGCAGGCGATAGAACTGGTGCATCTGCGCGCAGCCGGCGGTCAGCAGCGCCTGTTCGCCCGAACCGCCGGACATGGCGCCCGTTCTGAGGTCCGAAACGAACGGCCAGGTGCCGAAGATCGCGGGGTGGCCGGGCGCCATGGCGTTGACATAGACGACGCCCGCCAGGCACTCCGCGACCGCCTGCACGATCGCGGTCGCCAGCGGCGCCGGCGCGGTTGCACCGGCCTGCCCTGCCGAAAGCAGCAGGATCGGCATGCCGGCCCGGATGCAGGCCTCCATGGTGATGCAGCTTTCCTCGGCGAATTTCATCGGCGGCACGACGAAGCAGTTGGAGTTCGACACGAAGGGCCGCGCCCGCCACTTGTCCTCACCGCCCGCCATCATGTGGATAAGATCGAAGCAGCCGTCCACATGCGAAGGATCGGAGAAGCTGGTGCCAACGTGTTTCGACGTACCGGCGCAGCAGCCATAGAGCGTGTTGATGTCCATCAGGAAGTTGTCAGCCACGTCGCGGCAGACCATCGCCCGCTGGAAGAAATGGATGTTATCGAGGTGGTGGACGAGTTGGGCGGCATTGAAGAGGTCCTTCGCCGTCGATTCGCGATAGTCGCGCTTCTCCACGTCGACGATGTGAACGGCGGCGCCCGCCGTGCCGTAGTAGACGCGGGTGCCGGACAGTTCCAAGTCGTACTTCGGGTCACGCCCATAGAGTGTAATGCCGCGCGCGGCGATCGCCAGCATGTCCTCCACCAACGCCCGTGGGAAGCGGATACGGCCGTCCTCGCCAAGGATCGCGCCGGCGCCGGTCATGATCTCGATGCCGGATTTAGGCGCATTGGCGAGGCCGATATTCTCGAGCGCGTCGAGCGCCGCCTCGTGGATGCGGCGGACGCCTGCCTCCGTCAGCGGCTTGTACTGGCCGCCCGGCAGGCCAGGCCGGATCGGGCGGATGTTTTCCGCCAAGGGTGCGGCCCGCATGGCAACGCGGGCGGCGCGGCCACCGGAACGCCGGGACAAAACTGCCTGTTCACTCATGATCCGTCTCCCCCGCACCGGCGGCAAGCATGTCATTGATCCGGTCCCCCGACGCAGCGGCGGACAATTTTGCAAAACTGCCATCCTTGACGATGGCCTCCATCTGCTCGGCGATCGCCGCATGGGTAACGCGGGCGATCATCGAACCGAGCGAGATGCGACGCACGCCGATCCGGGCAAACTCAGCCACCGTGAGCTGGCGCAGCGGCCCTGCGGCAAGCGCATTCACCGGCTTTGCGACCGACTGCACGACGCGCTTCAGTTCCGCCTCACCGGGCGGCACCGGCACATAAACGAGGTCGGCGCCGGCCTTCTCGAAGGCCTGGATGCGGTGGATCGCCTCGTCGAGGTCATAGACGCCGTTCATCACGCCATCGGCGCGGGCGCAGAGAATGAACGGACGGCCAAGCGAGCGGGCAGCATCGGCGGCGGCGCCTATGCGCTCCACCGAAAGGTCGAACGCATAGGCCGGGTTGCCATCGACCATCTGCATGTCTTCGATCGAGCAGCCGGATAGGCCGACTTCCGCGGCAAGGCGGATCGTTTCGGCGACCTCATCGGGCGCGTCGGCAAAACCGTTCTCGAAATCGCCCGAAACCGGGAGCGACGTCGCACGCACGATGTCTTCGGCGTGTTTCAGCGATTCCTCGCGCGTCACCCGTCCCATGTCGGGCCGGCCGAGCGTGAAGGCGAAGCCGGCGGAGGTGGTGGCGAGCGCCACGGCGCCCGACGCTGCCATCATTCGGGCCGATCCCATGTCCCACGGATTCGGGATGACGAAGCAGCCCGACTGGTGCAGGTCGAAGAAGCGCTGGTGGCGTTCTGCAAGGCTGGTCATGCCCGTACCCTCTCCGCCTTCGGATCGTACATGGGCGCGAGCGAAGCTTCCGCCTTCACCCGCACACCGGCGATCTCGATCTCGTAGTTCGAGGCCAGCACATCCGCCTCGCTTTCGCCGGCGCATGGCACATAGCCCATGCCGATCGCACCGCCGAGATGGTGGCCGTAATTGCCCGAGGTGATGGTCGAGACGATCTTGCCGTCGCGCACCAGCGCCTCGTTGTGAAAGAGCAGCGGCTCGGGATCGGTGAGCCTGAACTGCACCATGCGACGTTTCAGGCCCTGATCTTCCTTGCGCAGCACCGCCTCGCGGCCGATGAAGTCGCCCTTCTTCGTCCGCACGGCAAAGCCGAGGCCGGCTTCCAGCACATGGTCCTCGTCGGTGATGTCGTGGCCGAAATGGCGAAAAGCCTTCTCGATGCGACAGCTGTCGAGCGTATGCAGGCCGCAGAGTTTGAGGCCCACACCCGCCCCCGCCGCCTCCAGTGTCTCGAAGACATGCGCCGTCTGGTCGGTGGAGACGTAGAGTTCCCAGCCGAGCTCGCCGACATAGGTGACGCGGTGGGCGCGGGCGAGGCCCATGCCGATCTCGATCTCGCGCGCCGTGGCAAAGGGGTGGTGGGCGTTCGAGAAGTCGTTCGGGCTCACCTTCTGCATCAGCTGGCGCGCCTTCGGCCCCATGACGCAGAGCACGCTCTCGGCCGCCGTCACATCGGTGATGACGACGAACTCGCCCTTGAGGTGTTTTCGAAGCCAGGCAAGGTCGCGCTGCAGCGTCGCGCCCGGCACGACGAGGAAGAAGGCGGTCTCCGAAAGGCGCGTCACCGTCAGGTCGCTCTCGATGCCGCCGCGCTCGTTGAGCATCTGGGTGTAGACGATGCGGCCGGGGGCGACGTCCATCTGGTTGGCGCAGAGCCTTTGCAGGAAGGCGAGCGCGTCGCGGCCCTCCACGCGGATCTTGCCGAAGGAGGTCATGTCGAACAGGCCGACGCCATTGCGCACCGCCAGATGCTCATCCTTCTGGTTCTCGAACCAGTTCTGCCGCTTCCAGCTATAGCGGTATTCCCGCTCCTGCCCTTCCCTGGCAAACCAGTTGGCGCGCTCCCAGCCGGCGACCTCGCCGAAGACGGCGCCGCGGGCTTTCAGATGTTCATGGATCGGCGAACGGCGCACGCCGCGGGCCGTCGCCATCTGACGATAGGGGTAGTGATCGGCGTAGAGCAGGCCGAGCGTCTCGGAGACGCGATCCTGCAGATAGGCGCGGTTCTTCTGGAACGGCTGGGCGCGGCGGATATCCACCTCCCAGAGGTCGAACGGCGGCTCGCCGTCGTTCATCCACTGCGCGAGCGCCATGCCGGCGCCGCCGGAGGAGACGATGCCGATGGAATTGTAGCCGGCGGCGACCCAGTAGCCCTTCAGTTCCGGGGCCTCGCCGAGGTAGTAGCGGTCATCCGGCGTGAAGCTCTCGGGGCCGTTGAAGAAGGTATGGATGCCGGCCGTTTCCAGCATCGGCATGCGGTTGATCGCCATCTCCAGGATCGGCTGGAAGTGGTCGAAATCCTCCGGCAGCTGGTCGAAGCAGAAATCGTCGCGGATGCCGTCCATGCCCCAGGGCTTGGCCTTCAGTTCGAAGGCGCCGATCAGCATCTTGCCGGCGTCTTCCTTGTAGTAGGTGCATTCGTCCGGCACGCGCAGGACGGGGAGTTGCTTCAGGCCATTGATCGGCTCGGTGACGATGTAGAAATGCTCGCAGGCATGCAGCGGCAGCGTCACGCCCGACATGTCGGCGAGCGTCCGCCCCCACATGCCGGCGGCGTTGACGACGTTTTCGGTCTCGATGGTGAAGGTTTCGCCGTTCTGCTCGCAGGTGACGCCGGTCACCCGGCCGTCCTTCGTCAGCACCGAGGTAACCTTGACGCCTTCGATAACCGTCGCGCCGTTCTGCCGCGCGCCCTTCGCCAAGGCCATCGCGATGTTCGCCGGGTCGCACTGGCCGTCGAGCGGCAGGTGTACGGCGGCCTTGACGTCGGCCGTGTTGAGGTGCGGGTACATCGCCTTCACCTCGTCGACGGAAATCTCGCGCACGTCGACGTCGAAGGCGCGCGCGAGCGAGGCCTGGCGGTAGATTTCCTCCTTGCGCTCGTCAGTCAGCGCCACCGTCATCGAGCCGTTCTGGCGCATACCGGTGCCGATGCCGGTCTCGGCCTCGAGCCTCACGTAGAGGTCGGCCGAGTACTTCGCCAGCCGCGTCATGTTCTGCGAGGCGCGCAACTGGCCGATTAGCCCCGCCGCGTGCCAGGTTGTGCCGCAGGTCAACTGCTTGCGTTCGAGCAGCACCACGTCGGTCCAGCCGAGTTTTGCCAGGTGATAGGCGACCGAGCAGCCGGAAACGCCGCCGCCGATGATCACGGCTCTCGCCTTGGAGGGAATGGTCTTACTCATGCACGCAGTCTTTCATTGTTGGGATCGTAAAGTGGACCGTCCGGCTGGACGGTGGCCTTGTAGCGGTCGCCGTAGATCTCGACCTCTATTTCGGTGCCCGGCTCGGCGAGATCGGCGCGCAGCATCCCGAGCGCGATAGATTTCCCGGTGCGGTAGCCCCAGTTGCCGGAGGTGGTCTCGCCGACCACCTTGCCGCCGTGCCAGAGCGTCGACATGTAGGGCGCGTCGCAGTCGCCGGCCTCGACGGTGAGCAGCACGAAGCGCTTGGAAACACCCTGCTGCTTCTCGCGCTCCAGCGCCGCCTTGCCCTTGAAGGCCGCCTTGCCCCAGTCGACGAAGCGTTCGAGGCCGCCCTGCAGGATCGTGTAGTCGGTCGAAAGGTCGCCCTTCCAGGCGCGATAGCCCTTCTCGATGCGCAGGCTGTCGAGCGCCTCCATGCCGAACGGCTTCAGCCCGTGCGCCTGGCCGGCCGCCCAGACGGCATCGAAGATCGCCGCGGTGTCCTCGACCTTGGTGTGTATCTCCCAGCCGAGCTCGCCGGCGAAGGAGACGCGCACCAGCTGGCACCAGCGGCCGGCGATCTGGCAACTCTGGTGCGTCAGCCAGCCCTTGGAAAGGTCGGCGTCGGACACCTCGGCGAGGATCGCCCGGGAATTGGGACCGGACAGGATCTGGCAAGAAAAATTCTCGGTGACGTCGTCGATCGTGAAGGCGGCATCATCAGGCAGGTGCTTGTTCAGCCACTCGAAATCGTGCCATTGCGCCGTCGCCGCGGTGATCAGGAAGAAGAAGTCCTCGTCCAGCATCATCACCGACATCTCGGTGACGATCCGGCCCTTGTCGTCGGCGAAATAGGCAAGACCGATGCGTCCCGGCTTCGGCAGCTTTCCGGTGGTGAGCGACGACAGCCACGCCGTCACCCCCTCGCCCTTCACCCGGAAGCGCGAGAAGCCGGGAAGATCGAGGATGCCGGCGGCCTCGTGCACGGCGCGGCATTCCTCCTCGATGCGCGGCCGCCACGGGCCTTCGCGGTTCCAGGTCTGCGTCGCCTGTTCGGACGTGTCGTCGCCGGGCTTGGCGTACCAGTTGGCCCGTTCCCAGCCGTTATACGGCTTGAATTGCGCGCCGAGCGCCTTGATGCGGTCATGGATCGGCGAAAGCTTGCGGTTGCGGCCGGCCGGCCAGGCGTGCTTCGGGAAATGCATCGCATATTCGTGGCCGTAGATCTCCATGCCCTTGGCGATGCAGTAGTCCTGGTCGGCGGCGAAGCTGGTATAGCGGCGCGGATCGCAGGACCACATGTCCCACTCCGTCTCGCCCTCGGTAATCCATTCGGCAAGCACCTTGCCGGCGCCGCCGGCCTGGCAGATGCCGAAGGTGAAGACGCAGGCCTCGAACGCGTTCGGCACGCCCGGCATCGGCCCGAGCAGCGGATTGCCGTCCGGTGCATAAGGGATCGGCCCATTGATCACGCGCGACAGCCCGGCGGTGCCGAGGATCGGCACGCGTTCGCAGGCATCGTTCAGGTACCATTCCAGCCGCTCCAGGTCGTCCGGGTAGAGCTGGAAGGAGAAATCGTCCGGCATCGGATCGTCCGGCGTCGTCCAATGCGCCTTGCAGTTCCTCTCGTACGGCCCGAGGTTCATGCCGTTCTTTTCCTGGCGCAGGTAGTACGAGCTGTCGACGTCGCGCAGCAGCGGCAGCTTGTGGCCGACCTCCTTCGACCAGGCGGCGAGTTCCGGGATTTCCTCGAAGAGGACGTACTGGTGGCTCATCACCATCATCGGCACGTCGCGGCCGAACCATTTGCCGACCTCGCGGGCGTAGTAACCGGCGGCGTTGACGACGTATTCGCAGCGGATTTCGCCCTGCGGCGTCGAGATCACCCACTCCTCGTTCTCCCGCCTTGCGCCCGTCGCCGGACAGAAACGGAAGATTCTCGCGCCCATGTCGCGCGCGCCCTTCGCCAGCGCCTGCGTCAACTGCGCCGGATCGATGTCGCCGTCATTGGGGTCGTAGAGCGCGCCGGTCAGATCGTGCGCCTCGACGAAAGGATAGCGCGACCTGATCTGGTCGGGCGTCAGGATATCGAGGTCCATGCCCTGGTAACGTCCCATGCCGACAACGCGCTTGAACTCCTGCAGGCGCTCCTTGGAATGTCCGAGGCGGATCGAGCCGGTCACGTGGTAGTTCATGGGATAGTCGACCAGCGCACCAAGCTCGCGGTAGAGCGAGGCCGAGTAGCGCTGCATGTTCATGATCGACCAGGAGGAGGAGAAGGTCGGCACGTTGCCGGCCGCGTGCCAGGTCGAGCCGGCCGTCAGCTCGTTCTTCTCCAGAAGCACACAGTCCGTCCATCCGGCCCTGGCCAGATGATAGAGTGCGGACGCGCCGACGGCACCCCCTCCGATGATGACGACACGGGTATGGCTTGGCAGTCCGGACATTCTCGCTCCCCTTCTTTGACCCGGATTTTTGGCAACCAAAGCGCCGGGCGGCAAGCGGACGGAATTCGCTTTATTAATCGACACTATCGATTACACTTTCGGCAAACATTGAGAAAATACGGCGCATTCATGCAAATTGTCCTGATTGAGACATTCCTGGATCTCATGGAAACCCGTAACTTCAACCGTACGGCGGAGCGGCTGAACATCACGCAATCGACGGTCACCCACCGCATCAACGCGCTGGAGGCGCTGTTCGCGCGAAAGCTGTTCGCGCGCAACAAAGGCGGCACGCAGCCGACGGCCGCCGGCCTGCGCTTCGTCGACCATGCAAAGGCCCTGCAACATCAATGGCATGAGGCGACGCGAGCCGTAGAGACGGCCGGCGCCTACGAGCGTTCCATGCGCATCGGCCTGCAGCACGACCTTGCCGCCCACTATGCCGGCGACTGGCTGGCGGCGGTGCGTAAGGAACTGCCGGCCACCTCGATCTATCTGGAGGTCGACTACTCCAACCAGATGAACCGCGACCTCGGTGCCGGCGACCTCGACCTCGCCATCCTCTTTACGCCGCATTACCTGCCGGACCTCCACTACGAGCACATCGGCGAGGTGCATTACGAGATGGTGAGCAACAGGGCGAAGCGGATCGAGGACGTCCGGCCGGAGGACTATATCCAGGCCGTCTATTCCCCCGCGTTCGACCGTTTGCACCGGCAGGCATACCAGCACCTTTCCACAGCGCCGATCGCCAGCGGCGAAACGACCGCAATTATCGCCCTCATGACCAAGCTCGGCGGTTCCGCATTTGTGATGGAGCCGGACGCGCGGCGACTGTTGCGCACCGGTGCGGTCAACCGTGTATCGGGGACAGATCCAATCTCCCAATCAGTCTATGCCGCAGTCAACGTACGCACCCGCCATGCCCATCAGCACCGGCGCATCATCGGACTGATGCAGATGCTTCTGAACGGCTGAAGCTCGCATCCCCCGTTCCAGAGGCCGCGTTCGCAATGCCGCATTTGCCATGGCGCGGCTTCGGGCGCATGATCCGCCATCTGCCGGTTGCGGCGCTTGACATAGCCGCATCCAGAGGGTTCGTGAGGCGTATGTCGAATGAACTGCACCGCCTGCGGTTTCGAGGTTGAGAGCGGCTTCGCCTTCTGTCCGAAGTGCGGAACGCCGCAGCCGAGAGCTTGTGGCTCATGCGGCTATTTCTGCCCGCCCGACTTCGCCTTCTGCCCAAAATGCGGAGCCGGCCTGACAGGATCCGCCGGTTCAACGACACGAAAACAAATCCCGACAGACCAGGGCTCTGGTCGTCCGCAGCCGGCTTCGGTCGCGTTCACCAAGCTATCGCCTGAACCTCGTCCCGAAGCGGAAGCAGACCGGCGCATCGTCACCGTACTTTTCGCCGATCTCTGCGGCTACACGACGCTCGGCGAGCGCATCGACCCAGAGATGCTGCTGGCACTGCAAAACGAGATCTTCGAGGAGCTCAGCGCGACCGTTGCCACCCATGGAGGCTACGTCGACAAGTTCATCGGCGACGCGCTGCTGGCGCTTTTCGGAGCACCTGTGGCCCACGAGAAGGATCCCGAGCGCGCCCTTTGCGCGGCCCTCGACATGCAACAGCGAATGGCAAGGATCGAAGAGCACTGGCGAGCCAGCCTAGGCCAACCGCTGACCATCCACATCGGTGTGAATACCGGCCCTGTCGTCACGGGCACGGTCGGCGCAGGCGGCAGTAAATCCTACTCCGTTACCGGGGATACGGTGAACACCGCACAGCGTCTGCAAGCAATGGCGGGGTCCGGTGAGATACTGGTTGGAGCCCTCACCCGCCGGCTGACACAGCACGCCTTCTCCTTTGCGTCCCTAGGCACTATGCCGCTCCGCGGCAAAGCCGGGGAAACGCCGGTATACAGGCTCGAGGCACCGGTCGCCGCGCCGCCAACGGCGCGTGGGCTCGACGCCTTTGGAATCGAGATACCGATGATCGGCCGCGACGGCGAAATGGCGAGCCTGTTGCGGTGCCTCGATGCCATTCGTGAGGGCGCCACCCAGCTGGTCCGTGTCGTGGGTGATGCCGGGATCGGAAAGACACGCCTCGTCGAAGCATTCCTCGACCGCGTTCGGGCGGATCCGGACCTCGCCGGCATCACGATCCGTGAGACGGCCTGCTCCTCGCTGGGAGAGCCGTCCTACGGCACGCTTGCAGCCATGTTGCGGTGTGCCTACCAGATCGACAGCATGGACAGTCTGGAGCGTTCCCGCTCCCTGTTGCGCTCGGGGCTGACAAATCTGGGCTTGACTGAGGACACAATCGAACGGCTGGAACCCTTCTTCGTGTTCGTCCTCGGTTTCGGCGATCCAGACAGCGCACTCAAACATTTGGAACCGGACCAGCTGCGCCGCCAGATCTTTCACGCGGTTCGTACCCTGTTCGATCGCCGCATGGAACAGTCGCCCCTGCTTCTAGTGATCGAAGATCTTCATTGGGCCGATGGCGTCTCCCTCGAAGCACTCCGCTTCATCATGGACCGGATGGAACGCCGCCGGCTAATGCTGCTTGTCACCCACAGGCCAGGCTTCGAGACGGAAATGCTGAGTTCCGCGCGCGCCAGCCAGACGACGCTACGCCTGGATCTGCTGTCGGATGGGGACGCAGAGGCGATACTATCCCGCACGTTCGGTCCAAACGTGCTCCCCGCCGGCCTTCAGGACACCATTATTGCGCGCGCCGAAGGCAACCCATTTTTCCTGGAGGAGATCCTGCGCACATTGATCGAGACCGGTGCGCTTCGACATGAGGGAGATCACTGGGAGGCGTCCTCGGGTGCCGCGGACGCTGAAACGCCCCTCGGCATCCAGGCCATGATGCTCGCGCGCATCGATCGACTGCCGCAGGATGCGCGGCGACTCGCCCAGGTTGCATCCGTCATTGGCCATCGCTTTGACAGTACCCTGTTGAAAGCCCTGCCGTTGGGTGTCGTGGACATCGATGACAGTCTTTTGCGCCTCTGCGAGGCTGACATCATCGAGGAACTGGCGGACATGCGCACGCAAGCGCCGCGATACGCCTTTCGCCAAAAACTTCTTCACGAAGTCGTCTACGACAATCTGCTGTTGCGCCGCCGCACGGAACTGCACGGTGCGGTCGGCGAAGCACTCGAACACCGATACGGAAACACGCCGGAGCATCTCGAACAGTTGATCGAACTCGGTCACCATTTCGCTGCTTCGTCCGACAAGGCCAGAGGCGCCCGATACCTGACAACGGCAGGAGATCTGGCGCGCAAGGCCTACGCCAATGAGGACGCGTTGCGCCTCTACGCCCGCGCGCTTTCCGCCGCCGAAGCAGCGGGTGGCGATGCCTGGCGTGCTCCCAGCGAGAGATACGCGGATCTGGGTTACCTGACAGGGCACGTTGAAGAAGCACGCAACCGTTATGACGGTCTCTATGGGGCCTACAGGGATGCGGATGACATCTCCGGCGCTGCGCGCATCCTGCGAAAGCTGGGTCAGCTTGCCTTCGATTCCGGGGATCGGGACAGGGCGACGGCCTGCTTCACCCAAGCTGCCGCGCTGCTGGAAGGCATCGATGCGCCGATCGAACTCGCCCACCTGATGCAGCGGCAGGGTCATCTGGCCTTCCGCACCGGCGACTGGGAGACGGCGGTGCGGTGGGCCGAGCGTGCGCTGGAATGCGCAAACCATCTTCCGACAGGGACAGATGCCGCAGGCAAGGCGCAGATCGCCCTCGCCGTCGCCCGGGCATTCAACACCAAGGGCGTGGCGCTGGCACGGCTGCATCGGACCGGCGAAGCCGTCCAGATGGTGGAACGCAGCGTGGAGGTCGCGCTTGCGGCAAATCACCTGAACACCGCCTGTCGCGGCTACACCAATCTGGGTGTGCTTTACACGACGATCGACCCGGCTCTTGCAATCGATGTCTGCAAGCGGGGCTACGAGATGGCAAAGCGGATCGGCGATCTCGGGCAACAGGCCCGCCTGCTGACAAATCTCGCCGTTGCCTACTGCACCTTCACCGACAGGTGCATGCAGGAAGGGCTGCCGGCGGTGGAGGAAGCAATTACAATCGACCGGGCGCTCGGCCAGCGCGACCACCTGCCGGTCCCTCTGCTTGTGCTCGGACAGATCCGGCAATGCCATGGCGCGTCGAAGGCGGCGCGCGAAAATTACCTCGAAGCGCTCGAGCTCGTTCGCGACAGCGCGGAGGCACAATTGCTCTTTCCGTGCTATGATGGCCTAGCAACGCTGTGCCTCGACCTGAATGAACTGGACGAGGCAGAGCGATACTTCGAACTGGCGCAGGGGGTCTGCGCCAAACACGGTCTCGACCCCGAAGCGCTCATAGTCCTGCCGTTTCTCGACTAGCCTGAGGAGCAACCCAATGGCAGAGCATGCAATGGAACGACCGCTGCAACCGGGAGATCGCGCCCCGAACGTCGTGCTCGATGCGATCAACCACGGCGGCAAGGTGGCAATCGACGACTTTCGCGGCCAAACGCCCGTCCTGGTCGGCCTCTATCGAGGGCTGCAATGCCCCTTCTGTCGCCGCCATATCGCAGCGTCTGCCCTGCTTTCCTCGGCGTTGCGCGAAAAGGGCATCGACAGCCTCACGGTCGTCAACACTCCGATCGAGCGGGCACGCCTCTATTTCCGATATCACCCCATGCCAGGGATCATCACCGCCTCGGATCCGGAGAACATCGCGCACCGGGCGTTTGGCTTGCCGAATCTCCAGTTCACCGAGAACGACGACGACTGGCCATACAAGGTCTCCATGCCGACGGTGATGGCGATGCGCATCGACATGCCCGGGGAATTGCCCGAACCGATGGGCTGCCTGGACGCCGCGGCCTTCCTGAACAACAAGGACGGCTACGAGATGACGCCGGCCGACCAGCAGACGGATGAAAAATATGGCGGCCAACTTGTCGGCGAATTTCTGCTCGACCGCGACGGTATCGTGCGCTGGTCGTTCACCGAGGCCGAGGGCGGCGGCAGCAACATGTTTGCGATCCCCAAGGCGGATGAGGTGATGTCGGTCGCCTCTCGGCTTGCCCATTGACGTTACGTCACCGGGAAATCAACAACTAAGAGCCCGGCGGCAAGGTTGCGACGACACCGTCCTTGCCGCTGTTTGACGCCTTTCATCTCGCGATCTTAAACCAAATGGTTGACAATCCTCGCGCGTCGCGATACTAAACCATATGGTTGAATTATCAATTGACGCTTTGAACGCCGTATTTCATGCCCTGGCCGATCCCACCCGGCGGGCGATCCTGGACGAGTTGCGGCAGGGAGAACGCAACGTCGGCGAGCTTGCCGCGCCTTTCGATATGTCGCTGGCAGCGGCGTCGAAGCACATAAGGGTACTGGAGAATGCAGGGCTTGTGCGGCGCGAGGTTCGCGGACGCACACATGTCTGCCGGCTGGATGCAGCGCCGATGCACGCTGGCATGGAATGGATACGCCACTACGAGCAGTTCTGGCAGGATAGGCTCGGCACACTCGCCGCCCTGCTCGAGGCGGAAGACCGGGCGACCGCCCCTCAAACCGGAACGCAACTGGAGAACAAGGAAGACGAGCGATGAAAGCGTCCGAATTGCCGGCAGAAGACTATGGCACTGCAATCGCACGCGAGAGCGTGCGGATAACACGCCTCCTGCCCGGCCCGATCGAGCGCGTCTGGTCCTACCTCACGCAAGAGGACAAGCGACGCCAGTGGATGGCTGCCGGCGCGATCGAACTTGCTCCCGGCGGTACTGTCCGTCATGTCTTCGACAACTCCCGCCTGACGGAAAGGGACGACAGGCCGCCACCGAAATATGCCGGTTATGCCGGCGAGGTGACGAGCGTCGGCCATGTGATCGCCTGCGAAGCTCCCACACTCCTCTCCTATAGCTGGAACGAGGAAAGCGGCACTCCCTCTGAAGTTCGCTTCGACCTGGAACCTCAGGGCGACAAAGTGCTGCTCACCGTTACCCACAGCCGGATCTCGTCGCGCGGTGCGATGATGAGCTTCTCCGCCGGCTGGCACACCCATCTCGACATTCTGCGCGATCGGCTGGAAGGGCGGGAGCCGCCTGTCTTCTGGCCGAAGCACACGCGGCTGGAAGCCGAATACGAACAGCGCATACCGGACTTCTGACGTCCTGGGGCCTCGCCCCGATACCCACGCAAATTGCCGACCCGCAATCACCGTCGAACTACGGAGGATATCATGCTGCTCGAAAACAGGATCGCCATCGTCCACGGCGCCGCCGGCGCGATCGGCGCCGCCACCGCCAAGGCCTTTGCCCATGAGGGCGCAATCGTCTACCTCTGCGGACGCACCAAATCCAAGCTTGAAGACGTTGCCGCCGAGATACTGGCAGCAGGCGGCAGGAGTGAAGTGGCCGAACTCAACGCATTCGACGAGCAGGCTGTGGAAAGAAACGCGGCATGGGTCGCCGACCGGCACGGAGGTATCGACATCGTATTCAATGCAGTGGGCATCGATCCGGTGCAGGGCACATCACTGGCCGACATCGCCTACGACGACTTCGCCCGCCCGATCGCGGACTGGACCAAGACGCAGTTTCTGACCGCCCGCGCTGCCGCCCGGCACATGGTTCCCAACCGCCGCGGCTGCGTGCTGATGCTGTCGGCCTCCCCCGCGCGCCTCGCAATCGCCATGACCGGTGGTTTCGGCGTCGCCTGCGCGGCGATCGAGGGCCTGTCGCGGACACTCGCCGCAGAGCTTTCCCCGCATGGTGTGCGCGTGGTCTGCCTGCGGCCGCATCGCATTCTCGAGACGATCGCCGAGCATCCTGACCTGCCGATGGGCATGGCGGACTTCCGCGCCTTTCTTGAGAACATGACGTTGCTCAAGCGTCTGCCGACACTTGAGGATGTCGCAGATACCGCGGTTTTCCTGGCCTCCGATCGCGCCAGTGCCATCACCGGCACGGTGGCGAACCTAACCGCCGGCTGCAGCGTCGACTGACACCGCCCTCGCTTAGGCAGCCGGGAAGATGGCCACAAGCGGCCACAAATTGCTCCGTCGCGGACTGCGATTGGAGCGACGCCCCCCGCAAGAGGCTTCACATCACTGAGAGTTGAACGCCCAGCCGGATCGGTCGAAGCAGACCGATATGCTAGAGTCTGATTAGGTGAAGGGCCCGCGTACACCTGGCCCGACACCTGCCCAATCGAACAGGTTGCCGGTGGCGCGTAGAGCCCGGGTAGGCCCCGTGAGCCGATGCCGCCAGCATGCTTCGTTATCGCATCTGCGTGAATGCTCCTGCCCGCCCGAGGCGCGGCGGAGACTGGTCCAGAGACAAGGAGGTGCAGGATGTTACTTGCCGCACTCGCCATGCTTCTCAGCCTCACAGCCATCGGTGAAGCAAGGAATGCCGCCGCCGAATCTGGCGCAGTCGTCGACCTTGAACTCGTTCTCGCCGTCGATATTTCCGGCTCGATGGATCTCGAGGAGGCACAGATCCAGCGGGAGGGCTATGTTTCCGCCCTGACGCATCCGGAATTTCTCGCGGCTATTCGCGAGGGTTTCAACGGCCGCATCGCCATCAGCTATTTCGAATGGGGCGGCACGATCGGACAGAACTCGCTAATGCCGTGGTCGCTCATTGCGACAGCCGATGACGCGGCACGGTTTGCCCAGTTGATCAAGAAGCGCCCGTTCGCATCCCTGCGCGGCACTTCGCTCTCCACGGCGATCGCCTATGGTTCCAAATTGTTCGACAGCAATGGCTTTTCCGGCGTGCGGCGGGTGATAGACATATCCGGCGACGGACCGAACAACTACGGTGCCCCGGTGGTACCCGCCCGCGATGCGGCCAACGCACTCGGCATCATCGTCAACGGGCTTGCCATCATGGTTCGCCCTTCTTCAGCCTACGGCCCACTGGACCGCTACTATGCCGATTGCGTGATCGGCGGCCCCGGCGCTTTCGTTGTCTCGGTGCAAGAGCCCGAAGACTTTGCCATGGCCATTCGCCGCAAGCTCGTCCTTGAGGTCAGCGGGCGCCAGCCCCCTGCCCACTTCGTTCCTGTGGCGAACGGCACCGACTGCATGATCGGCGAAAAGCTCCGCCCCGGATTCGAGCGATATCCCGAATTGAACCGGTAAAGGTGCCGCGGGCATCCGCGATTTAAGGTCAGGCAACAGACTGTCGGCGAGTTGGCCAAGTGTCCTCGGGCATTGGTAATTCTCGCTCGAATCCGAATTCTGCACCCAAAGACATTTCACGACGCCGGAGCACATTCGCTCTCAACCTATTCCTTCTCTTATAAAAATATGCTTTACTTGAATGAATGTTCAGCAAAGAAGGGGCCGTCATGAACGAAGTTGTCCGTGACATCACCATCCCGAACGACTGGGACCGCAGCGGCCTGCCGGGCTGGTGCTATCACAGCGCCGCCCTGCTAGAACTGGAGAAGCAGCATGTCTTCCGGGAGCACTGGCAGATAGCCTGCCATGTCTCCGACATCGCCAAACCGGGCGACTACATTACCCTCGACATCGTCGGTGAGCGTGCTCTGGTCCTGCGCGACCAGAGCGGTGAGATCAAAGCGCTCCACAACATCTGCCGCCACCGCGGCTCAAGGCTCGTTGCCGACCAGAAAGGCACCTGTCGCAACGCGCTTGTCTGCCCGTTCCACGGCTGGGTCTACAATCTCGATGGCACGCTGCGCGGAGCGGCTCGCCCCCGCTCCTTTCCGCCGATGGACAAGAACGAGTTCGCCTTGAAGACAATCGAGAGCGAGGTCTGGCAAGGCTTCGTCTTCATCCGTTTCGCCCCCGGCCCGCAGTCCTCGGTCGCAGAGCTGATGAGGCCATTCGAGCAGGAACTATCGAGCTACCGGCCCTCCGAGATGGTGCCGGCCGGCGGCATCCACACACAGGAGACGCCGGTCAACTGGAAATCGGTTCGCGACGTCGACAACGAGGGCTACCATGTGGCGATGGCGCACCCGGCCCTGCAGGACCTTTACGGCTCGACCTATTATGACGAGCCGTTCGTCAACGGCATCAGCCGCTCCTTCGCCACCTATAACCCGCACGCCGGACGCCGCTGGAGCGTCGGCCGCTATGTGAAGATCGCCCCGGAAAACGCCCGGCTCCCGGAACATCTGCGCAAGGCGTGGATCTACTATGGCCTATTTCCGAATACCGTGCTCGCCGTCACACCGGAAACGGTACAATTTTATCAGGAGTTTCCGTTGTCAGTCAGCAGGACGCTGCTGCGCGGCGGCGTCTATCGCTATGAACTTGAGACCCGTGAACAAGCGGCCGCCCGCTATCTCGCTGCACGCATCGACCGCGACACCCAGACCGAAGACGTTCAACTGACAATCTGGTCGAACGAAGCGATGACCTCTGGCGCCTTCGCCGGCTTCTACCTCTCCGATCTTGAGTACGGTGTGCGTACCCATCATGACCACCTGCGCAAGGTGCTCCCGGTCATGACGCTGAAGGATGCCCCGACGGAGGCCGAGATGGCGACGGTGAACGTGGGGATGATCTAGTTTCCGGCATGCAGTTGCCGCATTCCCAAGCTGGAGCAAGCAGCATTCAACCTGTCCGTCATGCCGGACTTGATCCGGCATCCAGCGCGCTCAAGTCCCTGGGTGCAGAAGACTCTACCGCGCCGCAGACGCGGCATGGCTGGACCCCGGATCAAAGTCCGGGGTGACGGAAGGAAGGTTGTTACGACCATTGAGGTTTGTTAGCGGCCTCGGCCCGCTTTCGCGGGCCAAAATCGCCATAACCAGGTGTGCAGCCCTGGCATTCACATCATTGCGGCCGTCATCCGCGCCACAGGCCCTCGCGCACCAGGTCGTCCATGGTCAATTCGATGCCGCGGCGCAGGATTGTGGCCATGCGGTCGATCTGGCTCTTTGTGATCGTCAGCGGCGGAGACATGACGCACATGTTGATGAGCGGCCGCACCAGCAGTCCCAGTTCCTGGCAATGGTTGTCGATGCGTTTTCCGACTTCCAGGTCGAGCGTCAGCGGATTGTTGCTGGCGCGGTCGGCGACGCATTCGACGCAGGCCATCAACCCAAGCCCCCGCACCTCGCCGACCAGCGGCAGGTCTTCCAGCGCCTTGAGACTCGACTGGAAGTGATCCGATACGGCGCGCGCGTGATCGAGCAGACCGCCTTCAAGGATGTCGAGGTTCTTCAGCGCGACCGCGCACCCGACCGGATGGCTGGAATAGGTCAGGCCATGCGCGAACATGGCGTCAGAATGATTTGATTGGCGCAGTTCCTCGAACAGCCGGCCCGCGATCATGACGCCGCCGAGCGGGAAGTAGCCGGATGTCACGCCCTTGGCGAACGTGATCATATCAGGATCGAGCCCGAAGACGTCCTTCGACGCAAAGACATGGCCGAGCCGGCCGAAGGCCGTCACCACCTCATCGGCGATGAAGAGAATGTCGTTCTCCCGGCAGAGCTCGCGCATACGGGCAAGGTAGCCCTCTGGCGGGATGATCACGCCGCCCGATGCCATGATCGGCTCGGCAATGAACGCTCCGATACGCTCGGCGCCCACCTTTTCGATCACATCACGGAACTCGGCCACGAGTACGTCGCAAAACTCCGCCTCTCCCCCACCCTCGGGCCGACGGAAGGGATTGGGACAGGTCAGCTTGATGACCTGCTCGACGGCACTGTCCATCCAGTCGTGATCACGCGGACGGCCGTTTAACGAGGCAGAGAGATAGGTGGATCCGTGATAGCCTCCCTGGCGCGAGACGATCAGCTTCTTCTCCGGGCGCCCCTTCACGTTGTTGGCAAACTGCATGAAACGAAGGGCCGTCTCCACCGCAGACGATCCACCGGTGGTGTAGAAGACGTGATCAACGCCGACCGGCGCGTGATCGGCCAGTCGCTTCGAGAGGACTGCAGACGGCGCGTTCGTCGTATACCAGGGCGAGTTATACGACAGCTCCATGGCCTGCTCGGCCATGACATCGGCCAGTTCCTTGCGCCGGTGGCCGGCGTTGACGCACCACATGCCGGCAGGACCGTCGATCAGTTGCCGTCCGGCCGCGTCGGTGACATAGATCCCCTCGCCGGACTCCAGCCGCCCGCGCGCCTCGGCGCCGATGGATCCGGACACAGGCCACGGCTGCACCAAGTGGCGCTCGGCAAAGAGCGTCAATTCGTCGGATGCTGGCGCCTCAACGTCCGCATTGGTCGTCTTCGGTATCGCAGCCATTTCGTTCTCCCACAAAATATCGCAACAAATCGAACAACACAAATAGATGAAAACGCTTTTTATTTTTACATCTTATTGAATGCCCGTTCAATCAATATCGCAGAAATAACGCTTGATTTCAATGCCGGTTTGCGCTCATCTTCAATCAGGGAACAGCAAACAGCCGGAAAGGCGGGCGCTATGAACTCGGCACTCCATGAAAGCGGGCTCTGCCCCGATGGACGAGCGCAACGATGACCGCGGCGGCGAGCACCGCGTCAGAGACGCCACCTACTTCCGCCCGCAGCCGCTGGCTGCGAAGTGAAGAGGCCCGCGGCCTCACTATGATCTCACCGACCCTGCTCTACGCGCTTACGCTTCTGCTCGTGCCGGTGCTGCTCGTTATCGCTTATAGCTTCTGGACGCAGAACTACCTCGAAATCGACCGGACCTTCACCTTCGAGAACTACCGCCAGGCACTGACGGAACCGATCTACCGCGACCTGTTCATCCGCTCCCTGTGGATCTCGCTGTTGACCAGCGCCATCACGGTCGGTTTTTCCTACCCCATCGCCTTGTACATCTCCTTCCACGGCGGCGTGCACAAGAACCTCTGGCTGTTCCTCGTCACCATCCCGTGCTGGACGAGCTACCTCCTGCGCGTGATGTCCTGGAAGGTGATCCTCGGCTATGGCGGCGTATTGAATACCGGCCTCATGTCCGCCGGCATCATCGACCAGCCGATAACTTCGCTGCTCTACAACGCCAATGCCGTCGTCATCACGCTGGTGCACAGCTGGGCGGCGTTCGCGATCCTGCCGATCTACGTCTCTCTGCAAAAGATCGACCGGTCGCTGATCGAGGCGGCGCGGGATCTGGGCGACAGCCCCTTGCGCGCCTTCCTGCGCGTCACCCTGCCGCTGTCGATGCCGGGCGTCATCTCCGCTTTCCTGATCGTGATGATCCCGACAGTCGGCGACTACGTCACGCCGAAACTCGTCGGCGGCAAGGACGGCGTGATGATTGCGACCGCCATCCAGGCGCAGTTCGGCAAGGGCGCCAACTGGCCGCTGGGCGCCGCTCTCTCGGTGACGACGATGGTGCTGGTCTCGCTGGTCGCGGCGGCCGCCGTGCTGTCGCTGCGCTTTGCCGTACGGAGGATCCGCTGATGCTGCAAAGGATACGCCTCCTGCCCTTCCTGCCGGTCTATGTGGCGGTGTACTTCCTGTTCCTGTACCTGCCGATCCTGCTTTTGCCGATCTTCTCGTTCAACGATGCGGCGACGACGACATTCCCGCTCGCGGGCTTCACCACCAAGTGGTACGCGTCCCTCTGGGGCAACACCGTCCTCCTGCAGGCCGCCCGCAACAGCCTTTTCGTCGGCGTCTGCGTTTCCCTGCTCAGCACCATCCTCGGCATCTGCGCCGCGCGGGCCATCACACGCTACCGTTTTCGCGGCCAGCGTCCGGCCACCGCCCTGATCATGGCGCCACTGTTCCTGCCGGAGATCATCGTTGCCGTTTCGCTCCTGATGATCGTGCTGCAGCTCGGGCTTGAACTGTCACTCGTCACCGTGATCCTCGGGCAGGTCGTGTTCTGCGTCCCCTATTCGATGTCGGTTCTCGTTTCCGGTTTCGAAGGCTTTGACCGCAGCCTGGAGGAGGCCTCCTACGATCTCGGCGAAACCGCCTTCGGCACCTTCCGACGCGTAACGCTGCCGGTCGTTGCCCCGGCCATCGTCTCGAGCCTGCTCGTCACCTTCACCATTTCGCTCGACGAGTTCATCCTCGCCTTCTTCCTCTCCGGCACCGAACCGACACTGCCCGTCTACATCTGGGGGCAGCTACGCTTCGCCGCAAAGCTGCCGTCCGTTCTTGCGCTCGGCAGCCTCATGATCGTCGCCTCCGTGCTGCTGTTGACCACCGCCGAAGTCTTGCGCCGGCGCGCGGAACACCGCACGCAAGCAGCACTTGGACATTGACAGGAGCCACCATGCCCGACCGTCCGATGATCTCCATCGAAAATGTCTCCAAGTACTACGGGATCTACAAGGCGCTGGACGACGTATCGCTTACGATCGGCGAAGGCGAGTTTTTCTCGCTGCTCGGCCCCTCCGGCTGCGGCAAGACCACGCTGCTTCGCTCGATTGCCGGTTTCGACGTGCCGACCAGCGGTGAAATCCGCATAGACGGCGTTCCCAGCACCTTACTCCCGGCGAACAAGCGCCCGACGAACATGGTCTTCCAGAACTATGCGATCTTCCCCCATCTCGATGTGGGCGAGAACGTCGCCTACGGCCTGAAGCGCCTGCGGCTGAGTGCTGTGGAAGAGCGCAAGCGCGTGTCCGACGCCCTCGATCAGGTGCGCCTTTCCGGCCTCGACAAGCGCAAAGCCAACGAGCTTTCCGGCGGTCAGCGCCAGCGCGTGGCACTGGCACGCGCACTCGTCATGCGCCCGAAGGTGCTTCTGCTGGACGAACCACTCTCCGCGCTCGACAAAAAGCTGCGCGAACAGATGCAGGTGGAATTGCGCAGCCTGCAGAAGGCCGTCGGCATCACCTTCATTCTCGTGACGCATGACCAGTACGAGGCACTCGCCCTTTCCGATCGCATCGCCGTCATGTTCGGCGGCAAGATCGCGCAGATCGATACGCCGAAGGAGATTTATCAGCATCCCCGGACCCGCAAGGTTGCCGACTTCCTCGGCGGCATGAATTTTCTTCAGGTAAAGCTGCTTGATGACCGCGCGGGAAGCATTTCGGTTGACACATCCCGGTTCGGCACCGTGAACCTCGCCAAGCCGCAGGGTTTTGCAGTGGCCAATGGCCATGTCACGGTCGGCATCAGGCCGGAGCGCCTGCGTCTTCTCTGGGACGATGAGCGGGCCTCGCACGAACTGACCGGGCGCGTGGAAAACCGCGCCTACTTCGGCGAGGTGACCTATCTGACGATCGGTGTCGACGGGCTGGAACAGCCGCTGTCCATGGTCGAGACGAACAACTATGGCGCCGACGACCTGCCGATCGGCGCCGAGATCCGGTTGGCATACGATCCAGACGCGTTCGTGCTGCTGGCGGAGGATCAGGCTGTTTCGCGGATATGACGCCGCTGTCCGCGCGGGACTGTAGCGGTCGGTACGAGGAAGTTGCGGTTGCCGGACGAGACTTTGCCGCTAACGGCATCCAGTCAGCGGCGGGGGCCGGCGAAGCCGTCCCCCGTCGGCACATCGGCATCAATAGCCCGACTTGATCTTCTCGAACTCCGCAATCATCTTCTGCCGCAGCTCCGTTGGCATCGGCGACTGGAACAACGTGTTGGCCACGAACTTGTCGGTGTCGCCGTAGCCCTTCTCCTGCAGCATTGCAGGGTCGACCGCTGCCATGCCCTTTGCGTTGGAGTGACCGTAACCCCACGCCTCCACCATGTATTTCGCGACGGCGGGGTCGGTAACGGCGTTGAGGTAGTCATAGACGTTCTCATCATTGCCCTCGCCGCCCTTCAGGTGAACGAAGCCGCAAACCCAGGTCGAAAGCCCCTCCTTCGTATCCCTCTTGATCGCGACCGGGACACTGTCGGCCTGGAGCGTCGTGGCGGTCTCGTTCCACGCCCAGGCGAGATCGACCTCGCCGCTCGCCATCGCCTGACTGAGCTCGGTGTTGTCGGTCCAGTAAAGACGGACATTCTGATGCACCTGCCGCAGGAAGTCGGATGCCTCCTTGAACTGCTCGTCGGTCATCTTTGTCCAGTCCTTCACACCGATTGCGAGACTGGCAAGCGCATAGGCATCATCGACATTGTCGCCGATGGAAACCCGGTCCTTGAATTTCGGATCAGCGAAGGCTCTGAGAGACTCGATCTCCTCCGGCTTGATCGTGTCCGTACGATAGGTGACCACCGTATTGCCCCATTCGAACGGCAGCAGCCAGGCCGTCCCGTCAGCCGAGGTCATCAGGTCCTTCATCGTCTTGAAACCCGGCAGAACGTCGTTCCAGTATTTGAGCTTCGAGGTGTCCAGCGGCTGCAGAAGGCCCGCCTCGCGCCATTTCACGACACTCTGCGAACAGGGATGGCTGATATCCGCCTTGAAGCCGGAACGCAGCTTCTGGAACGCCTCCTCCTCGTCACCGAAGAAGCTGTAGTCGGGCTCGGTGCTATGTTTCTCCGAATAGGCCGGGCGGAATGCCGGATCCTCGTAGCCCGACCAATCGAAGACTGTAAGGCTATCGCCGGCAATCGCCGGCATGGCGGTGGAGAGTGCAAGGACTGCGGCGAAGGCCGCGGTGACCAGGTTTCTGGCGCTGTTCGAAGTGCTCATGCTTACTCCCCTCTATTTGGTTATTTGGGTCCGTTGCGCGCAATGTGCTTCGGGAAAATCGCAACGATCGCCTCGATGGCGGCCGCAAGCGCGTTTTCGCGCGTCGTTCCGTCGCCCATCATCAGGCGAAGCCAGAGGCCCTCGAGCGTCGCGCAGACGGCAAGCGCCATCGTTTCGGGCACATACTCGTAGCCACCCTCTTGCTTGAGGGCAGCACAAAGCGAGATGACGGTTTCCTGGTATTTCACGTCGCGCGCGCCGCAGAGTGCCTGATAGGTCGGCCGGGACTTCGCCTCCCCCCAGAAGGCGCACCAGGCGGCAAGCTTGCGCTTGGTACAGATTTTGCGATCGAAGTCGGCCGCAACGAGCGCCCAGAGCCGGTCGGCCGTGCGATCGCCAGCCTTTTCCAGCGCCGAACTCCAGTGGTTGGCGTACTCGTCCGCCATGTATTGCAGCGTCGCGATGAGCAGGTTTTCCTTGCTCTCGAAATGGAAATTGACGATCCCGCGCGAAAGGCCTGCCCCGTCAGCGACGTCCGCAAGCGTCGTCTCGGCATAGCCGCGCTTGGCTAGCGAATCGATCGTCGCCTCGATCAGCTGCTGTCGCCTTGTCTCCTTGGAGGCCTTGCGGCCCTTCTTCTCGATTTCTGTTACGTCCTTCTGCGCTGCGCCAGCCCGCATCTTCACCGCCGTTCTCATTTTGGGGTCTCGCAGCGCCTCGTTCACGGAGAGACTCCGGCCGGCTTGCTGCCGCGAAGATGAGTGGGACAATGCTCGCCAGTGTCAAGCACCTTCTGCATGGCAATCCAGGTGCGGATGTTCTTTGCGACGTATTCCTCGCCCACCGCGGCCGCCGCCTCGGCATGAAGGGATCCTTGCAGGCGATCGAGCTCGCTGCGTGCAGTCTCGCGATACCAGGCATTGCGGCTCTCCGCCGACACGTCGGCGAATCCCGCCGCCGTCATCGCCGTCAGGTAGCGCTGCGGCGAGGCCATGCCGAAGCTCAAGCCCTCCGCGGCAATATAGTCCTTCATGTCCCGGGACGGTTCCCCGTCATGCGAGATCAGCCAATCGGAGGCAGCAAACCGCCCATCCGGCTTCAAGACCCTAAACAGCTCGCCAAAGAGCCATTCCTTGTCCTGCACGTGGACCATCGCATCCTTGGAAAAGACAATGTCGAACTCGCCGTCGTCGAAGGGCAGACGCCCCGGCGGGCTTGCGATGAAGCGGACGCGCGACGACAGCCCCTCGCGCACCGCCGCCGCCCGCGCATGATCGATGACCGGCTGCTCCACGTCGTAGCCGACCACCTCGGCGGGGCCGTATTTTCTGGCGATGTGCAGCGAAATGCCGCCAGCGCCGCAGCCGAAATCGAGGACGGACTTTCCGGCAAGGTCAAGTCCCGCCAGAACGCGATCCACCTCGTCCGTTCCGCCTGGCGACAGGAACCCCTCACCCCATACGACCTCGAGGAAACGGATCGCCGCCTCGTCATACTCCGGTTCGTGTTCCAGTCCTGCCGCCGTCACGAGGCCCTCCCGCCTGACTGCCCGCATACTCAAACCTTCACTGACAAGAAATTCTAGCGGATTATCAGGCGATTGCAACTCACTTGCTGAATGATCATTCAAAATATCTGGACAAGTTTTTGCGTTTGATGCAGCCTTTCAGGCACCGAGGGAGAACGTGGAATGCAAAAATTCGATGTCCTGATCGTCGGCGGCGGCCACAACGGACTGGTGACGGCATGCTACCTGCAGCGCGCCGGCTTGAAGGTCGCCGTCCTGGAGAAGAACGGCTGGATTGGCGGCGCCGCCACCAGCCGCGAACTGTCCCCCGGCTTTCTCTATTCCAACTGCTCCTACGTCTGCTCGCTGTTTCGCCCGGAAATCATGCGCGACCTCGAATTGCCGAAGCATGGTCTCCAGGTCGTGGCGTATGAGGGCGGTGCGGTCTTCACCCGCGACGGAGACTATCTCGCCTCCTACCGCGACCACGACAGCCACCGTCGCGAGTTTGCCCGTTATTCGAAGCGCGATGCCGAAGCCTATGACCGCTACAGCCGCGACGTCACCCGGCAGTGCCGCTTCATCCAGCCGCTGCTGATGCGCACTGCGCCAGATCCCTTCGGCTTCCGCCCGCGCGACCTGTCAGAGTTGCTCTATCTGGCGAAGAAGTTTGGCGAATTCACCCCGAGAGAGATGGCCGAGACGCTACGCTTCTGGACCATGTCGATATCGGATTTCCTCGACGAATATTTCGAGACCGACGTAATCAAAGCCTATCTGGCGATCTCCGGTATCATCGGCACGGCGCTGGGGCCGATGTCGCCCGGCACGGCCTATGTGCTCCTGCACCACTATATGGGAGAGGTCGACGGGTCGGTCGGCGCATGGGGTTATGCACGCGGCGGCATGGGTGCTGTGACACAGGCGCTGTCGCGCTCGTTCGCCGCGGCCGGCGGCACGATCCGCACCGATGCGGAAGTAGCGAAAATTCTGAGCCGCGGCGGCAGGACCACCGGGGTCGTTCTGGCGTGCGGCGAAGAGGTTCGCGCAAATCTCGTCGTCTCGAATGCCGACGTGAAGCGCACGTTCCTCAAGCTCGTCGACGAGGCGGATTTGCCGGAACGTTTCGTCCACCGTGTGAAGCATTTCAAGATACGGGGTTCCTCCGGCAAGGTGAACATTGCGCTCGACAGCCTGCCGGAGTTCCCGGCGCTACCGAACGGCTCCTCGTGCATCCGCGGCGACCTGCACTTCACAGACTCGATCGAGCGAATGGAACGCGCCTATGACGACTGGAAGGCCGGGCGGTGGTCGGCAGACCCCATGCTGGACACGATGATCCCGACGACGCTCGACCCGACGATGACCTCGCCGGGCAAGCACTTCATGAGTTGCTTCGTGCAGTACTGCCCGCCGAAGATCGAAAGGCGGGAGTGGACCGACGCCGACCGCGATGCCTTCGCCGAAACCGTTGTCAGCCAGATCGCCGACTATTCTCCCGGCTTCCGCGACCGCATCGTCCACATGGAGGTCCGCACCCCGCGGGAACTGGAAAACGAAGTGGGACTCACCGAGGGCAACATCTTCCAAGGCGAACTGACGTTCGATCAATTGCTCTTCAATCGGCCGGTGCCCGGCTATGCCCAGTACCGCAGCCCGATCGCCGGGCTCTACATGTGCGGCTCCTCCACCCATCCCGGTGGTGGCGTCATGGGGGCACCGGGACGCAACGCCGCCATAGAAATCCTTCGCGACCTGAAGCGCAGCCCCGAACAGATGAGCAAGGCCCATGACGTCATTTGATGCGCCCGCAAAGATCGCCGCTTACGACTTCGACGCGATCGTCATCGGCGCCGGCCACAATGGGCTCGCTGCGGCGGCCAAGCTCGGCAAGAGCGGACACAAGGTCCTTGTACTGGAGGCCGCCAACGCCCCGGGCGGATCGCTGCGCGGCCGCGAGTTCGCACCCGGGTTCCGCTCCGCCGGCCTCGCGCATCTGGTCAATCGGCTGGATCCCGAGGTCGCGCGCGACCTCGGCCTGTCACTCGCAGCGAAATCTGGGCCGGCCATGCCGACGGCCGTTCTCGATGGTGCAGACGAGCCGGCGGTGCTCCGCGGCGTCTATGGTGAGACGATCGACGGAGTGTCACCAGCGGACGCCGAAGCCTTCGGCAGGTTGCGAGACAAACTTGTTTTCCAGGCCGGCATTCTCAAGCGTTTCCTGCGCCGACCGCCGCCACAGTTCGGTGCGATCGGCATGGGCGACATCTCGACACTTGCCGCGGCCGGTTTCGGCCTGATGCGCAAGGGGCGCGCCGAGGGCCGCGATTTTCTCCGCATGCTCCTGATGAACGTCGCCGACGTCGCCGACGAATATCTTGAAGACGATCGGCTGAAGGGTGTGCTCGCCTTCGACGCCACGCTCGGCATTCAGCTCGGCCCGCGTTCGCCGACTTCGCTGCTCGGCCTGTATTATCGCCTGACCGGAGAAGTGAACGGCAAGGCCGGCGGCCAGTTCATTCCCGAAGGCGGCATGCCAGCCGTCGCCCCAGCCTTCCTGAAAGCGGCGGAGAGTGCAGGCGTCACCGTCCGATGCCGCACGCGCGTCGGCCGCATTCTCGCCGATCGCGGCAGGGCATGCGGCGTGGTGCTGGAAGATGGTGCAGAGATCACAGCACGCATCGTCGTCTCTGCCATTCATCCGAAAACGACGTTTCTCCAACTGGTCGACCCCGCGGAAAGCGATGCCGGCTTCGTCCGCTCGATCAGCCATATCCGCACGGCCGGCAACGTCGCAAAGCTCGATCTTGCGCTCGAGCGCATGCCGAGTTTCACCGGCCTCACCGGCCGCGACCATCATGGCCGCATCGTCATCGCGCGCTCCATGGAGCACGTGGAAACGGCCTTCAATCCGGCAAAATACGGTGAGTTCTCGCCGGATCCGGTCATGGAGATCGTGCTGCCGAGCCTTGCCAACCAAACGCTGGCACCCGAAGGCGCCTGCACACTTTCTGCACTGATCCAGTACGCGCCGTACAAGCTGAAAATGGGTTGGGACGCAGGCAAGCCCGTATTTCTGAAGATCGTTCTCGATGTTCTCGAACGCCACGCGCCAGGCATCGGCCAGACGATCGTTGCTGCCGAACTGAGCACACCCGCCGATATCGAGGCCGAGTACCATATGCCGGGAGGGCATTGGCACCATGGCGAACTGCAGGCCGACCAACTGCTGATCAACCGCCCGACAAGTGCTGCCTCCGGCTACACAACGCCGATTGACGGCCTGTATCTGGCCAGCGCCGGCGCCCACCCCGGTGGCGGAATCTCCGGACTTGCCGGATGGAACGCCGCGCGTCACATTCTTTCAGGAGCCAGACGATGAACGCCCTGACCCAGCCCCTGAATGTCGCCGAAGCGCGCCAGGCCGCACGCAGGCACATCCTCACACCACGCCTGGAAACGCCGTTCCATCCGCGGCTGGCCGCGCTAGACGAGGTGAACGACTGGTACAACTGGGCGGGCTACAAGGCCCCGCATTCACTTTTCGACGAGGAACTCGAGTACTTCGCAATCCGTTCCACGGCGGCGCTCTTTGATATCTCGCCCATGGTGAAATACCGCATCGCCGGCCCAGACACCGAACGCTACGTCAATCGCCTGACTCTGCGTGACGTACGCAAGCTGGGTGTCAATCGGGTCCACTACACCGCCTGGTGTGACGACCATGGTCATGTGCTGGACGACGGCACGCTGTTCCGGCTCGGCGAGCAGGAATTCCGCCTCTGTTGCCAGGAGCGCCACCTGCCCTGGCTGCTCGACAGCGCGATCGGCTTTTCCGTCGAAATCTGCGAGGAAACCGAAGAGGTCGCTGGGGTCGCACTGCAGGGCCCGACCAGCTATGCGATCCTGGCGGAAGCCGGCTTCGCCGGCGTGGAAAGACTCAAGCCGTTCGATATCGGAACCTTCGCCCATGACGCCGGAACCGTGATCATTTCACGAACAGGCTTCACCGGGGACCTCGGTTACGAACTGTTCGTGCCGCGTGCCGCCGCCCTGTCGCTTTGGGATCGGCTCTGGCGTGCCGGCACCGAGCACGGCATCCGCGCCATCGGCTATGCCGCCCTCAACCGCACGCGCATCGAAGCGGGCTTCATCGTCGCCAATGCCGACTTTACGACCGCCGAAACAGCCTTGCGCTCCGACCGCGTCCGCATGCCCGACGAGATTGGCCTCGACTGGCTGGTCGATCCGGAGAAGCCGCATTTTACCGGGCGCAAGGCGATCCTGGAGGCTCGACGGAATCAAACTCTGAAACAAGTCCTGGTAGGCCTTGAAATCGAAGGGAATATTCCCGCCGAACACGCGATCGTCTATCATCGAAAAAAGCACGAGGCAGGCCTTGTCACAGCCGCGATCTGGTCGCCGACGGCCAAGCGCAACATCGCCATCGCCAGCCTCGACCGCCCCTATGGGACGAAATTCGTCAACGATCTCTGGGTGGAGATCTATGCCATGCGGGAGTTGCGTTACCAGAAAATGATGAAGCGCGCGAAGATCGTCCCCCGCCCGTTCGTCAAGCTGGCGCGCCGCACCGAAACGCCTCCAGCGCGACGCTGAGTCCGCTTACGCACCGGTAAAAACAGACACTTGAGAATGCGCATGGACGAGGCGACCCGGCACAACTGGAACTTGATCCGAACCCCGACCGGCATCGAATGGTCGGGCCGCACCCGCTACGCGGCGGCAATGTTCTTCTTTCAGAAAGGCGAGATGGGTGCAGAGGTGCTGGAGGTCTACCGCATCTGCTCCAGGCTTGATTCAGAAGATTCACTTTCCGTGCTAAGGCGTTGGAAAATAGGCGCAGAGTGGATTGCCCGGATGAAAGCGGACTAGCCGCAGGATAGGCGTTGGCAGATACCAGACGTTTGCGATGCCTCCTCGCCCGCACCAATTTGCGGCAGCCCTCGGCGGACTTGTCTGATTTCACTCCTTAAGGAGCACCCTTGGCCGGCCTGAGGCTCTCGATCATGCGCCGCAACCCCTCCCGACCTTCCCTTGCGAGGTCAAAGCGGCGACCGAAGAGCAGCCACTCGCTGCAGAGCCCCTTCATCATCCAGCGCAACGCAGATGAGGCCGTCTTAGGAGACCAGCAGGGATTGAGCTGGCCCTTACCAGCGGCGCGTGCAAATGCGCTCTCGAGTGAGAACATATGCTCGTCGTCCACCTGCTGCTGCTTCTCCAGCACCGCCGCCAGTTCGCCGATGTAGTCGCAGCGAAGCAGGATCGACAGGATTCGCTGGCGCTGTTCGTCGCGGGCCAGCGTGTCCAGCCACTCGCCGGCCACCCGCTCCACGACGGACAGAACGTCCGCGTCCTCGCTTGCGAGTTCGCCCGCGACCATGTCCTCCTGCGGCAGCGGCACGGACTTGTAGAGCTCCATGAACAGGTCGGTCTTGTTGGCGAAGTGCCAATAGATGGCGCCGCGAGTCACACCGGCAGCTTTTGCCACCTCTTCCATCGTCGCCGTGGAAACGCCTTTGACGAAAAAGACCCGCTCGGCCGCGCATAGGAGCTGTTTGCGCGTTGCTTCCGCTTCGGCTTTAGTCCTTCGCATTCCAATTCCCTCAAGCGCATGACCCGATATTCGGAGAAGATCATGCGCAGATCAACGTGCTGCGCCCTCGTACGCATCGAGCACGCAATAAAGGAATGCCCGCCATGTGGGGCGGGCATTCGTGACTTACTCGGCGGCCTCGGCGGCGGCCGGCGCGGTGTCCGCCGCCCGGTCGACCGTCTTCTGTTTCCGCCCGAACAGCTTCATGATGGACACGAAGAAGGCCGGCACGAAGACGATCGCAAGCAGCGTGGCCGAGATCATCCCCCCCATGACACCGGTGCCGATTGCGTTCTGGCTCGCCGCACTTGCCCCGGAAGCAATCGCCATCGGCAGCACGCCCAGAGTGAACGCCAGCGAGGTCATCAGGATGGGGCGGAAGCGCAGGCGCGCAGCCTCGATCGTCGCCTCGAACAGCGGCTTGCCTTCGGCGCGAAGATCCTTGGCAAACTCGATGATCAGGATGGCGTTCTTGGCCGACAGGCCGATGATCGCGATGAGGCCGACCATGAAGTACACGTCGTTCTCCATGCCGCGCAGCATCACCGCGAGCACCGAACCGATCACCCCCAGCGGCACGACGAGCATGACCGACAGCGGGATCGACCAGCTTTCGTACAGCGCCGCCAGCAGCAGGAAGACGAACAGGATCGAGAGCGCGATCAGCGCCGGCGCCTGCGAGCCCGACTGGATTTCCTGTAGCGACTGGCCGGTCCATTCGTAGCCGAAACCACTTGGCAGTTCCTTCGCAAGCCGTTCCATCTCGGCGATCGCGTCACCCGACGAGTATCCAGGCGCAGCCTGTCCAGTGATACGGACGGACGGATAGCCGTTGTAGCCGACGATCTGCTGCGGACCGCGAATCCACTCCACCGAAGCGAAGGAGGACAGCGGCACCATGCCACCGCTCGCATTGCGAACGTTGAGGTTCAGAAGGTCGGCTGTCTGCATGCGCTTTTCCGCATCCGCCTGCACCGTCACGCGCTGCATGCGGCCGGAATTTGGGAAGTCGTTGACATAGGCCGAACCAAGGTTCGCCGAGATCGTCGAATTGATGTCGGCAAAGGTCACGCCAAACGTATTGGCCTTCTCACGATCGATGATCAGGTTGACCTGCGCGGCGTCGGGCATGCCTTCGACGCGTAGGCCGGTTACCACAGGGCTTTGCTGGGCGGCGGCCATCAACTGGTCGCGCGCGGCGGTAAGCGCCGCCTGTCCGACACCGCCACGATCCTGCAAGCGGAAGGTGAAGCCGCTGGAGTTACCAAGCCCCTGGATCGGCGGCGGCGAGAGCGAGAATGCCATGGCATCCTTGATGCCGCCGAAAATCTGGCCGTTGGCTCTTTGCGCAATCGCCTCCGCAGAATCTTCCGGCCCACGTTCGGACCAGTCCTTCAAGGTCACGAAAGCAAGGCCCGCATTCTGGCCGGAACCGGAGAAACTGTAGCCGGAAATGGCAACGACGCGCTCCACTGCTTTCTCCTTCATGAAAATCTGCTCGACCTGTTCGATGACATCGGCAGTGCGGCTTGCGCTCGCTTCGGCGGGCGCCTGCATGTCGACGAGCAGGTAGCCCTGGTCCTCATTCGGCAGGAACGACGTCGGCAGCTGGACATAGGCATATCCAAGACCGACCAGCAGCGCGAGGTAGACGACCATCATTCGGCCGGAGCGCTTGACGACGCCGCCGACCATGTTCGAGTAGCTGTTCGCAGTCCTGTCGAAGGTGCGGTTGAACCAGCCAAAGAAGCCCCGCTTCTGGTGGTGGCCATGCCCAATCGGCTTCAGGAAGGTGGCGCAGAGCGCCGGCGTCAACGAAAGCGCGAGGAAACCCGAGAAGAGGATCGACACCACCATCGTCAGACTGAACTGCTGATAGATGATACCAACCGCACCGGGGAAGAAGGCCATAGGCACGAACACGGCCGTCAGCACCAGCGTGATACCGATAATGGCACCGGAAATCTGCCCCATGGCCTTGCGGGTAGCCTCCTTCGGCGAAAGCCCCTCCTCAGCCATGATACGCTCGACGTTCTCGACGACCACAATCGCGTCGTCCACGAGGATACCGATCGCCAGCACCATCGCGAACATGGTCAGCACGTTGATCGAGAAGCCCGCAGCAAACATGACCGCACAGGTGCCGAGCAGCGCCACCGGAACGACCAGTGTCGGGATGATCGTGTAGCGAATGTTCTGCAGGAACAGGAACATCACCAGGAAGACGAGGCCGATGGCTTCGATCAGCGTATGGATAACCTTCTCGATCGACACTTCGACGAAGGGCGTCGTGTCATACGGGATCTCGTAGCTGATACCGGCCGGGAAGAACTCTGACAGTTCCTCCATCTTCTCCCGGATGCCTTCCGAGGTGGACATGGCGTTGCCCGTCGGCGAGAGCTGTACGCCGACGGCGGCGGTCGGCTTGCCGTTGAGGCGCGTTGAGAAGTTGTAGCTTTCGCCGCCGACCTCGATGCGTGCGACGTCGCGCAGGCGCACCGACGACCCGTCCGGATTGGCACGCAAGACGATGGAGCCAAACTGTTCGGTCGAAGCGAGCTGCCCGCGCACGAGCACGGTTGCCGAGATCTGCTGGTTGATCGGATTCGGCTGTGCACCGATGCTGCCGGCAGAAACTTGGGCGTTCTGTGCGGAGATGGCGTTGGTGATATCGTCGACGGTGAGGTTCAGGCCGACCATCTTGTCCGGATCCACCCAAATGCGCATCGAGCGCTGAGTTGCGAAGAGCGTGGCGCTGCCGACGCCCGGCACGCGCCGGATTTCGCCGAGCACGTTGCGGCTCAAATAGTCGCCGAGACCGACGGCGTCGGTGTTGCCATCGTCGGAGTTCAGCGCGACCACCATGAGGAAGCCGGTGCCGGCCTGCTCTACGCGCATGCCCTGCTGCGTCACCGACCGCGGCAGGCGGGGCTCGACGCGAGCAATGCGGTTTTGCACTTCAACCTGCGCCTCGCCGATGTCGGTGCCCGGCGAAAAAGTCACGTTGATCGAGATGCGACCCGAGGATTCGGAAGTGGATTCAAAGTAGAGCAGCCCGGGAACGCCGTTCAGCTCTTCCTCGATCGGTCGGGTCACGCTCTGATACATGTCTTCCGGCGAGGCGCCGGGGTAGCTCGTCGAGATGGAGATCTGCGGTGGCGCCACGTTCGGATACTGCGCAACCGGCAGCATCGGAATCGTGATCAACCCCGCAATCATGATGAAAATGGCGACGACCCAGGCGAAGATCGGCCTGTCGATAAAGAAACGTGGCATTGTTCAGGACCTCAATTCGCTGCGGCGGCCGGCTTGGCCTTCGCATCGCCTTCGGGCTCGGCCTTGGCCGTTTCATCGGCCGAAGCCGGCGCATTTGCGGCCGGCTTCCAGTCCGACGGAGCGACCGCGCTGCCGGGGCGTGCCTTCTGGAAGCCCTCGACGACAACCTTTTCGCCGGTCTGAAGGCCGCTTGTGACGACCCACCGCTGGCCAACGGCGCGACCGACCGTGATGCGACGAAGCTCGATCGTGTTCTCGGCGGTGACGACATAGACCTGCGCCAGGCCGGCACCGTCGCGCAGGACCGCCTGCTGCGGAACGAGGATGGCGTTCTTCTCGATACCCTGCTGGATTTCAACTCGAACATACATACCGGGCAGCAAGTCGTTGTTCGGATTCGGGAACTCCCCGCGCAACGTCACCTGGCCAGTGGTCGCATCCACGGCGGCTTCCGAGAAGAGGAGCTTGCCGGGCTGCGCGTAGGCCGTGCCGTCATCGAAGAGAAGCTTCACGTCCGCGGAGTTCTCGTCGCTCATCAGGTCGCCGTCCTCGAGCGCCTTGCGCAGGCGGATAAGGTCGGTGGCCGACTGGGTGAAGTCGGCATAGACAGGGTCAAGCTGCTGGATGGTTGCCAAGGCCTCGGCACCATTGGCGCTGACAAGCGCACCCTCGGTGATCATGGCGCGGCCGATACGGCCGGTGATCGGCGCTGTCACGCTGGAGTACTGCAGATTGAGCTTGGCGGTGGCCAGCCCTGCCTCCGCGATCGCCACATCGGCATCTGCCTGCGCGAGCTGTGCGACGGCGTCGTCAAACTGCTGGGCGGAAGCAACGTTCGATTTCTTCAACTGCTCCTGGCGATCAGACGCCTGCTTGGCCTGCAACTGAACGGCCTTTGCGCGGCGCAGCGTGCCCTCGGCACTGTCGACCAGCACCTGGAATGGCATCGGGTCGATCCGATAGAGCACATCGCCTTCCTTCACGATCGAGCCCTGCTGGAACACGCGCTCGACGACGATACCGGAAACGCGCGGACGAACTTCGGCCGTGCGGGTTGCAGCGATGCGGCCCGGCAATTCATTGGTGATCGGCGCTTCTTCCGTTTTCGTGGTGATGACCGCCACCTGCGCCGGAGGCATGGCCGGAGCACCGGCGTTCTTTTCCTCATCCTTCTGGCAACCAGCCAGGAGGAACAGGCTTCCCATTGTCGCAATTGCTATCGGTCTGATGATCCGCATCGGTTTTTCCACGAGCAAGAATGGGGCCGCGGCCCCGAAAAAGGTGCAAGTCCAGGCCGGAAGGCCTTGAAAAGACTCAATGCGGAAAGCCGCTCGCTCCCCGCATCGCATTTATACAAACAGCCATGTATGTTAGGTCTTGCGAAAGCGCAATGGACTATTGCGCTGCACAACCACCGTAATCACGGAATTGTGATGAGGGGCCTCACCGTATCGCCCGGCCATCCGCATCGAAGCGATGCAGCTGATCAGCGTTCGGCGTCGCATAGACAATATCGTCGGGTTCGTAGTGATGTTCGCCGAAAAGCCGGGCTGTCAGAAGACCGGCTTTTTCGCTGTCCAGATAGACAATCGTGTCGGCGCCGAGGTGTTCGACATGGACGATTCTGCCCATCCATTCACCGCCTTCTCGCGAAAGTGTGATGTGCTCCGGACGGATCCCGATCGTCTTGGCGCCCTTCTGGTCGAGCCGATCCGCGTCGATAAAGTTCGTGGCCGGCGAGCCGATGAATCCGGCGACGAATAGATTTGCGGGGCGGTTGTAGAGTTCCATCGGCGAGCCGACCTGCTGGATCACGCCGGCGTCGAGGACGACGATCTTGTCCGCCAGCGTCATCGCCTCGACCTGGTCGTGGGTGACGTAGATCATCGTTGCCTTCAGCTCGCGGTGCAGGCGGGCGATTTCAAGACGGGTATTGACGCGCAGCGCCGCATCTAGGTTCGACAGCGGCTCGTCGAACAGGAAGAGCTTGGGCTCGCGCACGATCGCGCGTCCGATCGCCACGCGCTGACGCTGACCGCCGGAAAGCTCGGCCGGGCGGCGTTCAAGAAGTTTATCGAGCGAGAGCATCGCGGAGGCCTTCTTGGTGCGTTCCTCGATCTGCGTCTTCGGTGCGCCGGCCTGCTTCAGGCCAAGCCCCATGTTGTCCTTGACCGTCAGGTGCGGATAGAGCGCATAGGACTGGAAAACCATGGCGATACCCCGCTTGGCCGGAGGCACGGCGCTGACTTCCGCGCCGTCGATCAGGATGTTGCCAGAGGTCGAATCCTCAAGCCCCGCGATGATGCGCAGGAGCGTGGATTTCCCACAGCCCGAAGGTCCGACGAAAATGACAAACTCGCCGTCCTTCACCTCGAGGTCGATGCCCTTGAGGACGTCGACCGGGCCGAAGGACTTGCGCACGGATTTCAGTTGCAGAGAACCCATCGATGTTTCCTTCTTACAGCTTGACCGGCTTGCCGGTGCGCACACTTTCGTCAGCGGCAAGGCAGATGCGCAGCGACTGCACTGCGTCCTCCATGTGACGCGACAGGTCGATGTCCTCACGAATTGCCTTCAGCACATAGGCCTGCTCGAAATCGCAGAGCTCCTGATGCCCGGGCTCACCCGCCATCTTCAAATCCTCGTCTGCCGTTAGGAACCGTCCGTTCGGTCCTGTCTCGGCATTATGCAGACGGATAACGGAGGTCTTGGTGTGGGTATCGATGTCGTCGGATTTTGCGTTCGGGTCCATGACGATCGAGACCGAGCCCTTGGGCGACATGACGTCCTTCACGAAAAAGGCAGTTTCCGAAATCATCGGTCCCCAGCCGGCCTCGTACCACCCAAGCGAGCCGTCGTCGAACAGCACCTGCAGGTGGCCGTAGTTGTACATGTCCGATGCGATCTCCTCGGAGAGGCGTAGCCCCATGCCGCGCACCTCCACCGGCTTGGCATCGGTGATCTGGCACATCACGTCAACATAATGCACGCCGCAATCGACGATCGGCGGCGTCGTCTGCATGAGCTGCTTATGCGTCGCCCAGGTCGGCCCGCTCGATTGCTGGTTCAGGTTCATGCGGAACACGTAGGGCCCCCCGAGCTTGCGGGCTTCGGCGATCAGACGCATCCAGGAGGGATGGTGACGCAGGATGTAGCCGATCACCAGTTTGCGGCCATTTGCCTTGGCGCAGGCAACGACGCGCTCGGCATCGGCAACCGTCGTCGCCAGAGGCTTCTCGACGAAAACATGCGCGCCCGCCTCCATCGCCGCGAGCGCGTATTCCGCGTGGCTGTCGGAATAGGTGTTGATCGAGCAGAGTTCCGGCTTCAGCTCCTTCAGCGCTTCGGTGAAAGAGGGCAGGATCTCATATCCCTTCAACGCATCCGGCAGGTCTACCTTCGAGCGGTTGACGAGGCCGACGATCTCGAAACCCGGGTTCTCGTGGTAGGCCAGCGCATGACTGCGGCCCATGTTGCCGAGGCCCGCGGAAAGAACACGGATCGGGGCGGAAGAAGAGGTCATTTCACTGCTCCTGAGGTAATGCCGCGGATGAGCTGCCGCGAAAATGCAAGATAGAGGACAAGAACCGGCAGGATCGCCAGAGAAAGGGCCGCGAGCACCGCATTCCAGTTGGTGACGAACTGGCCGATGAAAATCTGCGAGCCGAGCGTGACGGTCTTCGTCGCCTCGCTGGGCGCGAGGATCAGCGGGAACCACAGATCGTTCCATATCGGGATCATTGTGAAGACGGCGACCGTCGCCATCGCGGGACGCACGAGCGGCAGGACGAGCCGGAAAAAGATCGAGTATTCCGAGAGGCCGTCGATGCGCCCGGCATTCTTCAGGTCGTCGGAAACCGTACGCATGAACTCGGACAGGATGAACACCGCAAGCGGCAGCCCCTGCGCGGTGTAGACGAGGATCAGCGCCGTCAGCGTGTTGACGAGCCCGGTCGCCACCATCCCCTGCAGGATCGCCACCGTACCGAGACGGATCGGGATCATGATGCCGAGCGCCAGGTACAGCCCCATCAGCGTATTGCCGCGAAAACGATACTCAGACAGCGCAAATGCGGCCATCGCGCCGAACAGCAGCACCAGGAAGATCGAGACGACAGTGACAATCAGGCTGTTCTGGAAATAGGTCGCAAAATCCCCCTGCCCGAGCACCGTGGCATAGCCCACGAGGTCGAACGTCTCGGGGGTCGGAAGCTGCATGGGGTTGCGAAAGATCGCGTTGCGGTTCTTGAACGAGTTGATGAGCGTCAGGAACACCGGAAAAATCGCGATCACGGTGTATGAGATCAGCGCGATGTGGACGAGAGCGATGCGGCCGAACGAGGTGCGTGCCTTGGACATGGTCGCCTCCGGTCAGAACTGGTAGCGGCGGATGCGCCGCTGGATGACGAAAAGGTAGAGCGAGACGCCGGCGAGGATGATCAGGAACATCACCGTTGCGATCGTCGCCCCCATCGAGCGGTCGCCAAGCTGCAATTGGAAGCCGAAGAAGGTGCGGTAGAGCAGTGTGCCGAGGATGTCCGTCGATCCGTCCGGCCCGGCAAGCGCGCCCTGCACGGTGTAGACCAGGTCAAAGGCGTTGAAGTTACCGACGAAGGTGAGGATCGAAATGATGCCGATCGCCGGCAAGATCAGCGGCAATTTGATCTTGAAGAACTGCGCCCAGCCGGTGATACCGTCGCATTCGGCTGCCTCGATCACTTCTTCGGGGATGTTCAGAAGTGCGGCATAGATCAGCATCATCGGGATGCCGATATATTGCCAGACCGAGATCAGAGATACGGCGATCAGCGCCGTGCCCGGCTTGCCGAGCCAGGGTGCGAACATCCACTTCAGTCCAACGAGGTCCATCAGGTAGGGCGAGACACCCCAGATCGGCGAGAGGATCAGCTTCCAGATGAAGCCGACGATCACGAAGGACAAGAGCGTCGGCAGGAAGATGGCGGTGCGATAGAAGGCTGCGCCGCGCAGCTTCGGCAGCGACAGCAGCGCCGCAAGCGCAATCCCGATCGGGTTCTGCACGAGCATGTGGATGGCGAAGAAGATGAAGTTGTTCTTGAGCGCGTTCCAGAAGTCGGAGGCCCAGCGTGCATCGCCGAACAGTGTGCGGAAGTTGTCGAGGCCGACGAAGGTGTATTGGCCGTCGATCGTATTGTAGAAGGACAGCCGCAGCGTCTCGAACAGCGGCAGGATCATCACGGCCGAATAGACGACCAGCGCCGGCAGCAGGAACACGCCGATGTGCCAGCGCCGCGGGCGCCGTACGACTTCCAATTCGTCCCGAGATAATGTGGCGTCCGTCATGGCCTTGCCCGTTCGTTCGACCGATGGTTCGACTGTTTTCCGCGGTGACGGAGGCGTCACACGGCCGGTCCCGCCGCATGATTGCCTGCCGGATTGCCCCGGCGAAATGAAGATCAGCTTACACGAATTTCAGGAGATGGCGCGGACCTCGGACCGCGATCAACAGAGGCGCAAAGAGCCCCTCATCCGCCTGCCGGCACCTTCTCCCCACATGCGGGGAGAAGGGATTTGCCGCGCCGCTCACCGTCCGGTCCACCTCCCCCCTGAGGGGGAGGTCGCGCGGAACGCGCGGGTGGGAGTGACCACTGTCGCAACGCGGCAGTACCCCGCCCCGGCCCTTCGGGCCGACCCTCCCCCCCCAAGGGGAGGGCAAGCGCCTTATTTCGCCGGCTTGTACCAGCTGTCGAGACCCTTCTGCAGCTTCTCGGCGGCCACTTCCGGCGTATCGGTGCCGTTGATGACGTTGGCCGATTCCGTCCAGGTCTCGTTTTCAAGGCTGGGCGTGCCGCGCGCCAGGATCTGGTAGGTCGAGCGGATCGTCGGCTTGCACTTCTCGCGCCAGGAGACGAACTCCTGCGCGAGCGGATCGGTCATCTTCACCGCCGTCGAATTCAGGCTGAAGAAGCCCGGAAGCGAGTTGGCGTACATGTCGGCAAATTCCGGCGAGGCGACGAAGGAGAGGAACTTCTTCGCTGCTTCCGCATTCGCGCTCTTGGCATTCAGACCAATCCCGATGTCGTTGTGGTCCGAGATGTAGCAGGTGTCGCCGGCGTTCTTAACTGGCGGCGGGAAGGCGCCCATCTTGAACTGGGCCTGCGTGTTGAACAGACCGATCTCCCACGAGCCGGCCGGATAGATGGCGGCGCGGCCGAGCGTGAAGAGGTTCTGGCTGTCCGGATAGGTCTGGGCCTCGAAACCGTCGCCGAGATAGTCCTTCCACTTGGCAAGCGTTGCGAACGGCTCGACCCACTGCGGATCGGTCAGCTTCTGCTCGCCCTTGATCAGCGCCAAGCGGCCTTCCTCGCCTTTCCAGTAGTTCGGGCCGATGTTCTGGTAGCCCATGGTTGCGGCTTCCCACAGGTCCTTCGTGCCCATCGCCATCGGGATGTAGTTGCCGTCGGCCTTGATCTTGTCGAGGGCGGCGAAGAATTCGGCTTCGGTCGCAGGAACGGAGATGCCGAGCTGGTCGAAGGCGTCCTTGTTGTAGATGAAGCCGTGGATGACCGACGCCATCGGCACGCAGAAAGTGGCCTTGCCGTCGTCGGTGGTCCAGGCGGACTTGGCAACGTCGGAGAAGTTCTCCATGCCAGCAAGTCCCGTCAGGTCGGCAAGGTGGCCCTTGTTGAACTGTTCGAGCGAGACGTCGAACGGGCGGCAGGTGATCAGATCGCCTGCAGAACCGGCGTCAAGCTTGGCGTTCAGCGCGGCGTTGTATTCGGTCGGCGCGGTCGGCGCGAAGGTTACCTTGATGCCCGGGTTCTTTGCCTCGAAGGCTGGGATGATCTTGTCCTTCCAGATCGGCAGGTCGTCATTGCGCCAGCTTTCGATCGTCAATGTGACGTCCTGCGCCTGAGCGATCCCGGCGGCGCCGAGGATGCTCGTGGCAAGTAGCAATCCCTTGATTACGTTACGAGTCATAACATTCTCCCCTTTTGTGCGCACGGTGGCGCGGTTCCCGTTATCGTAGACTTTTCAGGGCACGCCGTAGGCTTTGCCCGGAATTGTCAAGTGTGGCCTTTGCCGCGGACGCATCCGCGGCACCGGCTGCGATCAAAACCGCCGCCTTGACCGAGCCGTCGGATTGCTCGAGCAGCCGCTCCGCCTCGTCCAAGTCGACACCCGAAATGCCGGCAACGATGCGGCTGGCGCGCCCTCTGAGTTTAATATTGTCCGCCTTGAGATTGACCATGTAGCCGTCATGCACATGGCCAAGCTGAATACCGACAAGCGTTGACAGCATATTGAAGGCAATCTTCTGCGCTGTGCCCGCACCCATGCGGGTGGAGCCGGCGATCACCTCAGGCGGCGTCTGCAGCAGGATCGAAATGTCGGCATAGGCAAAAAGCGGGGCGCCCGGATTGTTGGCGAGCGCGATCACCTGGGCTTCGCGCTCGCGGGCGTAGTCGGCAATAGCGATGGCATAGGGCGTCGAGCCGCTGGCGGTCACGCAGATCACGCAGTCGCCCTTGCCGATCCCGGCCATTTCCGCATCGGAAACCGCAAGCGCTTCGTCGTCCTCGTAGCCACCTGCGAGATCCTCAAGGCTTGCCGCCCCGCCGGCAAGCAAGATCACGATGCGGTCACGGGCGATGCCGTAGGTTCCGGGAAGTTCGAGCGCGTCCGCCATGGCCATGAGGCCGGAACTGCCGGCGCCGACATAGATCAGCCGACCACCAGAGCGCAGCGCATCGGTCGCAAGTTTCGCCGCCTCGGCAATATCGGGAATGGCCGCATCAACGACAGCCGCGGCGGCCTGCTGGGCGGACGACAGGACCGCTAGCACCTCGACAGGACTGCGTTCGTCCAGCCCTTCGGCCTGCTCATGCCTGGCTTCGGTTCTGCCTGCTGCCATTGATTGTTCTCCCTTGGGGCAAATTAATGCCAAAAAAATACCAATTGTCTATAGGAAATTAACTTTTGACGACAGAAAAGTCGCGCTACACAAATTTGTCTATCAATTTCAATAAATTGACATTTCAAATCGGACAACAGTGAGTTTCCCCCTTGGTTAATGGTATTTTTTTGGTATTGTCTTTCCCGGAGGTTCCCCATGGCAGACTTCATCATCGGCATAGATGGCGGCGGCACAAGCTGCCGCGCAGCGGTCGCGGACCCGCAAGGCAGCATCCTGGGTCGGGGAAAGAGCGGCGCCGCCAATATCCTGACTGATCCGAACAACGCCATAAACAGCATCACGGAAGCTGCCGAGACGGCTTTCCACAATGCTGGCATTCCCAAGGAAGCAGTCGCAAGCGCATCCGCCTTTCTCGGCCTGGCCGGAACCAATGTCGGCAACCTCACCCAGTATGTGCGCGAACGCCTGCCCTTCCGTCACACCGACATCGACTCCGATGGCCTCATTGCGCTGCAGGGCGCAATCGGCGATGCGGAAGGCTCGGTGGCAATCCTCGGCACCGGCACCATCTTCATGGCCCGCAAGGCCGGCATGATCCATTATATCGGCGGCTGGGGGTTCATGATCGGCGATCTCGGCGGTGGCGCGCGGCTCGGCCACGCGCTCCTGCAGGAGGCGCTGCTTGCGCATGACGGCATCCACCCGCGCTCCGCCGTCACGGACGCCGTTCTCACCGAATTCAAGAACGACCCGACCGCCATGGTCGAATTCGCCCGCCTCTCCAAGCCCGGGGATTTTGGCCGTTATGCGCCACTGGTCTTCCAATATGCCGAACAGAACGATCCGGGCGCGCTGGCATTGATTGAAACGGCGGCCAAGTCGGTCAACGAGGCACTCGACGCCATCACAAAGATCGGTGGCCCTGAGCGGTTGTGCCTGCTCGGCGGACTGGCGCCGCTTTACCCGGCCTGGCTCGAGCCGCGGCACAGGGCGATCCTCGTCGAACCGCAGGCCGATGCGCTGACAGGTGCGGTAGCGCTCGCCGCCAACAGGTACCGCGATCGGACCGGAGGTGCGACTGCATGACCGGCCTTCTCGCCTCCATCCTGTCGCCGGAGCGCCTGCAGGCCGGCGGTTCCGGCCCGCTGTACCTCAAGCTCCGCCAGACGCTGGAAGAGGCGATCAACTCCGGCAAGCTCAATCACGGCGACGCACTGCCGCCGGAGCGCGATCTGGCCGACTATGCCAACATCAGCCGGGTGACGGTGCGCAAGGCCGTCGACGATCTCGTCAAGGACGGCCTGCTCGTGCGCCGGCACGGCTCGGGCACCTTCGTCGTCAAGCCAGTCTCCAAGGTGCAGCAATCGCTGTCGCGCCTTACGTCGTTTACCGAGGATATGGCACGCCGCGGTCTTACGACACGCGCGCAGTGGCTCGATCGCGGCCTGTTCCACCCTTCGCCCGACGAGATGATGATCCTCGGGCTTCCCGCCGATGCGCTCGTCGCCCGGCTTGGGCGTCTGCGCATCGCCGACGACATGCCGCTCGCGATCGAGCGCGCCTGCATTTCGTCCGAGTTCCTGCCCGATCCTGCGCAGGTGACCGGCTCGCTCTACGCTGCTCTCGACCAGCGCGGCTTTCGTCCAGTACGTGCCGTTCAGCGCATTTCAGCCTACAATATCAAGGAACCGGACGCGGCATTGCTTGGCGTGACCGCTGGGGTGGCAGGACTGTCGATCGAACGCGTTTCCTATCTTGCCTCGGGCAAGGTGGTCGAATTCACCCGCTCGCTCTACCGCGGCGATGCCTACGATTTCGTGGCGGAGTTGACGCTCCCGGACGCCTAAGCCTCCGCCCTCTAAAGAAAGACCAGATCATGCAGACCAATATGCGCCGTGAGATCAACGAGATTCCCGAAGCCGCCGCCCGTGTGCTGGAACGCCAGGCGGACGCGATTGCCGCTGCGGGGAAGGCGTTGAAGGCAGCCGATCCGCGCTTCTTTGTCACCGTCGCCCGCGGCTCCTCCGATCACGCTGCCCTGTTCCTGAAATATGCGATCGAACTGACCGCCGGCCGGCCGGTCGCATCCCTCGGCCCGTCGCTCGCCTCTATCTACAGTGCGAAACTGAAACTCGACGGTGCGGCTGCCATCGCCATTTCCCAGTCCGGAAAGAGCCCGGACATCGTCGCCATGGCCAAGTCCACGACCGACGCCGGCGCGATCTCGATTGCGCTGACCAACACTATCCCCTCACCACTTTCCGAAGCCTGCAGCCATCCGCTCGACATTTGCGCCGGCCCGGAACTGAGCGTGGCGGCAACGAAGTCCTACGTGAACTCGATTGTCGCCGGGCTCGCCATCCTCGCCGAATGGACCGGGGATGCGGCGCTCAAAAACGCGGTACAGGCACTGCCCGAACATCTCGGCAAGGCTATCACGCTCGACTGGAGCGAGTTAATCTCCGACCTCGCCGAGGCCAAGTCGCTTTACGTCCTCGGCCGCGGCCCTGGGCTTGCAATCGCCAGCGAGGCGGCACTCAAATTCAAGGAGACTTCGGGACTGCACGCCGAAGCCTATTCATCCGCCGAGGTGCTGCACGGCCCCGTCGCCCTGGTCGGGCCGACCTTCCCTGTCATCGCGCTCGCTGCGCGTGATGCTGCCGAACAGTCCGTAACCGGCATGGCCGATGGCCTTGCCGACAAGGGCGCCTACGCTTGCGTGACCTCGGCGGGCGCGAAATCGGCCAAGAAGCTGCCCTTCATTTCCACCGGCCACCCGACCACCGATGCGCTGGCGCTGATCGTGCCCTTCTATGGCTTCGTCGAAGCCTGGTCGCGCGCTCGCGGCCTCGACCCTGACAAGCCTGTCAATCTCAAGAAAGTGACGGAGACGAGATGAGCGCGCAAACGGCAATCACCGGGGCCCGGATTTTCGACGGCGATCTCTGGCATGACGATCGCGTTCTTCTGATCGAAGACGGTAAAGTGGCCGGCATCGTCGACAACGACGAGATCCCCGCAACTGCGGTGCGCACGAGCATGGACGGCTGCCGCATCGTACCCGGCTTCGTCGACCTGCAGGTCAACGGTGGCGGCGGCGTTCTCTTGAACGAACAGCCGGATGTCGACGGCATCCGCACGGTCTGCGCCGCGCACGCCCGCTTCGGCACCACGGCCCTTCTGCCGACGCTGATCACCGACACACGCGAGATAGCCATCCGCACGATTGCCGCCGGCGTTGCGGCACGTGAAGCCAATGTGCCGGGCTTCCTCGGCCTGCATCTCGAGGGCCCGCACCTTTCAATCGCCCGAAAAGGCGCGCACGATCCAAAGCTTATTCGTCCGATGGAGGCCGACGATCTGGCACGCACCATCGAGGCGCGCGGCAGGCTGGAGGCGCTGCTGATGACCGTCGCGCCCGAGAACGTGAACAACGAGCAGATCGCCACCCTGGCAGACGCCGGGGTCACGGTCAGCCTCGGACATTCCGACAGCACCTATGCCACCGTCAACGCCGCCGTCGCCGCAGGGGCGCGGATGATGACGCACCTCTTTAACGCCATGAGCCCGCTCGGCCACCGCGAGCCCGGTATGGTCGGCGGCGCGCTTGATCTCGGCCATATCAACGCCGGACTTATTGCCGACGGTTTCCATGTCGATGCCATCTCCATCGGCGTGGCGATGCGCGCCAAGAAGGGACCGGGACGCATCTTCCTCGTCACCGACGCGATGTCTCCCATCGGCACCGACATGACGAGCTTTACGCTCAACGGCCGCAAGATCTACCGGAAGGACGGGCGCCTGACGCTCGCGGACGGAACGCTTGCAGGCGCCGATATCGACATGATCTCCTGCGTCCGCTTCATGCATGAGCAAGTCGGCCTGGAACTTGAGGAGGCGCTGCGTATGGCCTCCCTCTATCCGGCGGAAGCTATTGGAATGACCGGTCGCAAGGGACGGCTAACGCACGGACATGACGCGGATTTCACCGTCCTTGACGACAGCCTCGACATTCGTGCGACCTACATCGGCGGAAAAGCTGCATTCGTCGGCCAGTCCTGAATCATCCCCTTAGATTTCATGGTTTAACCCCTTGCAGGGAACCGGTTTTCAGTTTTAGGATCAGCCCTTCGCATATCCCGACAGGGATCTTCCCCGGATCGCTCCGCGGCGGCAGCCGGCTTTGACAAAGCCGCACCCTCCCCTTGCGTGACCTCGGGCGGATATCCCTGCGTTCACAGACAGGTATCGGCATGCAACTTATCTTCGACGGGCACAATGATGTGCTGCTCCGACTGCTCAACAACATGCAGGGCGGGAGCGATCCCGTCGCAGAGTTCAGGGACGGCACCGACCAGGGTCACATTGACGGCCCGCGCGCCCGTGCCGGCGGCCTCGCTGGCGGCCTCTGCGCCATCTACATTTCCTCCGGCCATTTCGAGCTTCGCAAGCCCGAAGAGAACGGGCACTACGCCACCCCCCTCGAAGCACCACTGGAACGCCAGCCTTCGCTCGACATCGCGCTCGCCATGGCCGCAATCGCCTACAAGCTCGACCGCGCCGGCGCCTGGACCCTTTGCCGGACGACCGCCGATATTCGCGCCGCTATAGAGAAGGGCCAGTTTGCCGCCGTTCTGCACATGGAGGGCTGCGAGGCGATCGACAAGGATCTGGTCGCGCTTGAGACCTTCTATGCCGCCGGCCTGCGTTCGCTCGGCCCTGTCTGGAGCCGCAACAACATTTTTGGCCACGGCGTTCCTTTCGCCTATCCGATGTCGCCAGATACCGGCCCCGGCCTGACCGAGGCCGGCTTTGATTTGGTCCGAGCCTGCAATCGCCTCGGCATCCTGATCGATCTTTCGCACATCACCGAAAAAGGCTTCTGGGATGTGGCGAAGTCCTCGGACCAGCCGCTAATCGCCAGCCACTCGAATGCGCATGCGCTGACGCCGGTCGCCCGCAACCTGACGGACAAACAGATGGACGCGATCCGCGAGCGCCGCGGCCTTGTCGGCCTCAACTACGCGACGACCATGCTGCGCCCCGATGGTCAGGAAGGCGCGGACACGCCGCTCTCCGACATGGTTCGTCACGTCGACCACATGGTCGAGCGCATGGGCATCGATTGCGTGGCGCTGGGTTCTGACTTCGACGGCGCAACAATCCCCGCCGACATCCATGACGCCGCTGGGAACCAGAAGCTCGTTTCCGCGCTGACTGCCGCCGGATACGGCGCTGACGATCTTGCAAAGATATGCCGGGATAACTGGCTGAGAGTGCTTGGGCAGGCATGGCACGAAGCCTGACGGCCCGGTATTGAAACCTAAAGGAAAACAAGGGAACGGATCATGATGATGAAAATGTTCAATGGTCGCGCACGGATGCTCGCATCGAGCGCCGCGCTTTCGCTTCTGATGATGACGGCTCCGGCCGCATTTGCTGATACCCCGAAGGATACGCTCGTCGAAGCATTCGCCATCGACGACATCATCACCATGGATCCGGGCGAGGCTTTCGAGCTCTCGACGGCGGAAATGACCAGCAACACCTATGATCTGCTCGTCCGCCTCGATCCGACCGACACCTCCAAGGTCAAGGGCGACCTCGCCGAGAGCTGGACCGTCTCCGATGACGGTCTCACCTACACCTTCAAGCTCAAGTCCGGCCTGAAGTTCGCTTCCGGCAACCCGATCACCGCCGAAGACGTAGCGTTCTCGTTCGAGCGCGCGGTCAAGCTCGACAAGAGCCCGGCCTTCATCCTCACCCAGTTCGGCCTCTCCGGCGACAATGTTACCGAAAAGGCCAAGGCCGCTGACGAAACCACCTTCGTCTTCACCGTCGACAAGCCCTATGCGCCGTCCTTCGTCCTGAACTGCCTGACGGCGACGGTTGCCTCCGTGCTCGACAAGAAGCTGGTCATGGAGAACGCCAAGCCGGTAACGCCGACCGACGAGTACAAGTACGACACCGACTTCGGCAACGAGTGGCTGAAGACCGGCTATGCCGGCTCGGGCGCCTTCAAGCTGCGCGAATGGCGCGCCAACGAACTGGTCGTCCTGGAGAAGAACGACAACTACCATGGCGAGCAGGCCAAGCTTGCGCGTGTCATCTACCGCCACATGAAGGAAAGCGCCGGCCAGCGCCTCGCGCTCGAAGCCGGTGACGTCGACGTTGCCCGCAACCTCGATCCGGGCGATCTCGATGCCATTGCCAAGAACGCCGACCTCGCCTCGACCAGCGCGCCGAAGGGCTCCATCTACTACATCAGCCTCAACCAGAAGAACGAGGCGCTCGCCAAGCCCGAAGTGCGTGAGGCCTTCAAGTACCTGGTCGACTACGATGCGATCGGCTCGACCCTGATCAAGGGCATCGGCGATATCCACCAGACCTTCCTGCCCAAGGGCGTTCTCGGTGCTCTCGACGAAAAGCCCTACACAAAGGACGTCGCCAAGGCGAAGGAACTGCTTGCAAAGGCCGGCTATCCGGACGGCTTCACCGTGACCATGGATGTGCGCAACACCCAGCCGGTCGCTGGTATCGCCGAGTCGATCCAGCAGACCCTCGCCGAAGCCGGCGTGAAGCTGGAAATCATCCCCGGCGACGGCAAGCAGACGCTTACGAAGTACCGCGCCCGCACCCACGACATTTACATCGGTGTGTGGGGCATGGACTACTTCGACCCGAACTCGAACGCCGAGACCTTCACCTCGAATACGGACAACTCGGACGAAGGCAAGAACAAGACGCTCGCCTGGCGCAACACATGGGACGTGCCGGAACTGACGAAGGAAACGCAGGCAGCACTCCTGGAGAAGGACAGCGCCAAGCGCGCGGACATGTACAAGGGGCTGCAGAAGGCCGTTCTCGAGACCAGCCCGTTCGTCGTCATCTTCCAGCAGACGGAAGTGGCCGCGACCAGGGCGAACCTGAAGGACTTCAAGCTGGGACCGAGCTTCGACACGAACTTCGTGTCGACCGTCTCCAAGGACTGATCGGGAAAAAGACCTTTGTCCGCTATTCCAACTCAAGCAGGGGCCGGGCGCGCAAGCGCCCGAGCCCGCTCGCTCGTCCTCGCCACGCTGCGTTTTCTCGTCATTGTGGTGACGACCTATCTCGGCCTTCTCGCCGTGACCTTCTTCATCGGCCGCGTCATCCCGATTGATCCCGTGCTCGCCATTCTCGGCGACCGCGCACCGCAGCACGTGGTCGACCGCGTGCGCGAAGAGATGGGCTTCAACCTGCCGCTCTACCAGCAGTTCTTCCTCTACGTGAAGGGCGCACTGCAGGGGGATTTCGGTACCTCCGTCCTGACCACCAATCCGGTGATGCAGGACATTCGACGGGTCTTTCCGGCGACGATCGAGCTTGCCACGCTAGGCACGCTCATCGGCGCCCTCTTCGGCATCCCGCTCGGCGTTCTCGCCGCCGTCAAGCGCGGCAGCCTTGCCGACCAGATCGTCCGCGTCATCGGCCTCATCGGCTATTCCGTGCCGATCTTCTGGCTGGCGCTGCTTTCGCTCGTACTCTTCTACGCCAAGCTTCAATGGGCCGCATTCCCCGGCCGCGTCGACGTTGTCTACGAATATTCCTTCACCCCGGTCACAGGCTTCTACCTGATCGATGCGACTATGCAGGGTGCCTGGGACGTGCTGTGGGACCTGATCCGCCACATCGCCTTGCCCGCTTGTCTCCTCGGCTACTTTGCGCTGGCCTATATCAGCCGCATGACACGCAGCTTCATGCTCAATGAACTGAGTCAGGAATACATCGTCGCCGCCCGCGCCAAGGGCCTTTCGGAAACCCGCATCATCTGGGGCCATGCCCTGCGCAACGCCGCCGTGCCGCTGATCACGGTTATCGCGCTTTCCTATGCCGGCCTTCTCGAAGGCTCGGTGCTGACGGAAACGGTATTCGCCTGGCCGGGTCTCGGCCTCTACATCACCAATTCGCTCCAGAACGCCGACATGAACGCGGTGCTTGGCGGAACGATCGTCATCGGCTCCGTCTTCATCGCCATCAACCTTCTGTCGGATCTGCTGTATCGGACACTTGACCCGAGGACGCGCACGCGATGAGCGACATCACATCCCAAGCTCCGCTTTCCTGGCGGGAATGGCTGATGACCGAACGGCCGGCGTCGCGCACGCAAGCCCGTCTCGGCCGCACCTACACCACCTGGCTGCGCTTCTGCGACAACAAGCTCGCACTCCTGGGCCTCGCGATCCTGGTGCTGCTGCTGCTGACGGCCGCGTTGGCCGACGTGTTGGCGCCGTATTCGCCATACATCGGCAATCTGAAGGATGAACGGCTCTTGGCGCCGAGCGCGCTGCACTGGTTCGGCACCGACGACCAGGGCCGCGATATCCTTTCGCGCGTGATCTACGGCTCGCGACTGACGCTGTTTGTCGTCATTCTCGTTGCCATCATCGCCGCACCCGTCGGCCTCCTGATCGGCACCGTGGCCGGCTATGCCGGCGGCTGGGTCGACGCCGTCTTGATGCGCATCACCGACATCTTCCTCGCCTTCCCGAAGCTGGTTCTTGCACTCGCCTTCGTCGCAGCCCTCGGTCCGGGTATCGAGAATGCGGTGCTCGCGATCGCCATCACATCGTGGCCGCCCTATGCGCGCATCGCGCGGGCCGAGACCATGACCTTCCGCAATGCCGACTACATCGCGGCGGTGAAGCTCATGGGGGCCTCGCCGATGCGGATCGTGCTGCGCCACATCATGCCGCTCTGCATGCCCTCGCTGATCGTGCGCGTCACGCTCGACATGGCCGGCATCATCCTGACCGCCGCCGGCCTCGGCTTCCTCGGCCTCGGCGCACAGCCGCCGCTGCCCGAATGGGGTGCCATGATCGCCTCCGGTCGCCGCTTCATCCTCGACCAGTGGTGGGTTGCCGCCGCTCCGGGTGCCGCAATCCTCATCGTGAGCCTCGGCTTCAACCTGCTCGGTGATGGCCTGCGCGACGCGCTTGATCCGAAGGAGGAAGGCCGGTGAAGCCCCTTCTCGACATCGAAGACCTGCGCGTCACCTTCCCCGGCCGCTCCGGCCCGATCCAGGCGGTGCGCGGCGTCTCCTTGAAGCTCGGCCGCGAACGGCTCGGCATTGTCGGCGAATCCGGTTCCGGCAAGTCGCAGACCGGCCGCGCCATCATGGGCCTGACGCCGCCGCAAGCGACGGTCGCAGCCAAGAAGATGATGTTCAACGACATCGACCTGCTGGCGGCCAGCCCCAGGCAGCGCCGGTCGCTGCGCGGCAAGCAGATGGCCATGATCTTGCAGGATCCGAAATATTCGCTGAACCCGGTGATGACCATCGGCCGGCAGATCATGGAAACGCTGAAGACGCACGAAAGCGTCTCGCGCGGAGAGGCCCGCGACCGCGCTCTCGCCATGCTGGAAGCCGTACAGATCCGCGATCCCAAGCGTGTTTTCGACCTACACCCGCACGAGGTTTCCGGCGGCATGGGTCAACGCGCCATGATCGCAATGATGCTCGTTGCCGGTCCCGAACTCCTGATCGCCGACGAGCCGACTTCAGCGCTCGACGTTACCGTGCAGCTCGAAGTGCTCGGCATCCTCGACCGGCTGGTTGCTGATCGCGGTATGGGCCTGCTGTTCGTCTCGCACGACCTGCGCCTCGTCTCGACCTTCTGCGACCGGGTGATCGTCATGTATGCGGGCAAGATCGTGGAAGAGCTCGCGAGTGCGGACCTTGCGAATGCACAGCATCCTTATACGCGCGGATTGCTGAACTCGTTGCCGCGTATCGGCAACGACCGACACCCCCTTCCCGTTCTCGATCGCAAACCGGAGTGGGCCCTATGACCGCGGCGCTCGAAGTCAAGGCGCTCAGCGTCGAATATCATGGCCACAGGGCGCTCAACAACGTCAGCGTCTCTGTTGTGCGCGGCGAATCCTTTGGCCTCGTCGGTGAATCTGGTTCTGGCAAGTCAACGTTGCTGCGCGCCGTTGCAGGACTGGCACCGGTCAGCGCCGGCACGATCGCGATCGATGGCAAGCAGCTGTCCAAGGACAAGCGCGATCGCGCCTTCTACCGCGAAGTCCAGATGGTCTTCCAGGACCCCTACGGCTCGCTGCATCCCCGCCAGACGATCGATCGCGCGCTGCTTGAGCCACTCGCCATTCACGGTTTCGATAACACCGAGAAGCGCATCGTTCGTGCGCTCGAGGAAGTCGGGCTCGGCAAGGGCTTCCGCTTCCGCTACCCGCACCAGCTTTCCGGCGGTCAGCGCCAGCGTGTGGCGATCGCCCGTGCTCTGATCGTCGAACCCTCGATCGTGCTCCTCGACGAGCCGACTTCGGCGCTCGACGCCTCGGTGCAGGCGGAAATCCTGAACCTGCTGGAACAGACCCGCAAGGACCGCAAGCTGACCTTCGTCATGGTCAGCCACGATCTCGCGGTCGTGAACCACATGTGCGAGCGCCTTGCGATCATGCAGGGCGGCCACGTTGTGGAGACGCTTCCCGCCTCCGCTCTTGCAAGCCACGCCTTCGAGGCGCCCTACACCAAGAAGCTCTTCGAGGCGAGCGAAGGCTTTCGACGCACGGGACCGGCATGATCCTCTCCCCCGGCACGCGCGCGGTTCGGGGGAGATTTTCGCGACATCATACAGCCGCGGGTAAGCGATGCGGCCATACGCTGAACGCCTCAGTTCCCCATTCGTGACCACAACTGACTTGACGCTGCATGCAGTGCCGAGCGCTGCGCATTTCTCTGAACGGTCAAGCTTGTTATGCTTCGATCAGTCGGGGCGGCATCGGTGCTATCGTAGATGGCCCATCCAGAATGGCGGCTTGAACGGGAGCGACGCGGATGAGAATTGCGTTTTTGCTTTTCGCCTTCACCTTGTGCCTAGCAGGCTGCTCACCAACGGCCGGCGGCGGGAGCTATCCGGAGCCGATTCCGGGGAGCATTACCTATGGCGGACAGCCGCGCACGAAACTCACCAAATCCCCCGTCGGCAGCTGGTTCAACCATCGCTTCTCCGATCAGTCTGGCAATCTGGTCCAGGAGACCTACGTCATTCAGACCGACCGGTCGCTGCTTCTAGTGAACCGTCTCGTCATCGTTGAGGACGCCCTGAGCGATTAATAACATCTGCAGGAAGTGCTCGCAGGCTCAGGGATAGAGTGCCTGGGTTCGGCTAATTTGTGATTGTGGGGAGCGACCGATACGAGAGTTGCCGCTTGCTTGCCTTCTGGTTTTTGCCACACCCTAAATCAGTTAATTCTTAAGCTGTTGCCGACACAATCAGGCGGCGCGTGTCCGACGGGAGACGCGCAAACAGACCGAGAAGACGCCTGGCGGATCATGAAACGTTTCGATGCAGTCCTGCGCAGTTCCATTGCCCTTCTCCGCACGAAGGGGCATTTCCTTCTGACCTTCGGTATTACCGCCGGCGTCGTCGTCGCTCTTGCGCTTGCCGACCAGCAAAATCGGCAGCTTCAGGAAGAATATTCCCGCTCATCCGTAACCCGCCAACTGTCCCTTCTTCGCGCCCGCCTCGAGGGAAATATCCAGGGGGACATCAAGCTGGTGCAAGGCCTTGTTGCCGCGTTGTCGACCGAGCCGGACATGGATCAGGACCGGTTCGCCGATCTCGCCCGACGCACCCTCTCCGGCGAATCCCGCATCCGCAACATCGCCGTTGCGCCGGATCTCGTTGTCTCACGGATCTATCCCGTAAAGGGCAACGAAAAATCGCTCGGCCTCGATTACCGGCGCAATCAGGCACAGAACGTGGCGGCCTTGCGCGCCCGTGACACCGAACGCATGGTGCTTACCGGACCGGTCAAGCTCGTTCAGGGCGGCCGTGGCCTTATTGCCCGTTACCCGATCTTTCGTGACAACACCGACAAGAAGCAACGGTTCTGGGGCATAGTTTCCGCCGTTGTCGATCTGGAAAAATTGATCCACAGCGCCGGCCTTCGGGCTGCGGATCTTCCGATCGACGTGGCGCTTGCGACCATCAGTCCAACAGGAAAACTTGCCGAGCCCTTCATGGGCCAGGCCGAAACCCTGGTCAACGATCCGGTCAGAATGACGATCAATCTCGGAAGCGGCGAACGGTGGGTGCTGGCGGCCGTCCCAAAAGCCGGCTGTGAGAAATCCCTGTGGCCCTTCCGCATCCGGCTATTTGGGCTTGGTATCGTTATTGTCGCACCGGTCCTTTGGTCTTGCTGCCTTATGCGGGAGCGGCAAAGGCATATTGTGGAGCTCGAAACGGCCCGGCGGGCGATGGAGCATAACTCGTTGCACGATACACTGACGGGGCTGGCGAACCGGCGCTACCTCGACCAGGTGCTGGAGCGTCTTGATCCGATTGAGGCACCGCTCACCATTCTTCACATCGACCTCGACCGCTTCAAAGAGATCAACGATACGCTCGGCCATGCAGCCGGCGACGAGATCCTCAGGCGCTCCGCCGATGTCTTGAGGGCGCAGATCGGCAACGGGGACCTTATCGCCCGGATCGGCGGCGACGAGTTCGTGATCGTTTCGACCGAAGATCGCGATTTGCGTGGTCACCTTTCGCTGGCAGAACAGATCGTGCGCGAAATGAGCCAGCCGATACTGCTCGACAATCATGAATGCCGCATTGGCGCAAGCGTCGGCGTCGCATCCCGTGCGTCGTCGGACGAAGCCACAAAGCAGCTGCTGATCAACGCCGATCTGGCGCTCTACGAAGCCAAGCGCAATGGCCGCAATCGCGTAGAGTACTTCAACGAGACATTGCGCCTGAACACGGTCCGGATAAAGCAGACCGGCGACGAAATCCTGCGGGCGCTCGAGCGTGGGGAATTCACGGCCTACTACCATCCGCAATTCGATGCCTCTACGTTCGAGATTACCGGGGTCGAGGCGCTGGCGCGCTGGAACCATCCTTCACGCGGCGTCCTTGCGCCTGACGCCTTTCTCTCGATTGCAGAAAACCTCAATGTCGTTGCCGCCATCGACGATACGGTCCTGCGTCACGCGATGCTGCAGTTCACACGCTGGTCGGCGAGCGATTTCGGCATTCCGAAGGTTTCCGTCAATGTCTCCGCCCAGCGCCTGCGCGACGAAACACTGCTTGACACCCTGCGGGGACTGGCGCCGCGGGCCGGTACGCTGTCGTTCGAGCTTTTGGAATCAATCTCCTTCGACACGGCCGATGACCAGTTGCGTCATACGATCGATAAGATACAAGCGCTCGGCATCGACATCGAGATTGACGACTTCGGCACCGGCTATGCCTCCATTGTCAGCCTTATGGACCTTTCGCCTCGGCGGCTGAAGATCGACCGCCGGCTGGTCATGCCGATCCTGGAATCCTACTCGCAGCAACGGCTGATCTCCTCCATTATCGACATCGGCCGACATCGCGGCATCGAAATTGTCGCCGAGGGCGCCGAAACGCTCATGCATGCGAAGCTGCTGCGCGATCTCGGCTGCCAGGTCCTGCAGGGCTTTGCCTTCGCCCGCCCCATGTCGGCCGACGACTTCATGACCTTCGTGCGTGACCGCCATTGGCTTGCCTTGCAGCAACGTGCGTGAGGCTGGCGATACCCCGCAGGTCGTCTGCCGGTGCGACATCTGCCACGGAAAAAACTGAAGGACGGCACTGCCGATCAGGCAGGCCGCCCTTCGATTGCCGGATGAACCGGGGCGCCCCGGGTGTCCCGGGACGCTTCACTTGATCAGAACTCTTGCCAATTGTCCGTTTCGACGAACCCGCCGTTGGCGACGCGCTTGGGGCTCGCCTGCGATTGCCACTGGGTTTGAACACTCGAACGGACCGGTGTTGCGGCCATCGATGCCGCCGCCTGTCGCAGCGCTGCCGACTGCACGGATGCGCCGAGATCAAAGCGACCGACGAGTTCGCGCAATCGGCCGGCTTCGGTCGCAAGCGTCGAGGCTGCGGCATTTGCTTCTTCGACCATGGCGGCGTTCTGCTGGGTCACCTGGTCCATCTGGTTGACGGCCGTATTGACCTCGGACAGGCCGACCGACTGCTCACGGGCGGAGGTAGCTATTGCATCCATGTGCTGGTTGATTTGTGCGACATAGTCGCCAATCGTGCGCAGCGCCAGACCCGTATCACGCACCAGCTTTACCCCGCCCTGAACTTCCGCGCTCGAGTTTCGGATCAGGTCCTTGATTTCCTTTGCAGCCTGGGCCGAGCGCTGGGCAAGTTCGCGCACTTCCTGAGCGACGACGGCAAAGCCCTTGCCCGCCTCGCCCGCCCGTGCGGCCTCGACGCCGGCGTTGAGCGCCAGCAGGTTGGTCTGGAAGGCGATCTCATCGATCACGCCGATGATGTTGGAGATCTGGTTCGAGGATTGCTCGATCCTCTCCATCGCCTCCACGGCGTTGTCGACCACCGCACCAGACTTCACTGCGCTGGTATTGGCCTGGATCGCGACCGCGCGCGCCTCGTCCGCACGCTTGGAGGAGTTCCCGACGTTGACGGTGATCTGGTCGAGGGCTGCGGCGGTTTCTTCGAGTGAGGCGGCCTGCTGCTCGGTTCGCTTGGAGAGATCGTCGGCGCTCTGGCTGATCTCGCGGCTGCCGCTGTCGATCGAGTGCGTCGACTGGGCGACTGCGGTCAGGGCGCCGCCGAGTTGGCGCACGGCCGCGTTCAGATCGTGGCGCAGTTGCTCGAAATCGGGAGCGAAAGGTTCGTTCAATTCGAAGGCAAGGTCACCGGCTGCGAGCTTGCGCAGGCCTATTGCAAGACCAGAGGTCGCCTCGTTCAGACGCTCTTGCGCAGCGGCTTCCGCTTCCTGCTGCAGGCGGATGCGTTCGGCTTCCACCTTCGCACGGTTGGCAGCAGCTTCTTCCTCCAGACGCTTGTTGGCGATCGCCGCCTGACGGAACACCTCGAGCGCATTGGCCATCTCACCGATCTCGTCGCGACGCCCGAGGCCCGTTACGGTGATGGTGGTATCGCCATTGGCAAGATCACGCATGGCGCCCGTCACCGTTATGATCGGTCGGGAGATCGAACGGCCGATGAGATAGACACAGGCGGCAAGTATGAGAACGGTGGCTACGAGCGCCGCGAGGGCAATCGTGATGTTGCGTGCAGCGACACGTGCATTCTCGGCCTCGTTTGTGGCCTTGAGCTTGTTGAATTCGGCAACGATTCCCTCGATGACCGGCTCGACGGAGGCATAGGCGTTAGAAGCCGCCTTACGGGTCTCCCCTTCCGTCAGCGTCAGGTCGGCATAGGCCTTGAAGGCGGATGCATAGGTTCCAAGTGCTCCCATGACATTGCGGTGAATTTCTGCAGAGCCAAAACGATCCGCAGGCAAACCTGCAAAGGCCTCGACCTCCTTTGCATGTTCGGCAACCAACTTCACGTCACGGCGAATGATGAAGTCTTTTTCATGTCGCCGAAGGTTCAGCAGTTTCGCGCGAACAGCGTCGTTTGATACCGACTTAAGCTGCTCTTCGATCTTGTGGACCGCCTTGCGCATCGCGCCTTCCAGCCCTTCATCCGGGGTGAGGCCAAGTGCCTTGTTCTTCTCGACGAGTCCATCGAAAGCGGCGATGTAGGCATCGTAGCCTTTCGTGATGGTGTCGAGTTTCGCGCGCGTCGAACTGTCGGCGAAGCTTGCGAGATCGGCGATCACCGCCCGGGCCTCGTCGGCCTGGGCCGCAAACTTATCTACCGAGCCCAGATCCTTGCGCAGCAGGAAGTCCTTCTCGTAGCGTCGACCTTCGAGGAAGTTGATGTTGAGCGAGGAGACGTCGTCCTGTGCACGCGACAATGTGTCGGTGACAGCGCGATACTCGCCGTCGACTTCACGCTGAAACAGGAAGATGCCGGAAATCATGGCGATTCCGACAAAGGCAACGACGGCAAGGAGGAAGATTCGGTGGGCGATTTTCAGTTGTGCGAAGAGGCGTGACATGAAAGGGCTCCGGGACGGGGAGAACACGACGTTCCGCTTCGCATCTATCCACTTGAGAACTTTCGTAAAATTTAATTCAAATATCCCTAATGTTGGTGATTACGCTACGTGAGGGCGCTATCCCGCCGAATAATGTGACCCCACGCCGATGCATTCGGCCCTCGCCGCCGTTTGAACTATTCCGGCAAGCGTGCGTCGCCGAGATCGACAGCTAAGAGGCGTGCCAGCCCATCGGCGACGATCGCGTGATCGATGCGTTGCGGCACGCCGGAAACTGTCACGGCGCCGACGCAGCCGAGCCCATCGATGAGAATCGGAAAGCCGCCGCCATGGGTGGCGAAGTCGGCGAGCGGCAGGTTGTGCGCCTCCTCCTGGACGCGGTGCGCATAGGCAAGCCTTCGTCCGACGAGATAGGAGGAATTCCAGAGGCGCAGGACCGTGTTGCGCTTGCGGCGGATCCATTCCGCATTATCCGTGGTCGTACCCTCGAGTGCGCAGTGGAACAGGATGCGGTCGCGCATCGAGATATCGATGGCGATGGCCGCACCACGCTCGACGGCGATGTCGCGCAGGATGCCCCCGAGCCTCCATGCCGTGTCGCCGTCAAAGCGGCTGAAACGCAGCAGTTCTTCTTGTCTCTCCAGCCGCGCGATATCGCTCTTGAGATCTTCCGTCATTGTCGCCTCCCCCTCAGCCCTCGGATCTAATGTTTGGGTACCCCGCCGCGATCTCTCGCACAAGATGCGCTAACGACCGGCATACTCCCGGGGTCACGGCCGCGTAATGCAGCGGAAACCGATGTGTGTCGTTGCGGCGTTCTCCTCGTGCGCGTGCCGTGCCGCCGGCCGATAGCGCCGGCAGTAGTTCGGCGCGCAGAGATGGGAACCGCCCTTGACCACGCGACGCGCGATCAGGATCTCCGGCATGCGGGGATCGCGGCTTCCTTCGATGTCAGCACCCCGCGGGTTTACAGGTACACAGCAGCTTTTTTGCGCCGGTTCCGTATGACGGGAGGACCAGTAATCACTCGTCCACTCCCACACATTGCCGATCATGTCGTAGAGGCCGTAGCCGTTCGACGGAAAGCTGCCGACCGGCGAGGTCCGATCGAAGCCGTCCGGCTTCAGGTTCTCGGTCGGAAACATCCCATGCCACGTGTTTGCCATGAATCGGCCGTCCGGCACCAGTTCCTCACCCCAGGCGAATTCCGTACCGTCCCGCCCACCTTTGGCGGCAAACTCCCATTCGGCTTCCGTCGGCAGGTCCCGGCCCGCCCAGTCCGCATATGCCATGGCATCCTCATAGGAGACTTGCACGACAGGATGGTCGTATTTGCCCCGGATGTTGCTCTGTCGACCATAGGGCCGGCGCCAGTCCGCACCGAACCTGAAATTCCACCACTGCGACGGGTCTGGCCCGGAAATTCGCTTCGGCGGATCGAAAACGACAGAGCCGGCCCTTAGCATAGGCGGCTGCGCACCGGGATAGTCATCAGCGTTCGACCGTCGCTCCGCCACCGTGACGTATCCCGTCGCCTCCACGAAGGCCATGAACTGCCGGTTCGTGACCGGCGTAACATCCATCCAGAAGCCGTCGACCCGAACGGGATGCGCGGGCGCCTCTTCAGGATAGTGATGGTCCGAACCCATCGTGAACGTCCCGCCCTCGATCCACACCTGACCGGACGGCTCTGCCACTCCCGCCTGACCCGACTGCTGAATCCGCTCGCTCATCGGCTCGCCTTCCACGTCATCGACGCCATGCCAGCGGCGCAGGCATGAACGCTACACCGGAAAAGCTACGTTCGTTCAATCCGGCCGGCAGATCAAGTGACTGACACGAAACAACGATGGCTCGGTCACGCCAATCGATGTAGTGGAGCGGTGTTGGATCGTGCATACCAAGGACGGGCGATCGATATGAGGCGGAGGATTGGCCATGGCAGCAGGCAAGGACGAAGCCAGGATTGCGCTCGTCACGGGAGGCGGCACCGGTATCGGCCGGGCGATTGCCGAGGCGTTGAGCGCGCAAAACTATGCCGTCGTTATCACTGGCCGGCGGCAGGCAGTCCTGGAGGCTGCGGCCACAGAAATGTCGACGAAGACGGGCGGCACAATCCGTGCGGCTCCCTGCGACATCGGCGATCCGCAGCAGGTCTCAAGTCTTTTCGAACACATCCGCACGGCGTTCGGCCGCCTCGACCTTCTGGTCAACAATGCCGGTTCGAATGTGCCGGCGATCCCGATGGAAGACCTTACCTTCGAGCAGTGGAACAGCGTTATCTCGGTGAACCTTACCGGCGCCTTCCTGTGCACCCAGCAGGCACTCAAGCTTATGAAAGCACAAACGCCGCGCGGCGGTCGGATCATAAACAACGGCTCGATATCGGCAACGACGCCACGGCCACATTCGGCGCCCTACACGGCAACCAAGCACGCAATCACCGGGCTGACGAAATCCACCGCACTCGACGGGCGCGCCTTTGACATCGCCTGCGGCCAGATCGACATCGGCAACGCGTCGACGGACATGACAGAACGGATGAGCACCGGCGTACTGCAGGCGAACGGCGAGATCGCCGCCGAACCGACCATCCCCGTCAAGCACATCGCCGACGCCGTACTCTACATGGCAAGCCTGCCGCTGGAAGCCAACGTGCTGACCATGACAGTCATGGCGACGAAGATGCCACTGGTCGGGCGTGGCTAGGCTCAGGACTTGTCAGGCCAGGGCGCTCGTCATTGCTGCGATTGAGAATCCGCCAAGCACGAAAGCTGCTCCCTTGTAGGAATGCCGCCGGATCGCGGCGGGCAGCATGGAGCCCAGCGCCACCCATCCAATACCCGCGAGCGTGGAAAGCAGGACGAAGGTCGCGACGTGCAGCGCGGTTTCCTCGGTCGTCGAATGCGGAATCAGCATGGTCCCGACGATCATCGCCTTGGGATTGAAGATCGTCGTCAGGAACACGCGCCCGAAAACGTCGGAGCCGACCGCCCCCCTCGCATCCGACTTCGCACTCCAAAGACGGATCGCCGATAGTGCGAGCCATCCGGAAGCGGCCACCTTCAGGGCGGGCATCGCCCACCAGACCCCGCTCACCAGCGTTGCAGTCCAGACGAAGAACGAGATCGCCAAAGCATAGCCCGCCGCCTCCGCGAGCGGCAGCAAACGGGATTGCCACAACCCGTTGGCCGCGCCAGAGGCGGCCAGAACGGTGTTAGTCGGCCCAGGCGTCAGCAGGATGATCGTGGAGGTCAGCAGAAACGGCGTCATCATATAGGCTAATGTAGTCCGGCGGCTCGGAATGGATTTTCGGCGGAGTTTCCTCAATCGTTGCCGGCAGCGCAAGTCCGCTATCCCTACGATGCGCGCTTCGGCCGCACACTGGCCGCGTCGTGGAGCGCAAAAAGGGCGCTCGACCCTTTCGGGGAGCGCCCTTATCCTGTCGGACGTCGGCGGCTCGGCAAACGCCGATACCACACGTATCCGTTTTTCAGGTAGGGCGGTGATATGTGATGCGTTGCGGCCGATTTCAAGGGCGTCACCGATCAATACGACAAGGGAGAGAAAATGAGCGACAGGTTACTGCTCGATGGCCCCGCGGACGCCGGGATTACGATCCTGCTTGCACATGGCGCCGGCGCTCCGATGGACTCGGCATCGATGTGCGCGGCAGCAGGCGCCCTGGCGGAAGCCGACTTTCGTGTCGCCCGCTTCGAGTTCGCCTACATGGCCGCACGGCGGACGTCCGGCGATCGCAAGCCGCCTCCGCGCGCCGAAACGCTGAAGCCGGAATATCACGAGGCGATCCGGGCACTCGGCGCGACCGGTCCGCTCGTCATCGGCGGCAAATCGATGGGCGGACGGGTGGCGAGCATGATCGCCGACGAACTTCATTCGGCCGGCGCAATCACGGGCCTGTTGTGCCTCGGCTACCCCTTCCACCCTCCAGGAAAGCCGGAAGCCCTTCGCACAAAACACCTTGTCAATCTTTCAACCCCCGCCCTGATCTGCCAGGGAACCCGCGACGAGTTCGGGACAAAGGATGAGGTCGATACCTACGGTCTCTCAAAGAGCATCGAAATCGTCTGGCTGGAGGATGGCGACCACGACCTGAAGCCGCGCAAGACAATCTCCGGATTTTCGACGGCCGATCATCTCCACACCATGGCCACGGCCGTCAGGAACTGGGCAGATCGCCTGCGCGCCTGATTGCCCACACGCCCCTCAACAACCCGCAGAAGGATGCAGGACGGGGCTATAACCGGCCGCAAGAGCAGCAAGCATCGATGGCGGGGTCAGTACGCCGTCTACCGGGCCTATCTTGGCCGCGCGTTGATAGCCGAAGGGGCTCCACAGATACGGCAGACCATTCGCCAGGAGATAGGCTGCCTCCGCCGACGCGACCATAGCCCCGTCGGGAAGGTCCTCCAACGGCACCTTAAGCGCATGCAGCCGCTTGCGCCCACGATCCAGCCGCTCGGCATGCAGTTTCGCATCCATTGTCGCAGCTAGAGGGGGATCAACGCGGTTTCCGACGCTCCAGGCGCCTCGAAACGCTTCCGCCGCTTCCCGGCGGCACAGGAAACAGGGCCTGTGCCCGGCCGCGAGTGCGGTCGCCTCGTCGAGGAAGAACAGCTCGGTCCAGCTTCGCTGCGCCATCACGGCGCGTCGGATGCCCTTGTATTCGCACGCGCAGGTGATCCATGCCTTGGACGTCCATCGCCGTGACGTGAGCGTGCGCGTCGCCGGGTCATGAATGATGCCGCGGTTGCCTGTAAACAGGCCGCGCGCATCGACCGCGACAATATCGCCAAACGGGGTGACACGGTTTTGCAGCGGCAAGCGAATGTTCCTCGGAGGAAACGTAGATCAAACGGACAATATTCGTAACTGGCATAAACTGAATTGGATATACCAAAATTGATGTGCGATTCCTTCAAAGAATGTACGAAAAACGTACCGGAAAGATCGGTGAATCGTCGTACATCGACACCACTATTCCCAGGTGTTACGATAAATCTACTGTGAAACTTACTAAGTTCCGCAGAGAGACGGCAACAGATTGAACCGCCGACAATCTCTCCGAAGCTCCGCTCGGATATTCGCATTTTGGCATCGGCATTGTCGCCATTCGGCGATAGCCCGGAAAGCAAAGATACAGTCTACATGAATGTGTTGTCAGTCAGCTGAAGCAAGCGTGCCCGGCTCTGGAGCGCGCATTTGCTCCAGAGCCAGGGAGGCTCTTCGGCATGGTGGCGCGGCACCGTCGTGGATTGCATGCCGTTCCAGATACGGTCACCTCCCCCGAGGATAGGCCTTGCCGGCGGCGGGCGTTTGCCGGTCCGCCGGATCGCCTGGTGCCGTACAAGCGCTACTTCGGCAGCATGCCAGAGGCAACGCTGCCTTCCGCAGCCGTTTGCGCCGAACTCGGCGCTACCTTCCGCTTCAACATCAGCGCTACAGAAGCAGAGACCGACATTCCCGTCGGCTACACCTATCTTTGCCAATTCGTCTTTCACGACCTGACATCCATGGTCCCGCACACTGGCGCGGACGGGCAACCGCTGAACCAGCGTTCGGCCAGCCTGGACCTCGACAGCGTCTTCGGCACTACCATGGCCGACCCGACAAAACCGGCCAGCCCCATGGCAATTGGCGCGACCGCTCCCACCGGCAGGCCATGTGACCTGCCGCGCGATACGAGGGGCAGAGCCATGATCGCCGACCCGCGCAACGACGACAACTTGCCGCTGGCGCAGACGCATATGGCGATCATCCGTTTTTACAACGCGATCGTCACTCGCCTGCCAGACCTGTCGGAGGCCGACACACGGCGGCTGGCCGTCGCCCATTTCCAGTCTGTCGTCCTCCACGACGTCCTGCCGCGCCTGATCGATCCGACCGTCTACGAAGACATTATGCAAAACGGACGCGCGGTCATCCATGCCGGCTCGCGGGAGACCGGCGAATTCCTGATCCCGCTCGAATTCGCCGCCGCCTGCGCGCGCTTCGGTCACTCGATGATCAGGACCGTCTATCAACACTGGAACTCCGCCAATGCAGGCGCCATGCTCTATGGCTATTGGAAAAACACTTTCAACAGCAGCGATCCTCCGCTCGACGGTGCGCATGACGAGCCGCGGTCTTGCCTGGTCGACCGATGGGTCGCGCAGTGGGGCCGGCTGCTGTCTAGCCGGCCGTCTCCGACCGGACAACCTCCCCTGCTCGCCTCCCGCATCGACACAGTGTTTGCCTACCCGCTGGCGGACATTCCAAAAGTCGCCCTGCCGGAACTTGCCTCCAGCAGTCTGCTGCCGTCCACCAATATCGCGACGCTATCGCTGCTGCGTGGATTGTCGCTGCGACTGAACAGCGGCCAGGCTGTAGCACGGCAGATATTGGCCGCAGTTGTGGATCGCGGCGGTCCGGCCTTTCCGATCCTCACGCCTGCGCAAATCGTCCGGGACGAGCCGGACGCGGTGCGAAGCTTGCTGACCCAACCCCGGGTGGGCGCCCAGACGTTGGCCGCAAGCACGCCGCTGCTGCTCTACACGCTGAAGGAGGCTGCCGTCCTGAGTGACGGGATGCGGTTGGGGCCGATGGGCAGCCGCATCGTCATGGAAACCGTGCACGCGGCGATCGAGGCGGCACAATACTCGATCTTCGCGTCGCGCTGGAAGCCCAACCCCAAGCTGATGCCAGCAACCGCCGATCGCTACACCTTTGCAGATCTGATCTCCTTCGCAGGCCTCTCAAACCAGTGACATGCCCAACAAAGGAAAGGACCAGGCAATGTCAACGTTCAAGGTATATAAGAATGACAACGAAGTCGCAGGATCAATCATTGCCGCGACGGAATTCAATGCGATGTATACCGAAGCCATAAATGCTACGACGTTGTTCAAGAACTGGATCAGAAAACTAATTAACATAGGAGGCGGGGTGAAAGTCACATATGGCGACAGTGATCTTCAGGTATACTTGGACGGAAACAAGTTTTACGTGACGGATGAAAACGGCGTCAGGCATGATCTTATTTTGAAAGGCGACAACGACGACAAGAACACCAAGAAGGTCATGATGATCAAGCCGGGGCAGAAGCCGGAATTGGACGATCCGTACCTTTCCAACATCGTCACGAACATCAATACAGAGCCCAGCCAAGCAGATGCGATGGCCTACCTTCTCGGAACGATCCTGCTCAGGCGCTGCCGCTGATCGCCAGTTCGCGGCCCGAGGCTTCAGATCGCCATCGGCACGGCGTTCAGTTCGGCAACGGTCGGCGGCCGATTGCACCAGCCGAGCCGTGGCGGCAGGTCGAACAGCCGCCCGGCGGCAAACCGGGTATGCTGCGGCCGCAAACCCGGCACGATGACGCGCGCGACTGGTACGCCGACGCGCGGTCGGGTCAGGTCGACCATGAGCAGGCGCAGGCCCCGATCACGGCAGAGCGCTGTGCAGCGATCGAGCGAGGGGGAACTCACCGTAGCCTTGTCGCCCTTTCCTCTTTTGTTGCCCGCCGCCGGCAACAGATGCGGCATCGAACAAGAGTTCACCGCTTCCAGCCAGAACAGGAAGGGATCGTCGGATGCGGCAGGGATGGCCTTGCGCATATCGAGTGATTGCAACGTCTGCATCATTTCTGTCAGTGACGCCACCGCCGCACGGGACGGATCGAAATGCGCCGCCGTGCCGATCGCCACGGTCCCGCCTGCGCGATCCGTCGAGATTGCTGCCCGGACAGGAATGCCGAAATCGGTTGTCAGGTCGAGCAGGTGACAACTGCGCCCTCTATCCGCAAGCCATTCGCGAATCTTGTCCACCCCCTCCGCTTCTTCCAGATCGGCGGCGGGCCGGACGTGCCTGCCGTACCACCAGAGCGCCGTTGCATCGCGTTCCACTAGCTCAAGGAACCCAGCGATTGCGGCATCGTCCAATGTCGCCCCGGCAGCGCAGCCGTTGCTGTCGGCGATGGCGAAAGTGTCTGTGTCGTCTGCATCGGCATAGCCGACATAGGCCTGCGCGGCGGTGACCAGCACCGGCTCGCCTCCATCCGGATCGATCGCCCCAACCCAATCAACGACGACACCCTCGTCGAAGCGCCGTGGCAGCCAGTCGTAACTGCCATGTCTGGCGTTCCATTCGTTCCGCGCTTCGTACTGGGCATCGCTCGCAAGCAGCAGCGAAGCCGGATGGATGGCGCGGTCTTTCACAGCCGCATAGGACGCGCTGAGGGTCGCTTCATATCCCCATCGACACGACGAAATGAGCTCGGCCGCTTCACCGAGACAGCTAATCCGGGCCTGTTCGGCCGTCATGCCCCGACCAGAGGCGATCCGCCCGCCCTCTGGTGTGGCTGCATGGGGTATGTCGACACCTGGTCGCTCGGCTGCCACACGCGGCAGGGCGACATTCAAAACCACCGGGAAGTTAGCCGGGCTGACAGGCACCAGGTCGAACGCTGCGCCGACGAACCCATGACCAGAACCATGCATCGGACCGCCCCCGAGAACCAAACAGGTCTTTCCTACTTCCGAAGACTATGGGCAAGGCAAAGGCCCTCTGAGAGAGCAGGTGCCGCCGCATTTCAGAAGAAGACGATAGCGCGTTGTTGAGCAGCTTCAATTGCCATAGATGTCAAACGAGAAATACTTGGATGTGATCTCGTTGTACTTTCCGTTTGCGCGGATCGCCATTATCGCGGCATTGAGTGTCTCCCGCAATTCGGTATCGTCCTTGCGCAGCCCGAGACCGGCCCCAAGCCCGAGAATTTCCGGGTCATCGGGGACGTCCCCCTTGAATTCGCAGCAGGATTTTCCGGGATCCTCGGCGAGAAAGGCATCGAGCGCGATCGCTTCTGCCTGGATGGCGTCGATGCGCCCGGCGACCAGATCCTGCTGGGCTTCGTCCTGCGTCTGGTAGATTTTGACCTCGCCCACGGCGTCGGCGAAGTGCTTTCGCGCATATTCTTCATGGGTTGTCGAAGCTTGAACGCCCAGCACCAGCCCCTTGAGGCCGGCCGGCGTCGCCTCCAACTTTTTGCTCTTGAGGCCGACGATACGCACCGGCGAGCGGTAATAGGGATCGGAAAAGTCGATCAGTTTCTTGCGCTCGTCGGTAATCGACATCGAGGCTGCGATGACGTCGATCTTGCCAGTGTTGAGCGCCGGTATGATCCCGTCCCAGGCGATCGGCGTCAGGACACAGTCGAGCTTCGCCTGGACGCAAAGCGCGTTCACGAAATCGATCTCCCAACCGACCCATTTGCCCGATGCATCCAGGGAGGCGAAGGGCGGATAGGGCTCCGCGGCAACGCCGATCTTGATCGGCTCAGCGCGCAACGTCGACACACCAAGGGCAACGAGCGCAAACGAAACGGCAAGCATCCTGATCAGGCTTTTCATCTCTCGCTCCTATCTATCCCGTTTCCAGCCCAGCAATGCGAAGGCCATGCAAGAACCGCTGCCTGCACTTTTCTTCCTTGAAGGGCAGACCGTGGAGTGCCCATGAAACAATGCCGGGGTCGTCCGGTGCTGCATCGCCCCACTGCCGCCGCACCGAGGCCAGAAACTCCGCGGCAGCTTCGCCCGCCTCGCGCGGTCGCCCCATGTGCGCCAGCGCCGCCGCCCGCCAGGCGTGGAGGTCGAGCAGGCTGCCCACACCTCTTTCGGCTGCAGACACACTTCCCGCATAGTCCTCGGCGATAAAGTGTATGCCGGCAATATACCCCCATTGATAGGAAGCCACCACGGGCGAGAGTTCGAGTGCCAACCGTTCAAGGGAGGCCGCCTTTTCGCTATCCCCGAGAAAGGCAAGCCCATGGGCGCAGGAAAACAGCGTACGAGGATTGTTCGGGTTCAATTCAAAAGCCAGGTCGTAGTGGATCGCCGCCTGCTCGAAGCGATCAGCCATAATACAGGACCAGGCGAGTGTCAGATGGGCGCGTGTCTCGAGCGGATCGAGTTGCACTGCCGTCTGGGCAAGGCGCAGGGCTTCGGCAGCAAGCTGCGGATCGCGGCGAAATCCGGGCACTATGAGGTGACGAACATTAAAGATGCTGGCAAGACTGGAGTAGGCCGGTGCGAACTGCGGCATCGCATGGATGACCTCCCGAAACAGAACTTCCGCCTCGGCTTCGGCCTCTGGCGCCCATCGTAGCAGCAGATTCTCGCCGCGCAGCCAGGCATCGTAGGCGGAGAGCGATACGTCGCGTCGTCCATGCCCTCCGGAGACGCGCTCCGCCGAGAGATAAATATCGAGCGTGGCCGCAACACGCCGTGCAATCCCCGCTGAGGTCCTCCCCCAGTCCTCGAGCGAAAGCGGGAAGCGCTCGCTCCAAAGCACATGGTTGTTCTTGATGTCGGTCAGCGTGATGATGACAACTCCCTCGCCCACCGGCGAGCGCGCATCCAGTACGTAGTCGATGGTGGCATTGCCTGGCTCTGCCAGCGCATTGTCCTGGTCCTCGATGATCACCCATTCACGGAACTTGGTCAGGCAGCCGATGATATCGGCGCGAAAGCCACTGAGAAGATGGGCGGAGGCGATCATCTCGTCTGAGGCTGCAAAGGGGCGCACTTCAATGACCGGCAGACGCCCTGTCTGAGCCTTCGTTGTGCCCGCCGGAAGCGCCATCTCCTTCGCCTCCAACCGACCGGAGCGGATCGACGCTACGATCTCTCGTGCCTCCGAGGACGGACCGATACCGAACTCCGATGCGAGCACGTCCGCAAGCGCGCGATAGATCCGCAATGCTGCCGCCCCCTGCCCTTCGGCGGCATAGGCGTGCATCAGGATGCAGGCCGCGCGCTCATGCGTCGGGTCGATGGAAAGCAGCGCAGTCGCGGCATGCTTCATCGACACGACGTCGCCGCTGAAGCGCTCGATGCACTGCTCCAGTTGTTCGATCAGACGCTCGCGCCAGCGGTGCCGTGCCACGCGCAGCCAGGAGGCGAACACATCGTCTGCATGGTCGAGCCCGGCAAGTATTGCATCCGGCGAGACGCGGCCGTCCAACAGGTCGCGGGCGATCGAACCGTGCGTCAGTCCTTCGCTGATCGAGAGCAAGTCCACCTCAAGACCGGCCGGCGCCACGCTGACCTTGTCGCTGCCGGCCGTGAGCGCATCGGATCCGGCTCGCCTGAAGACGTCACCGATCTGCTTGAGGGCAGTGCTGAGGGCATGTCGTGCGGCCACGCGGTTCTTGTCGCTCCAGAGGAGCCCTGCCAGGCGCTCCCGCATCTCGCTGGATCGGTGGCTGAGAACGAGGTAGCCGAGCAGCGCCCGCGACTTTAGCGAACTAGGCGTCAGTTCATCACCGAGCGAACTTCTGACCGAGAGCTGGTCGAGCACCGATATCATCAGCCTGCGGAAGAGCCGATCGTCCCGACCCTGCGGGTTTTCACCCGCGCCAAGAACCTGATAGGCCACGACCGGCCGGGGGATGTTCTTGAGTGACTGCGAACCAAGGCTGCGGTACGTCGCCGCGACGTGGTGATGAACCTGATCGAACACGGCCTGTGAAATACAGATGCCGCCCGGCTCAGCAAGAGACTGTAGGCGTGCGGCAACGTTGACGATATGGCCGAACAGCTCGCCGTCGCGGAACTGGACTTCGCCAAGATCGATTCCCATTCGAAAGTCTATTCTTCGGTCAGGGGAAAGCGCCTCATCCATCTCGCGAAATCGGCTTTGGACCTCCAGGCCAAAGCGAAGCGCCTCGACAGCAGACTCGAAGTCTGCAAGCGCGCCGTCACCCATCGTCTTGAGAATTTCACCCCTGTACTGGGGTGCAACGGTTCGAAATACATCAAAACAGCGCTGGATGAATTCAACCGTGAACGGCTCATCCATCGCCATATGCTGGCTATACTGCACAGCATCTGCAAACAGGATAGCCTTTAGCAAGCTGTGCCGCATAGTTTCCCGCTGCGTTGTTCGCTGCAACTAATCGACAACTGTACCGTCACAGTACAAGTTACTTTGGGCACCACGAGAAAAACACCGCCCCATGGTTGTACAATGCGAGCAAAGGCACTCTCCTGTCAAAGAATAGCAGTCGACCCAGCATGGCACTGCACACTCCACATTCGTCCGATTGACGACCTGATGTAGAATGCCGGCCTCACCGAGGAACTGCGTGAAATATCGATGAAACGCATAATGCTTCTGTTTGCATTGACTGCGCTCGCCGCTTGCGCGACGAGTGCACCGGAAAGCGACGAAACGGCCACCATCCAAACGGGAGATCGGTCGGGCCGGTCCGTCGAATGGCTGAAAGAGCACTGCCCCGACTGCCTCGGCCGAGGACCGAAGGTCCACCGATGAATGCGGGCACCCCAATCCCGCCCTGCGACAGGACTGCTTTATTTTCGCATTGCGGCCGCTATCGTTACATGCTCGGCCGGCGTTGGTCTGAGAATGGTGGCAATATCGTTTGGATCATGCTCAATCCGTCCAAGGCAGACAGTGTGATGGACGATCCGACCGTTCGGCGTTGCATGGCCTTCTCCCGGGCCTGGGGTTACGGGGGGCTGAACGTCGTCAATCTCTACGCTATGTGCGCGACAACACCGGATGAATTGAGGCTCGTCGAGGATCCTGTCGGGCCGGACAATGACAGCCACATCGCCGAGGTTTGCACAGCGCTCGCCCCGATGGACCGGCACACTGTCGTTGCAGCCTGGGGTGCCCATCCGCTGGCACAGGCGCGCGCACGGCACGTCTTATCAATCGTTGGCCATGACGTTGACTGCCTCGGCATGACCAGGACCGGCCAGCCGCGGCACCCACTCTACGTGCCTGCCATGCAGTCGCGCACCAGTTGTCGTCTGAGGGATATTCGCTAGATCAAGCAGTCCCTTGGCCGAACGATCGAACGCAGCGGCGCATCCGCTGCGTTCGGAATTTTCCATTTGAGAGTCAGGCGAGATCGAAGCGATCGGCGTTCATCACCTTGGTCCAGGCCGCCACAAAGTCCTTCACGAACTTCTCCTTGGCATCGGTGCTGCCGTAGACTTCGGCGAGCGCGCGAAGCTGCGAATGCGAGCCGAAGATCAGGTCGGCGCGGGTAGCGGTCCACTTCACGTCGTTTGTCTTGCGGTCGCGTCCCTCGAACACGTCCTTGGCATCCGAGATAGCCTTCCACTCCGTGCCCATATCGAGCAGGTTGACGAAGAAGTCGTTGGTCAGCGTACCGGGGCGCGTCGTGAAGATACCGTGCGCACTGTCGCCGGCATTTGCGCCGAGCACGCGCAGACCGCCGACAAGGACCGTCATCTCGGGCGCCGTCAGCGTCAGCAGCTGTGCCCGGTCGACCAGAGCCTCTTCGGGCGACAAGCGCAGCCGGCCACGACTGTAGTTGCGGAAACCGTCGGCGGCCGGTTCGAGAGGCGCAAAGGAATCCACGTCCGTCTGCTCCTGCGAGGCATCCATACGACCCGGCGCGAAGGGTACCTTTACGGCATAGCCGGCGTCCTTTGCAGCCTTTTCGATAGCAGCAACACCACCAAGAACAATCAGATCGGCAAGCGAGACCTCCTTGCCGCCCGGCTGCGCAGCGTTGAACTCCTTCTGGATCGCCTCAAGCTTCTCCAGGACGGCTGCCAGCTGTGCGGGCTGGTTGACCTCCCAGTCCTTCTGCGGTGCAAGACGCACACGCGCACCGTTTGCCCCGCCGCGCTTGTCGGAGCCGCGGAATGTCGAGGCAGACGCCCAGGCCGTCGCGACCAGCTGCGATACCGACGGCACGGCAGCGAGAATCTTGGCCTTGAGCGCCGCGATGTCCTGCTCACCGATCAGTTCGTGATCAACTGCCGGGATCGGGTCCTGCCACGCCAGTTGCTCCTTCGGGACCAGCGGGCCGAGATAGCGCGCGATCGGTCCCATGTCGCGGTGGGTGAGCTTGTACCAGGCACGGGCGAAAGCGTCGGCGAACTGATCAGGGTTCTCGAAGAAGCGCCGCGAGATTTTCCCGTACTCGGGGTCGAAGCGCAGAGCGAGGTCGGTGGTCAGCATCGACGGGGCATGACGCTTCGATGCGTCGTGTGCGTCGGGCACGGTGGCCGCACCCATCCCATGCTTCGGCGTCCATTGGTGCGCGCCAGCCGGGCTCTTGGTCAGCTCCCATTCGTAGCCGAACAGGTTCCAGAGGAAGTTGTTGCTCCACTTGGTCGGCGTCGTGGTCCAGGTGACTTCCAGGCCGCTGCCGATCGTGTCGCCGCCCTTGCCGCTACCATACCCGCTCTTCCAGCCAAGGCCTTGCAGCTCGATGTCGGCAGCTTCCGGCTCCGCTCCCACCAGCGCGGCATCGCCGGCGCCATGGGTCTTGCCGAATGTGTGTCCGCCGGCGATCAGCGCGACGGTTTCCTCATCGTTCATTGCCATGCGCGCGAAGGTCTCGCGGATGTCGCGCGCTGCAGCCAGCGGGTCAGGATTGCCGTTCGGGCCTTCCGGATTGACGTAGATCAGGCCCATCTGCACGGCTGCGAGCGGGTTTTCGAGGTCGCGGTCGCCGCTATAGCGTTCGTCCGCTAGCCACTTGCCCTCGGAACCCCAGTAGATATCCGTTTCCGGCTCCCAGACATCCTCGCGTCCGCCGGCGAAACCGAACGTCTTGAAGCCCATCGATTCCAGCGCAACGTTGCCGGTCAGGATCATCAGGTCGGCCCAGGAGATCTTGCGGCCGTATTTCTGCTTGATCGGCCAGAGCAACCGGCGTGCCTTGTCGAGGTTGACGTTGTCCGGCCAGCTGTTGAGCGGCGCGAAGCGCTGCTGCCCGGCTCCGGCGCCACCCCGGCCATCGCCGACGCGGTAGGTGCCGGCGCTGTGCCATGCCATACGGATGAACAGCGGTCCGTAGTGACCGAAGTCGGCCGGCCACCAATCCTGGGAGTCCGTCATCAGGGCGTGAAGATCCCTGATCACGGCATCAAGGTCGAGGCTCGCGAACTCCTTGGCGTAGTCGAACGCCTCGTCCATCGGATTGGAAAGGCGGGAGTACTGGTGAAGAACCTGAAGGTCGAGCTGGTTGGGCCACCAGTCCCGGTTGGCCCTCGCCGCTGTGGAATGCGCGACCGGGCACTTGCCCTCTATCTTGTCAGTCTTTGTGTCCATTTCAATCTCCGGTCGTGGCTAAATTGGTTGAACGTCTGGACGAGAAATATCCCTAAAGCCGGTCTATTTCATGGCCGTACGGAACGTGAAGCGCCCAGCTGCGGCGGGTTTCCTGGCTGGTCTCAAAAGCGATCGACACCATGGACCCTCCGCGCGGTCATCGGCTTCGATGTCAAGTGATTGCATATTGGTTCCTCCCGCCCAAAGTCTGTACCAAATCGTTCCGATAATTTGAATTTGGATTTCCTGATCATCGTGATAGGATATTATTATGATGAACTTGACCCTGAAGCAGCTTCGCTACTTCGAGGCGCTGGCGCGACACAGCCACTTCGGCCGCGCCGCGGATGCCTGCGCGATTTCCCAGCCGGCCATGTCGGTGCAGATCAAGGAACTGGAGGAAGCGCTGGGCACCGAGCTCTTCGAAAGAAGCGCCCGGCAGGTCCGGCTGACCAGTTTCGGCGAGGAATTCGTCGAACGAGTCCGCGACATATTGCGCTCCGTCGACGAACTGGAGGACCTGGCGCGCGCGTCGAAGGAGCGGTTGGTCGGGCGGCTGCGCATAGGCGTGATCCCCACCGTGGCGCCATATCTCTTGCCGACACTCATCGGCAACCTGACGCGCCTGTATGGTGGCCTCGACATCCATATACGTGAAACGCAGACACAAAAGCTCATCCACGAACTGTCGGAGGGCCGGCTGGACACGGCCATCGTCGCTCTGCCGGTGTCCGAACCTTCACTCACGGAAGTTGCACTGTTCGAGGAGAAATTCGTGTTGGTCCGACCGGGAAAAGATGAAGGCAAGCCCGTGCCCAATCGCGAAACGCTCCTGGAAATGCGGGTGCTTCTGCTCGAGGAAGGGCACTGTTTTCGCGAACAGGCGCTGTCGTTCTGCAGCATGCATTCGGCACATCCGCGGGAGTTGCTGGACGGCAGTTCCCTGTCGACGCTGGTTCAGATGGTCGGCGCCGGCATCGGTGTCACCCTCATCCCGGAAATGGCCGTCGCAGTTGAGACACGCTCGGCACCGGTTTCCGTTGCCCGTTTTAAAAGCCCCCAGCCCTCGCGAACGATCGGCATGATCTGGCGCAAGGCCAGCCCGCTGTCCGAACAATACCTGCAGATCTCCGAAGTGGTCCGCCAGTCGGCTGCCGCGCTGCGTGAACTGGCCGATCCGACAGCACATAACTCATGACATAACGCCGGTCGCTTGGCCTCTTTGAGGAGCGTCCCGTTCATGGCGGCGGCCTCGTTCACCATCGCGATCGCGGCGGCGGTGAGAGCAGTTACCAGGTAATCATGCTAAAACTATGCAGAATAACCTGCAGGCCCAGGGCAGCTTGGGTAACACCAAGCACCACAGCCAGGACCTGAAGTGAAGTGCCGATCCATCTGAGTATGATCTCCGCGAAAATCATCGCCAGCCAGTCCAGCGCCAGGATCAGCAATACAATACCCGCCACGGTGAGCCCTTCTGTTTGGCGGTCGCCCGCCAATGTGGCAAAGACGATCACAGCGGCAATACCATAAGGTGTTACAATTGTTGGAAACGCCAGTGGTGTGAGAGCGAGCCCCGGATCTGCTTGTCCTCGCTCCGTCCGTCGTACCGGAAGATCAGCATTCGGCTGCAGGATGGTTCGCAAGGCCACGATGAACAATATGATCCCCCCTGTCATCGCGAGCACCGGCAACGAGATTTCTAGATTCTCAAGAATAGTGCGCCCCAGCAATCCTGCGATCGCCAGCGATGCCGCAGAAAACAAGATCGCCCTGGTGGCTATTCGTCGCCGCAACATGGGGTCGTAGCCGCCCGTAAGGACCTTAAATGGCACCAGTATTTTGATCGGGCCAAGCATCAGGAAAAGCATCAGGAATATTTTGCGTGCTCCGAACTCCACCTCGGGCATGTCCGTTCCGAGCGGCGATTGCGCGAAAGACTGTGAGGGAAAACCTGCGGTCCAAACCATAGCCAGAACGGAAACCAATTGCCGCTGACCAGCCCAACGCAAACACGAATATGCTTCCGCAGCTTTGTCCCGCAGACATGTCATAGTCGGCCAGTCTCCAACCAAGCAAGCGCCAGTGCCTGTTGCTGGAAGTCGAAAGGTCGAATCTCGGGGTGTACGAAATAGCGAGCGAGGCCGGGAACGATCCTAAGAAGCTTGCTGCTGGTAACAACCGCGATCCGTTCGATCTGTCGATGGTGATTGGAGACAAATTTCAGATGAGCAGCCACCGCTCCGAAACTCTTCCATCCGGGGAAACGCTCAATAATGAGCATCAGGCCGGCAAGTTTTCCATGCGAGCGCACGGCAAGCTCAACCTCACTCGCGATCGTCTCGAAGTTGGCCTGCTCGAGGGGACCTTGTGGTGTAATGATCAGGATGTTTTTGTCGGGCACGGGCTTTATGACAATCACGGGCATTCCCTCTTGTCCTTGATGCCAGCCAGCCGCCGGTGGCCCTACATTGCCGCTAAACGGGCGTCTGCCTCATCGTTAAATCAATGCCTGTGGAACCGATGCTCCATGATCGCCGCAATTTCAGCCGAGTCGTGAACTCCGCCCTGATAGAGACGGATAAGCTGTTTCGCCACTTCGTCGGCGAGCGCCGAGCGGTCGTCTACTTGCTCATGCAAACAGATGTCGTCGAAGACCCGTTGCAATTGCGCGAGTTCTTCCGGTGATAGGAATTCTGTGCAGTTAAGGTATGCTGATGGCATCACAACTCACCTCCTCCATTCCGAGACGCGGTACGGACTACGCGGGCAACAAAACCAGCATGGATATTTTGCGCTATGCGCCGACATTGCTCTTGACGAATGTCAGGCGTCGAAAAAATTCAATAAAAACTGCTGAGAATCGGCAGGCCAGCGATTCTGTCGTCGTCGAACTCCAGCCTCAAGCGGATTAGTAGCTTACGGGCTGGTCGTCGTCCGACGGCAAGTGTCCCAACTAATATTCTACTCCGCCGCCTCGATGCTTACAACGCGTCCTGCAACCGCGGTCAGATGCTCCATAGTGGGCCTCCCTTTGCGGTGCCCAAGGGCTATACTCTCTGCGAGATTCAAGTGGCGGGGGCGAGTATGAGCCAGCAGCATATTCCGCTAAAGCTGACCGCAACCAGATTTGTCCGAGCGGTCAAAATCTTCACGACATCGGAAGTGGGTGGAAGGGCCAAGCTTCTTCTTTTCGCTCTCGTCGCTCTTTTCGGCGGCATCAGCGTATTGAACGTCGTCAACAGCTTCGTCGGCCGCCATTTTATGACCGCCATTGCCGAAAAGCAGACGGCCGAGTTCATTCGCCAGGCCATGCTGTACACTGGCGCCTTTGCAGCATCGACCATCGTCTCGGTGATTGCGACGTTTGCAGAAGAGCGGCTCGCCTTGCTTTGGCGGGAGTTCCTCACGCGTCGCGCGGTCGGCCTTTATATGACCGGAGGAACCTTCTATCGCGTCGTTCAGGGAGGCAAGCTCTCGCATCCGGATCAACGGATCTCCGAGGACATCAGCGCATTCACGATCACCACGCTCTCCTTCGTGCTCATGCTGCTCAACAGCGTTTTGACAATCCTGACCTTCTCGGGTGTCCTATGGCTCATCAGCCCGCTGCTGTTCGCAGCAGCCGTCGTCTACGCAGCCTTTGGATCGTATATGACGATCATGCTCGGGAAACCCCTGATCAGCCTGAATTATGATCAACTCGACAGCGAGGCTGCCTTCCGGTCCGGTTTGATCCGTGTGCGCGAGAACGCAGAATCGATCATGATCGAAGGAGGCGAGGAACGACACGCCAACCTCTTGCTGAGGCGTTTCGATGAACTCGCCGCGAACTTCAAACGCATAATCGTCGTCAACCGGAACGTTGGTTTTTTCACGACAGGCTACAACTGGATGATCCAAATCATCCCGGTTGTCATCATTGCCCCAGCTTTCATGCGCGGCGATATGGAATTCGGCGTGATCACCCAGTCTGCCGCAGCGTTTGCCATGCTTGTCGGCGCGTTCTCCTTCATTGTCAGGCAATTCAAGTCGATATCCAATTTTGCGGCCGTGGTGGCGCGGATCAGCTCGCTGCTGGAAGCGGTCGAAGACGCTCGCGAACCAGCGAAGACAAACCTGGAAATCGTCGAGACCGATCGAAACCTTGCATATGATCGTCTGACACTGAAATCGCCGATCGGGGAAACGTTGCTGAAGGAACTCTCAGCGACCATTCCGGCTGATGTCCGTATTGTTGTTCAGGGCGATGATGATGCCGTGGCCGCTGCGTTGTTCCGCGCCACGGCGGGCATTGGCACCTCTGGAGAGGGACGCATCGAACGCCCTCCGCGCGATCAGTTGCGCATAATCGCTCAACGGACCTGCCTTGCACCCGGAAGCCTCAGGCAAATTCTGGTGCCGTCGGGGCAAATTCAGACGGCCTCGAATGAAGAGATCATTTCGCTTCTCAAGCAACTCGGATTTGCGCAAGCTTCGAACGCAGACGATCTGGACAAAGAGCAAGATTGGTCATCGCTGCTGTCGCCACGGGAACAGCATATAGTGGCAGTAGCTGGGGTGCTCATCGCGACTCCGAGCTATGTTCTTTTGGAAAACGCGGATACGATCTTTGGTCATGGCCTGCTACGCGAAATCCTGAGACTGCTTGCAGAGCGGAGGATCACTTGCGTCAATTTCGCCGAGGCGAATGCCTCCCGCAAGGCGTATGACGCCGTAATCGAGTGTCATGCTGACGGTTCCTGGACGTGGATAGACCAAAGAGTACGTCCTGATGACCAATCGGCCCTCTGAACAACTGTTGTCGATCCCATACCACGGGTTTAATCTGTGCCTTGCTGATGACGGTGTCGAGGCCATTGGCGGAGTTAGACTCCATGCGCGTCAAAGATGTCATGACGACCAAGGTCGTGCGCCTGTCGCCTGACAATAGCGTCAGGCAGGCGGCAAAGCTCATGATTGACAACCATATCAGCGGCCTGCCGGTCGTGGATGATCAAGGACACCTGGTGGGGATCCTCAGCGAGGGCGACCTTATTCGACGGACGGAACTCTGCAGCACAATGGTAGCGTCGCCGACCGAGTTGGAGCTTGCACCTGAGGAACGGGCAAACGCCTTTGTTAAGCGCTGTTCATGGAAAGTCGAAGACGCCATGACGACAGACCCTGTCACCATAGATGAGGATGCCTCGGTCGTACGTGTTTCCAGGCTTATGCAGGAACGCGGCATTAAGCGTATTCCAGTGGTGCGGAACGAGGCACTGGTAGGCATCGTCAGTCGCGCCGATCTCCTGCAAGCAATTCTGGCAGCCAAGCAGGACGACACGCTGGTGGACGATGATGCGATACGGCGAAGCATCGTCGTGCGCCTTGGAGAGAATACCGGTCTTGAGGGCCTGGACGTTACGGTCGCTGTCACCGACGGCATAGTGCACCTGTGGGGTAACGTAGAGACCACAGACTGCCGGCGCGCAGCACGCATCCTGGCCGAAAACGTCCGTGGTGTCAGGGGTGTGGTCGAGCATTTTCCAGTTCCGTCGCGTCAATAACCACGACAGCCGCTCGGAAGATGCATTGCTGAACTAGTGCCAGAGGGAGGGTCGAATGGCAGCGCTCGAAACGGCAGCGACAAAGGACAAGGAAGCCGACAACAAAGGCGCGCCGGAGGCGTTATCAGCCGACGAACTTCGGTTGATGGATGCCTACTGGCGGGCTTCCAACTACCTCTCCGTCGGCCAGATCTACCTGCTCGACAATCCGTTGCTTCGTGAACCATTAAAGCGGGAACATATCAAGCCCCGCTTGCTCGGCCACTGGGGGACGTCGCCGGGCTTGAATATGCTCTATGTCCATCTGAATCGGGTGATAAAGCGCGACGACCTCGACATGATTTACGTGATCGGTCCCGGTCATGGCGGACCATCGCTTGTGGCACACGCCTATCTGGAGGGAACGTACAGCGAGTTCTATCCGAACATCGGTCAGGATACCGAGGGAATGCAAAGGCTGTTCAAGCAGTTCAGCTTCCCCGGCGGCATTCCGAGCCACGTTGCGCCCGAGACGCCCGGCAGCATTCACGAGGGCGGCGAACTTGGCTACGCCCTCAGCCATGCCTATGGCGCGGCATTTGACAATCCCGACCTGATCGTCGCCTGCGTCGTCGGCGACGGAGAAGCGGAGACCGGACCGCTTGCAACCGGATGGCAGGGAAACAAGTTCCTGAACCCGGCCCGTGACGGTGCCGTCCTGCCGATCCTGCATCTGAACGGCTACAAGATTGCCAACCCCTGCTTCCTTGCCCGCATTCCGAAGGACGAGTTGCAGAAGTTCTTCGAGGGAATGGGATACAAACCCTATTTCGTAGAAGGCCATGAGCCCGAGCAGGTTCACCAGGAGCTTGCAGGGGTGATGGACACTGCGCTCGCCGAAATCCGCAACATCTGGACCGACGCGCGCGAGAACGGCAACCTCAAGCGCCCTGCCTGGCCGATGATCGTCTTTCGCACGCCGAAAGGCTGGACCTGTCCGAAGGAGATCGACGGCAAGAAATGCGAGGACTACTGGCGCTCGCATCAGGTGCCGATGGGCGAGATGGACAAGCCGGAACACATCCGCATTCTCGAGCACTGGATGAAGAGCTACCGGCCGGAGGAATTGTTCGACAAGGAGGGTGCGCTCAAGCCTGAATTGGCTGCATTGGCACCCGTAGGGCATCGGCGGATGAGCGACAATCCGCATGCCAACGGCGGACTGCTGCTGCGTGATCTCAAGCTGCCGGATTTCCGAGAGTACGCAATCGACGTTCCGAGCCCCGGAGCAACAACCGCCGAGTCGGCACGCGTGATGGGGAAATTCCTGCGCGACGTGATGCAGGAAAATCTGGATAGCAAGAATTTTCGGCTGTTCAGCCCCGACGAGAACAATTCCAACCGTTGGCAGGATGTACTGGAGGTCACCGATCGCTGCTACATGGCGGAAATCTATCCCGATGACGATCACCTCTCGCCCGACGGGCGTATCATGGAGGTCCTCAGCGAGCACCAGTGCCAGGGCTGGCTGGAGGGCTATCTGCTGACCGGTCGGCACGGGTTCTTCTCGTGCTACGAGGCGTTCATCCACATCATCGACTCGATGTTCAACCAGCATGCAAAATGGTTGAAGGTGTGCAACGAAATCCCCTGGCGCCGACCGATCGCCTCGCTGAACTATTTCCTCAGCTCCCATGTCTGGCGTCAGGATCACAACGGCTTCAGCCATCAGGATCCGGGCTTCATCGACCACGTCGTCAACAAGAAGGCCGAAGTGGTCCGCGTCTATCTGCCGCCGGATGCCAACACGCTGCTGTCCGTCACCGACCACTGCCTGCGCAGCCGCAACTACGTCAACGTGGTGGTCGCCGGGAAACAGCCGGCACCGCAGTGGCTAACAATGTCGGAGGCAGTTCGCCATTGCGCCATGGGGCTCGGCATCTGGGAGTGGGCCAGCAGCGACAGGGGTGGAGAACCCGACGTCGTGATGGCCTGCTGCGGTGACGTCCCGACGCTTGAGACGCTGGCGGCGGTCCAGTTGCTGCGCGAGCACCTGCCCGAACTGAAGGTGCGGGTGATCAATGTGGTCAATCTGATGAAACTGCAGCCCGCCGAAGAGCATCCGCACGGTCTGACGGACCGCGACTTCGATGCGCTGTTCACCAAAGATAAGCCGATCATCTTCGCGTTCCACGGCTATCCCTGGCTGATCCACCGCCTGACCTACCGCCGGACGAACCACAAAAACTTGCATGTCCGGGGTTACAAGGAAGAAGGTACGACCACGACGCCGTTCGACATGGTGGTGTTGAACGAACTCGATCGCTTCCATCTCGTCGGTGACGTCATCGATCGCCTCCCGCAACTCGGCTCGCGCGCCGCCTACTTCAAGCAGGCGATCCAGGCAAAGCTGATCGAACATCGCGAGTATATCGAGAAACACGGCGACGACATCCCCTCGATCAGCGGATGGAAATGGGGTGGGAAAGGTGGGGGCCAAACCAAGGAGGCGACCTCGACGGAAGGCGACAATACCTAACTCGAAAGCAGACGCTAGTTCGCCTCATGAGGGATCTGTGCGATGGCCCGATCCGTTGATAAAATCCCGGTTGCTGATGCCGCCTTGGGTCTGGGCGCGTATCCCGATGTCGCATTGCTTTCCAACGGGCGTTACAGCGCCTTCGTTACCGAGGCCGGCGCGGGATACGGAACCTGGCTTGGCCTTGATGTGACGCGTTGGCGCGAAGATGCCACCCGGGATTGCTGGGGGCAGTTCTGCTACATCCGTGACGTGGAGAATGGTCAGATCTGGGCAATTGGCCGACAACCGATTTGCCGGTCGGACGCTGCTTACGAGCAGAGCTTTCATGCTAACCGGGCGGCTTTTCGTTGCCATCTCGATGACATCGACGTCTCGTGGACGGTTTTCGTCGCAACGGATTGCGACGCAGAAGTACGCCTTCTTCGGTTGTCAAACTTGGGGGTGACGACCAGGGAGCTCGAACTGACGAGCTATGCCGAAGTCTGCCTGAATGGCCGACACGCCGACAGTGCTCATCCGGCGTTTGCCAAGCTCTTCATCGAGACGTGGTTCGATGCCGGCACCACCGCCTTGTTCGCAAGGCGGCGTCCGCGCAGTGCGGGAGAAAAGCCGCTGTGGGCCGTGCACGTTTCAGCATCCAGCGATCAGGGTGATCTTACTGTAGAGCACGACACGGACCGCTACAGGTTCCTTGGTCGCGGCAATACGCCGTCAAACCCGCAAGCCTTGGAGCAAGGCATCAACCTGTCGGGAACAACGGGTCCCGTGCTCGATCCCATATTCAGTCTTCGGAGAACCATTTCACTGAGCCCATCCGCCGTAGGGTGGATCGCATTTGTGACGGGCGCGGCCGACACGAAAGATGAAGTTCAAGCCATAGCTGAGCGCTTCGCAAACATTGACGCGGCCCATCGGGCGCTTTTGGATGCCAAAACGGCTTATGCGAACGAAGCTGGTTCCTGCAACCGCAACGCTGACAAGGTGGCGGTACTCAATCGTCTCGCAGCTCGCCTTGCCTTTGCTCACTACGGTACCTCGGACGCCGCTGTTTCAGGCATGAAGCGACTAAGCCGAGACGCCCTTTGGTCGGTTGGAATTTCCGGGGATCTCCCAATCCTGCTCGCTCTGATCGACAGGATGGAGGAAACATCCCTTGTCGAGGAACTTGCCGAAGCCCATGCCTTCATTTCACACCGCGGACTGCCCTTCGATCTTGTCCTCATTGACGAGCATGGCGAGGGCGAAAGCTGCAAGCTGAAGCTGGACCAAGAGGAGCTTGGCAAACGTGGAGGTGTTCACGTCCTGTCGGGGGCCGCACTTGCGGCAGGCTCGAGAGATGCAATAACAGCCGCTGCCCGTGTCACTCTTTGCTGCAGCCAAGGATCGCTCGCCAATCAGATTGAGCCCAGACCTACCGTTTCGTACCGGGCAATGGCACACACCCGGAAGCCTATTCGGACACCGTATGGGAAACCGTCCGACATGCGACGACCCGACTTACTGTTCTGGAACGGTCGCGGAGGGTTCGCCGGCGATGGGCGCGAATATGTGATTGCTGCCCACGTTGGTGCAGGAACGCCAACCCCCTGGTGCAATGTCATAGCGAACAGCGAATTCGGATGCCTGACGAGCGAAAGCGCGCTTGGGTATACGTGGGCCGGTAACAGCCAGCTCAACAGGCTGTCTCCCTGGTCGAATGATCTGGTTTCCAATTCGCCAAGCGAAGTCATCTATTTGCGTGATGAGCGAACCGGCGCGCTCTGGACACCCACACCTTTGCCACTCGGCCAACATCTCACATGCATGGTGACGCATGGGCAGGGCTACACTCGCTACGAGGGCGCAGGCGAAGGTGTGCATCATGAAATGACGGTCCACGTTCCTGTGTCGGAACCGATCAAGCTCGTGCGCCTTGCACTCCGCAACGATGGAACTGAAACGCGTGATTTGACAGCCACCTTTTTCGTTGAATGGGTTCTCGGCACATTGCGCGAGGAGGCCTCCGGACGGGTCGTTTGTGAATGCGATCCTGAAAGTGGTGCGCTTATCGCGCGAAACGTCTGGGAAGGCGACTTCACCGGAAAAATCGCATTCATTGCTGCAAGTGTACTGCCGCGCTCGATTACGTGCGACCGGACGGAGTTTCTCGGGAAGAACGGTTCCGTCGCTCAGCCTAGCGGTCTGGCAAGTTCGGATTTCAGCGGGAGTGTAGACACGCACGGTGATCCCTGTGCTGCGATGATGGTCGAGGTCTCTGTTCTTCCTGGCAGAACGACCGAGCTGGTGTTCGCGCTTGGTCAGACGGGCAGTCTCGATGAGGTTCGCAGGCTGGTCCGCGACTACGTCGAGCCAAGGAGCGCGCAACAGTCCCTCACGATAGCTTCAACCCAATGGGATCGGCTGTTGAGTGCAATAACCGTCCGAACGCCCGACGCCGCCTTCGACGTGATGATGAACCGGTGGCTACTCTATCAGGTGCTGGCTTGCCGCATTTGGGCGCGAACGGGGTTCTATCAGTCGGGTGGCGCATATGGTTTCCGCGATCAACTCCAGGATGTGACAGCCCTGGTGCATTCCGCACCCGACGAGGCGCGCAGTCACATTCTTCGCGCGGCTGCACGACAGTTTACGGAAGGAGACGTCCAGCACTGGTGGCATCCTCCGTCTGGTGTCGGCGTACGGACCCGCATGACCGACGATCTCTATTTTCTCCCCTTCGTCGTCCACAACTACGTGTCGGTTACAGGAGATTATGGACTGCTTAGCGAGCGGGTCCCGTTCATCACGTCACCCGTCCTGAACGACGAGCAGGAGGAGAGCTTCGGCGTTCCGCAGGTAAGCGAGGAGACTGGAACCGTCTATGATCATTGCTGCCGGGCACTGGAACGCGGGTTCCAGCTTGGCTACCATGGACTTCCTCTGATGGGGACAGGCGACTGGAACGACGGCATGAACAGGGTCGGCGCGGAGGGCAAGGGAGAGAGCGTGTGGAATGGATGGTTTTTCCTCACCGTGCTGAACTCGTTCGCCACGCTCGCATCAGCGACAGCAGATGAAAATCGGGCAGCATGGTGTCGCGAGCGCGCCGAAGCCTTGCGGGTTTCGTTGGAGACACACGCCTGGGATGGATCATGGTATCGCCGGGCCTATTTCGACGATGGAACGCCGCTTGGTTCCTCGATGAACGACGAGTGCCAGATTGATGCCATCCCCCAGGCCTGGGCAGTCATCTCAGGTATTGCGGATGCCGAGCGCTCAAGCCGGGCGATGCAGGCGGTATGGGAGCGCCTCGTTCGTCCGGAAGACAAATTGGTCCGGCTCTTTGATCCACCCTTCGACAAGGGATCGCTGCAGCCGGGCTACATCAAGGGTTACGTTCCAGGAATACGGGAGAACGGTGGCCAATATACCCATGCTGCTGCCTGGGTCGCATTGGCGACTGCGCTTTTGGGCGACGGCGATCGGGCGTTCAAGCTCTGGAGCATGCTCAATCCCGTCAATCATGCCCTGACCTCAAAAGACGCTGATCACTACATGGTCGAACCCTATGTCGTCAGCGCGGACGTCTATGGTGCAGCTCCCCATACGGGGCGTGGAGGCTGGACCTGGTACACAGGATCCGCCGGTTGGCTCTATCGGGTCGGTCTCGAGGCCATCCTCGGCATCCATCGATGCGGCCAGCAATTGTCGATCGAGCCGTGTATCCCGATCGACTGGCCGGGCTACGAGGTCGACTATCGATATGGAACAGCAACCTATCGCATCGACGTGAAGAGAAGCTCGCAATCCGGGCGACGTTTGCTCAGCGTAGACGGCATTCAAATTGACGACGAGAAAGTGCTGCTCGTGGACGACGGGCGCATCCACGCTGTGAAACTGGTGGTCGGCTAGCATGGAGAACCTGCTCTCGACCGATCCCGAACTGAACCGGATGCCGACAGATCAGGATCTCAGCCGACTGCAGTTCACGACGCTCCTGTACTACCTCCACTGCACCAACCCGGACAACGGACTCGTTCGCGACAAGACACAACCGGACGCTCCTGCAAGCATCGCTGCTATCGGCATGTCTCTTGCCTCAATCCCTGTGCTGGTCGAGCGTGGGATCATCATCCGCAAGTTCGCGTCGAAGATCGCACGTCGGCGGCTGAAGTTTCTTCTGGAGTGCCCACAGGGACCCGAAGCCGACGCGTCTGGCTACAAGGGCTTTTTCTATCATTTCCTCGACATCGAAACGGGCCGACGGGTCTGGCAGTGCGAACTGTCGACGATCGACTCGGCATTCCTTTTCGCGGGAGCGCTGACGGTTGCTGCGTATTTCGACGGGGAAGACGCGGAAGAGACCGAAATACGACGTCTGGCGAACACGCTTTATGAACGGGCGGACTGGAACTGGGCCTGCGATCACGGCCTGACATTGACCCATGGCTGGCGACCGGAAAGCGGCTTCATCCCTTATCGGTGGCGTGGTTACGACGAAGGCCTGCTCCTCTATATCCTCGGCCTTGGTTCCCCGACCCATCCCCTGCCGTCGGGTTCCTTCCCCGCCTACACCGAGAGCTACGAATGGCGGAACATCTACGGCCGTGAATTGCTCTACTCGGGGCCACTGTTCACCCACCAGCTTTCGCACATGTGGATCGACTTCCGCGGGATCCAAGACGATTTCATGCGGGAGCACAACAGCGACTATTTTCAGAACAGCCGGCACGCAACTTTTGTCCAGCAACAATACGCAATCAGGAACCCGAAGAATTTCGTCGGGTACGGTGCCCATTGCTGGGGGTTCACGGCGAGCGATGGCCCCGGCTGGATCAAACGAACCGTCAACGGCGTTGATAGGGAGTTTTATGATTACATCGCTCGCGGTGCGCCATACGGACCGGACGATGGAACCGTGTCCCCATGGGTGGTCGTTGCCTCGCTGCCGTTCGCACCGGAGATCGTAATTCCGACCCTATGGCACTTTGCGCGCATGAACCTCGGCATGACGCGTCTCTACGGGTTCAAGCCATCTTTCAACCAGTCGTTTCCGGTGGAAAATGGTCAAGCAGGCTGGTGGGTCAGTCCATATCACTTCGGCGTCGACCAGGGGCCGGTTGTCCTGATGATCGAAAACTACAGAACCGGCCTCTTGTGGAACATCATGCGCCGTTGCGAGCCACTGGTCGTGGGGCTGAGGCGTGCCGGGTTCGAGGGGGGATGGCTGTAACCCATGTGACATGACGCAATGCCGGTAGCACTGGACCTTCTGCAGAAAGGAACTGGTCATGACCAAGGGCGTGCCTTCCAATCAACCCGATGGACTTTCCAGAAGAGATCTCCTGGTCATGGCGGGCGCGGCCGCTGCCGGTCTCACAGCTTATAGCCATACTGCCAGGGCGGCTGCTGATGTCGGCACCATAGAAATCGAAGAGGTCAAGCAGGGCGAGAACGTCTTTGCATACATCAGTCGGATCAAAGGCGGCTTCGATCAAACGGCCTATCGCCAGGTGATCGGTGCCGCGAATGAGTTCAAGGAGGGTGATCAGGCGATTGGAGTGGGTGCCGCAAACGCGGCGACACGTGCGAATGCGCGTGCTCTCCTGTCGAATACGAAAATCCAGGATCTCTACGAGCGCCCATTGTTCGAGGACGACCTGCAACGGTTGATCTGGCAGACCACGGACCAGGCTCAGTACGAAAAGGTCAAAGACTGGACGATGGGCCAGCTGAAGGAGTTTCTGCTGGCAGAATCGGAGGACAACATAAAGGGCGTCATGCACGGCCTGACGAGCGACACGATCGGCTTCGTCCCGAAGCTGATGAGCAACGAGGAACTCATCACCGTCAGCCAGAAGATCTTCAATGTCATGCCCGGCACCAAGCTGGGAGCAAAGGGATATATGGGTGGAAGGATCCAGCCGAACTCTCCCACCGATCATCCCGATGATATCATCTGGCAAGTCTTCGACGCTTTTTCCTATGCAACCGGAGACATTGTCATCGGCACCAATCCGGTGGACAGCACGGTCGCGAGCGTCGTCGCCGTCGAACGTGCCCTGAAGGACATCGTCGACACGTTCAAGCTGCAGGACATCATCCCGTGGTGCGTCCTTGCACATATCGACGTCCAAGGCGAAGTGAGCGAGAGCTTTCCGGGCACCGTTTCCACGATGTTCCAGAGCCTCGCCGGGACGGACGATTGCAACAAGATCTTCGACATCACGAACGAGAAAATCCTGAAATATGCCCGTTCCAAGAAGGGCGAACGATACGGCCTCTATTTTGAGACTGGACAGGGCTCGGAATTCACCAACGGCGCGGCGAACGGCGTCGATATGATGGTACTCGAATCCCGGAAGTACGGCTTCAGCAGAGCCGTGGCGATGGAGCTTGCCAAGGTGCAAGCCGATGGCGCGTGGCTTCATGTCAACGATGTCGCCGGGTTCATTGGACCGGAAGTTTTCAAAAGCCGCGAACAACTGGTGCGATGCTGTCTCGAAGACATGGTCATGGGCAAGCTCCACGGGCTTACCATCGGCCTGGACATTTGCACGACCCTGCACATGACTGTGAGCCTAGACGACCTCGACTGGTGTCAGGACCAGATCCTGCCGGCCAACCCCGCCTACCTGATTGCGCTGCCGACCAAGAACGACCCCATGCTGAGCTATCTCACCACGTCGTTCCAGGATCATGTGCGGCTGCGAGACAAGTTTGGCTTCAAGGTCAACGACTCAATGTGGGATTTCTACAAGAGGATCGGGATCGTTGGCGAGGACAACAGATACACCGCGAACTATGGCGATCCTCTGTGGGTGTACTACCAGTACCGCCTGGCCAAGCGTGATGGACGGTCCAAGGACGAGGTCTACGCGGAAGGCCGGGTGAAGATGCAGGAAGTAGAACAACGAGGTGTTGACCTGACGACAGGGTACGGCGCGAACATCTGGGATCTCAATCCACCGCTCGCCGCCAAGGTGAAGGGCCTCTACGACGACGCCAAGCTGTCGCTTTGGGCCGAACTCACGCCCGAATTTATCGCTGCCGTACCGGACGTGGTGCCGGTCCATACGTTGTCCAAGGATCGTAACGACTACATCGCCCATCCGGCCACCGGCGAAACGCTGAGCCCGGAGGCCATCAGGGATCTCGAAAGAATTAGGGCGTCCTGGGGAGACGACATGCCCAAGGGCCAGATCGTCATCTCGGACGGCCTGAACGCTAAGGCCATCATGGACGACGGACATCTGGCTCCCTACCTAGAGGAGATGCGCAGGCTGCTTGCCGAGGCCGGTGTCACCATGAGCGACGCGAACATCATGGTCACAAGCGGGAGGGTGCGCGCCGGCTACCGCATCGGCGAAGTGCTTTTTGCAGATGCCGATCCCAACAGCTTCAGGGGTGTTCTCCACATCATCGGCGAGCGACCCGGAACCATGCATCACGCCTACTCGGTTTACATCACCGTCGCAAAAGGCAAGCGCTGGACGGAGAAGGATATCGATCACGATATCACAAGGCTTGTGAGTAACGTCGCTGACACGGCCCTGCCGCCGAGAGAAGCGGCACGGGAGACCCTGACCATTATCCGGGAGATCGTCGGAAACAACGTGAACAGTAGCCGCCGTTACGGGTAAGAGCAGCAGTTCACGCCGCATGAGCTGATGCTCTGATCTAGCACATGCTTTGATAGACTCTACTACACCTTGGAGTGCATCCGGCCGGAATCAATGCGTCACTTTTCAAATCGCGGCGACGCCCTTGGCGAATCCGCATCTGTCGGCGCGGGCTTCATCGATCAAAGCCTTTGAAAACATTAGTGGCCCGGAGTTGAAAAAAAATCGCGATTATCTCACACCACGTGGTCCGAAATGGACTTTACTGGACAATGGGGAATGGTGGGCCCGGAGGGACTCGAACCCCCAACCAAGCGGTTATGAGCCGCCGGCTCTAACCATTGAGCTACAGGCCCGGCCGAAAAAGCGGCGCGCGGGGTCAATGGCGGCCCCGGATGAAACCCGTCTAGACGAAATATCGCCGACGGACAAGCACCGCCGCAATCCTTACACAATCTCGCGGGAAGAACGTCGTGAGGGACAACCAAATGGAGACACACGCATGCCTCGACTGACACTATCCCGCACCGCGCTTAACGGTATTGTTGCCGCCACCCTAGCAGCACTTGCCGCAGCTCCTGCCAATGCGCAGGAGGTAAGGCCGCGCGAGCCAGTCATCACCGTCACTGGCGAGGGACAGTCCGATGTCGCTCCCGACATGGCGATCATCGAACTCGGCGTGGTCAAGGACGGAAAGACAGCGCGCGAGGCGCTCGATGCCAACAACAAGGCCATGGCCGAGGTGATGAAGGCGTTGAAGGACGCCGGAATTGCCGAGCGCGATCTGCAGACCTCCGGTTTCACGATAAGCCCGCAATATCACTTCCCGCAGAACGAGAACGGCGAGAACAAGCCGCCCGTATTGGTCGGCTTCCAGGTCGCCAACATGCTGTCGCTGCGTGTCCGCGACCTCTCCAAGCTTGGTACCATCATGGACCAGACCGTGACCCTCGGCGTCAACCAGAGTGGCGGCATCCGTTTCACGAACGACAAGCCCGAAGCCGCCATCAGCCAGGCGCGCAAGAAGGCTGTCGAGGATGCGATCGCCAAGGCAAAGGAACTGACCGTGGCAGCAGGCATCGGCCTTGGCCGCGTGCTGGAAATGTCCGAGACGTCCTACAGGCCGCAGCCGGTGCCGATGATGCGCAGCGCCATGGCAAAGGACTTTGCCGCAGAGGCTGTGCCCGTTGCGGCCGGAGAGACGAGCTACTCGGTCAACGTGACCGTGACCTTCGCCCTCCAGAACTGATTGGCCCCTACATAAACTAACGCAAATCCCCGAAGGTCGAAGGCGGCCTTCGGGTATATCCGGCGTTCCAGGATGTGACTGTCCTCGAGGGGCATGATCCAGGTTTCACCTAAAGGGGCTACACAGACCGAACACAAAGGGCTTCGACACCGATACGCTTACGGCCATTCGACTGAAACGCTCAAGGGCGGTGTAGATGCTACGCCGCCCTTTTGCTTGTTCGAAATGAAGGATCGCAGCACTGACGCAGACCTACCGGCCAGTGCAAGGTCTCAGCCCCAAAGTGTCGGACAACGCGCGACGTTGGCAAAGGCGATTCGCGTATAGCGATGGTGCCTCCAGCCTTCGACGATTACGCGCCGGTGGGTGACGTCGGCGACACGGGCCCGGCGGATACCGTGGTCACGCGCTTTTTCCACCGCCAGCCAGGGCGCGCATTGGCCACGACCGCGACGGTTGTCCCAACCGTGATGGCGCCCGTGCCCATGGTCCGGCCCACGGCCATAGTAGCCGTCGCGATGACCGACTGTCTCAATGCGGATGTCGAGCCCACCCGCCGAAGCGGCAGGAGCGGTGGCTGTCAGGCCAGCGATCACCAGCATGGCTGCAGCGAGGGATTTTCCGAGAAGGCTCGACATGAAGAACTCCATTGATTGCGCGCCGTAAACTGTGAAGAGATGCACACTGTCCGCCGCGGGTTTCGATGGAGGAAAGCTATCGTAGGCATGCTGAACACTGTCAAAATCGCCCGTTCAGCAGGTATTCAGGGAGGCATGTGAAATCAAATGCTGCGTGCAGAATCACGCTGCCGCACAGAACGCACGCTCTCAGGCGAGGCGCGCATAGGCAAGCGGTTGTGGCATACGCTTCGCTGCGGTCAGCCTGCAAGCTGCCTGATGAGATCCCCGGCGTCAGCAAGCAGTGACAGGCGCGTCACGCGGCCGCCATCGATCTCAAGCAGCAGAACCTTCTCGGTCGTATATGATTTTCCGGACGCTATCTGACCGCGCGCGGTCACGCGAATTGCCACGGGCGAGGCACCGTTGGCGGTCATGACGGCGGCGTCGCCATAGCTTTCGTCGCATGCGGCGAAGTGGCGCGCAAGCCGGTTGCGAAGGGCCTCGCGTCCAATCTCGCTCCCCTCACCGATCCCGGCAATCGCGACGTCTTCGTCCGTAAATGCCGCAATCGTGGCGTAGTCGCGCGCATTCAGGGCAGCGACAAGATCCTGGGCGATGGTGGCTGCGTCAGTCATGACGATTCGTCTCCCTTTTTGATTGCTGATGCGCTCCGCGAATGCGTCAATCGCCATGAGGTTCCGCAAAAGCATCACGGCCCGAGATGGAGCACCACTTCGCGCAGATGCGGACTGTCGCGGTGCTCGAACAGAAATATCCCCTGCCAGGTGCCGAGCACGATCTCGCCCTGTGTGACGGGCATGCCGATCGAGACCTGATTGAGTGCGGCCTTGATGTGCGCTGGCATGTCATCCGGGCCTTCGAGCGTATGGACGATCCAGCGCATCGACGGATCATTCGACGGGGGCACGAGACGACGAAAGAACTGGTCGAGATCACGCCGCACATCCGGATCCGCATTCTCCTGGATGATAATCGAGCAGGACGTGTGACGGACGAAAACAGTCAGCAGCCCCTCGCCCAGGCCTGCGCTTCCCACGAACGCCCTCACCTCGTCGGTGAATTCATAGAGACCCTGCCCGTGGGTCTGAATGGATATCCTGGTCTGTGGCACCGTGTCTCCCCAGCCCTCCGTTGCTCAATTTGTGGACATCACGCAGCGGACCATCTGCCTCGCGGTCTGACCGGAACACCGCTTACAATTCCAGAAAGCTCTGGAACCCGCCATAGATCATGCGCTTGCCGTCAAAGATCTTCTGCCATTGCTCGTCGGACAAGCGCGGATCCTCCATCACCTTTGCAACGATGGCATCACGGCTTTCGCGTGAATCGTAGGTGACCCAGGAGAAGATGACGACCTCGTCATCCTTCGCGTGAACCGCGCGCGGAAAGGACGTCACCTTCCCGTAGGGAACGTCGTCGCCGATGCACTCCACATAGGAGAGCGCGCCGTGCTCCATCCAGATCGGTCCGGCGATACCGGCCAGCGTCCTGTAGGCATCGAGATTCTGCTTCGGAACGGCAACCAAAAATCCGTCGACATAGGGCATGGGAACCTCCTGGAAGGATGTTTTCACACAAGCTGCGTCCGTTTCCACCGACCTGAATGCACGACAGCGGCCGAAGGGCGAATGTGCCAGCCTAGCTCGATCCCGGCACACGTCCTTCGTGACGTTGCAAAGAGGAGCGGTGGCTGGCGGCCACTCTCCGGCAACTGTGGTTCATTGCACTGCAGCGATCCGCCCTGTTTGCGCTGACTGCATCGAGCATTCCAGATGCGCAGCATCCGGCCCGACAGAATACCCTTGGCGACCGGCCCGGTGCAATGGCGATGCACACGCTCATGTCGCAGACAGAGCCCTTAATGGTGAACGTAGCGCCGGGTGATTGCGATAGCCATCCGCCCTCACGCAACGAGAGCATTTCCCCGCTGTCTACCACCTTTACCTCAGAAGACAATTAGCATTCATTAATATACCATCGACGGCTTGGGGTGCGCCGGTCCGCACGAACTCGCCAGGTTGGCGTCCGGAAATGTTCTGAGAGCTGTCCCCGGGAGGCAAGAATGTTCCGCATGCAATGCGCGGCAATCATTATGTTTGCTTTCGCCATTGCGGGTCCTACACCGGCGTCTGCCGCCGAAGCCGTCGGTGAAGCGGTCCATATCAAGACCAGCGTCACTGGCAATGGCCAGGAATTGCGGGTCCAGGACGCCGTCCACCGCGACGAACTCATCCGGACTTCCCGGTCTGGGCTGGGCCAGTTCGTTTTTCGCGACGGAAGCAAACTTGCTGTCGGATGGGGCTCATCGGTCGTGATCGACCGTTTCATCTATGATGACCGAAACACCCTCAAGAAACTGACGGTCACGGCGGCGAAGGGAACGTTCCGCTGGATCAGCGGCAAATCGAGGAGCACCGCCTACGAGATCCTGACGCCGGCCGGAACGATCGGCGTGCGCGGCACCGTCTTCGATTTCTATGTCGCCCCGAACGGAACGACCGCCATGGTGCTGCTGGAGGGTGCGGCCTCATTTTGTGGCGCCGGCGGCTGCAAGCAATTGGTCCGACGCTGCGATAGCCTGATCGCTTCCCCCGGTGGCGGCGTCACCGATCCACGGCGCGCGGACAGAAGCGTCCTGCGCACACTCAACAATGCGAGAGCCCTGCCCTTCCTGACGGGTGACCAGTTGCTACCCGGAGGGTTGCGCGGCGGCTGCAGGCTAGAGGCCGCTCTGCAGCCCAAGCAGGATCGTGCCGAACCCCGTGCGCCGCCCGCACCGCGGCAAGCTCCACAAAGGAAGATCGACCGCGACAGGCCCAGTTGGGATAGGCCCGACCGCGAAAAGACGATCCGCGACAAGCCGGACTTCGACAATCCAGGCCGTGTCAAGCCGGATCGAAACAAACCCAGCTGGGACAGGCCGGACAAGAAGAAAAGCATGAGAGACAAGCCGGATTTCGACAAGCCGGATGTCAGATTGCCGGATGTCAGATTGCGGGAGGATCGTTTCAGGGACGATGCCTCGCCCGACCGGGGCCGGAACAAACGCCAAGATCGACGTTGACGTCACGGACGCTGTTGGTTCGGCTCTCGTGATGGAAATGAACCCGTAGTCGCGGACTTGAGCAACCAACAACCGCTATTTCGCCGCGACATCTTTTTCCTTCACGAAATCCTGGTGGAAATGCTCGCTCCTGCGAGACAGGCGGCGGTAGAACTCGGGCAAGGTGTCTGTCAGTGCCTCTCCCATGGCCCTTGCCTCCCGCACGAATTCACGGGCTGCCTTGGAGCCGGTACGCAGCGCCTCGATCAGTCGGCCATGGAGGAACCATAGTTCGGCGAACGCGGGGGACCTGGCAATCTCCTCGTCACCTACGACCGCGAATATCCCCGTCCGCGACCGCCTCCCCTTCAGGCCGAGCATGCCTGCATCCAGCAACGCCATGTCGGGCACGGCGCGCGCTGTGCTTTCGGAGACGAGAATGTCGAAGCCGACTTCCTTGCAGGCGACCTCGATGCGGGCGGCGACGTTGACCGTGTCGCCGACGGCCGAATAGTTGAAATGCGCCTCCGCCCCCATATTGCCGACACAGGCAAGGCCGGTGTGGATGCCGACGCCGATCGAGACTTTCTGCCCCTCGCCGAATCCGAACGCGTCCTCGTCATTGAGCCTTGCCAGTGTCCGGCGCATCGCCAGCGCGGTCCTGACCGCTTTTCGGCTGTGGTCAGCAATGTCGACCGGCGCATTCCAGAAGGCCATGATCGAATCGCCGATGAATTTGTCGAGCGTGCCTTCGTTTTCGATGACATCGCGGCTCAGCGCATCCAACAGCCGGTTGAGAAACGCGACAACCTCCTTGGGAGAGAGCCGCTCGCTCATCTCGGTGAAGTTCCGTACGTCGACGAACATCACGGTCAATTCGCGCTCGTCGCCGCCGAGCCGCAAGGCGTCGCGCGTGTGCTCGATCCGATACAGGAGTTCCGGCGACAGGTACTGGCCGAAGGCCCGCCGGATCTGCCGCCGCTCCCGGTCGATCACCAGGATGCGGAAACCGGTAGCGGCGAAATGCGTAATCGTGGCGCTGACGATCGGAGCCATCGGGTCGAACAGCAGACCGGCATAGCGAAAAGCCGCCCAGGAAGCGGCAAGCGCCAGCGTTGTGACCAGGAGGCCAAAGGCAAGCGCCACGGCGGGGCTGACGAAGGTCGTCAACGCCACGATCAGGGAGCCGGCGACCGCAATCGCCAGTATCTCCAGACCGTTCGCCCAGTCCGGGCGCGACAGGAACTGCCCGGACAGGATCTGCTCGACAGCCTGGGCATGTATCGAAACCCCCGGAACGTGCTGACCGAGCGCTGTGGTGCGGATATCCTGCAACCCCGCCGCCGAAGTGCCGACGAAGACGATGGCCCCCTCGAGCGCAGCACGCACGTCTTCTGGCGGGCCCTCCTCCGCAAGGATCGCTTTCGCCGAGATGTATCGCTCCGCCCTGTCAGCTCCGAGATAAAGCCAAAGCTCGCCTGTGGCGGTGACGGGAACGACAAATTCGCCGACCTTGATCTGCGTAATCGTGTCCTGCACATCCGGTGCATCGACCAGGACGTAGGTCGAGGCGCCCTGCGCTACGCGCAGCGCCTCCATTGTGAGGTTCGGATAGAGTTGCTGACCGTCACTGAGGAGAAGCGGGATGGTTCGCACGACTGCCGATGGGTTTCCCGGATCCAGGCTGATGTGGCCGATACTTGCGGCATTTTTCTCAAAGTTCGGAAGTAGGGGCGTCGCGGATGCAATCCTGGGCGGCGCGCCGAAGGGCGGTTCCCCCGTGAATGCAAAACCGGCCTTGACCTGCGGCAGAAAGCTGCCGTCGTTGGAGATGGCAAAACCGAGGATCACCGGCCGACCGTCAAACGAAGCGGCTAAAATCGCGTCGTTGTCCGGTAGCCGCCCGAGCAGGTCTGGAGAAAGCCCGCCGACCTCAGACACGACAGCGCGCGGTGACAGACGATCGGGCTCGGAAAAGAGGATATCGAACGCAATCGCCGAAACCCCCATTCCGGCGAGCCGGTCCACCAGGAGTGCCAGGCGATCCCGCGGCCAAGGCCATTGGCCCAAAACCTTCAAGGATGCCTCGTCAATGTCTACGACACGAACGGGCATGTCCTGAAAAGGGCGAGGTGAAAGCCGCTGGTATTCATCGAATACGGCTTCACGGGCGAGCCGATAGAAAGACGGATCGGAGGCCCGCAGCAGCGTGAGCGCTGCCACGATTACAAGCCCGACAATGACGCCGACCTGCTGTGCTCGTGTCATCCGAACCGATCCGGGCCCTCCCCCCTTCGTGACCGAACGCGGCGCAAGCCACAACCCGGTACATATCCTTGCGACAGGTGCGCCCATGCACTCGTGAGCACGCAAATTCCCGGCCGGGTCAAGGCCCCGGTCCAATGGCTGTCTGCTGGCAATTCTCAGAAGCATACTATGCTTTGGGCTTCAGAGGCAGTTGGCGACAGCCGACAGCCATCCCGGGTTCAATCGCACGCAATGTCGGGAACAATGCACCTGCGCCGTCCTTGAGGGGTAAACCGAAAAGGAGACCGAATATGCCGACGATCACGCCTTTCCTCTGGTTCGACAACCAGCTTGAGGATGCGATGAACTTCTACGCCTCCATCTTCGAAAATGCAGAGATCACCTCGGTCAAGCGCGGGCCGGACGGAAAGGTCTTCAGCGCTTCCTTCCGGCTGGCAGGTCAGGACTTCGTCGGCCTCAACGGAGGGCCGCATTACACCTTCAATGAAGCGATTTCCTTCGTCGTCCTATGTCAGGACCAGGCGGAGGTCGACCACCATTGGAACCGGCTCGTGGAAGGCGGCAGGCCAATGCAGTGCGGCTGGCTGGCCGATCGCTACGGGCTCGTCTGGCAGGTGGTGCCGAAGGCGCTGCTGCAACTGCTCGACAATCCCGAGGTTGCCGGACGCGTGCACCAGGCGATGATGGGCATGGTCAAACTCGACGTGGCGGGGCTGGAACAAGCCGCGGCGGCCTGACGCCGACTTCGCTCTCCGCGCGCATCACCACCAGGAATTACCGCAGTTGCGCAACTGTTTCGAATAGCGCGACGACATCTTCGAGGCGCGCGCCGCACCGGTCTTCGCCGGACCGCTCCAGTTGCCCCGCGCATAACCGGCATGACCGTCGTGATAGGCGATGTAAAGACGATAGGTGTCGTTCAGCGCGATCCCGTTCTTCAGGCTGCTCTGGTGATGGTACCAGCCGATGAAACGGATGGCGTCGCCGAAGTCGGAGCGCTTGGCCATCCAGCGGCCGGTCGTTTTCTTGTAGCGATCCCAGGTTCCGTCGAGTGCCTGCGAATAGCCGTAGGCCGAGGAGACACGCTTCCATGGGATGAAGCCGAAGAGCTTTGTGCGCGGCGGCTTGGCGTTATGGCGATAGCCGGATTCAGTATAGATGGTCGCCATCAGCACAGGAACAGGAACGCCATACTCGCGCTCGACCCGCTCGGCATCGCGGCGCCAATTGTTGACCAGGCCGTCGTTCTGCTCGAACACGGCACAGGCATTGTCGGTGTTACGCGGGACAGTACCGCAGGCAGCAAGCATCATCGTGAGGACGACGACAAAAACGCAACGCATCGATCGATCTCTCAATTTCGAGAGATTGATAAATCGTAAAGCTTAAAGTTTGGTTTTTAAGCGAATGCCGTGCGAACGGCCTTTTTTTTCGTCATGCCAGACGCGATCCGGCATCCAGTGCGCTCAAGTCCTTGAGCGCACAAGACTCATTCGCACCGGCTGGATTCCGGCAAGGCCAGGATAATGGGGCGCAAGCGACCACGGGGGCCGTCCAGTAAATCACTGTTGCGGTCGGTTTGCGCGGAACTTGTCCTTCAGCTTGTCGATCTCTTCCGGTGTCCAGGCGTCCTCCAGCCCCAGCACGGCAACCCAGCCGTCGATATAGTGTTCACCGGCATAGACATGGCCGTAGCCCATCGGCGTTGTCGTCGCCATCGCCATATCGAGACCGAGCTGCAGGAACGTGACAACAGGATACCAGCCGAATTCCGGCGAGACGTCCGGCCCGCGCGGGCCGACCATCCAGGCCGGCGGTCGCCGATAGGCACCTTCGTCGAAGAAGGTCACCGGATCGCTCGCATATTGCAGGTAGACGATGCGCATCGGCCCCCAGGGTGCAGTCGCCTCCGACAGTGCGTTCCTCTGGCTTGTGAAGCGGACAAAGGAGCCGTCGCCGAACCGAGGCAGCCAGGCGGGCGTGCCGGCATCGCGTTCAGCCGTCAGCTTGCGCCAGATACGGCTTTCGAACGGCGGGCCGACCCACAGCGCCCCCTGGTAGGGATCGCCGATCACCTCGAAAAGCTCAGTCGACTGTTCGGAACTGAGCGCGCCGAGGCTGAGGCCGTAGAGGTAGAGCTTCGGCCGGGCATCGCGAGGCAGCTTGGTCCAGTGACCATAGATCGTGCGGAACAGTGCCTGTGCAGCATCCGTCCCGTAGGTCGGTTCGACCAGCAGTGACAACCAACTGGAGAGGTAGGAGTACTGGATCGCCACGCTCGCGACATCGCCGTCGGTCAGGTATTCGAGCGGATTGACGCCCTCCGGATCGATCCAGCCGGTGCCCGTCGGCACAATGACGACCAGGGTCTTGCGCTGGAACCCGCCGGCACGGATCAACTCCTTCAATGCAAGGTCAGCGCGCTCCTCTGCCGTCTGAGCGGCGTTGAGACCGACATAGACGCGGATCGGGTCCTTCGCGGGCCTGCCACTGAACGCACCGATCTCGGCCTGCCGCGGTCCGCTTGCGACGAACTCGCGCCCGCGCCGGCCAAGGTCCGACCAGGAGACAAGCGAGGCGGCGCTGCCGGTCCGAAGCGGATCGGTCGGTTGCGGGGTGGACGGCTCCATCAGGTCGTCCAGGGCGCGTAGCGAGGAGTCTAGCGCATGCAACGCAGACCGGAACAGCACACCCTCCACCGCCGTCCAGAACAGGACGACCGCCAGCAGTCCGCCGATCAGGTTGGCGATGCGGCGCGTGGCAAACCTGCGCGATATGCGTGAAAACAGGCCCCACGCAAAAGCAAATAGCCGCGCGAGCGCGATCACCACGAGAAACGTCAGCAGCGCAATCAGGCCGACTTTGGTCGGGTGACCGGTTTCGACCGGCGGCAGTTCCATCAGCGTACGGATCGAATTCTGCCACTCGGCGGTACGCCAGAGCGAAACCAGCAGGACGATCACACAGACCGCCGCGGCGACGAGCTTCACCCCGCGCCAGAACCGACCCGCGAGCGGCGGCAGTTCCAGATAATTCCAGACAAGCCACGCAAGAACGCCGAGACCATAGCCAACTGCGAAACAGACGCCGGAAAGGACGCCTTGCGTCAGAAAGGTACGCGGCAACAGGCTCGGCGTGAGAGAAGCAGAAAAGAACAACGCGCCGAGAAGAAGACCAAGGGCGGAAAGCGACGTCCAGAACTTGACAACCCATCGCGGCATGCCATTGACCCCATACTATGATGCTCTCGCCAAACTTGGCACGCCATGCAGCATGAAGCAATGCGCGGTTGCAGGCACCGGAAGAGCCGGGTCAGACGTGCTCGACCCTCTCGATCCGTCTGAACAGGTACGCGAGGCGTACGAAAGACTCGGCTTCAGGGTATTCCGCGAGCTTGAAGGAGGTCCGAACACCGTTCGCGGTTCTTCGTGAAGAAACTACTCAACTAAGCTGAACAACCGCCGGAACCTCCAGCGGTTCAACATGGCTATCGGAAATGATGCCACGTTGGGCTGCACGTCGCAGCGCATCTTCAAGTTCGGCCATATGCCCTTTTCAGTCCAGTTGAAAAACTCCGGCGCGACAAATTTCCCGATCCGAAGCGGCAGCGTTCTGCTATCCATAGCGCGCGAAAGGAGATAGCGCGATGCTCTGCTTCAAGGATTTTCCGGTCGGACGACGGTTCGACTTTACAAGCCACACCGTCACGATGGATGAGATCGTCGCCTTTGCCAGCGAATTTGATCCGCAACCAATGCATGTCGATGAAGCCGCCGGCAAGGCGAGCATCCTCGGCGGACTTTCGGCCTCCGGCTGGCACACGAGCGCGATGATGATGCGCATGCTGTGCGCCAGCTACATCGACGAAACGGCAGCCGAAGGGTCTCCCGGCGTGGAAAGTATGGAGTGGAAGAGGCCGGTACTGGCCGGGGATACGCTTTCCGGCCACTGCACGGTCGTGGAAGCGCGGCTGTCTCGCTCGCGTCCCGAGATCGGCATCGTTCGTTTCGTTGCGGAGGTCATGAACCAGAGGGGTGAGTTTGTCGCCGTCTGCGACTATGCCAACATGATCCGCGTTTCAGCCGAGGAGGTTTTCGCCAGTGCGCATGGTTGAACTCTATCCGGTCGGCGAAAGGTTCGTCCTCGGTTCGCACCACTTTGCCGCCGCGGACATCGTCCGCTACGCCCGCCAATTCGATCCGCAGCCCTTCCATGTCGACGCGGAGGCGGCAAAGCAATCCCTGTTTGGTGGCCTCTGCGCCTCCGGGTGGCACACCTGCGCCGGCTGGATGAAAGCCTTCGTCGCCTTCTGGTCAGCCGAGTATGCTCGCCTGAAGAAGGAGGGAGCCATCCCTCCTGAACTTGGCCCCTCCCCCGGATTCAAGAATCTGCGCTGGTTCAAGCCGGTCTTCGCCGGCGATACGATCACCTATTCGGTGACGCTGCTCGGTTCACGCGCACTGGCCTCACGGCCGGGCCGGCTGATCGACACGATCCTCTGCGAAGGCGTCAACCAACATGGTGAGCCAGTCGTCAGCTTCGAAAGCACGGTGCTGGAATTTGTCTGAGCAGCTTTCGAGCTACCGAACCCTCTGGGTTGCTCATTTCGTCGAGCGACAACAACCTGCTCCGTCATGCCGGACTCGATCCGGCATCCAGCGCGCTCAAGTCCTTGAGCGCAGAAGACTCTCTTGCGCCGCAGACGCGGCGCTGCTGGAGCCCGGCTCAAGGCCGGGATGACGGAAGGAGGGGGCGCTCACCAAGGCAAAGCTTTCCACCGAGCTGGAGCGACGCCCAAGGCCCCTCAATGCCCTTCATACTCCACGAGGGTACGCACTTCGACGCCCAGCTCTTCCAGTTTTACACGTCCGCCGAGTTCCGGCAGGTCGATGACGAAGCAGGCGGCAACGATGTCCGCGCCAAGCTGGCGCAGGAGCTTGACGGCGGCGACCGCCGTTCCGCCTGTCGCGATGAGGTCATCGACCAGGATCACCCTGTCGCCCGGCCTCAGCGCGTCCTTGTGCACTTCCATCTCGTCCACGCCATATTCGAGGCTATAGGCGATGCGCACGGTTTCACGCGGCAGCTTGCCCTTCTTGCGGATTGGAATGAAACCGCTGGAAAGCTGATGCGCCATAGCGCCGCCGAGAATGAAGCCGCGCGCCTCAACGCCGGCGACATGAGCGACACCCATGCCGGCGTAGGGATGAACCAGTTCGTCGACAGCCCGCCGGAACGCCCGCGGATTGCCCAGGAGCGTCGTGATATCGCGGAAGATGATTCCCGGTTTCGGATAGTCCGGGATGTTGCGGATCGCCGCGATCAATTCGTCGTGGAGCGTGTACATGGTTAGGTTCCGTATGACGGAGGAAAAACAAGAAAAAGAGACGTGTATCGCTCGCCGAATGCAAGGGCGAATCGTCGGCGCATGAAAAAAGGCGGCACGAGGCCGCCTTCTTCCTGTCTCGTTGGAACAGTTTAGTGTTCCTTGTTGGCGTAAACCGACTTCTTCGTCAGGTAGATCAGGCCGGTGAAGATCACCAGGAAAACCATGACCATGAAGCCCATGCGCTTGCGCGCCTCAAGGTGCGGTTCGGCAGCCCACATCAGGAACGCCGAAACGTCGTGCGCGTACTGGTCGAGCGTCTGCGGCGCGCCATCGTCATAGGTGACCTGGTCGTCGGAGAGCGGACTGGCCATGGCAAGCGTGGCCGAGTTCGCGAAGTACGGGTTGTAGTGCGTACCCTCGGCGACTTCGACGCCTTCCGGCGGATCCTGGTAACCGGTCAGGAGCGAGTAGATGTAATCCGGTCCACCTTGCTGGTATTGGGTGAAGATGTCGATGACGAACTGCGGGAAGCCACGGGTGATACCGCGCGCCTTCGCGATCAGCGAGAAGTCCGGCGGAGCCGCGCCATTATTGGCAGCCGCAGCCGCTTCCTGGTTCGGGAACGGCGACGGGAAGTAGTCGGACGCCACGGCCTTGCGGGTGAACATTTCACCGTCGGCATTGGGGCCGTCCTGGACTTCGTAGTTTGCCGCGAACGCCTTAACCTGTTCTTCCGAGTAACCAAGGTCTTCCAGCGTGCGGAAGGCGACCAGGTCCATCGAGTGACAGGCGGCGCAGACTTCGGTGTAGACCTTCAGGCCGCGCTGCAGCTGGCCCTTGTCATACTTGCCGAAGGGACCGGCAAAGGACCAGTCCTGTTCGCGCGGCTTGTTGATCGGATAGTGCGGGGTGGCGTGCTCCGCCGCCGCACCACCGGCTGCGGCATGGTCCTCCTGTGCGGTGGCGATCGATACGCCGAGGCCGGCGACGACTGCGAGCGACAGAATGCTTGCAAGAAGCTTTTTCATTTTGTTCGGTTCCTTTCGTCGCGTCGCGATCAGGCCTTGGCCAGCTTTGCGTTGGCGTTCTTCTGTTCCAGAACCGCTTCCGTGATGGAGTTCGGAATGCGCTTCGGGGTCTCGATCAGGCCGAGAACCGGCATGATGACGAGGAAGAAACCGAAGTAATAGAGCGTGCCGAGCTGCGAAAGGATGACGTAGATGCCTTCTGCGGGCATGGCGCCGAGCCAGCCAAGCATGATCGAGTTGGCGACGAAGAGCCAGAAGAACAGCTTGTACCACGGACGGTAGACGGCCGAGCGGACCTTCGAAGTGTCGAGCCAGGGCAGGAAGAACAGGATGATGATCGAGCCGAACATCACCAGAACGCCGCCGAGCTTGGAGTCGATCGGGCCGATGTTGAAGGTGATCGCACGCAGCATCGCGTAGAACGGCAGGTAGTACCATTCCGGAACGATGTGTGCCGGGGTCTTCAGCGGGTCAGCCGGGATGTAGTTGTCCGGGTGGCCGAGGTAGTTCGGCATGTAGAAGATGAACCAGGCAAAGACGATCAGGAAGACCGAAACGCCGAACGCGTCCTTCATCGTCGCATAGGGCGTGAAGGGAACGGTGTCGGTCTTGGACTTGACCTCGACGCCAGTCGGGTTCGTCTGGCCGGTCACGTGCAGGGCCCAGACGTGCAGCACGACGACGCCGGCGATCATGAAGGGCAGCAGGTAGTGCAGCGAGAAGAAGCGGTTCAGCGTGGGCTGGTCAACAGCAAAGCCGCCGAGCAGGAACTGCTGGATCCACTCGCCCACCAACGGGAAGGCCGAGAAGAAGCCGGTGATAACGGTCGCACCCCAGAAGGACATCTGACCCCAAGGCAGAACGTAGCCCATGAAGCCGGTCGCCATCATCAGGAGGTAGATGACCACGCCGAGGATCCACAGGATTTCGCGCGGTGCCTTGTAGGAGCCGTAGTAGAGACCACGGGCGATGTGCAGGTAGACGGCGATGAAGAAGAACGACGCACCGTTGGCGTGCATGTAGCGCAGCAGCCAACCGTTGTTGACATCGCGCATGATCTTCTCGACCGAGTTGAACGCCTCGCCGGTGCTGGCGACATAATGCATGGCCAGAACGATGCCGGTCAGGATCTGCGCGATCAGCATGACCGACAGCATCGCACCGAAGGTGTAGCTGTAGTTCAAGTTACGCGGCACCGGATAGGAGACGAAGCTGTCATGAATCATGCGTGGCAGCGGTAGCCGCGAATCGACCCATTTCTCGATACCGGTCGTCGGTTGGTATGTGGAATGCTCAGCACTCATAATCAGTATTCCCCTCAACCGATCTTGATGACTGTGTCAGAAACGAAGGAGAAGGTCGGCACGTGGAGGTTCTCCGGCGCCGGACCTTTGCGGATACGGCCCGCCGTGTCGTAGTGCGAGCCGTGGCAGGGACAGAACCAGCCACCGAAATCGCCGGCCTGGCCGAGCGGCACGCAACCGAGATGGGTGCACGAGCCGATCATGACGATCCAGTTTTCCTTGCCATCGCCGGCGGAGCGGTCGAGGTCGGTAGCTTCCGCATCGGCCGCAACGTTCGCGTTGCGCGCATTCAGGTCCTTCAGGTCGGCAAGCGGAACAGCCTTGGCTTCTTCCACTTCCTTGTCCGTGCGGTTGCGGATGAAGATCGGCTTGCCGCGCCACTTGGCCGTCAGCGACATGCCCGGCTCAAGGCTGGAAACGTCGACTTCGATCGATGCAAGCGCAAGCGTCGAAGCATCCGGACGCATCTGGTCGATGAACGGCCAGGCGAATGCCGCCACGCCGACCGCACCGGCCATCCCCGTTGTAATGTAAAGAAAATCGCGGCGCGTGGGTTCGCCCGCGGTCCCGCTTGTTGTGTCGTGTTCGCTCACGGCCTGACCATCCTCTCACGCAAAGTCTTGCGGTTACCGCATTAACCTCATGGAGCCGAGAACCGGACACAATGCGGCCATAGATTCCCGCCAATCGGCCGCGTTCTAAGCTCGAACGGAAATTATGTCCAGCCTTGGAAAGCACGGGTGGGCACAATGTCGCGGGAAAAGCCAGGCGTGCGATTTCATTGTTGAAGCGGGCATCCCGCGCCAGGCGGAGCGACGAACGCCGCCAAAGTGGCCTACATTGCGTTTCGTCTATTCCGCGGCTTCATCACGTGCAAGGAATCCGCCTGATTGACGGGCCCAAAGCTCGGCATAAAGCCCGCACCGTGCGACAAGTTCGGCATGGGTCCCCTGCTCGATAATCCGGCCCCGGTCCATGACGACGAGGCGGTCGAGCGCAGCGATGGTGGAGAGACGATGGGCGATGGCCAGCACTGTCTTTCCGTGCATCAGCTTCTCCAGGTTCGACTGGATGGCCGCCTCGACCTCCGAGTCGAGCGCCGAGGTTGCTTCGTCCAGCACGAGGATCGGCGCGTCCTTCAGCATCACGCGGGCAATCGCAATCCGCTGGCGCTGTCCGCCGGACAGCTTAACGCCACGTTCCCCCACATGCGCCTCATAGCCCTTCCGGCCGCGCTGATCTTCGAGACCCAGGATGAATTCGTTGGCCTCGGCGCGGCTGGCGGCAGCGACTATCTCGGCTTCGGAGGCATCCGCCTTGCCGAAGAGAATGTTGTCGCGGATCGAGCGATGCAGGAGGGCGGTATCCTGGCTGACCATGCCGATATTGGCGCGCAGGCTCTCCTGCGTCACCGCGGCGATATCCTGACCGCCAACGAAAATACGACCGCCCTCGAGATCGTAGAAGCGCAGAAGGAGGTTGACGAGCGTTGACTTGCCCGCGCCCGAGCGACCGACGATACCGACCTTTTCGCCGGGGCGAATGGTCAGCGACAGGTTCTCGATCACGCCCGATGGGCGCCCGTAGTGGAAACGGATGTTCTCGAGTCGAACCTCCGGCTTTGTCACGACCAGCGGTTTGGCGTCCGGCCGATCAACAAGCCCGATTGGCTGCGAGATCAGCTCGGCGGAATTCTGGATCGTGCCGATGTTACGCATGATGCTGTTGAGCTGGGTCATCAGGCGGTTGAGGAGGAAGTTGAGCCGCAAAACGAGCGCCATTGTGAAGGCGACCGCGCCCGCACTGATCATCGAAGCCAGCCACAGGTGGATGCACAGCATCGCCATGCTGACGATCATGATTCCTGAGAGAAGCCCCAGCGAAGCGCGGACACCCGTCAGAAAACGCGTAAACCGCAGGATCGTCGCCTGATAGGTCTCGAAGCCCTGCAGCATGTAGCGATCGTTGACGTCGTCGCGACCGAAGAGCTTGAGCGTCTGGATGTTCGAATAGGCGTCGACCATGCGGCCGTTCAACATGGAGGCAGCCTCTGCCGATTCTTTCGAATGGTAGCGGATGCGCGGCACGAAGAAGCGCGCCAGAAAAGCGAAGATGACGATCCAGACGCCGACGACGGCGGCGAGCCGTAGATCTAGCCCGCCGATCAGAACGAGCGTCGAAGCTGCATAGATCGTCACGAACCAGATGCTCTCCATAAAGGAGGTGATGACGTCGCCGGTCGCCTGCCCCGCGGACCAGACCTTGGTGACGATGCGGCCGGAGAAGTCGTTCTGGAAGAAGGACAGCGACTGGCGAGCGACATGCGCGTAGGACTGCCAGCGAACGAGATTGTAGAAACCGGGCGTGATGACCTGCTGGTCGAACAGCGCCGTCAGAAAGGTGATGCAGAACCGGACGACACCGATCAGGAGCAGCATCGTAAGAAGCTCGTATCCGTGCCCGGCGATGAGGCCGGACCATCCGTCGGACGGTTTAACTGTGCCGAGGATGTCGACGAGCCGACCGACGAACCAGAAGGTCGCCGCCTCGATCGCCGCCGTCAGCCCGCCGAGAATGAGCATCGCAACGAACGGTCCGGGCGCCTGCCGCACGTAGAACCAGGCAAATCCAATCAGGCCAGAGGGCGGCCGCAGATCGTCCGCCCGCGCGAAGGGCTTAATCCAGTTCTCGAAATAGGAAAAGATCGCGCGCAGAACCATGGGGGAAGATATAGGCCGATTCCGGGGTGCGGCAAATTAAAGTTCGGAAAGGTGCCTTCCCCGCCACCGGCCGGGAAGGGCTCGATCTGCTTGTTACTCCGCTGCTGCTTCCGCCTTTTCGTCGTCGGCGATGAAGCCGCCGGACTGGCGGTTCCAGAGGTCGGCATAGATGCCGCCGCGGGCGACGAGCTCGGCATGGGTACCCATTTCATGGATGTGGCCCTTGTCGAGCACGACGAGACGATCCATCTCCGTCAGCGTCGACAGCCGGTGGGCAATCGCGATGACAGTCTTGCCCTCCATCAGCGCGAACAGGTTCTCCTGGATCGCCGCCTCGACTTCCGAGTCGAGTGCCGAGGTCGCCTCGTCGAGGATCAGGATCGGCGCATCCTTCAGGAAGACGCGGGCGATCGCGATGCGCTGGCGCTGGCCACCGGACAATTTCACGCCGCGTTCGCCAACCTGCGCATCGAGCGCCTGCCGGCCCTGCAGGTCGATGAGATCCTCGATGAAGCTCCAGGCATTGGCGCGCTTGGCCGCCTCGATGATCTCCGCATCGCTCGCCTCCGGCCGGCCGTAGGCGATGTTGTCGCGGATCGAACGGTGCAGGAGCGACGTATCCTGTGTCACGACGCCGATCCTGCTGCGCAGGCTGTCCTGCGTAACCTCAGCAATGTCCTGCCCATCAATGGTGATCCGGCCGTTCTCCAGATCATAGAAGCGCAGAAGCACGTTCATCATCGTCGTCTTGCCGGCACCGGAACGGCCAACGAGGCCGATCTTCTCGCCCGCCCTGATAGACAGCGACAGGTCGTCGATGACGCCCTTGTTCTTGCCATAGTGGAAGCCGACGTGTTCGAAGGCAATTGCACCCTTCTTGGCGGCAAGAGGCTTGGCCGCCTCATGGTCGGTGATGTCGTGCGCCTTCGTCATCATGCCCATGCCGTCATAGACGGTACCGATGTTTTCGAAGAGCGCCGAGACTTCCCACATGATCCACTGCGACATGCCGTTGATGCGCATGGCAAGGCCGATGGCGATCGCGATCGCACCGACGGAGATCGCCCCGTTCAGCCAGAACCAGATCGACAGCGAAGAGATGGCAAACAGCGCCACGCAGTTGTTCAGGTAGACGAGCACGTGGAACATCGTCACCTTGCGCATTTGCCGATGCACCGTCTGCAGGAACTCGTCCATCCCGTTGCGGGCGTAGGCCTCCTCACGCCCGGCATGCGAAAACAGCTTCACCGTCGCGATGTTGGTGTAGCTGTCGACGATCCGGCCGGTCATCATCGAGCGGGCATCAGCCTGATCGGACGAGATCTTCCTGAGCTTCGGAACGAAGTACCAGACGATCGCCACGTAGATGGCGAGCCAGATGATCAAGGGTAAGACGAGCCGCACATCCGCAGTCGCCACGACCGCGATCATGGTGACGAAGTAGGTGACGACGTAGACGAACACGTCGAGGATCTTCATCATCGTCTCGCGAACGGCAAGCGCCGTCTGCATCACCTTGGTGGCAACGCGGCCCGCGAACTCGTTGGCGAAGAAGGCCATGCTCTGGCGAAGCAGGTAGCGGTGCATCTGCCAGCGCGCAATCATCGGATAGTTACCGAGCAGCACCTGGTGCATGATCAGCGAATCCAGCGCCACGACGAGCGGCAGGCCGATCAGCACGATCGCCCCCATCCAGAAAAGCCGCGTCTTCTCGGTCTCGAGGAAGGTTGCGCGATCCGCACTCGACAGCCAATCGACGATGTTGCCGAGGAACTGGAACAGCATGACTTCGCCAACGGCGATCAGCGCCGTCAGGATCGCCATGATGACCAGCCAGGGAGCGGCCGTGCGGGTGTAGTGCCAGCAAAAGGCAAAGAGTCCCTTCGGCGGAAGCGTCGGCTCCTCGGAAGGGTACGGATTCAGTCTGCTTTCAAACCAGCCGAACATGGTGGTTCTCTCTCCAAAAAATTCCCGGGAGCCGCAAGCTCGACTTGCCGCGATAGCGCGCAAGGCCTGTCAGTTTACCCGGGGGACCTTGGCACGGCACACCAGGCCGTACGCTGTCGATTGAAAATGCAAAGTCAGGAAAAGCGTCGAACGCCTAAGCGAGACGGGGGACGATGCCGCCAAGGAGGCGTGGTCGATATGCTGTATCCATATGGAGGCCTCCCTGTTCTCGCGTTGAAGATGACGTTTGTTACCCTGAATTACGGATTTTCGCCAGAGGGTCCTGCCCAAAAATGCATCATTCGCACCCCCCCTGTTGCCGGATCAGCACAACTCAGCCGCGCCGATCGTTTTGCGGCCGACCAAGGCGCGCATGTCGGAATAACTTTGGATCCCTTGCCTTTTGCGCTATGGGCGTGCGTATGCCGCTTCTTCGCATCGCCCTCTACCAGCCGGACATCGCCGGCAACACCGGTACGATCCTCAGGCTCGCGGCGTGCCTTGGCGTGGGTGTCGACATTATCGAACCTGCCGGCTTCGACATCTCCGACCGCAGCTTGAAGCGCGCCGGGATGGACTACCTCGCAGCCGTCGCGCTCACCCGGCACGTCACGTGGGACCGCTTCGAAGAATGGCGCACCGGAACCGGTCGGCGGCTTGTGCTCGCTTCCACGAAAGCCGCGATGCCCTATGTCGACCTCGCCTATCGGCCGGACGATATCCTGCTCTTCGGTCGCGAAAGCGCCGGCGTGCCGGACCATGTCCACGAGAAGGCCGATGCCCGTGTGTTGATCCCGATGGTCGAGGGGCAGCGCTCCATCAACATCGCCATGTCGGCTGCGATGATCGCCGGCGAGGCACTGCGGCAGACGGGTTTCGGCTGAAACCCTCCTCGCGATCAGTCCCAGTTCAAGCCGCCGCACTGTCATAGACTGATTCCCACCGCGCTGTCCTGAGCGCCCGCGCCCACCAGAGCAACCGGCGCATCATGACAATCACAGGCCCCTTCATCTGCGCCGGGCGCATCGGGTTCCCCTCCGAATCGAACAACGACCCAACATGGGCAAGGCTGACTGTGTCGCGGATCGTCACGGCGTGAAGTTCGCTGAAGACCAAGCGCAACTGCTCGACGGCGCGCAAGCCGCCGGAAATTCCGCCATAGGAAACGAAGGCGATCGGCTTGACGTGCCAGGGCTTGTAGGTGCTGTCGATCATCGCCTTGAGGACGGCCGGATAGCCGTGATTGTACTCTGGCACGACAATCAGAAAGGCGTCTGCCTCTTCCAGCCGGGCTTCGATGATTGCGGCAGAATGTTCGTCCGGACCGCTCGCGGAAAAGCTCAATTCTGCCGGATCGAGGACGGTGACGTCGAAGCCGCCCATCCCGTCCAACTCGGACAGGAGCCAGTTCGCGACCGTATCGCAGAACCTCCCTTCGCGGGCACTGCCGTAGATCATCGCGATGCGGATGTTGTCATTCATAGGTGTCGGCTCCAGCGTTTCAATCGAGTGGAGCCAATGCTATAAAACCTCAAGCAATATTGAGGTCAACAACGTAAATGCAAAAAAATCAAAGGGAATTGCCAGCGAGGGAGCTAAGCGTCGGTGAAGTCGCCGAACGCAGCGAAGTCGCGGTATCTACCTTGCATTTCTATGAGGCCAAGGGGCTGATCCGCAGCAATCGCAACCGCGGCAACCAGCGTCGCTATCCGCGCTCAATTCTCCGCCGCGTCGCCGTGATCAAGGTCGCCCAGAAGACCGGCATCCCGCTCACCGAGATTGCCGATGCTTTGTCGGCGCTGCCGCATGACAGGCCCTTGACTGCGGAAGACTGGCGGACGCTGTCCCGCACCTGGCGCGAAGGGCTCGACGAGCGCATCGCACGACTAACGGCACTACGCGACCACCTGGAAGGCTGCATCGGCTGCGGTTGCCTCTCCATGCAAGACTGCCCCCTGCGCAACCCGGATGACGAGCTCGGCAAGAGCGGCACAGGTGCGCGGCTGATCGACCCTTGAGCGTAGCGCGGATTCCGCTTGGCACGTCCGGGCCGTCGGTGCTGCCCTATTCGACCTTGCTGGCAAGCAGTTTGTCGATCCGGCGTCCATCCATGTCCACCACCTCGAACTGCCAGCCCTGAGTCTGGACGATTTCTCCGGTGACCGGCAGGTGCTGCAGCACGTCGATGATCAGGCCGGCAGCGGTCTGGTAGCTTCGACTGTCGGGGAGCGACAGGCCAAAGCGATCCGCCAACTCGTCGATCGGCATGGAGCCGGATATGAGCCAGGAGCCGTCGGCGCGCTGGACGGCATAGTCGTCCTCCTCGCCCTCTCCGACATCGAAGCGGAACACTCCGGCGATCGCTTCCAGAACGTCGGCGGGTGTCAGCACCCCCTCGAAGTGGCCGTATTCGTCATGAACGAGCAGCATCGGCACCTCGGAGGATCGCAGCGCTTCAAGCACACGCATCGCGTCCATGCTGTCAGGAATGACCGGCGCCTGGCGGATATAGGCCCTGACATCGAACGGCGCGCCCGAGGAGACCGCGGGGAGAAGCTCGCGGAGTTGCAGGATGCCGATGATAGATTCGATCCCCCCTTCTCCGACGGGAAGGCGCGAATGCGGGCTTTGGAAGATCTGCTGGCGAATTTCGGCCGGATTGTCGCTGAGATCGATCCAGTCGACATCCTTGCGCGGCGTCATCAGGCCTCGCGCTTCGCGGTCCGAGAAACGCATGACGCCGGCAATCATGCTCTGTTCACCGCTTTCGATGACGCCAGCCGCCTCGGCCTCCGCCATGACGGCCTTGATCTCCTCGTCGGTGACGACGCTCTCCGGCGTTTCGTGCAAGCCGAAGATGCGAAAGATCAGCCGTGTGGAGCCGTCGAGCAGCCAGATGAACGGGCCGCCCACCTTCGCAAGCAGCGCCATTCCGGGCGCGACCATGCAGGCGAAGCGCTCCGGGTTTCGCAAGGCAACATGCTTCGGCACAAGCTCGCCGACGACCACCGATAGATAGGTGATAAGTGTGATGACGACACCGTAGCCGAGCGGGCCGGCGAGCCAGTTCGGCACGCCCGAGTCACGCATGATCTCGCCGAGGCGCACGCCCAGTGCGGCACCTGAGACGGCGCCGGCGAGGATACCGACGAGCGTGATGCCGATCTGCACCGTGGACAGGAATTTTCCCGGATTGTCGGCAAGGCGAACGGCGGCTTCTGCCCCTCTCTTTCCCTGCGCAGCAAGCGTCTTCAGGCGGACTTTCCGCGATGAGACGATGGAGAGTTCGGAAAGGGCAAAAAGCCCGTTGATGACGATAAGAACAAATGCAATCGCGAGTTCGAACAAGCGGTGTTCGCCGGACGCATTTCTCGAACCGGCACCTTTCAGCTGTTTCAGATGCGCCGCAAACTACGGGGCAACAGGTTCGGGGTCAATGCAATCCTGGCCGCCCTGTGGGCGAAATGACCGGCGGGGATGCGAGGAAGGCGAGCAGACCCGGAGGATGATGAATCCGATGCACTGTTTTTCAATCCGCGCTCGGCAGCCTCCGCATGGTGAACTCTATTCTGTCACCTTCAAGCGGGCGCCAGCTCTCCACCTCGGTCCAATAGGCCGCCTTCGGCCAGGTATCGAACCACTCGCGCGCCTTCTGGCGCGCAGCACCGCGCTCGAGGCGGTAGGTCTCGCGGATGAAGTGGCCTTTTTCCTGCCCGCCCCCACGTTCGCGCCTGCTCTGTTCGATCCGCCGTCTCAGTCCATCGAGCGGCGGAGGGCCTGGAATACGCGCCATTCAGATGTCCTCCGGCAGCACATTCATGATGCAAAGATAGGATGTCGCATGGGTTTTGGCGAGTCCTACCGAATTCTCTGCTCGCCAGGTGTGGTTGCCAACTGCCGGCGAAAAATGGGAAGTGTGACGAAAAGGCGAATCGGCCGTAAAATGCGGCCAGACATCTAGGAAAAGACCATGGAAAGACCGGACCTGCCGAAGGGCCTGCCGGATGACATCGACGACAGAAAGACGCGTGCACGCACCTGGTTCGAGGCGTTGCGCGACCAGCTGTGCTCGGCATTCGAGACGCTGGAGGACGAACTGCAGGGTCCCCTCAGCGAACGTGCGCCAGGCCGCTTCATCGGTCGCGACTGGCAGCGCGAGGACGGCGAAGGCGGCGGCGGGCGCATGTCGATGATGGAAGGCCGCGTCTTCGAGAAGGTCGGCATCCACACCTCGACCGTCCACGGAGAATTCTCTCCCGAATTCCGCGGACAGATACCCGGTGCGAGCGAAGACCCGCGCTTCTGGGCGTCCGGCATCTCGCTGATTGCGCATCCGATCAATCCCAACGTTCCGACCGTGCACATGAACACCCGCATGGTGGTCACGACCAGCCACTGGTTCGGCGGGGGCGCGGATCTGACGCCGATGCTTGGTCGCCGCCGGGTGCAAGCCGATCCGGATACGGTCCTCTTCCACCGCGCCATGGAAATCACCTGCAACAGGCATCCGGTCGCCGACTACCAGAAGTTCAAGACCTGGTGCGACGAGTACTTCTTCCTCAAGCACCGCAATGAACCGCGCGGCATTGGCGGCGTGTTCTACGACTGGCTGCACTCTCCCCAGGAGGCCGGCGGCTGGGAAGCGGATTTCGCCTTCACTCAGGATATAGGCAGGGCGTTCGGGCTGGTCTATCCGAAGATCGTGCGTTCGAACTTCAACAATGGCTGGACGGAAGAAGATCGCGACGAACAACTCATACGGAGAGGCCGTTATGTGGAGTTCAACCTGCTCTACGATCGCGGCACCATCTTCGGTCTGAGGACCGGCGGCAATGTCGAGTCGATCCTATCGTCCCTCCCCCCTGTCGTCCGCTGGCCGTAACGCGTTCTAGGTCGTTCGGACAGGCCATTCGAATATCGCCCTAATCCGTTTCATGATACGCTCCTCCGGCATGGTTCCATCGGAGGAGGGTTATCATGACGAATGCGACTGCCGGCGTGTCGAGCGACTCGGAGCACGGCCTTCACAGCGCCGAATTACTCAATCGGATCGCCGAGAAAATGCGCCTCGAAAGCGGCAGTGACCTGCCGCGAGACTATTTTCTGCAACAGGTTCGCCGCCAGCTGGCCGACACCGGCTCGCCATATCCGTCCAAGGATGCAAAGTACCGGTCATCCGCCTGCTTTGACGCCTGGGCAAAGCCCGAGGGCAAGTTCGGCTGACACGACTGGAGTGCGCTGCGGGGCGAGCGGAATGGAACATTGTCGCTTCAACCGCGTTCCCATTTCCGGCGTTGTGCGACGATCGAGCCGTTTCGTCTGAACCTCGTGGGATCGCGGCAAAACTTCAATCAAGAAAGACTACAAGGGAGGCATGCCATGAGACTGTTTGAATGCGGAACGCTAGTGCCTGGCTGCGCATGGCATACACGCGCCGAAAATGATGCGGAAGTGGTACGGCGCGTCGTTGAGCACATGCGCGATACGCATGGTGAGACGGTGATCCGCGAAAACATGGTCGATAACATCAAGGCGCGGATCGTCGACGAGCCGAAAGTCGAAAGCGCTTAAAGCGCATTGAAGCACAGGCGCCGAATAGCCCTAATTCGCAAGGTTCGCCAGCCGGGCGAGTAAGCTCGCCCGGTCGAGGTGGAAATTGCTCTCGACCCATTCGTTTTCCAATGATCCCAAGACTTCACCGACCTTCTGGCCGGCCGGTACGCCGGCTGCCAAGACATCCGCGCCGGAAAGCGGAAATGGCGGCTTGGACCAGCGTTCGGCACGTGCAAGCAGCCGTTGGCAAAGGCCGCTAAAAGCCATCGCCTGCGGATCGCCTTCCGCCTTTGCCCGAGCCGAGGACAATGCCAACTTCAGGCGAACCGTGAGCCCCTGCGAGCCGTTACGGTAGAGCATGCGGTCGAAAGCTGTCTCCGCGAGCGTCGTTGGAATTTCGGGGGCACCGGCCCACTGAAGCAGGAAGGCCGCTTCCGCGCGGGAAAACTTCAGGCGCGCCGACAGGGCGGCGAGGCGCTCCGCATCCGGCGGCACCATCGCGGCAAGCCGCAGCAGCGCATCGGGCGCCCAACCGAACGCAGCCTCGGCGGCAACGAGGGCCGGAACGGCGTCGATTCCCCACTTCTCCGTTTCCGGCAGGATCTCCGTAAGCACGCCCGACTGGCGCATCCAAAGGAGGGCGCGGAATGGATCGGGGGCGGTCAGCAGCTTCTTCGTCTCCGACCAGACGCGCTCGGCCGAAAGCGACGCCAGCTTTCCTTTTGCCCGTGCGCAGGCGCGAAGGCCATCCGCATCCGGCCGCCCGTTGCCGTAGAAGGCAAAGAAGCGGAAGAACCTCAGGATCCGCAGGTGATCCTCCGCGATCCTCTGGTCCGCGTCGCCGATGAAGCGCACCGTACGGGTCTCGATATCAGCCAGACCGCCGACGAGATCGATCACCGTGCCGTCGGCGGTCGCATAGAGCGCATTGATCGTGAGATCGCGCCGCTCCGAATCTTCCTGCCAGTTCGTTCCGAATGCCACCTGCGCGCGACGACCATCGGTTTCCAAGTCGCGGCGAAGCGTCGTGACCTCGAACGGGGTCCGATCCACAACGAGTGTCACCGTACCGTGCTCGATCCCGGTCGGCACGGCCTTGACGCCGGCGGCCTTGGCACGGGCGATCACGTCGGTCGGTACAAGTGTGGTGGCAATGTCGACATCGCTGACCGGCATCCCCATCAGGCTGTTGCGCACGGCGCCACCGGCCACCCGCGCCTCACCGCCATCGGCGTTGAGAAGCGTCAGAACCCGCTGGAGTGCCGGATCCTTGAACCAGTCCTGATCCGCCACCGATGTCATGCGTAGAGCCTTTCGTAGATCACCCGGACGATCCCTGCGGTGATGCCCCAGATGTTTCGCCCATCGTAGGGCATGCGATAATAGTGCCGCTCGGCACCCAGCCAGACGCCGCTTCCCGTCTCATGATTGGCCGGGTTCATCAGGAAGGACAGTGGCACCTCGAATACCTCATCTACCTCGTCCGGGTTGAGGTGGAGGGAAAATCCAGGCTGCACCACCGCCAAGACTGGCGTGATGCGGAATCCGGACAGCGCCATGTAGTCCGGGAGACGCCCTACCGTCTCGACCAGGTGACGATTGAGCCCGATCTCTTCTTCGGCCTCGCGCGCGGCAGCCTCCTCCATGTCGCGATCGCCCTCGTCCACCGCCCCGCCCGGAAAGGCGACCTGGCCGGAGTGCTTGCGAAGCGTCGCGGTGCGCTGCGTGAAAATGAGGCGCGCATCGTCGCCGTCGTTGACCGCCGCGATCAGCACGGCGGCGTCCTTCAGCTTCATCCCCTCGACATGTGCAATCGTCATGGGATTGAGCTTGGCATCCCCATTCTCCCGCCAATCTTCAGGGTGCAGCGTCAAGGACTGCACCATGGCCCTGCGGCGGAACTCCGCGGCGCTGTAGAGGGGAAAGCTCATCGTGACAGTGCTTCCAGATCGGCAGCCGGCATGATCGGAAAGACAGATCCCCCCGAGCGCACGGCAAACATCAGCTTACCATCGATAACGATCGTCTCTCCGAGCGCGACGATGTCGTACATCACCGAACGGGAAACCAATGCCTCCAGTCGTCCGCGTACATGAAGATAGGGCTTTAACTCATTGTTTTCGCCAAAAATGACGAAACGCAATTGGTGTTCGATTCCGGCCTCGACGACATCGCCGACATTGGTGCGAAAGGTCAGCTTCTGTGCCTCACCCTCGCCCTGTACGCTCATCTCGACGGCGACAAAAGGCGCGTCGACGACCCGGATTCCGACCTTTTCCACAGGTGTTACGAGATAGATCTTTCCATCCTCGTCGCGGCGCAGGACCGTGGAAAAAAGTCGCACCAAAGGCGCCCGGCCGATCGGCGTGCCCATGTAGAACCACGTCCCGTCGGCGCGGATCTCCATGTCGATATCGCCGCAATCTGGCGGATTCCACTTCTCCACCGGCGGCAGGCCGCGGTTTTGCCCACCCTTGTCGGCGGCCGCCCGTGCGATCAGGGCCGCCAGTCCAGCGGCGTCACCCGTCGCTTGAAATTCGCCCTTAGCCATTGTTCTGTCCCGGTTTGCCCCTATCTCAGTCTGGAGACACGAGATAGTCATTTCAAAGCCGCTTGTCAGCAGCACATCAGCCGATAAGCTCAACATTCGACCGGCAGTATTGCCGGAGTGCAAAACCGGCATCTGGAGACGACCATGGGCGTCGCAAAATCCCCCGAAGCAGGCCTTGACGAAAAAGCCGTAATCGCCGCCGCCGAGCATGCGCTCGCCGACATCGCGCTGGTGCGCAAGGAAGTCGGCAAGGTGATCTTTGGCCAGGAAAGCGTGGTCGAACAGACGATGCTCGCCATTCTGTCCGGCGGTCATGCCCTGCTCGTCGGCGTTCCGGGCCTGGCGAAGACAAAGCTTGTCGCGACACTCGGCACCGTGCTCGGCCTTTCATCAAGTCGCATCCAGTTCACCCCGGACCTGATGCCCTCCGATATCCTTGGCTCGGAGGTGATGGATCAGGACGAAAACGGCAAGCGTTCCTTCCGCTTCGTGCCCGGCCCGATCTTCACCCAGTTGCTGATGGCCGACGAGATCAATCGCGCCTCTCCGCGCACGCAGTCGGCGCTGCTGCAGGCGATGCAGGAGTATCACGTCACGGTCGCAGGCCGCGCCAATGACCTGCCGCGCCCGTTCCACGTGCTGGCAACGCAGAATCCGCTGGAGCAGGAGGGCACCTATCCGTTGCCTGAAGCACAGCTCGACCGCTTCCTGCTGCAGGTAGACGTGGACTATCCTGACTTCGCCGCAGAGCGACGCATCCTGCTTGAAACGACAGGCATTTCCGAGGCGCAGGCCGGTCGGGCCATCACTAGCGCACGCCTGCAGGAAATCCAGTCGTTGATCCGCCAAATGCCGATCGGCGAGACCGTGCTTGACGCGATCCTTGCGCTGGTCCGCTCCGCCCGCCCCGGCAACGGCAATGCGGCAACCGACAAGCAGGTCGCCTGGGGACCCGGTCCGCGCGCCGGCCAGGCCTTGATGCTGTGCGCCCGGGCACGCGCGCTCTACGAGGGCCGGCTCGCACCGTCCGTGGACGACGTGCTGGCGCTGGCCGAGCCTGTGCTGCAACACCGCATGGCGCTGACCTTCTCAGCCCGTGCCGAAGGGACGACCGTGCGCGACGTCATTGCCTCGCTCGTGAACCAGGCCCGCGGCTGACGGGGAGCATGCCATGCCCGCAATCGGCGAGATCGTCCGACGCACACCGACAGCCGAAGTCCTGTCGCGGGGACAGGCGCGCGCGGCGCTGATACCGGATTGCCTCGTCGAAGCGCGACGACTCGCCAACACGGTCATTGCAGGCTGGCACGGGCGGCGCAAGCGTGGCATCGGCGAGAATTTCTGGCAGTTCCGCCCCTACGTGGACGGTGAGAGCCTGTCGCGGATCGACTGGCGTCGCTCGGCTCGCGACGACCACACCTATGTACGCGACCGCGAATGGGAGGCCGCCCACACGATCTGGCTTTGGGCCGATCTCTCGCCTTCGATGATGTATAGGTCGAGCCTCGGCGCGGTATCCAAAGAGAGCCGCGCGCTGGTCATCATGTTGGCTCTTGCCGAAATCCTCGCACGCTCGGGCGAGCGGATCGGCTGCCCGGGCGTCATGGAACCGATCGCGGCCCGCAATGCGGCCGAACGGCTCGCGACCGCGCTTGCCCACAGCGCGCTCGCCGACGGGCTTCCGCCGACCGACATGATCCGCGGTTCGAGCGACATCGTCATGATCGGTGACTTCCTCGATCCGCCGGATGCAGTCATGGAGCGGCTCGGACCGTTGGCAAAACGAGGCTTCCGCGGCCATGTGATCGAAATCGCCGACCCCGCGGAAGAGCTTTTCCCCTATGCCGGCCGCACCGAATTCACCGATCCCGAATCCGGGCAGAAGCTGACCGCCGGCAGGGCAGAGACGCTGAGGGATGACTATGCACGCGCCTATCAGGCCCGTCGCGCCGTCCTCGCCGACCACCTGCGCCATCTTGGCTGGAGCTTCGTCACCCATCGCACCGACCATCTCGCCTCCGAAGCGATCGTCGCCGCCCACATGTACCTCTCCGGTCTGCCGGCGATGAGGGCCGCGGGGGCACACCGATGAGCAGCCTAGCCTTCGCCTATCCCGCCGTGCTTACGGCCCTCGTGCTTCTGCCGGCAATCTGGTGGCTCCTGCGCCTGACGCCGCCAAGGCCCGTGGTCGAGGCCTTTCCGCCATTCCGCATCCTTGCGTCGATCCTGAAGCGCGAGGAGACCCCGGCGCGCAGCCCCTGGTGGCTGACGCTGCTGCGCATGCTGATGGCGGCCGCCGTCATATTCGCGATTGCCGATCCCGTGCTGAACCCACGGGAGAACACGCTTTCGACATCCGGTCCCCTCGTGCTCGTTATCGACAACAGCTGGGCCTCGGCCGCAGATTGGCAGCGGCGCGTCGATACAGCGTCCGCCCTGATCGACGATGCTGAAGCGCGCAACCTGCCCATTTCGATAATCTTCACTGTCGAGCGCGGACACGATGCCGTGCCGACTGACGCGGCAACTGCTCGCACGCGTCTCGCCGCGGCCCAGGCCCGGCCGCTACCCGCAAGCCGTGGAACAGCGCTTGCAGCATTGACGACGGCATTGGAGGGCACGACACCGGGCACGCTCGCTTTCCTTTCAGACGGGATCGCCGGCGACGACAGCGACAACAGTGACGGGACGCTGGCAGCGCTAAAGGCGTTGCAACCAGCCGATTTCCGCCTGATCGAAGGGGATGGCAGAGCCACCGTCGCCCTCACCGGCGCCAACAACGACGCAGACACAATGACCGTGAACGCCAGCCGGCTTTCCACACGTGAAGCCCGTACATTGGCGCTGACCGCCCATGACACGCGCGGCCGGCCGATCGGCAACGGCACGATTTCCTTCAAGGCCGGCGCGTCGACTGGGACCGGCAGCATCACGGCACCCTTTGAACTACGCAACGACTTCGCCCACATCACGGTCGATGGCCTTGCGACGGCCGGCGCCACCTATCTGCTCGACGACGGTTTCCGCCGCCGGCGTGTCGCTATTCTCAGCGGCGAGACGCAGGATGCAAGCCAACCCCTTCTATCGCCGCTGCACTACATCGAAAAGGCGCTCACCCCGTATTCGGACCTGATCCATCCCGGCGTTTCCGACCTCGCCACCGCCATTCCCGAGCTTCTCGAGCAGCGCCCCTCGGTGCTGATCATGGCCGACATCGGCCGCCTGCCGGAGGCAACCTACGCGCCGATGAAGAAATGGCTGGAAGCCGGCGGCATGCTGATCCGCTTCGCTGGCCCCCGCCTTGCCGCGGCCCCCGCCGATGATCCCCTGGTGCCGGTCATGCTCAGAAAGGGCGAGCGGGCACTCGACGGCGCCCTTTCCTGGTCAGAGCCGCAGCCGCTCGCCGATTATCCGCCCACAAGCCCCTTCGCTGGCATGCCGCGCGCGAACGACGTGCTGGTCAAGCGCCAGGTTCTGGCCGAGCCGACGCCGGATCTTCCCGAGCGGACCTGGGCGAACCTGGCCGATGGAACACCGCTCGTGACGACCGGCAAGGTCGGGGCGGGCCGCATCGTCCTCTTCCATGTCAGTGCTGAAACAGGCTGGTCGAACCTGCCCCTGGCGGGCGATTTCGTCGAAATGCTGCGGCGTAGCGTGCAGCTTTCGCGAGGCGGCGGCGTCGCGGCAACTGACCAGGCAAATGGTCAGCGCCTTCCACCGTTCCGACTGCTGACGGCCGTCGGCACGCTTTCCACAGACACCGGCGAGGCCAAGCCGCTCGATCCGGCAGTTGCGGGCAAGAACCATGCGACGGAGGACAATCCCCCCGGCCTCTACGGCTCGCAGGACGGATTTGTCGCCCATAACCTGTTTCCGGCCGGACAGAAGCTGGTGCAGCTTCGGGCCACAGCCGACCTCTCGATCACGCGAGAGAACCTGATCGGTCAGGTGGAGAAATCCCTCAAGCCAGTACTCTTCTTGATTGCCACGCTGCTGTTGATTGCAGACTGCCTGATTGTGCTGTTCATGAGCGGCGCCTTCACCCGCAATATTTCTCGGGCACCAGCGCGAGCCGCCACCCTCGCCCTCACCTTCACTCTGTCTCTTGGGCTGTTGGCCCTGTCACCCGGGTTGCCCCTCGCAGATGACGCCAAGCCCGATGATGATACGCTGTTCGCCCGGCTGGATACGACCCATCTCGCCTATGTCGTCACCCGTGAAAGCGACGTCGATCGCGTCTCCGAACGCGGGCTTGCGGGCCTGACGGAATTTCTCACCTACCGCACGACGCTCGAACCCGGTGAACCGGTAGGTGTCGACATTGCGACCGACGAGCTTGCCGTCTATCCGCTGCTCTACTGGCCGGTGAGCGCGAGCGCCGAAATGCCGACACCAGCCGCCATCAGCCGCATCGACGCCTACATGCGCAACGGCGGCACCGTGTTGTTCGATACCCGCGACCAGTTCGCCTCGATTGAAAACGACAGCGAAGCAAGCCCCAATACGCAGCGGCTGCGCGAGATACTCGCCAATTTAGACATTCCGCCGCTGGAACCCGTCCCGGCAGATCATGTGCTGACGAAGGCCTTTTATCTGCTGACGAATTTCCCCGGCCGCTATGCTGGAGGCCACCTGTGGGTCGAAGCCGAACTCGATCACAAGGAAGATCCGAACCGGCCGGCGCGGGCGGGTGATGGTGTGACACCGATCATGATCACTGGCAACGACTTCGCCGGCGCCTGGGCAATCGACGCCAACGGCATGCCGCTTCTGCCGACGGTTCCGCCCGACGAGGTGCAGCGCGAACACGCGTTCCGATCAGGTGTCAACATCCTGATGTACATGCTGACCGGCAACTACAAGGCAGACCAGGTGCATGTTCCCGCCCTTCTCGAACGGTTGGGTCAGTAACATGAGCATCGCTTTCTCACCGCTCTTTCCCTGGCTTGTCATTGGGCTTCTCATGGCAGCCGCCGCGCTGCTCGCCGCCATTGGGCTATGGCGTGGCTTGCGCGGCGCGGCGCTGCGTACAGTCGCATTGGCGCTGCTGTTGCTGGCGCTCGCCAATCCGGTGATCATGCAGGAGGAACGGGAAGCGCTTCCGACGGTGGTCGCCGTCGTGGTCGACCGCAGCCAGAGCCAGCAGAGCGCTGACCGAACGGCGATGACGGGCAAGGCAGTCGAGGAACTCAAGGCGCGCCTCGCCCGCTTTCCGCGCATCGAGTCCCGCATCGTTGAGGCAGGCGAGGATCCGGACACCGACACACCGTCAACCCGCCTGTTCGACGCACTGACGGCTGCGCTTGCCGATGTTCCGCCCTCGCGCGTCGGCGGCGCGATCCTGCTGACCGACGGGCAGGTGCACGACATCCCCGACCCCGCCGCCTTCACCAATTTCGACGCCCCCGTGCATGGCCTGATCACCGGCCGACCGGACGAATTCGACCGACGCATCGAAGTTCTCAACGCCCCGCGCTTCGGCATCGTCGGTGAACCGCAGGAGCTGAAGTTCCGGGTCACCGACGACGGCAAGGGACCGGGAACGTCAGCGCGGGTGACGATCCGCCTCAACGGCGAAGAGATCGCATCGGAAACGGCCTCGCCGGGAGCGGAGACGCCGTTCCGCTTCACCGTGCCGCGCGGCGGCAACAACGTGCTGGAATTTGCCGTCGAGCCGCTTCAGGGCGAGATCACAACAGCGAACAACCGCGCCGTCCACCTGATCGATGGCATTCGCGAGAACCTGCGCGTGCTGCTCGTCTCCGGCGAGCCGCACGCCGGCGAACGCGCCTGGCGCAACCTGCTGAAGTCCGACACGGCGATCGACCTCGTCCACTTCACCATCCTGCGGCCGCCGGAAAAGCAGGACGGCACGCCGATCAACGAACTCTCGCTGATCGCCTTTCCCACGCGAGAACTGTTCGTCGACAAGATCAACGAATTCGACCTGATCATCTTCGATCGCTACCAGCATCGCGGCGTGCTGCCGATCCTCTACTACGACAACATCGCCCAATATGTGGAAAACGGCGGAGCGCTGCTGATCGCAGCTGGCCCCGAGCACGCCGGCAGCGATTCCATCGCCTACACGCCGCTGTCGGTCGTCCTCCCCGCCACCCCCACCGGCGTGATGAACGAGAAGGCCTTCTATCCGCGGCTGTCCGAACAGGGCAAGAAACACCCGGTTACACGCGGGCTGGAAGGGGCACTGGACGAGCCGCCGCACTGGGGACGCTGGTTCCGGACGGTTGACGTGGCCCCGCCGCAGGGCAGCGTCGTCATGCAAGGCGCTGACAATAACCCGCTTCTCGTGCTCAATCGGCACGGCAAGGGACGTGTCGCCATGCTGCTCTCCGATCAAGGCTGGCTGTGGGCGCGCGACTTCGAAGGGGGCGGCCCGCACGTTTCGCTCTACCGCCGCACCGCCCACTGGCTGATGCAGGAGCCGGCGCTCGAGGAGGAAGCGCTGACGGCGCGTGCCTTCGGTCGGACGCTGGAGATCACACGCCAGACGATCAAGGAGGCGCCGGGACCGGCGATGATCAAGCTGCCTTCGGGCAAAACGAGTTCCGTCGAATTGAAGGAGGATAGCCCCGGCCTCTACCGCGCCGAGGTCAAGACGGCCGAGACCGGCCTCTTCGAGATCGAGAACGAAGGGTTGACGGCGCTCGCCCATGTCGGCGCGGTCGATGCACCCGAATTCAAGGCGACGATCTCGACAACGGAAACGCTGAAGCCGCTCGCCGACAAGACGAAGGGTGTCGTGCGCCGTCTGGCGGATGCCGAAGGCAATTTCGACCTGCCGCCGCTGCTGCCGGTCTCCGGCTCGGTGCGCGCTTCCGATCCCCAGCGGCTTTCGCTCCGGATGACGAGTGAAACAGCGCTCAAGGGCGTGGATAGCCTGCCGCTCTTTGCCGGCTTTGCCGGCGTCGGCCTGCTGCTGCTTGCACTGTCTGCCATGTGGTATCGCGAGGGGCGGTAGGCTTGCCAGCGTCAGCCGATGCAGTCATTGGCTGACAGCAAACTCCCTGTCGAGGATCCCCATCATCACATCGTCATGCCAGGCCCCGTCGATGAACGCGGTTTCCCGTTCACTGCCCTCCTCCACGAAGCCGGACTTCTCGTAGGCACGGATGGCGCGCCGGTTGAAAGCGAGGACGCGTATGGAGATCCGGTGCAGTCGCAACGTAGCGAAGGCGTGCCGGAGAACGAGCCCGATTACTTCGCTTCCCAGCCCCGTGCCGAGACAAGCGGGGTCGAAGATCCCGATGGCCATGGATGCGCGGCGCTCCGCATTCTCGCCTATGCCGTACATCCTGAGGATCGCGCTGTGATTACCAAGCGCAAACCGTGTGTCTGCATCCTCGGCAGACGCGGTTCTCAGTCTTACGTTTTGTCCTTCCAGAACCGGCTGCATGTCCCCTCCACGTTCCTCGCAAGGCAGCAAGCAATCCATTCCCTGCTGGATATGCAGGGTAGAAGGCAACAAAAATGATCAAGCGACGCAATGCGCGGGAGCCGGCTGCAGGTCCGACGCGACCTCCACAGCAGCGTGTTCAGGCCGCCAGCCGATCTCGCCCTGCAGCCGTTCGTGCGTGTCGGCGGCGATCGGCACGACCAGTACCCGCTTCGGGTCAACGGGACCGGGGAAGGTCAGGGCATTGTAGGCGACCTTTTCGAAGCCGAGGGGGCCGTAATAGGGCGGGTCGCCGACAAGGATGACCGCTTCCGAGCCCTTCCGCCTGGCTGCTTCGACTGCAATCCGGACGAGTTCCCGGCCGATACCCTTGTTCTTATGCGACGGCCGGACGGCGAGCGGGCCAAGCAGATGTGCCTTCACGCTGCCCGCATTTACCGGCGTCATCCGCACCGAAGCGATCGTCTCGCCGTCGTCGGCGCAGATGAAGGAAAGCGACCGGTCATGCGGACCTTGCTCGCGGATCCGCGCTGCGGCGCGCACATGCCGTCCCGGGCCAAAGGCTTCTTCGTTGATGTGTTCGATGGCGGCGTCATGAGACGCGTCTTCGGTCAGGTAGACGAGGTCGTGCTTGTGCATGAGAACAGGAACCGTATGCGAGACAATAGGAGATGACTTCGCCTCGATGGAGGCGTTTGAGAGCATCAGCGTCGTCGCGGGTTTCCTGCAAAAAACATCGTCAGAACCGAAATCCTCTTCGCACCACTACGGCACGAATATCTTGACCAGCGCGGATAGCAGAAAAATGCCGCCTGTCAAAGCCCAAAACGCACTGTTCAGAAAATAGTGTCTATTCGCCTCCGATCGTTAAACCTATCTAGACGGTAAGACGAAACCGGAAGGAGATCGGCATGGGAAGGCTCGTGGACGGCATCTGGCATGATGTCTGGTACGACACTGCGGCGACCAAAGGTCACTTCAAGCGGGCGGCCTCGCAGTTTCGCAACTGGATCACGCCTGATGGCGAGCCCGGGCCCACTGGCGAAGGCGGCTTCAAGGCTGAGGCAGGCCGCTACCATCTTTACGTCTCACTTGCCTGCCCCTGGGCGCACCGCACGCTGATCTTCCGCAAGCTGACGAGGCTCGAAGACCTGATCACCGTTTCGATCGTCGATCCGGTGATGCTGTCGAAGGGCTGGGAATTCAAGGGCGAAAGCGGCGGCACGGTCGATCATCTTTTCGGTGTCGATGCGCTCTGGCAGGTCTATGTGAAAGCCGATTCGCACTATTCCGGCCGCGTCACGGTCCCGGTGCTGTGGGACAAGAAGCAGAACCGCATGGTCTCGAATGAGTCGGCGGAAATCATCCGCATGTTCAATTCTGCCTTCGGCGGGATCACCGGCTCGCACAACGACTACTATCCAGCGCATCTGCGTAACGAGATCGACGCGTTGAACGAGCGGATCTACGACACCGTAAACAACGGGGTCTACAAGGCCGGCTTCGCAACGACCCAGGAAGCCTACGAGGAAAACGTCGTCCGTGTCTTTGCGACCCTGGACGAACTCGAGGAGCGCCTCGGCCGGCAGCGGTATCTGACCGGCGAGTGCATCACGGAAGCCGATTGGCGCTTGTTCACGACGCTCGTTCGCTTCGACGCCGTCTATGTCGGCCACTTCAAGTGCAACATCCGCCGCATTGCAGACTATCCGAACCTGTCCGGCTACCTGCGCGACCTCTATCAGGTGCCGGACGTCGCCGATACGGTCAACATGGCCCACATCAAGCAGCACTACTACCGCAGCCACCTGACGATCAATCCGACGGGGATCGTTCCGGTCGGGCCGGAACTCGACCTCGCCGCACCCCACGGGCGGGAGCGGCTGCTGGCTGCCTGAGATTACCAGATGTCGGCCGGCTGCGACCGGCCGGCCACTTCGTCAAGCCTGCGCCGTGTCGCGGGCGTCACCCCTTCGGGCAGCGCATCGAGGGCAAAGAATCCGGCCTCCCGGATTTCCCGGTCGGGCAATTTCGGCCCGCTCTGGCGCACGTTCTCGCAGATGTAGAACAGCACGTGGTCGCGCTTGCTCGTTCCCCTGTTGAAGTAGACATGGAACAGCCTTGGCGGGTCGACCGCCGCAAGGTTGCCCTCCTCGCGCATCTCCTTGGCCAGCGCCTGCGGGACCGTCTCGTGTCTCTCGACGCCGCCGCCGGGCAGATGCCAGCCGGGGACATAGCTGTGGCGCACGAGGAAGACGCGCCCCTCGGTATCAAAGCACGCAGCCCGCACGCCGAGCGTCATGCCACGCGCGTAGGCGAAGTAGCCGTGCATCACGAGCGTCACAAGGCGAGCCCAGAGGGTTCGCTTTTCCGGCGATCTCTTGCTGCTCATGCCTCACCTCGTCGATTGCGCGACCCAGCCACGATCGACAGGCTTTGCCTCAATGGAGACATGAATCAAGGCACCCTCTGAAATACGGTACCGTTGTCCACGCGCAATAAAGGCGACCTGCCTCGTTCGGCAACGAATCCGGGTGTGCGGCATTTCCTTCCGCCCCTGACTCGGTCTAAGGAAGGCCATGCTCCGTCTCGCCCATATCTCCGACGTCCATCTCGGCCCGCTGCCTGCGCTTTCCGTCATGGAACTGGCGTCGAAGCGCATCACCGGGTTCATCAACTGGCACAGCAATCGTCGCCGGCACCTTTTTGCCAACACGCTTGATCTGTTGCTGGACGATCTGGAGCGCCGCAATCCGGACCACCTCGCCATCACCGGCGACCTCGTCAATCTCGCCGCCACCGGCGAAATCGACGCTGTCGCACGTTGGCTTCCCGGCGTCGGAACCCCCGAGAACGTCTCGGTCGTGCTTGGCAACCACGACGCCTACGTGCCTGGCGCCTATGAGCGCTCAACACGAGCCTGGTATCCCTACATGCGGGGCGACGATGCACCGGCAGAATGGACCGAGGGTCGTTCGATGTTCCCCTACATGCGCGTGCGCGGCAATGTCGCCCTGATTGGTTGCTCAACAGCCGTGGCGACGCCGCCGTTTGCGGCGAGCGGCTACTTCGGCAGGCGCCAGGCTCGCGAAACCGTCAATCTGCTGCGGGCTGCCGGCAAGGCAGGGCTGTTTCGCGTGGTGATGATCCATCACCCGCCGATCCGCGGAGCGACCTCGCTCCACAAGCGGATGATCGGTATTCGCCGTTTTGCCGCAACGATTTCCTCGGGCGGAGCGGAACTCGTGCTGCACGGGCATACGCACCTCAACACCGTGTACTGGCTGCGCAGCCCCGCCGGCCCGGTCCCGGTGGTCGGCATCGCATCGGCTTCGCAAGGGCCTGGCGGGCACAAACCACCCGCTGCCTACAATATCTTCGAGATTTCCGGAGAACCGGGACGCTGGAACCTCATGCGCGAGCGCTATGCGCTGGACGAACTGGGCGAGGATGTCGTGCTTGCCGAAACGACGCGCCTCCACACAGGGGAATAAAGGACCTTCGGGCTTCGTCTAATCTTCTGGATGCGTTTCGCAACGCGGGCCGAGATCGACCTTCGAGCGATACGCCTTCCTCCGCTATCGGCGACTACCCGTGGAAGGATTGAAGATGTCCCTGACCCGCATCATTTTCGCCACATCATTTGCTCTGGTACTTGCGCCGACTGGCGTCGCATTCGCTGCCGACAGCGGCGGCGGCTCGGCGCCCAGCCCGACCCCAACGACCACGACATGCACGAATGGCAAGGTCTGGAGCCCGCAGCGCAAAATGTGCCTCACACCGAACCAGATCAGAGCCAATTCCAAGAAGAACGGCACGCAAAAGAAAACCGAACTGAAGCCGGACGACATACTCTACGAAGCGGCGCGGGAGTTTGCCTATGCCGGACAGTACAGTAACGCTCTCAACGCGCTGAAGGCCGCAGAAAACCAGAACGATCCGCGCATTCTCAATTACTATGGCTTCGCATACCGCAAGCTCGGTCAGATCGATCGCGCCATGACGTACTATCGCAAAGCGCTGCAGAAGGATGAGAACTACATCCTCGCCCGCTCCTACATGGGCCAGGCACTGATCGCCCAAGGCGATATCCAGGGGGCACGCGTACAACTCGTCGAAATCCGTGACCGTGGCGGCGAGAATAGTTGGGCGTATAAGTCCCTCCTGCAGTCGCTCGGTGGCGATCGCAGCACTTACTGACGAGCCTCACCCGCCACTTGGAGGATCGACGGCGTTGTCGCGGCGTCGATCCTCGCAGAGACCGTTCCCCGACAGTAACGCCGAAAGCACCGGAAACTTCCGTTTCCATCTGCCGCGCGCTTGCAGACCGAGGCACAAATGTTCCATATCAATGATCGCGGCCAGGATTGCAGCGAATATTGGTCTGATCTCGAACGTTCCTTGGAAGAGCAATGCGTCCCACGGCAGAATCGAATGAATTCCGGCGTGAATTGGTTGGTCTTTTGCCGAAGCTGCGCCGCTTTGCCATGACTTTGACAAGAAATGCCAGCGATGCCGACGATCTCGTTCAGGAAGTTTGTGAGCGCGCCATTACCCGGAGCCACCTCTGGAACGGGGAAGGACGGCTGGAGAGCTGGATCTATGCCATGACGCGAAATCTCTGGGTGGACGAAGTCAGGAAACGGAAAGTCCGCACAGGTTCTGGCACGGTTGACTTCTCCGAACAGGACGATCTGCGAATAGAGGCGTCGGCCGACAAAGCCGTCTACGCCAAGCAATTGCACAAACTGATCATGACGATGCCGGAAGGCCTTTCGAGCGTGTTCCTGCTGGTGAACGTGGAAGGTCACAGCTACCGCGAGGCCGCGGATATTCTCGGAATCCCGATCGGTACCGTCATGAGCAGGCTTTCGACGGCGCGCATTAGGCTTGCCGCCATGATTTCAGAACAGACAGAAAGGAGGACCTGAGCTTTGGAAAGCACACAGGGTCTCCCGCTCGAAGTGCGCTTGTCAGCCTATCTGGACGGGCAGCTACCGCATGCGGAAGTACGAGAAATCGACGGAATTCTTGCGCACGACGAGAAGGCGCGCACACTCTTCAACCGGCTCAAACTCGGCAGCGACCTGGGACGCAAGGCGTTCGAGGACATGCTGCACGAACCGGTGCCGCTTGATCTCGTCCGCAACATCAAGTTGGCCACAATAGAAGGTGGGCAGAGTGCAGGACGTCTGCCTCCGGCACAGCCTGTCAGGGACGTAACGCCTTTTGGAAGCTGGGCTCGTCTTGGTGCCGCCGGGCTGGTACTGCTCCTGGCCAGCGGCAGCGCGGGCTACCTGCTCGGCACCCGGCACGTACCTGCGGCCACGCCGGTGCAGACGGTCGAAGCACGAGACTGGCTGGACGACATCGCCGGTCTTCATCGCATCTACGCGCGGCAAACCCGCCACCTGGCGGAAGTCCCGCCATCGGAAGGCCAGCACATTACCGAATGGCTCGCCTCGGCTGTTGGTATGGAGTTTAAAATTCCCGACCTTACCGCCAGCGGACTTGCCTTCGAGGGCGCCCGACTTCTCGTCGCAGCCGGCAGTCCGACCGCGCAACTTCTCTACAAGGACGCAGATGGCCAGATTTTTTCCATCTACTTCCAGAAGAGCGACCCCGTTGCGGAGAAGAGCGACCTCACCGACAGCATTCGCGACGACCTCGGCCTTATCGCCTGGCAGAACGGTTCTGCGTCATATGTCGTCGTCGGTCCTTCGTCAGACCCTGCACTGGAAGCGATCGCCAAGGCGGTGGCGCAGGCGATCTAAGGCTACGGCAACGTGCTGCAATCAACAAAAGGCCGCCCCGGCAATCCGGCGCGGCCTATTGATTTCAAGCCCACCCGCGCGATCAGCGGGCGGATTCCTCCAGAACCCGGTTAGCGGCTGACACAATCGCCTCGAGCGAGGCGGCGACGATATTGGTGTTCATGCCGACGCCGAACAGCTTTCCGCCGGGATGTTCGATCTCGACATAGGCGATCGCAGCCGCGTTCGAGCCCTGCTGCAGCGAATGCTCGGAGTAGTCGACGACCGACATCTCCACGCCGGTATAGACCGAAAGCGCATGGATAAAGCCGTCGATCGGTCCGGTCCCCTGCCCCTCGATCTTTTTCGTCTCGCCCTTGTCGGTGATCTCAGCTGCGACGATGCGCACGCCCTTGCGGGTCGTGTCAGGATAGGTGTGGTGATCGACAAAGCGCAGCCGAGCGTCCGGCTGGGTGACATAGCGCTCAAGGAAACGTTCGTAGATGCGCTTCGAGGGTAGCTCGACGCCCTCTTCGTCGGTGATGCGCTGGATGTCCTCGCGGAACTCGACCTGCAGGTTGCGCGGCAGGTTGATGCCGTGGTCCTGCTGCAGGATATAGGCGATGCCGCCCTTGCCGGACTGCGAGTTGATGCGGATGATCGCCTCGTAGGTGCGGCCGACGTCCTGCGGATCGATCGGCAGGTAGGGCACCTCCCAGATCGGCTTGTTGGCCGTCTTGATCGCCTTCATGCCCTTGTTGATCGCGTCCTGGTGCGAACCGGAGAACGCCGTGTAGACCAGTTCGCCGACGTAAGGGTGGCGATCCGGAATGACCATCTCGTTGGAATACTCGTAGACGGCCTTGATACGTTCGATGTCGGTGCAGTCGAGCTTGGGGTCGACCCCTTGCGTATACATGTTCAGCGCCAGCGTCACGACGTCGACATTGCCGGTGCGCTCGCCGTTGCCAAACAGCGTACCCTCGACGCGGTCCGCCCCCGCCATCAGGCCGAGTTCGGTGGCGGCGATGCCGGTGCCGCGGTCGTTGTGCGGATGCAGCGAAATGATCAGGTTTTCGCGATTGTCGAGGTTGCGGCACATCCACTCGATCTGGTCGGCATAGATGTTCGGCGTCGCCATCTCGACCGTGGACGGCAGGTTGATGATCAGCTTGTTCTCAGCCGTCGGACGGACGATCTCGGTGACGGCGTTGCAGATCTCCAGCGCCACTTCGAGTTCTGTGCCGGTGAAGCTTTCCGGCGAATATTCGAAGCGGTAGTCGCCACCGGCCTCGGCCGCCATGTCCATGATCATCTTCGCAGCGTCGGTGGCGATCTGTTTGATGCCGGCGACGTCCTTTGAGAAGACGACGCGGCGCTGCAGTTCGCTCGTCGAATTGTAGAAGTGGATGATCGGGCGCTTGGCGCCTTCCAGCGCCTCGAAGGTGCGGGTGATCAGCTCGGGCCGGCACTGGACCAGCACCTGCAACGAGACGTCGTCGGGGACGTTGCCCTCCTCGACGCACCAGCGGGCGAAGTCGAAGTCAGTTTGCGAGGCAGACGGGAAGCCGATCTCGATTTCCTTGAAGTTCATGTCGAGCAAGAGCTGGAACATCCGGGCCTTGCGGTCGTGACCCATCGGATTGACCAGCGACTGGTTGCCGTCACGCAGGTCGACCGAACACCAGATCGGCGCTTCGGTGATGATCTTGCTCGGCCAGGTACGGTCCGGAATGCTGATCTGCGGATAGGGCTGGTACTTTGCCGCCGCATTCGGCATGCCTTGCTTCGGAGTATGGGTCTTTACGGTCATGTGCTCGTCTCTTCGTCATCCCGGCTTTCAGGTAGCGTCATAGCGGATCGAAGCACGCTTGACGACGGCGAAAGCTGACCTTCTGAGGGTCCGGGGCGAATTTACAATAGGGGTGATGCGAGGAGCACTTGCGCCGGTAGGCTTTTCGGCCACCGGGCGCTCCTCAAAGAACCCGGCAACCGCGCGTAAGGCCGAGAAGAAGGAGCGAGGAGAAGCTGCGCGAACGTTCGCGGGCAGCCTGCTGGCTGCGCGAAATGCGTTCAACGATGGTGCTTCTGGTCTTCAACATGGGCTGGCTTATAGCTGTGTCGCCGCTGTGGCGCAAGCCTTGCGCGAGATGATTTGTACAGGACGCGTTCCGGCGTTAGTCTTTGGGTCGTCCGTCGTGGAGGATATTTGGGAGTTGGGCGATGAAATATGTCGTTGTGACACTGCTTGTCATGCTGGTGGGTTGTCAGTCCGCCGCGCCGGTCAGCCAGGCGACGCTGGACGCCCGGAACTATTGCTTCCGGCAATATGGCGGCCCGAGCAGCGACCAATACGACTATTGTGTCTATGCACGTTCAGTTGGCATGAAAGACTATGGTCCGCCAGGCTTCTATTGAGACCCTTGATAACAAGACGCCCTTCCGCCGCGAGGACGGAAGCGCGTTGATGTCGTTTAGCGTCGGGCCGGATCAGATCTCGGCTTGCGACGAGATGATCCGCGACACGAGGCCGTATTCCAAGGCTTCCTTTGCGGAGAGCCAATAGTCGCGGTCTGTGTCCTTGGCAATCTTTTCGATTGCCTGCCCCGTGGCATCCGCGAAGATCTTATTCAGCCGCTCGTTCATCTTGATGATTTCGCGGGCCTGGATCTCAATGTCGGAGGCCATGCCGCGCGTGCCGCCGGACGGTTGGTGCAGCAGGAAGCGCGTGTTCGGCAGGCAGAGGCGCTGTTCCTTCGGCGCCGCGACGTAGATCAGCGCGCCGGCGGAAGCCACCCAGCCGGTCCCGATCACCCAGACCTTCGGCTTGATGAACTTGATCATGTCGTGGATGCTGTCGCCGGACTCGACATGGCCGCCGGGCGAATTGACGAAGATGCGGATGTCTTCGTCACTGGCGGCGGCAAGCGCCACGAGCTGCGAGCAGACCTTCTGCGCCAGTTCCTGGGTGATGCCGCCATAGATGAAGATCGAGCGCGACTTGAACAGGTTCGCCTCGGTTTCCTTGCCGAGCGGCAGCTCGGTCTTCTTGTCGTCTTCTTCGTCGTTCATCGGCAACTCTCCGCCTGTCGTCTCAAAAATCCTTGCCGCAGTCAGATAATGCGACTCAGTCGTCAAGACAATGCAACAAAACGCCGGCCGGGCGATAGAGGGCGCCAAGGTCAGCGGCAAACAGGGTAAATGCCCCTCACACGATCCCACATCCGTCGATCGCACCCGCATACGAAGAGGGCATCTCCACACGGACCCGTGATCGCCCCGTAACCCTCATGAATCTTGAAGGAAATAATTATTAGAGTACCCTAATATTTAACCGTGCAATTGCGCACGGCGGAGTGCCTCATGGAGGTTGCGATGATGAATCTCATGTCCGGTCGGAGAAGTCAGGATCTGGTCACCCTGCTCCTGGCGGTCTGCCTGTTTCTTTCTCCCTGGGTCATAGGCTATGTCGCCGATGCGACGCCGAGCTGGAACGCCTGGATCGCCGGCATCGTGCTCGGCGGCTTCGCGATCATGACCCTTTCGGCCTTCGCAGAATGGGAGGAATGGGTGAACATGGTGGTCGGCCTGTGGCTGATCGTGTCGCCCTGGTTGCTTGGCTTCATGGCCAACACCAGTGCGATGTGGACTCACGTGATCCTCGGGATCTGCACCGCCGCACTGTCGGCCTGGGCAGTCTGGGACTTTCGCCATCCGCATTCGCACGCCTAGCGCCAAGCGCTTGATTTTCTGCGCACTTTCCAGTGCACGGAAGATTGACAGTACGCTCTGAGGCGACGGATGCACCGATCGAATAGAGCCCGGTTCTTCGGATTGACGCGTTCTGTGCTGCGCACTCCCCCTGGTGCGCAGCACAGTCACGTTACAGGCAAGGCAATCGGACGGTACCGGTCTTCGGCGAGGTCTCTCACCCGCGCCCGCGATAGGGCGCAACCCCCTGGTCCGGCAGCCACACCCCTTCCGGTGGCGCGCCGGTCTGCCAGAACACATCGATCGGGATTCCGCCGCGCGGATACCAGTAGGCACCGATCCGCAGCCATTTTGGCGAAAGCAGCTTCACCAGCCGCTTGGCGATATCGAGCGTGCAATCCTCGTGGAAGGCGCCGTGGTTGCGGAAGGAGTGCAGGTAGAGCTTCAACGATTTTGATTCGACCAGCCATCCGTCCGGCACGTAGTCGATAACGATATGGGCAAAATCCGGCTGGCCGGTCATCGGGCAGAGCGAGGTGAATTCCGGCGCGGTGAAGCGGACGACGAAATCGGTTCCTTCATGCCCGCTCGGCACCTTTTCCAGCACCGCCTCCTCCGGGCTCGCCGGAAGCTCGACGTTGCGGCCGAGTTGCGACAGGTTTGAAACGTCAGTCTTGGTCATGGCTTGGCCCTTTCCACTTGTACCTTGATGCCGTGCGCCCTCTCCGTCTCCGGCTCCACATGAATGGCGATCTGTGCACCGGGCTGAATGGCCTCGATCGCCGCCTCCAGCCGGTCGCAGATCTCATGCGCATCGCCAACCGCCATGCTGGCCGGGACCACCAGATGGAAATCGACAAAGGTTGCCGGTCCGGCCCTTCGTGTCTTCAGGTCGTGGACGCCAAGCGAGCCTTCCGCATGGGTGGCGATTGCATGCTTGATCGCCGTCTCTTCGTCCAGTTCCACCGCATGGTCCATCAATCCGCTCACTGAGCTGGAGATGATTTTCCACCCCTGAAAGACGATGTGCAAGGCGACAAGGATCGCCATGACCGGATCGAGGATCGCAAAACCTGTCGCAAGCGCCAGCAATAGTCCGACCAGCACCCCGGCAGAAGTGACCACATCCGAAAGGATGTGGTGTCCGTCTGCGCTCAATGCCGGCGAACGGTGCCGGCGGCCTGCCCGGATCAGGATCGTTGCCCAGCCGGCATTGATCAGCGCAGCAGCAAGATTGATCGCAAGACCGAGAATCGGCTGATCGAGCAGCGTCGGCGCCCGCAGCTTCGGCACGGCCTCCTGCAGGATGAGCAGCGCGGCGACGACGATAAGAACACCCTCGATGACCGCGGAAAAGTACTCGGCCTTATGGTGCCCGAATGGGTGTGTGGCATCGGCGGGCCGCGCCGCATAACGAATCGCCCACCAGGCGAGAACGGCAGCGATCACGTTTACGGTCGACTCGAGCGCGTCCGACAGAAGCGCAACGGAACCGGTCACCCACCAGGCGAGCAACTTCAACCCCATGACAAAGAAGGCCAGCGGAATGCCGATCAGCGCCAGTCGATTGACGGTTGGGTTTCCGTTCGTAGCCATGCTCGCTCCTGTGCGGATGCAAACGAATTGCAAGAACCGCGCTCATCAACGCAAAACCGCCCGCGCGGGGTTTCGCGCAGGCGGCTCTTTCGGGGTTTCTATCGACCGAAACGGCCGAGATGTCAAAGGCTGATTGGGTTATGCAGCCTTCGTCTTCGTCTTGCGCGCCAGATGGGCAACCACGTTCTCGATCATTCGCATCCCCGCGTCCCCGCCGAGCGTCATGATCGATTCCGGATGGAACTGCACAGCTGCCACCGGCTCCTTGGAGTGCTCGATCCCCATGATCGTGCCATCCTCGCTTTCGGCGGTGATGACGAAATCGCGCGAAAGCGTCGCGGGATCGGCGAAGATCGAGTGGTAACGGCCGACCGTGACCTCCTTGCCGAGGCCCGAAAAGACGATACCAGGCTCCAGCACGCGAATGCGCGAGGGCTTGCCGTGCATCGGGATCGCGAGCTGTCGCAGTTCTCCGCCATAGGCCTCGGCCAGCGCCTGCAATCCGAGGCAGACGCCGAAGATCGGTAAGCTTCGCTCGCGTGCCTTCCTGATCGTTGTCTTGCAGTCGAAGTCCCTAGGGCTGCCGGGGCCGGGCGAGAGCACGACGAGATCGGGCTTGAGGCGGTCGAACAATTCGTCGGCAACGGGCGTGCGCACCGTCGTCACGGTCGCGCCGGTCTGACGGAAGTAGTTTGCCAGCGTGTGAACGAAGCTGTCCTCGTGATCGACGAGAAGGATGTTCACGCCGGCGCCGACAGAGGCGACGTCGCGCTGAGACTTGGCCGCGTTCCCGGCCTTGGCGTCACGGATGGCTGCAATCATGGCGGATGCTTTCAATTCGGTTTCCGCTTCTTCTTCCTGCGGATTGGAGTCGTTCAGGAGCGTAGCGCCTGCCCTGACCTCGGCGATGCCGTCCTTGATGCGGATGGTGCGCAGCGTCAGCCCGGTGTTCATGTCGCCATTGAAGCCGACCATGCCGATCGCACCACCGTACCACAGCCGCGGACTCTTCTCGTGCGCCTCGATGAAGCGCATCGCCCACAGCTTCGGGGCGCCTGTCACCGTTACTGCCCACGCATGGGACAGGAAGCCATCGAAGGCGTCCATGTCGTCGCGCAGGCGCCCTTCGATGTGGTCGACCGTGTGGATCAGGCGGGAATACATCTCGATCTGCCGACGGCCGATGACCTTGACGGAACCAGGTTCGCAGACGCGGCTCTTGTCGTTGCGGTCGACGTCGGAGCACATGGTCAGCTCCGACTCGTCCTTCTTGGAATTCAGAAGCTTCAGGATCTGTTCGCTGTCGGCGATCGGGTCGTCGCCGCGCTTGATCGTGCCGGAAATCGGGCAGGTCTCGATGCGGCGGCCCGACACACGCACGAACATCTCCGGTGAGGCGCCGACGAGATACTCCTGGTTTCCGAGATTGATGAAGAAGGAATAGGGCGACGGATTGATCGCCTTCAGGCGCCGGGAAATCTCCGACGGCTTGCTTTCGCAGCGTTCATAGAACTTCTGGCCCGGCACCACCTCGAACAGGTCACCGCGGCGGAAACTCTCCTTCGCCTTGACGACCAGGTCGGCATACTCGCCGGGGTGATGGTCCCCGCGCGGCGGGATGGTATCGGAGGTGCGGAACGGTTCCGGCGCGATCGCCTGGTTCTTCCCCTCCGTCGTCACCCCGTCCTTGGCGAAGTCATAGCGGTCAATCCAGGCCTTTGCGGCATAGTGGTCGACGACCAGGATCTCATCCGGAAGAAACAGCACCATATCGCGCTGGTCTTCTGGACGCGGAAGTTTCAAATCGATCGAGTCGAACTGGAAGGCGAGGTCATAGCCGAAGGCACCGTAGAAGCCGAGACTGGAGTCCTCCGGCGAATGGAACAGGTCCGTCACCGCCCGCAAGACCGTAAAGACCGTCGGGATCTTGGAGCGCTCCTCTTCGGTGAAGACGCGATCCGGCTCATTGACCTTGAGGTCCAGGCGACGCGGCGTCGATGCGCCGAGCGTCAGTTCCGGCACCTTCGCAAGACACGGCGCGATGATGTCGAGGAGCGCTTCGCCGCGCTCATTGTAGGCGTTGAGCCAGACGTTTCGGCCGAAGGAGGTGATGGCGAGCGGCGGATCGACAATCGCCGTGTCCCAGCGGGTATAGCGGCCCGGATATTCGTAGTTCGAGGAAAAGACCGCGCCGCGATGCTCGTCGAGCCTGTCGACATAACCCGAAATCGCGTTCGCATAGTCCGCAGCCCGGCGCCGGCGCGTCACGGCGATGCCGCCGCGCGTTTCGTAGGTCTCGGCGCCATCGTCAAGAAGTTTCGTCACCATTCCCCTGCTCTCCTGTTCGGCCCGGATGAAACGGCCCGAAAAAGAAAAAGCCGCCTCGAGGGTTCCGGGCGGCTTGTCGTGTCAATCACGCATGACTGGTCGAGGCCGCTTTCAGCGAGCCCACCACCAGATTGCGATGTTGCGTACGTTTGTCATCGGCCGAATTGTTAGCGCGAAGCGCAGGTGAACGCAACGGCCTTTTCCCACGACGAGAACGCCAGCGCCCCATAGTTCTGATTGCGACATTTGCGGCAGAAATCAGCTCAGAAGCCTCGCCAAATCTGGGGATGGTTATGCTTTGCAGGCCCTGACATGCTGCAACTAGATCGATTTAAATCTCATCAAGATCCAGGAACTGCCAACGCATGGTGACATGCCAACTTGCTCATTTTCGCCGCTTGCAGCGACGCCTGCTTGACGGGATCGACGACTACGACACCCCTGAATTTCGCGCTCTCGACCGCCAAGCAGCGGATACTTTTGATGCCATTTTGCAGCACTCGCCTTCAAATGCCGATGAAGCGCAGGCGCTTATCTCCTTCTTTCTCGACATAATCGCCAACGATGAAGGATGCGGCAGTGGACGCCTGATCGAGCGGGTGCGGGAACTGACCGAGACTCTCGTTGCCTGCGTGCGCGCACGGCCCGGCTCCGAGCGCGGACACGGCGCGGGTGCCTAACCGGCAATAGCCGTGGAACCGAAAACATGCATGAGCGTTCTTTTCTGACCGTTGGCACGGACAAGATGGAGCGAAAAGATAGACCTACGATCAGTTCCCCCCCTCATCGCGTGCATATTACTGACTGGGATGACCCTCCCTCAGGAAGGTCCCGTGCCGGTTGCGCGGCCTGTGCAGAAGAACGTCAAACCGGACAACGCGGCACCACCGGCCGAGGAACTGCGAAAAGAGGAACTACAACCACCGCCTCCGCCGCTCATGGAGGAACGTGCGACCGTCGTTGACGCCTGCATTGCCGAGTTGAGATCGGCGGGCGCCGTCGTCAAGGTTACAGAGCGGATCGACCCGAAGAACGGCTGCGGCATTGCACGACCGGTCACGGTCTCGCGCCTTACTCCCGATATCGAGATCGTGCCCGAAGCGACATTGCGTTGCGAGACGGCACTCCAGCTTCAGCGGTGGACCCGCGAAGCGATCGTTCCCGCGACCAAGGCGGCGATGCCGGATAAGCGGCTCGTCGGGCTGGATCAGGCCTCCGCCTACGTCTGCCGCAACCGCAATGGCGCACCGAACGGAAAGATCTCCGAGCATGCGTTCGGCAACGCGATCGACATCGCGGCATTTGCCTTTTCGGACGGCAGTCAGCTTGCGATCGCGCCGCGCGAGGAGGATGCGTCAACCGAGGGCGCGCTGCAGCGTGCCGCGGTTGCCACTGCCTGTCTGTATTTCACCACAGTCCTCGATCCGGGCAGCGACGCCGCACACGAAACCCATCTGCATCTCGACGTCAAAAAGCGGGCGAATGGATATAGATATTGTTGGTAGACAGCAGGCGCAAAATTCCCACGATTGACCTATCTTGATCTGCGTGGCGAAAAACCGGATCACCGGCTTACCAGTATCGACAAGGATCGCCACCATGCCTCTTTCCATGCATCGCCTGTCCGTTCCGGTCTTCGTTCGCGGCCTTACGGTACTGTCGACACTTCTAGACAAGGCGCAAGCCTACGCGGGCGAAAACAAGATCGCCCCGGAAGTGCTCATCAATGCGCGGCTGGCTCCAGACATGCTGCCCTTCTCGGCACAGATCCAGCGTGTCAGCGACACCGCGAAAAATGCATTGGGGCGGCTGACCGGCACCGATGCGCCGAGCTTTCCCGATACGGAAACAACGTTTGCAGAATTAAAGGCGCGCATCGACAACACCATCGCCTACCTGAACTCGATCCGGGAAGCCGATATGAAAGGAAGCGAAACCCGTGAGGTCGTCCTCAATGTCGGCAAGCTCAAGGTGACGTTTTCAGGCGAAAACTATCTGCTGGAATTCGCGCTTCCGAACTTCTTTTTCCACGTCACGACCGCATACGACATTCTCCGCCACAATGGCCTGGAAATCGGCAAGGGGGACTATCTCGGCCCCTACGATTAGGCAAACGGACCGCCGCGCGTTCGTGACGCTTGTCGCTCCGCATCGGCCTGACGAAACACAGCGACCGTCGACGCCCGCGCGGTCTTGGCCGGTGACAATCGGGCAGCCGCCGCCTGTTTTTCGACGACCCGCGTAAACTTGACTTTAAAAGTCATTTTTAAACTTGACTCATTTAGTCCATATTTATAACACCTTCCGCGGAGCTTCCTTCGCGACGGAATCCAGAAATTAAAAACCTCACGCGCATCGCCGCCGCGATGCGCGACGGTAATTCGCATGCATTTTCAGAGGTATACGACATGACTTCGAATACGCCGCTGACCAGAACGCTGCTGGCCGGTACGGCCATCGCGATCGCGCTCGGCGCAGCATCCGCTCTTGCGCAGGAGGCAACGAACGCCTCGGCAAATCAAGCGACCAACCTGGACACGATCACAGTCGAGGGGGCGAGCGACCCGCAAGCACTTTCCCCGCTCACCCAAACGACCGACCGGGCCGAAATCGAAGAACGCATGATCACCGATTTCCAGGATTTCTCCCGGCGCATTGACGCCGGCGTCAACTTCAATACGCAGAACAACAGCATCAACATTCGCGGGCTCCAGACCGATCGCGTGCTGACCACGCTCGACGGCATCCGCGTGCCATGGCTAGCAGATCCGCGCGATTCCGCCGTCGGCGGTCTGAACGCATTCGATTTCGACAGCCTTTCCGCCATAGATATCACGAAGGGCACCGACTCGAGCCGCTATGGCTCCGGCGCGCTGGGGGGTGTGGTCGGCCTCAGGACACTGAACCCGGAGGATCTGATTGCCGACGGCAAGAATTTCGGCGCCCTGACGAAAACCACCTACGACAGTGCAAATGAAAGCGTGGGCGCCAACGCAGCCCTGGCCGGACGTTACAATGACACCTGGTTGATGATCCAGGGCGGCTACAAGAAGGGCCATGAAACTGACAATCAGGGCGATATCGGTGGCTATGGCCTGAGCAGGACCGAACCAAACCCGATGGACTTCGATCAGGGCAACGTGCTTGCCAAGATCCATCAGTACATCGATGGCGGCCATCGCTTCGGCCTGACGGGCGAAATCTTCAATCTAGACGAAGACACCGACAACATGCGGTCAACGACGGCCGCATACGAACCTGGATCGCTGCACACAGGCGAGGAGGTCAACCGCAAGCGCGTTTCGGCCTCCTACGACTTCATCTCGCCTGATGGGAATGATTGGCTGGACGCAGCCAGCGTCGTCACCTACTGGCAGAGGCAAGGGCTCAACAGCACGACCGATGGTTTCCGCCTGCCTGCAGGCCCCGTAGGGAGCCCCTATGCCTTTCCATTTGGTGTCTACAAGCGCGACAACCTGATCGAGCAGACCACCTATGGCATCAACGGCGATGCGGCAAAGGCGGTCGAGCTCGGCGGCATAGAGCACAACTTCCGTTTCGGCGGCGAGTTGTACGACCAGAAGACGCATCAGTACTCCTGGGGGCAGGATAACTGCCCAGATGGACCGCTGCCTCCTTTTGCGTCCTGCCTGTTCCTGCACTCCAACGCCTCCGACATGCCGGACGTCAATAGTGTTGCGCTGGGCCTTTATGTCGAGGACGACATCAGACTAATGGACGACCGTCTGACGCTGACGCCGGGCCTGCGCTTTGACTGGTATCGCCATTCGCCGAAGTCGACGGCGGCCTACGAGGCAAGTCCGAACTTCGATGCGGCCTATCTGAACTCGGCCAGCGATTCCCGCTTCTCGCCGAAGCTTCGGGCGGCCTGGCAGGCCAACACAGAATTGGAGCTGTACGCCCAATGGTCCCAAGGCTTCCGCGCGCCGACGGCGACGGAGCTCTACCAGAACTTCGGCGCGCCGGGCACCTACGCCCGCATCGGCAATCCGGATCTGGAAACAGAGACCAGCAACGGCTTCGAAATCGGCACCAACTATGTTTCGGACGCGTATACAGTCTCGACGACCGTCTTCAACAACTACTACCGTAATTTCATCGACATGGTGCAGCTCGTACCGCCCGGCGGCGAGTATCCGGTTGCAGGCGTTACCGGCTACGAGAACCTCGCGCACGTGCAAATCTACGGTGTCGAATTTGCGGGTGAGTGGCGTTTCACTGATGAATGGCGGACATGGGGGTCGGTTGCCTGGGCACACGGCAAGGATACCGACACGGACCAAAACCTGAACTCGGTCGCCCCGCTGCGCGCCATCATCGGCCTCGGCTATGCGGCCGAGACCTGGGGATCCGATGTCTCGCTGACGACGGCCGGTGCCCGCAACAAGGTGAGCGACGGCGGTTTCAAGGCGCCCGGCTACGGCATCGTCGATGCCACCGCATGGTGGGAGCCGGAACAGATGGCGGGTCTCCGCGTCCAGGCCGGTGTCTTCAACATCTTCGACAAGAAGTACTGGGATGCGATCAGCGTGCCCGACAACACTACGGAGGCGAGCCGCGACTTCTACAGCGAGCCGGGACGCTCGTTCCGCCTTTCGCTGACGAAGAGCTTCTGACATCCTTGGCGAAAATGCGAAAGGCGCCGCGACCTCGTCGCGGCGCCTTTCCTATTGCAGTGGAACTACGGGTCAGAACAGCCCCTCGATCTGACCCATTTCGTTGAGGAAGATCTTCTCCGAGGACGGCACCTTCGGCAGGCCCGGCATGGTCATGATCTCGCCGGTGATGACGACGATGAAGCCGGCACCGGCCGAAAGCCGCACTTCGCGGACCGGCACGGTGTGCCCTTCCGGCGCTCCGCGCAGGTTCGGATCGGTGGAGAAGGAATACTGCGTCTTCGCCATGCAGATCGGCAGATGTCCATAGCCTTGCGCTTCCCAGGCGTGAAGCTGGTCGCGCACCGACTTGTCGGCGATCACCTCTCCGGCGTGGTAAATGTCCTTGGCGATCGTCTCGATCTTGTGGAAGAGCGACATGTCGTCCGGATAGAGCGGCGCGAACTGCGAATGTCCGGATTCGGCGAGTTCGACCACCTTGCGTGACAGTTCCTCGATGCCGGCCGATCCCTGCGCCCAGTGCTTGCACAGGACTGCCTCGGCGCCGAGCGTGGCGACATAGTCCTTGATCGCCTGGATCTCGCGATCGGTGTCGGTGATGAAGTGATTGATCGCCACCACGACCGGCACACCGAACTTCTTCACGTTCTGCACATGGCGGCCGAGGTTGGCGCAGCCCTTGTGGACGGCCTCGACGTTCTCATGGCCGAGGTCTTCCTTCTTCACCCCGCCGTTCATCTTCATGGCACGCGCCGTCGCAACGATCACCGCGGCATCCGGATGCAGCCCGGCCTTGCGGCACTTGATGTCGAAGAACTTCTCCGCGCCGAGGTCGGCGCCGAAGCCGGCTTCGGTGACGACGTAGTCGGCGAGCTTCAGTGCTGTCTTGGTCGCAACCACCGAGTTGCAGCCGTGCGCGATATTGGCGAAGGGGCCGCCGTGGACGAAGGCCGGATTGTTCTCCAGCGTCTGCACCAGGTTCGGCTGCATCGCATCCTTGAGCAGAACGGTCATCGCGCCATCGGCCTTGATGTCGCGGGCGAAAACCGGGCTCTTGTCGCGGCGGTAGCCGATGATGATGTTGCCGAGACGCTTTTCCAGGTCCTTCAAGTCGTTCGAAAGACAGAGAATCGCCATGACCTCCGAGGCGACGGTGATGTCGAAGCCACCCTCGCGCGGATAGCCGTTGGCGACACCACCGAGCGAGCAGACGATGTCGCGAAGCGCCCGGTCGTTCATGTCCATCACACGGCGCCAGGCGACGCGGCGGATGTCGATATTCTGTTCGTTGCCCCAATAGATGTGGTTGTCGATCAGGGCCGCCAGCAGATTGTGAGCCGAGGTGATTGCGTGGAAATCGCCGGTGAAGTGGAGGTTCATGTCCTCCATCGGCACGACCTGTGCGTAACCGCCGCCAGCAGCGCCGCCCTTCACGCCGAAGCAGGGGCCGAGCGAGGCTTCCCGGATGCATACGATAGCCTTCTTGCCGATCCGATTCAGACCGTCGCCGAGGCCGACGGTGGTCGTCGTCTTGCCTTCACCGGCAGGCGTCGGGTTGATCGCGGTGACGAGGATGAGCCTGCCATCTTTCTTTTCTCTTTGGTCCGCGATGAACGAGGCGCTGATCTTGGCCTTGTCATGCCCATAGGGAAGCAGGTGCTCGGCCGGGATCCCTAGCTTGGCGCCGATCTCCAGGATCGGCTTTTTCTTCGCCGCACGGGCAATTTCGATATCGGATTTGACCTCGGTCATGGTTGTGCTGCTTCCTCTCCAGCTAGAGCGATCGTGCGCCGCCCTTTCATTGTGGTTCTTACGTTGCAGCCATCGCGAGCAACGGCACCGCATCCGGCGCAGAATCGCTCAGCGGACACCGGTAATTGGCGGCGTCCACTGAGCGGCACCCAATTAGTACCTGAACGTCTGAAGGACGCCACGCTGGAATTTGCCGCACGATGGGCTAAAAACGACAATCGGCAGAGTTGCATTGCAACAATCGGCACCTCTCGGCTTACACAGACAGGGCTGTTGCGGATTGTGCGAAATTGTGAAGTGACTTTCACCATTCTTCGTGCCAATTGCCGCCCATTCATTTGCCAGAAAAGAATATCGATAGGGAAACATGAAGGAACTCGATCGACTTGACCGGAAAATACTCCGGGCCCTGCAGCAGGAAGGCCGCCTGACGAACATCGAGCTGGCTGAGAAGGTCAATCTTTCGCCGACGGCCACGGCCGAGCGCGTCAAACGGCTCACGCGGGACGGCTACATCACCGGCTACATGGCGATTCTCTCGCCCGAGCGCCTCGGCCGCAATCTGCTTGTCTTCGTTCAGGTGAAACTGGACCGGACCACCCCTGATGTGTTCGATTCATTTGCCGAGGCCGTCAAGCAAAGCGACAATGTGATGGAATGCCACATGGTCGCCGGCGGCTTCGACTATCTCGTCAAGGCACGCGTCGCGGGGATGGAAGCCTACCGCACCTTCCTCTCCGACGTTTTCCTCTCGCTTCCAGGTGTACGCGAGACACACACCTACGCGGTGATGGAAGAGGTCAAGAGCACCGGTTGGCTGCCGGTGTAAGCCGCCAGGCGACGACTCCATGTGGGCGGCCTCTTGAAGCTTACCCCGCCGCCTCATTGCGTCAAGCGGCGTTCCACGTTGTCCGTCATGCCGGACTTGATCCGGCATCCAGAAATTCCTCAAGCGCAATCGATTCTTTCGCGCCGCAGACGCAGCGCGGCTGGACCCCGGATCAAGTCCGGGGAGACGGAAGGAATCCTGTTTACGACGATCGATGGTTTGCCAGCATTCTACGGCGCCGGCCCCGTGGGCCCGACGCCGCTCGACCGTTTCAACTGGTTCTCAGCGCGCCAGGATATCCCGCATCTCGACCAGGTTTGATCGGACGCGCAGGATGTAGAAGCCCATGGTGGCGAGGTGCGTCGGCATGATCCAGCCGTCCTCGCGGCCGTTGGAGATGATTAGCGGCTGGATGTTCAGCGCCGCGCGCAACTGCTTGACGGTTTCCGCCCAGATCTGCGTCAGACCGCGCTGCGTGATCACAGCGTCGAAATCGGCACCGGCGGCGGACAGAATTCCGTAGTAGCCATAGAGCTGGCCGTAGGCGAACCAGAAGCGATCGTCCGCGCGTGTGTCGAACCACCCGCCGTTGTGAAACTCGGAACGCTCACGGATGATTGCCGACGTGTTGCCGAGGTCGTTGGCAATGCGGTCGAGGAACTGCACGAGGTTGTCGGAGCGGGCGTCAAAGGTGGCGTTGCACTGTGTCAGCGCATCGTTGAACTTGTGCAGATCCCGCATCGCCGCCCGGTAAAAGCTCGGGGTCGGCGTCTTCGGGCCGAACGGGCTCAGGCCGAAATACCATGTCTCCTCATCGAACTGGATATTGCCGCGCGCCGCCTGCAATTCAGCGTTTACGCCAGAGGTGCCCCGCACGCGGCCGAGCGTGTCCACGAGCTCCACCGAAGTTCGGCGAATGGCCTGGTTCACGCCGCGCTGGAACGACGCCTTGTTGTCGAGCCAGGGCGTGTCGTCCCAGTCAAGGCCAAAGAAGCCGAGCTTGTAGAGGATCATCGACGAGACCCAGGCGTTCTGGTTCACGTTGAAGTCGATCAGGTCGGCTGTCACGCCGACGATCGCCGAGGGCTCGCATTTGTTTGCAGGTGCCGTCTGGCCCGCCGCAACCTTGACCGGCAGGCCCGCATCGTTCTTGCGTGCTGAGTAGTTATAGGCGTTGACGTAGTCGATGTTGAAGCCGTTCCAGGCTTGCGTCTGCCAGATGAAGTAGCCGTAGAGGCCGATGAGGGCGAGGAGCGCAATGCCGATGGGCCCCTTGATGATCCAAGCGCGCTGCCGATACCAGTTGGCCGCGGCGACAAACGGCCAGACGAGCCATGATATGACGAGCCCGATTCCGCGCCCGATGGCGGCGAAGATCCGCTGAAAAAACGCGACGATCGGGTCAAGCATTACCTTTGTCCTCTCCAATACCATAGAGCCTCTGCCGAAAGGCAGGCTTGTCCTTCAGATAGGTTCGCGTCAACGTTTCAACCACAAATTCCCGAAACTTTTCGCTGAACTTTTCGTAGCTATCGTAAAAGCCCTGCTTGTCGAAGACGAAGCGGGAGACGAAATCGAACGGGGTCAGTTGCGAAATCAGCTGGTTGACCAGCCATTGGTCGGGATGGTCCGGCAACGCCCGCACCAGCAGAAAACGGCCCCATGGATCGACGTCCTTCATCCGGATCTCGCCCGTCGCCGCTATGATGCGCAACGCCTCCTGCAGGAAGGGGTAGGCGCCATCTTCGGCGATCAGCGCCGCATTGCGATGCATCCATGTCTGCAACCAGATGCGGTCGGCCTTGGCAAGGTCCGCCCGCGGGTCTTCCCGGTTCACCAGATTGGTGATCGTCATGTCGGCGCGATGCTGCAACAGGCCGGACGCCTCGACCCACGAGGCGCGCGGCAACTCAAGCCGTTTCGTCGACGCCAGGAACGCAAAGATGCGCTGGTAATCGTCCAGCGCGATATAGCTCACTTGCCAGGGACGTGACCGCCGGAACCCGGGCACGGACGGGTCGCAGATCACCGTCGTCTGATTGCCGTCCAGAAAGACATAGACGCCGCCGAAGTGATTGGCCCAAAAGGCCTCATGACGGAAGACGAGCTGGTCCGGAACCAGCGCATTCTGGCGAATGTCGCCCGCCTGCTTGGCAAGCTCCACCATCCTGTTCAGCATCTCGTCGTCCGACCAGGCGTCGGGCACGGTCCTGAGCCGATCGACGAGCGTGCGAAGCTCGGTCGCCTTGTCGAGCAGATCCTCCGCCGACAAGACACGGAAGCGCACCTCGTTGATGGAGAGCAGGTCGTCGACGTCGTTGACGACCGAGACGGTGTCCTCGATCTCGCCATAGAGCGCGTCGCGTATCGTGATCGCATTGATGGCGCGCGCATTGGCGTTGAAGAACTCGTGCATCAGGGCGGCGGTGTTGGAAAAGCTCGTGTGCACGACCGGCAACTCGACCTGATCGGGCGTCAGGATGATGAAGCGGCGGTTTACCCGGTTCGGATCGAGATAGTCGCGGTCGCCGAGTTCATCGGCGATTTCCGGCGCAAAGCCGGTCATATCGATGCTGAACTGCTTGAGGTTCGTCCGCGGCAGACCGAAGGCCTCAAGCGCCTTGTTGTAGCGCTCGACCAGATGCGGCTCGGACACGTCGAGCAGCCGCCCGTAGATAAGCTCGGCTTCAAGGAGGCGTTTCATCTATCAGCGTCCCACCGCCCATCGGCCTTCATCGTCTCGATCTCGCGGATTGCCCGTTCACGCTGGCGCTCGCGGCGGATGATCTCGGCAACGGCGGCGTCGTCGGACTTGTCGGAATAGCGGAATTCGCTGTCGGCGTAGCGGTTGATCTCCTGCAGCACCATCTCCATTGTGATGGGGCCGCGCAGCGCCTCGATCATCTGCGTCTTCTCGTCATAGGACTTGTGCATGAACGCTTCCGGGGTGGCGAACCATTCGTCCGGCAAGTCGACGTCCATGGCCCGCATCTTGATCGCGTCAGTGATGTTCTTGATCGCCCGGCCGGTGAAGCGGGGTTCCGCCTCCTTGATCATGTGCAGATACGTGCCGACATCCGCGAGCGTTTCCAGTTTACTGTGCGCTTTCTCGTAGCGCTCCCAGACCGCGAGCAACCCGTCTTCCTGCGGACGGGAATGCTGGCCATAGGAGGTCGAGACCGCCTGCTTGATCTCCTGACCGGCGAGCAGCGCATGCTCGCCCAGCGGGATCGAATGGTTCTTGCCGACGAGAATCGCGAAGATATCGATATAGTCCGCCTCCGATTGCGGTCCGTCGACAAGCCAGCGGGCGCCTGCGCGCTGGCGAAGCGCATCGTCCACATTCTCGGGATAGTTGGAAAACATGCCGAACGTGCAGTTTCCGCGCACGACTGTCGAAGCGCCGGCAAAACTCTCCATCAAGACCGCCGTCACCTCGTGCTGGCCGGCCGAGGCACGGTCGTCTGAGCGTTTCGCCGCGACCTGGTCGACGTCGTCGATCGTGCCGAAACCGATCGCCTTCGGGTTGACGACGTTGTTGACGAACTCCTTGCAGTTCTGCCCGGACTTGCCCTGGTAAGACGAGATCTGGTCGACGCCGAAGTTCTCGTAGTGGAACGGATAGCCGGCGATGCGGCAGTAGTCGTCCAGAAGCCCCGCCAGCATCTGGATCAGCATGGTCTTGCCGGTGCCCGGCATGCCGTCACCGATGAAGGTGAAGAGGAAACCGCCGAGCTCGACAAACGGGTTCATCTGCCGCTCGAAATCGTAGGCCATCAGCATCTTGGCAAGCCGCATCGCCTGGTATTTGGCGATATGGTTGCCGACGATCTCGTTCGGTTTCTTGAAGCTCATCGACAGGAGCTTGCGCTTCTGTCCCGGCGCCACGTCGAAGCCGTTGATGGTGAAGTCGTCCTGCTCGATGCGGATATGCGCGCTATCGAAGGTGGAAAGGCCGGTGAATCGCGCCCTGCGAAGGATTAGCCCCTCCAGCGCGACGCGGGCGAAGGCCCGCGCCCGCGCGATCAGCGCTGTGTCGTCCGCGGCCCCGGCGATGCTGCGGTCGAGGCCGGCCACGAGGCTCTTCACCGCGTCCTGTGCCGTCTCGAACAAGTAGTCAGGCGCGTCCGTGTCCTCCGCCGGCTCGCCTTCCCCGGGCAAGGTCGCACCAAGATAGGCGGCAAAGGTGAAGGCTGCGACGTAAGCCGCGGCCGAGAGCAGCGCCTTGAAGCGAGTTGCTTCCTCGCCTGCAAGCGGCGCCGTCGTATTCCTCGATTGCAGTTGCTCCAGTTCCGTCTGCCGCGCGAACACGTCGGCAACGGCGAGCGCGATTTCGATGCCGCGGCGGGAACGATAGAGAAGCTGGTGCTGCGCCGGCGACAACAGGGGGTCAGTCGGGCGGATCAACGCGATCGTTTTGGATAGCTCGACCTCGCGCGTGCGCCGCATGCCGCCGCTCGAGACGGTGGAAACGAAGCGCCGCCCCGTTCCCGAAATCGCCGTGCTTGCCGGACCACCGTCGGCTTCCAGGATGACAAGCCGCGTCACCATCGCCTGCGCGACCGCCTGGTGCTTTGCGATATCGCTTTCGGGGATCATGGTCAGGCCGGCGTTCAGACTCATGGCATCAAACCTCGCTGATCACCTGGTTTTGAGAAATCACGTGCACCTTGTAGTCGCCGAAGATCTCTTCCGCCTCGCCGGCGGCATAGAGTGCCTGGTATGCGTCGTGCGGGACAAGCGCATGCTTCTCGTAACCGCTGACCCCCATGCGCGTGGCCTCGAGATTGGCGGTATCGACAAAGAACTCCTCTTGCGCCGGAGTGGAACTCCAGAAGCCGCGCTTGGCCGGTCGCTCAGCCTGCGAAAACACTTCCTGGATCGTCCAGGTCAAAAGCCAGGCGTTCTCGACCTTGCGGACCTTGGAGAGTATCTCTCGGACTTTTTCGTTGTTCTCAGTAATGTCGGCCGAATAGAAAGGGCCTAGCACGATGCGACGTAGCTGCTTGGGATGCAGCATCTCGAAATCCTTGTCGAGATTGGTCGCGATCGTCACCGGCGAGAGCGAGTAGGCGCTGTTCTTCAGGGCAAAATCGTCGAAGCGGCTGGCAAACTCCGGATTGAGCAGGCCGCCGACGGGCAGATCGATCTGTACATCCGGATTGAGCTTGCCGTCGGATGTGACCAGCGTTTCGACGATCTTCTCGGACGAATCCTCGACCATCGCCATGTAGACCATCGGCAGCGTACTCACGCCGTCGAAAGCGCCCCAACTGACGACGTAATAGGGCCGCATCGTCTTCGGGTTGACTGCGACGCGGATCGTTTCCGGCAGGATGAACGGCGAAAAGATCTCGCCCTTGCCGATCTGCTGCAGATACATGCGCTCGGCCATCCGCGTCTGCAACTCGGTCGGAAATGCCTTGCTCCGCAATATAAAATCGACCATCTCCCCGCGCAGCGCATCCGCGCCGGGAATCTCTGCCAGGCGCTTGTCGGCGCTTTTGCGGTCGTTCTCCAGCTCCAGCACGTTCTGGTAGACCGGGAAGCCGCTCTCGGCGCGCGAAATACGGAACTGGTCGACGAAACCGATCCGGTTCTCCCAGCAGGCAAAGGAAGCTTTCAGACGCTCAAGATAGGGAATGATCGCCTCGCCGATCACGCCATGCTGGTAGAGTGGCGAGTTGCGGTCGGCCAGAAAAATCTCCAGGCCGCCGAGTGCGGCGCGGATGGAGGTGAAGTATTGCGCAACGGCGCTGTCGGCAGCGGCTTTCATGGCTGCCCCTCATCCGCCTGCCGGCACCTTCGCCCTGCAAGCGGTGCGAAGGCCCGAGCCGCGCTGCCTCCATCCCCTCTCCCCGCCTGCGGGGATGGGGCCAGGGTGAGGGGCACATTCACAGGGCTTAGACCCATCGGGGCAATTGACCTCACGTCTGCACGTAATTCGATGCGTTGTGCTTATCCATGACCTCCTGGAAGCGCCGGGCGAAGGCATCGTCGGCGAGCTTCTTGCGGCGCTGGATGTCCTGGGTGGCGAGCATGTTCTTCTCGTGCATCTCGAGAAGGTCGCCAATATGTTTCTGGGCTGCGGCACCAATACCGGCCATCGTTTCTTCCGCCGCCGTATCGACCTTGCTTCCCAGCGTATTGATCCGGTGGGCGACGTCCTGCTGCGCTGCCGTCTTCAGCGAATCCTCGAGCGCCTTGTAGAGCACGATGCGCTGTTCGGTATCGATGGTCAGCTTGTTGATCAGCGTGTTCTGGGCGGCGATCTGGTTGTTCAGCGAATCCACGAAGGTCTGGAACATCGAGGTGTAGCGTTCCAGCGTCTGGCTTTCGGCCAGCAGTTCCTGCTCCTTCGCCTGCCTTTCATTGTATTCGGTGGCAAGCTTGGAGCGCTCGCCCTCAAGCTGCGTGCGCGTCTTCTGATCGGTCGAGGCCGCGATGCGGTTTTCGATATCGAGAAGCTGCGGGTTCAACTCCTCGATACGCTTCTGTGTCGCCTCCAGATTGGCCATCGTCTGCTTGCGCCGCTCGATCACCTGGACCAGACTTGCCTCGGAGGTCTTGTAGCGGCTGTCGAGGATGGACTTCTGCTCCTTGAGGATGCCGACGATCGTGTCGGACTTGGAAAGCAGTTCCTGCAGGTTGCCGGCAAGTGACATGTTGCGAACACGGTCGGTGCGCATGCGCTGCATCTTCTGCTTGGAGAAGATGCCGATGAATTTCTCGTAAGCCGTGTAGCTCTTCATGCTCTCGAACTCGGAGCCGAAGACATTGGTGGCGTCCTCCAGCCCGATGATCAGGTCGGCGATGTTGGCCTCCATCACCTTCTGCTGTGCCAGGACATCCTGAATGCGCGCATTTTCGATATCGAAATTGGCATCGCCAAGCTTTGTGTCGGCCTTGGCGAACTGGTCCAGCACAACGCCGGTCTGCTCCAACTTGCCGCGGACCTGATCGACGACCTGACGGGTCTTCTCGATCTCCGCATCGAAATTCTGAAGTGTGGCCATGACTGCTCCCCTTTGCACATGGTCGACGCGCATCGACCGGCTTGTTCGCCTGACGCGAGCCGCCCAACAGCCGTGAGCGGTTGCCCCTCGCCGGAGACCGGCAGGACATGATGTGGGGAGTGGAGCGGAGCGTGCAAGCCCCGGTAGACATGTATTTTTTTGTTGAGAGCAGGTTTCGCCGTCGGCACCTCTTGGCCCGACGGCGAAGCGATCATTTTACCGCCGCTGGATCCTTGAGGAAGGCGAGAAGGTCGGCGATGTCCTGCGGCTTCTTCAGGCCAGCGAACGCCATCGACGTTCCCTTGACCGTCGCCCGCGGTGCAGCAAGGAATTCAGAGAGGGCAGTTTCATCCCAGACCTTGTCCTTGCCGAACTCCTGCATGGCCTTGGAGTACTTGAACCCGTCCGCCGAAGCCACCGGCCGGCCGACCACGCCGCCCAAGGACGGACCGACCCGATTGCCCGGGTCGGTGGTGTGACAGGCGACGCATTTCTTGAAAACGGTCTTGCCGGCCGTCGCATCACCATCGGCTTGCGCAGCCGTTGCAGTCGCAAGAATGAGAAGGGCGGAAGCTAAAGTGATCTTCACGTATTTTCCTTTCTGTTCAATTTCCGGTAGTTAAACCGCGACAGGAGCAACAGGCCATGCGGCAAAGCGTCATCCGATCGGTACTCAGTCGGCGCGCATGGTGTCTTCCCAGTGACGCCGGCAGTAGGAGACGTACTTCTCGTTTCCGCCCACCTCGACCTGCGCACCTTGCTTGACCACCCTCCCCTCTGCATCGAGCCGGACGACCATCGTCGCCTTGCGCCCGCAATGGCAGATGGTGCGCACCTCCCGCAACTCGTCGGCGAGTGCGAGCAACGCATAGGACCCTGGGAAAAGCCTGCCCTGGAAATCGGTGCGCAACCCATAGGCCATGACCGGGATGGATAGGCGGTCGGCGATGCGGGCAAGCTGCCACACCTGTTCCTCGCTCAGAAACTGGGCCTCATCCACGAAAACGCAGGCCACAGCACCCGCCCCGTCCGCGCTGAGCGTCTCGACCATGCCGTAGAGATCATCGCTCGCGTCGAAGGCGATGGCGTCCGATTGCAGCCCTATACGCGAGGAGATGCGCCCCGTTCCGGCGCGATCGTCGAAGGAGGCGATGAAGATCGCCGTCCGCATCCCGCGCTCCTGGTAGTTGTACGATGCCTGCAACAGCATCGTTGACTTTCCCGCGTTCATTGTCGCGTAATGGAAGTAAAGCTTGGCCATGATTGTCTCCGCCCTCGTTCTGGCCCGGACGAGGCCCGATTTCCAGACGCCAACTGACAAAAATCACAGAATTTCGCGTGCATCGTTCACAGCGACATTCTTGCGCGCGATTGCGAAACGGCGTGAAATAAACTAGGTCCCTGACACCGGTGCGAGCATCGTAAAGTGCTTGAACAATGACGTTTTTGATGCTTGGCTTATCTATCAGAACAAAAATGGGGAGCAGGAAACATGAAATCGAACTCAACTTTTAGGATGTCCGCCCTCGCGGCAGTCTCGCTCTTTGCGCTTGGTGTATCCGGCGCATTGGCCGCAGAACCCGAAAGCTGTGGGAAGGTCCGCTTTTCCGACGTGGGCTGGACGGACATCACCGCGACCACCGCGACCGCATCGGCGGTCCTCAAGGGCCTCGGCTACGAGACCGAGACGACCGTACTTTCGGTGCCCGTGACCTACACGTCGATCGCGAACAACGACATCGACGTTTTCCTCGGCAACTGGATGCCGACCATGGAAAACGACATCAAGCCGTTCCGCGACGCTGGCACGGTCGAAACTGTCCGCGAGAATCTTGAAGGCGCGAAGTACACGCTTGCGACGAACGCCAAGGGCGCCGAGCTCGGCATCAAGGACTTCAAGGACATCGCCACCCACAAGGATGCGCTTGCCGGCAAGATCTACGGCATCGAGCCGGGCAATGACGGCAACCGCCTGATCATCGACATGGTCGACAAGGGCACGTTCGATCTGAAGGGCTTCGAGGTTGTCGAGTCCTCCGAGCAGGGCATGCTCGCCGAGGTCGCGCGCGCCGAGCAGGAGGGAGCGCCGATCGTGTTCCTCGGCTGGGAACCGCATCCGATGAACGCGAACTTCAAGCTGACCTATCTTGCCGGCGGCGATGACATCTTCGGGCCCAACTTTGGTGGCGCGACGGTGCTTACCAACGTTCGCAAGGGCTACACGACTGAATGCCCGAACGTTGGACAGTTGCTGAAGAACCTTAAGTTCTCGCTCCAGATGGAAAACGAGATCATGGGCAAGATCCTCAACGACGGACAGGCACCCGACACGGCCGCGACCGAATGGCTCAAGGCCAATCCGGCAGTGATCGAGCCCTGGCTGGCCGGTGTTACGGCAAAGGATGGCAGTGAAGGTCTGGCCGCCGTCAAGACATCTCTGGGCCTTTGATGGCGCAGCATAAGAGGCGGGAAGGAAACCTCCCGCCTCCTCTGATCGCGACATTTTGGTGCGCCGTGAGAAGGCGCCTTGTCGCTTCGGTAGTCTATTGAACTTCAGATCCGCCGCGCATCCTATGCGACCGTTTCCGGCTAGCGCAGGGAGCGTGGCATCATATGTCAACGCCCATTGAAGGCAGGTACGCTCCCGTGGATTGGCTGACGAACATCAAACTGCCCATCGGGCCCTGGGCAAAGGCGGCGGTCAACTGGCTGACCACCAACGGCAAGGGCCTGTTCGATATGCTGAAGGTGGTGCTGCAGGGCGGCATCGATGCAATCCTGTTCGTACTGCAGGGGCCATTTGCAAGCGACGGAGGAAAATTCGCCTATGCCCTTGCAATGATCGCCCTGATCACTGCCTTGTGCTGGTACCTCCGCCGGTCTTTCGGCGTGGCGCTCTTCACGTTTCTGGGCCTTCTCCTGATCGTGAACCAGGGCTACTGGAAGGAGACGACTGAGACACTGGCACTCGTGCTCGCCGCGACTAGTGTCAGCATGGTCGTCGGTGTTCCTCTCGGGATCGCCGCCGCCCGCCGCCCCTGGTTCTACGCCGCTCTGCGTCCGATCCTCGATTTGATGCAGACGATCCCGACCTTCGTCTACCTGATCCCTGCCCTCATCCTGTTCGGGCTCGGTATGGTTCCAGGGCTGATCGCAACGGTGATCTTTGCCATCCCCGCACCAATCCGCCTGACGCGGCTCGGCATCATCTCGACACCACCTTCGTTGGTCGAGGCGGCACAGGCCTTCGGTGCTACGCCGACGCAGGTTCTTCGCAAGGTGGAACTTCCCTTTGCCACGCCGCAGATCATGGCCGGTCTCACGCAGACGATCATGCTGTCGCTGTCGATGGTGGTCATTGCCGCACTCGTCGGCGCCAAGGGGCTCGGAGTACCGGTCGTACGAGCGCTGAACTCCGTGAACATCTCCATGGGCTTCGAGGCCGGGCTGTGCATCGTCATCCTCGCCATCATCCTCGATCGCCTTTTCCGTTCGTCCGATGAAGGAGAAGGCAAATGAGCGCGGCCGTCGTTTTCAAGAACGTTGACATCATCTTCGGCGAAAAGCCTGAACGCGCCATCGCGATGATCGATTCCGGCAGGAGCCGCGACGAAATCGGTAAGGAAACCGGCCTCGTGCTCGGCGTCGCCGACGCCTCGCTCTCGATCAACGAGGGCGAGATCCTGGTACTGATGGGTCTGTCCGGCTCGGGAAAGTCAACGCTGCTGCGCGCCGTCAACGGCTTGGCGCCGGTTGTGCGCGGTGAAGTTCAGGTCAACACCGCCGGTAGCCCGATCAACCCGTACCGTTGTTCATCGAAGTCGTTACGTGACTTCCGCATGCACACCGTTTCCATGGTATTCCAGCAGTTCGCGCTGCTGCCATGGCGCACGGTTGCCGACAATGTAGGTTTCGGTCTCGAACTGGCAGGGATGCCGGATGCCGAGCGAAAGGCGCGCGTGGAGGAACAGCTTCACCTCGTCAACCTGACCCAGTGGGCAGGTCGCAAGGTCAACGAGCTTTCTGGCGGCATGCAGCAACGTGTCGGTCTTGCCCGCGCCTTTGCCACCGGCGCACCGATCCTTCTGATGGACGAGCCGTTCTCCGCGCTCGATCCCTTGATTCGAACGCGCCTGCAGGACGAATTGCTCGAATTTCAGCGGCGCTTGAAGAAGACGATCATCTTCGTCAGCCACGACCTCGACGAGGCCTTCCGCATCGGCAACCGCATCGCGATCATGGAAGGCGGACGCATCATCCAGTGCGGCACTCCGCAGGATATCGTCAAGAATCCGGCGAACCAGTATGTCGCCGATTTTGTGCAGAACATGAACCCGATCAACATGCTGACGGCCCGCGATGTCATGCACCCGGGCTTGAGCGGCCCCGCCGTCGGTGTCACCGCCACGGCCAAGCCGGAAACGCCGCTCGTCGATATTCTCGACGCGATGGCTCGCCAGCCCGGCAGCATCGGCGTGGTCGAGAACGGCGCAGTCGTCGGCATGATCAACGCCCAGAACGTGGTGGAAAGCCTGACCCGGCATCGCCGTCGCGAGTGACCCGAACGCGCGTTACCGCGTGAGGATTGGCCCGAAAGACGTCTTGACTTTCGGGGCTGTTGGCCGTTTCCAGATGGAAACAACAACCATTCGAGGAGTTGCCATGGCTGAGGAACCGAAGGACGCGCCGAAGGTTTTGCGCGATACGGATGACGATGCCCGCACGCTCGCCCGTGTACTGCTGCGCTCTTCGCGTAGCGCTGCTCTGGCTGTGCTCGAACCAGACACGGGAAGTCCCTTTGCCAGCCGCGTGCTGACGGGCATGGACATCGACGGCGTGCCCGTGATTCTCGTCTCAGCACTTTCCGTTCATACTCGGGCGCTCCGCACCGATCCCCGCTCGTCGCTGCTTGCCGGAGAGCCCGGCAAGGGCGACCCCCTCGCCCACCCACGACTGACAGTGATCACGGAGGCCTCCGAAGTCGTGCGCGGCAGCGAGCAACATGCGCGGCTGCGTGAGCGCTTCGTCCGTCGCCATCCCAAGGCGAAGCTTTATGTCGACTTTCCCGACTTCACCTTCTTCCGGCTCGTGCCGCTGCGGGCGAACCTGAACGGCGGCTTCGGCAAGGCCTACCTGCTGACCGCCGACGATCTGCTGATTCGCTCTGCTGCCCGCGAAGCGCTGGCAGAACGCGAGTCTGGCGCCATCGAACACATGAATAGTGAGCATGCAGAGGCGGCTGGCATATATGCGAGCCACTACTGCGGCGCAAAAGAGGGAAACTGGTCTATTTCCGGAATCGATGCCGCTGGCATCGACCTTTCAGCCGGTGACCAGCTAGAACGCCTTGAATTTTCAACAGAAATTTCCGATGCTGGTGCCCTTCGCACAGTGCTTGCCGATCTGCTGACGAAGGCCCGAACGACAAACGGTTGATTGCTGGCGGTAGGAAAACCACGCCCTACCCCCATTTCTGGCCACTTGATGTGTTTGGTATTGTTTATATGCTAACAGTCATAGAGTACGGAACCGCACATATTGAAGTGATTGGCGCTAATGGAGTTGCGAATGGACCCTTTTTCTGAAGACGAGCAGACACAGGCAGAAGTTGCGACAAACTTTCTGTCCGCTATGGCCAATCCCAAGCGGCTGCTCATCTTGAAGGTGTTGGTCCGTGGAGAAATCGCCGTCGGCGCACTCGCTCAGAGGGTCGGGCTCAGCCAGTCGGCGCTGTCGCAACACCTTTCCAAGCTCCGGGCGCAGAACCTTGTGTCCACACGACGCGATGCGCAGACGATCTACTATTCCAGCAAGTCGGACGCTGTTCTGACGATCCTTGAAGCGCTAGACAGCATCTATGGCGAGGCCGAGCCGCAAGAAAACAGGCAGCTCCGCTACGCCTGAACAAGCCAGATCCCATGCAAGCGCCCGGCGGATACCTCTCCGCCGGGCGTTTTCTTTTGTCAGACGGGTCCCCCGGCTTGACGGTGCTGGTTGCTTCGATAATTTGACCAATAGGTAAAAATGCCTGCCTCGCGCCGGGATGGCCCCGGTCCGCAGCACCCACAACCCGCCCCGCACCCAAGGCCACGGAGACCGAAATGTCCAATCGCCTCAATACCCCCAACGACCTGCGCGCCTTCTGGATGCCGTTTACCTCCAATCGGCAGTTCAAGAAGGAGCCGCGGCTCTTCGTCAGCGCCAAGGACATGTACTACCAGACGCATGACGGACGGCAGGTGCTGGACGGAACGGCGGGGCTGTGGTGCGTCAACGCCGGCCACTGCCGACCGAAGATCACCGAGGCAATCCGCGAGCAGGCAGGCGAACTGGACTACGCACCGGCCTTCCAGCTCGGCCACCCCAAGGCCTTCGAACTCGCCAACCGGCTTGTCGACATCGCCCCCGAGGGTATGAGCCACGTCTTCTACACCAATTCCGGTTCGGAATCGGTCGACACTGCACTCAAGATCGCCCTTGCCTATCAGCGCGTGAAGGGAGAAGGCTCCCGCACCCGCCTGATCGGCCGCGAGCGCGGCTATCACGGCATCAATTTCGGCGGCATGTCCGTCGGCGGCATCGTCGGCAACCGCAAGATGTTCGGCACCCTGCTCGCCGGCGTCGACCATATCCGTCACACCCACCTGCCGGAAAAGAACGCGTTCACCAAGGGCCAGCCGGAATACGGCGCGGAACTGGCGGACGATCTGGAGCGCCTGGTCGCGCTGCACGATGCCTCGACCATCGCTGCCGTCATCATCGAGCCGGTCTCCGGCTCCACCGGCGTGCTGATTCCGCCGAAGGGCTATCTGCAGCGCATCCGCGAGATCTGCAACAAGTACGGTATCCTGCTGATCTTCGATGAGGTCATCACCGGTTTCGGCCGCCTCGGCGCGCCCTTCGCCTCGCAGTTCTTCGAAGTGAAGCCCGACATCATCACTACGGCCAAGGGCCTGACCAATGGCGTCATCCCGATGGGCGCCGTTTTCGTCACCTCCGAGATCCACGACGCCTTCATGACCGGTCCGGAGCATCTGATCGAGTTCGCCCACGGCTATACATATTCGGGCAACCCGATTGCGTCCGCCGCCGGCCTCGGCACGCTCGATACCTACAGGGAAGAAGGCCTCCTCACACGCGCAGCCGAGCTTGCGCCCTACTGGGAAGAGCAGCTGCATTCGCTACGCGACTGCCCGAACGTGATCGACATCCGCAACATCGGCCTGATTGGCGCGATCGAGCTGGCCCCGATCGCCGACGAGCCGACGAAACGCGCCTTTAACGCCTTCCTCAAGGCCTACGAGAAGGGCCTGCTGATCCGCACGACCGGCGACATCATTGCGCTTTCGCCGCCGCTGATCATCACAAAGGGCGAGATCGACGAACTGTTCGGCAAACTGCGCGAGGTGCTGCAGAACAACATCTGAGGCGACGCGCCCGCGGACCGCTCGGATCTTGAGCCTCAAGGCGGGGCAGGAACATCAGATGAGGCGGTCCCTGGCCGCCTTATTTGTTGATGTGAAGGACCGTTGCGCCGGGATCATTCGTGCAAAAGCGCGCGACTGGAAAGACATGGCGGCTTTCACCCCTCCCCGTTTCGGGACTGAAGGAATAGGCTGTCTCAAATGACGGAATCGCAGCGGAGGAAATAGGATGGAGACGAAGCTGGAGCGCCTGATCGACCAGGGCACGGGCCGCGCGCCGGCCGATATCGTGTTGAAGGGCGGCCATTTCTTCGATCTGGTGACGGGCGAACTCGTCGCTTCCGATGTAGCCATCTGCGGTGATCGCATCGTCGGCATCTGCGAGGGTTACGAGGGACGCGAAGAGATCGACATTTCCGGCCGCATCGTCGTGCCCGGCTTCATCGACACGCATCTCCATATTGAGTCCTCGCTTGTCACCCCGCACGAGTTCGACCGCTGCGTGCTGCCGTACGGCGTGACGACGGCGATCTGCGATCCGCACGAGATCGCCAACGTGCTGGGCGCCGAGGGCATCCGATACTTTCTGGAGTCGGCCGAGCAGACGGTCATGGACATCCGCGTGCAGCTTTCGAGCTGCGTGCCGGCGACGCATCTGGAGACCTCCGGCGCCGATCTTCCGATCGAAAAACTCCTGCCATTTCGCAACCATCCGAAGGTGATCGGGCTTGCCGAGTTCATGAATTTTCCGGGCGTGATCCACAAGGATCCCGTCTGCCTCGCCAAGCTGGAGGCATTCCAGAGTGGGCACATCGACGGACATGCGCCACTGCTCTCCGGGCGCGACCTCAACGGCTATCTCGCCGCTGGCATCCGTACCGATCATGAATGCACCACCGCCGACGAAGCGCTGGAGAAGATCCGCAAGGGCATGCACATCCTGATACGCGAAGGTTCGGTGTCGAAGGACCTCCTGGCGCTGCTCCCCCTCTTCACCGAACGGCTTTCGCCGTTCATCGCGCTCTGCACCGACGACCGCAACCCGCTCGACATTGCCGAGCAGGGCCATCTCGACCATATGATCCGCACCGCGATCTCGCATGGCCGGGCGCCGCTCGCCGTCTATCGCGCCGCGTCGATTTCCGCCGCGAAAGCCTTCGGCCTGAGGGATCGCGGTCTCGTCGCACCCGGTTGGCGGGCCGACCTTGTCGTCATCGACACGCTGGAGGACTGCCGGGCGGAGATGGTGTTCGCCGGTGGACTTCGCGTCACCGACGCGCTGTTTTCACGTCGCAAGCCAGTTGCTCCGGTCGGTCTCGACAGCGTCAAGGCGCGGCCGGTCAAGGCATCGCATTTCGCCGTACCAGTCAGCGAGGGTGAGACCCCGGTGATCGGCGTCATGCCGGGCAAGATCATTACCGAACACCGGCGCTACCGGCTGCCGTCCAAGGGTAACGAAACGGCAGTCGACCTTTCTCGCGACATCATCAAGGTCGCGGTGATCGAGCGTCACGGCAAGAACGGCAATCACGCGAACGGTTTCGTCCAGGGTTTTGGCCTGAAGAAGGGCGCGATCGCCTCCACCGTCGGCCACGACAGCCACAACATCTGCGTGGTCGGCGTCAGCGAAGACGACATGGCGCTGGCGGCGAACCGGCTTGGCGAGATCCGTGGAGGATTCGTCGTGGTGGAGGACGGCAAGGTGACTGGCGAAATCGCACTCCCAATAGCTGGTCTGATGAGCCTCGAGCCCTATGAGACCGTGCGCGACACGCTGCACCATCTGCGAAAGGCAGCTTTTGCACTCGGCGCAACACTGGAGGAGCCTTTCCTCCAACTCGCTTTCCTGCCGCTTCCGGTCATCCCGCACCTCAAGATTTCGGATCGCGGCATGGTGGATGTTGATCGGTTCACATTGATCGGGTGAGACGAAAGCGATCCTTAGCGCTCAAGACAATTTCCCGCAGAAAGCATCGAGCGGCGCGAGGGTGAGGACACCGTAGTCAAATACCGGAGAAAAACCGGGCATCTCCAGCGGCTCCACTTTTTCCATGTCCTTCGGCCGCGAGAACTTGATCTTCTCCCGCGTCAGATTGAACACGAAGAGCAGCTTTTCTCCGCCCTTCTCGCGGATGAAGGCCAAAATGTCCTGATTTGAATTCAAGAATTCCATGCCTCCGTCTTGGAGGGGGGGATGCGCTTTCCGGAAGGCGAGTGTCTCGCGGTAGTGATTGAGCACCGAGCCAGCAACCTGTTCCTGCGTATCGGCGGCAAGCCGCACCTGCTCGTCCGGTACAGGCAGCCACGGGCGGCCACCGGTGAAGCCCGCATGCGGTGCGCCTGCCTGCCAGGGCATCGGCGTGCGGCACCCGTCACGCCCCTTGAAGGCCGGCCAAAAGCGGATGCCATAGGGATCACGAAGATCCTCGAAGGCGAGTTCGGCTTCAGGCAGCCCCAGTTCCTCGCCCTGATAGAGACAGATCGAACCGCGCAGCGTCGACAGGAGCGTAATCGCAAGCCTGGCGAGACGTTCCCGCTCCTCCGGTACCCTCATGAAGCGACTGACGTGGCGTTCGACGTCGTGGTTGGAGAAGGCCCAGCACACCCACCCGTCGGTGACGGCCTTTTGGAAATTTTCTACGCAATCTCGGATGTGCTGCGCGGTAAAATCGGGGTGGAGCAGGTCGAAGGTATAGCACATGTGCAGCTTGTCGCCGCCGCCGGTATATTCCGCCACCGTCTTCAGCGAGCGCGCTCCATCTCCAACTTCGCCAACCGATGCGCGACCGCTGTATTCGTCGAGCAGCGCGCGAACCCGTTTCAGGAACGCAACGTTCTCCGGTTGCGTCTTGTCGTGGAGGTGCAACTGCATGCCATAGGGATTTGTCTCCGGCGCATCGAGACCGGCAGCCTCGGAGTCCGGCTCATGCGGTGGGTTGTCTCTCAACTCCGCGTCATGAAAGTAGTAGTTCACTGTGTCGAGGCGGAATCCATCGACGCCGCGGTCCAGCCAGAAGCGCATCGCTGTGAGCAGTGTCTGCTGCACTTCGCGGTTGTGGAAGTTCAGGTCCGGCTGCGAGGCGAGGAAGTTGTGCATGTAGTACTGCCGGCGTACCCCATCCCATTCCCAGGCAGGGCCGCCGAAGACCGAAAGCCAGTTGTTCGGCGCCGTGCCGTCCTTCTTCGGGTCGGCCCATACATACCAGTCGGCCTTGTCGTTATCGCGGCTCGCGCGGCTTTCCTTGAACCACGGATGCTGATCTGACGTATGTGAGATCACTTGGTCGATGATGACCTTGAGCCCAAGGCGATGCGCCTCGCCCAGCATTTCGTCGAATTCGGCAAGCGTGCCGAACATGGGATCGACATCGCAATAGTCGGAAACATCGTAGCCCATATCCGCCATCGGCGACTTGAAGAAGGGCGAAAGCCAAATCGCGTCGACCCCGAGCGAGGCGATGTGCGGCAGCCGCGCCTTTACCCCCTTGAGGTCGCCGATGCCGTCGCCGGTCGTGTCCTGAAAGGAGCGTGGATAGACCTGATAGATCACAGCGCCGCGCCACCATTCGGACGCAACCTTCTTCGAAGTGGTCATGGCGATTTCCTCTGATGTCGTTGTCCGCAATGTGTAGCGGGGATGGGCAGAGGCGTAAACGGTACGGCGAGAGCCCCGGCGCGCAACTGCAGCGCAGCCAAGCGTTCCGCAATCGCGAGCACCCTGACAGTCACCTCTTGCGGTTGACGTAGCTTACAGGGGATCGGATGATGCCGCCGTTCGAAGCCGCGGCCCCGACTGTCGGAGCCGCCTCCGGAGCGGGAGACCTTGAGATGCCTGACCGCACCGTTGTCCTGACCCTGCCGGAAATCTCTGTGCTTGCCTCCACGGCCCTGCTGCGTTCAGGCGCAAGCGAGGCGTTGGCGCGCTCGCTTGCAAAAGCGATCGTCGATGCAGAGGCAGCCGGCAAGCCTGCGCTCGGCCTTGCCCATCTGCCCGATTATCTGAATGCGCTTGCCAGCGGTCGCATCGACGGCCGTGCCGAGCCGTTGATAACCTCGCCGATCCCCGCATTGATGAAATGCGATTGCCGAAGCGGCATCGCTCAGTTGGGCTTTGACCTGGCCTTTGAGGAGCTAGTCACCAAGGCTCGCATCTTCGGCCTGACGCTTTATGCGTCGCAGTCGAGCTATACGACCGGTGAACTCGGCTGGTACGCGGCCAGACTTGCCGATGCCGGTCTCGTTGCGTTGGCAGCAACCAACGGACCAGCGCTGATCGCAGCTGGCGGCAGCACAAAGCCGGTCTATTGCACTAATCCGATTGCCTTCGCCGCGCCACGCGCAGACGGCCCGCCGCTCCTCCTCGACCAGGCTTCCAGCGCAACCGCGTTCGTCAAGGTCAGGCAAGCGGCAGAACTAGGGGAGACCATCCCAGAGGGCTGGGCACTCGACTCGGCCGGGAATCCGACAACGGATGCGAACGAGGCGATCACGGGAGCCTTGCTCGCATTTGGCGGCGCCCGTGGGGCCAACATCGCGCTGATGATAGAAGTACTGGCAGCGGGATTGACCGGGGCCAATTGGTCCCTTGATGCGCCGGACTTCCGGACCGGCAGCGACAGCCCAGGAGCCGGTCTTTTCATTCTCGCCATCGCTCCGCAGTTTCTCGCAAGTGATTTTGAAGACCGCCTTGCACGGCAGCTTCAGCGGCTTTCCAGGGAATACGGGGTACATGTGCCGGGTGAGGCCCGCGCCACCGCCCGCTGGCGCGCCAGCAGCGCCGGTATCACCTTGCCCCGCACACTTATTGACAGTATTTCCTCGTTCCGACGCAACTAAAGCGCAGCGATCTTTCAGATCTGCATGTCGCGCTTTAGGTCTTTGTTTTAACGCATGTCTTTATCCCGAAACCGGTTCCCACTTTCGGGAGACATGCTCTAGGGGGCGGGAAGAATGGCAGGACGGTTGCTCTCCATCGGCGAGTGCATGGTGGAACTCATGCAGGCGGACGGCGGCCTGATGCGAAAGAGTTTCGCAGGCGACACCTTCAACACCGCCTACTACGCCCGCCTGTTCCTGCCTGCCGACTGGTCCGTCGACTATTTCACGGCCGTCGGAACCGATATGATTTCCGAGGAGATGCTGGCCTTCATCAAGCAGCACGGCATCGGCACGGACAAAATCGCACGCATCGATGACCGCTCACCCGGCCTCTACATGATCCACCTGAATGATGGAGAGCGAAGCTTCTCCTACTGGCGATCGGCCTCGGCGGCGAAACTGCTCGCACGCGATCCAGATCGCCTGCGTCACGCGGTCGAGGCCTCCGACATAATCGTGTTTTCCGGCATTACGCTGGCGATCCTGCCGCCGGAAGATGTCGACACGCTACTTTCCGAACTTCGCCGCGCCAAGGCAGCCGGCAAGCTCGTTGCCTTCGACCCCAACATTCGCCCGCGGTTGTGGGACAGCGCCGAGCGCATGCGCGAAACGATCAGCGATGGCGCGCGTGCAGCCACGCTCGTGATGCCGAGCTTCGACGATGAAGCAACCCATTTCGGCGATACGTCGATCTCGGAAACCATCGCGCGTTACCGCGCGCTCGGTGTCGCGGACCTCGTCGTCAAGGATGGCGCAGACGGCGCCACGCTGGCCTTCGGCGAGACGAATACCCATGTCCCTTCTGCCAAGGTCGAGATGATCGTCGATACGACCAGTGCCGGCGACAGCTTCAACGGCGGCTTCCTCGCCGGCTACGTCGTGACCGGAGACGCCCCCTCCTCGGCCCGCTTCGCCGCAGAACTGGCCGCCGCCGTTATCCAGCATCACGGCGCGCTGGTGGCGAAGGACAAGCTGCCACCCGCGATCGGGTAACACTTGTCGTCATTTGTTGGCTCGCTTATATTAGCCAGGGTTAGCCAGGGACAAGGACATGCTTACCGTCAACATGCTCGACGCCAAGACGAACCTTTCCAAACTCGTAAGCGACGTTGAGACTGGCGTCGAAAAGGAAATCATTATAGCGCGGAACGGTCGCCCTGCCGCACGCCTGGTGCCGATTGCCACTGAGAAAAAAGGACACAAGCGCCTCGGCCTCATGGCTGGCAAGTTCCCGAAGATGGCGCTTGAGGATTTCGATGCACTCGATGACGAGGTCGCCACGCTGTTCGGCACCAGACCGGAATGAGGCTTCTTCTCGATACCCACGCGGCCATATGGGCGATCGCATCTCCGGAAGCGCTCTCCCCTGCTGCGGCAGAGGCGATTTCGGATGAGAGAAACGAGGTGTTCGTATCAGTCGCCAGCCTTTGGGAGATTGCCATCAAGTTCGCTCTCAAGCGAAAGCAAACACCTCCGTTCAACGCTGAAGATGGGATGCGTTACTTCCGGAAAGCCGGCTACAATCTGCTCGACATCAAACCGGAGCATGCGGTGGCAACGGAGCAACTCTCAATCGAGCATTACGACCCGTTCGACAGAATGCTGATCGCGCAGGCGCTGTGTGAGCCGCTGATGCTCGTCTCGCAAGACCACAGGATCGCGGCATTCGTGCCGCACTCCGTCCTCTGGTAGGGGCTAACTTCTGCGCTTCTTCTTCGACTCGAACGGGTTTTCCGACGCCTTGAAGTGGATGCGGATCGGCACGCCCGGCAAACCGAAATCGTTACGCAGGCCGTTGGTGAGGTAGCGAATATAGGATTCCGGCAGCGCATCCGGACGGGTGCAGGAAACCATGAAGCCCGGCGGGCGGGCCTTCACCTGCGTCATGTACTTTAGCTTCAGTCGACGACCGGAGACGGCCGGCGGCGGATGCTGGATCTGCTGCGCCTCGAGCCAGCGGTTCAGCTTCGCCGTCGAGATGCGACGGTTCCAGACACGGTCGGTATCGATGATCGACTGCATCAGCTTATCGAGCCCGCGGCCCGTCTGGCCCGAAATCGGCACGGCCCGGATGCCACGTGCCTGCGGCAGAAGCCGCTCTGTCTTTTCGCGCAAGTCCGCAAGCACTGCCTGCGGATCCTCGATCAGGTCCCACTTGTTGAAGGCGAGTACGGCGGCGCGTCCCTCGCGCAGCACGAGATCGACGATCTGGAGGTCCTGCTTTTCGAACGGGATCGTGGCATCGAAGACGATCACCACCGTCTCGGCAAAGCGGATCGCACGCAGGCCGTCGGCGACCGACAGCTTTTCAAGCTTTTCCTGCACCTTCGCCTTGCGGCGCATACCGGCGGTATCAAACATCTTGATCGTGCGGCCACGCCAGTCCCATTCGACGGAAATGGAATCGCGAGTAATGCCGGCCTCGGGGCCGGTCAGAAGCCGGTCCTCGCCAAGAAAGCGGTTGATCAGCGTCGACTTTCCGGCGTTCGGACGGCCGACGATCGCCACCCGCAGCGGCTTGGTCTCGTCGTAGGCAGGTTCTTCCTCCTCGGCCTCACCCTCGACGGCAGCGGTCTGCGGCAGGTCGACGTTCGTAATGGCCTCATCGTCCTTGGGCGGAAAGGCGCGTTCCTCGCCGATCGCGGCGACAATAGCGTCGCGCAGGTCGAGCATGCCCTGGCCGTGTTCGGCGGAAATCGGCGTCGGCTCGCCAAGGCCCAGCGTGAAGGCGTCATAGAAGCCGGCGTCCGAGCCGCGTGCCTCAGATTTGTTGGCGACCAGAACGACCGGTCTGCCGTGCCGGCGCAACATCTCAGCCAGCGCCTGGTCGACCGGGGTCAGCCCCGTCTTGGCGTCGACGATGAAAAGGGAAAGGTCCGCCTCGTCGATCGCCGCTTCAGTCTGGGCACGCATGCGACCTTGCAGTGTCTCGGGTGCTGCCTCCTCGAGGCCAGCGGTGTCGATCACGCGGAATCGCAGGTCGACAAGCCGCGCCTCGCCCGGACGGCGATCACGGGTCACGCCCGGCGTGTCGTCCACGAGCGCGAGCTTCTTGCCCACCAGCCGGTTGAACAGCGTGGACTTGCCGACATTGGGGCGCCCGACGATGGCGACGGTGAAGCTCATGGGACGTTCCATTCCGGTTGAGCCGCTTGGAACGCGGCGTCAGGAGGCCTTGCCGCTGGCGGTAATGAGATCGAGCATCATCTGCGCGCGATTGGCGACATTGCGCGGGCTTTCGGCATCGCCCGTGATCTGCTCGAACCATTCCTTGGCGCGCTTGAAGTCGCCGTGCTTGTAGGCCGAAAGCCCGAGCACTTCGCGTGCGGAATGGCGCATGGCGCTGGCCGGGTTCGTCATTTGTTCGGCTTCGGCCGAGACTTCCTCGTACGACGCCGTGTCGACCAGAAGGTAGGCCGCGCGCAGGCGGGCGGCATCGCGCAGCGCCTGCGGGATCGCACCGTCCTTGGCGATCGCGGTAAAGGCTGCGACCGCTCCGGCCGTATCGCCATTTTCCGCCAGAAGCGAGGCCGAGCGCATCCGCGCTAGCACCGGATAGGCACCAAAGCCGTCCTTTTCCAGCGCGGCCAGTTCCTTCTGCCCTTCTTCCTTCTTGTCCTCGCGGATCAGGGTGAGCGCCGACAGGAACCTGTCGCCGGCGGCAGAGGCCTCTGTCTCCCGCCAGTATTCGTAAGAGACCTTGCCGATGGTTCCAAGCACGAGGAGGACGGCCGCGCCGATCAGGACGCGCCCGAACTTCCGCCAGATGGCACGCATCTGGTCGGAGCGGAGTTCCTCATTGACTTCGCGGATAAAGCTGTCGTCCTGGTTTGCCATTCTCGGTCCGGCTTTCACAAATGATCAGATTTCGCGCTTCTACCCGATTTTTGGCGCGTTGTAAGGGGGCAGCGGCGAATTCGGCCTCCGCCCTGCCTGCAATCAGAGCACCAGCGGTGCGACGCCGATGATCCATTCATGCAGCTTCAGCACAATCAGACCGTAGAGCGCTAGGCCAAGGACCGCGGCAATCAGATCGTAGCGGACGGAAACGAATACCGGCAGCGTCGCCTCCCCCGTGGTCACCCGCTTCTTCAAGGAGATCTGAAGGACGATCGCCCAGGCGAGGATCGCACCGAAAAGCAGCACGGAATAGCTCTCGCCATTGGCAAGCAGATGCGCAAATGCCCAGGCCTTGATCGCAGCGACAGCCGGGAACTTCAGCTTCGTGCGGATGTAGCCAGCCGGCAGGAAGGCCGCGACGAGACAGATCGCCGAGATCACCATCAAGGTCAGCGTGATGTGCGTCATGAATGTCGGAGGCTGGTAGAGCATGGTGCCGCCGGTCTCGCGCGCCTGGACGAAGCCGTAGGCCATCATGACGAGGCTGAGCAGCGAGACGATGCCGTGGATCGCCATGAAAGCCGGCTTGCCTAGGGTGGCAATTGACCCTGCGCGCAATCCCGGCGCGAAGGGGCGAACGAGATGTGTGGCAATGAAAAGAATGATACCGGCAACCAGCAAAGCCATGGAAATCCGCCTTCCGTCTATGAATTCCGATCTGCAACCGTAACCATGGGATAGCGCTACCCCCAGGAAATTTCCAGTGGGAACATGGCTTTGCCGCATTCGCGAAGGATGAAGCCCCCCTTTGCAAATAGTCGCGGTACCCATGTTTCGTCCAGGCCTTTCCTCCCTCCTCGCCCTTTCCCTCACCAGTTTTCCAGCCCTTGCAAACGACGCCGATCAAGCGGACACGAAGCTGGAACAACTCGTGGTCGTCTCCTTCGACGGCGCGCACGACAACAAGCTGTGGGAGAAGAGCCGGGCAATGGCAAAGCGCACAGGCGCCCATTTCACCTATTTCCTCTCCTGCACCTTCCTGATGACGAAGGAGAACCGCAAGAGTTACCAGGCGCCACACGAAAAGCGTGGCAAGTCCAATGTCGGCTTTGCCCCGGACAATTCGGACGTGATCACACGGCTCGACCATATCTGGCAGGCCCGCGCCGAGGGTCACGATCTCGGGAGCCATGCCTGCGGCCATTTCGACGGCGCCAAATGGAGCGCGGATGACTGGGCGCAGGAGTTCGATTTCTTCCGCAATACACTGCGCGACGCCTGGAAGAATGCGGGCGTGGAAGAGCGCGAGCCGCTTGAATGGAGGGACTTCGTCGAGAAGGACGTCGTTGGCTTTCGCGCCCCCTATCTGTCCTCGAGCCCCGCACTAGACAAGGCGCTCCGTGACTTCGGCTTCGGTTACGACGCAAGCCCGGTGTCGAAGGGGCCTACAGTTCCGGGGAAGAGCGACGGCCTTGTCCGTTTCGCGTTGCCGCTCATTCCGGAAGGTCCGTCGGCCAGACCCGTGGTCGCGATGGACTACAACCTCTATGTCCGCCATTCACGCGGCAAGGAGGACGTCGGCAATAGCGCGACCTACGAGGAACGGACGCTCGCTGCCTATCGCGCCGCCTTCGAGAAGCAGTATTCCGGCGAGCGCATTCCACTCCAGCTCGGCTTCCATTTCGTCGAGATGAACGGCGGCGCCTATTGGCGCGCGCTCGACCGTTTCCTCACAGAAACATGCAGCAAGCCCGATGTCGCCTGCGTCAGCCATCGCGAAGCGATGGACATAATGACGAAGCGGGCGAAGGCGGTCGAAACCACCTCCGAAGGGCTCTGACCCTCTCTTACTGTGCCAGTTCTTCGACGCCGCCGGCGGCGATGAACTCTTCGTCGATGGACGGCAATGGCTTCTCGTCAATCGAAGCTTCAAATGCCTTCAGACGCTTGTAGATCGAGATCAGCTCGATCACCGTCGGCCAGGAATTGACGAGATACTGGAATGAACTCGTCACCTGCGAGAATGCTCCCTGAATCTGCTGAAACAGCCCGTAGGTGATGCTGGCAGTTACGAGCGACGGCACCAGCAGGAACAGCGGAAAGATGTTGTCCGTCTGAAGGTAGAAATAGCGCGCGACGTTGAAATACATGTAGTGGAAATAGAGCCGGAAGTAATTCTTCCGGACGTTGTCGAACAGCTCGCGAACCGTCGGCGGCTGCGCGCGGTCGGCGTGGTCCTCGCCATAGACCAGTTCCTTGCGGTAAGCCGCCTCGACACGCTGGTTGCGGAACTCCAGCCCCGGCAGCTTCACGCCGACAAAAGCAAGCATCACCGTGCCAAAGATCGACCAGAAGATTGCCGCCGTGACCAGCGGATAGGGAATGGAGCCGACAATCGGCAGGTCCTTGATGCTTGCTGAGAGCGCATGCAACACGGGTAGGAAGGCAATCAGCGTCATGAAGGAATCGACGAGCCGGATGCCGAGCCCCTCGACCGTGCTGGCAAAGCGCATCGTGTCTTCCTGGATACGCTGCGAGGCACCCTCGATATGGCGCACTTTCGGCCAGACCGAGACATAGAAGTTGTTCATCGCATTGCGCCAGCGGAAAACATAGTGGCTGGTGAAAAAGGCGATGAGCACGGCAGCGACAATGTAAACAGTCGCAAGCTGGAAGAAGATGGAGACGTAGCCGTAAATCTCCTCGGCACTCACGGTGTTCGGCGCCTTCAGCGCCTCAACGATCCGGTCGTAGGTCGGACGGCGCCAGTTGTTTAGCGCCACGCTGATGTCAACGGAGAAGTAGACGCTGAAGATGAGAAAGGCCGACCCCCAGACGGACCACAAGCGCCACGGTTGGTTGGTCGCCCGGATCTGCCAATACAGGCAGAACACCGCCATCGACGCGATGAAGTAGATGTAGAACCAGATCGAGGCCGTTGTGAAGAAATGACCGAGACCGATCGGCGGCTCCTGACCCTCCGCCAGTGGCGGCAGGCCTAGCGCGGTGCCGACACTTTCGCCGAACAGATACCAGAAGGCGACAACCACGGCCGTCCAAAGAAGGGCGGAAAGGAAGAATTTCTTCGGGTCGGGAAAGAAGGAGTGAAGCAAGGCCGTGGTCTCTCATTGCGGGAACGGGTTGTCCGTTCCGGTTCGGCCGGAAACTAGTGCAGTTTCCCCACCGCAACAATCGCTGGCGCTTTCCATTACGGAGATTTAATAGAACCTTCACCACCTGCGGGCAACGTGACCACCGCTGCGATCGCCAGGATTGTAGCCGCCAGCAGGCTCGGAAGAACGTAGCTGCCGCTGCCTGCGGCGAGCCAACCAGCCGCCAGCGGCCCGATGATCTGCCCCACACCGAAGGCGGCCGTCATTGTCGCCAGGGAGCGACGCGGACTTTCCGGCGCCAGGGCGCGGCCGAGTTGCAGCCCGTAGGCCGTGATCACCATGAAGGTCGCACCGAGCAGCACGCCGCCGGCCAGAACCGAATATGGCATCGGCAGGATCACGGTGGCGGCCACCCCGAGCGCCTCCAGTACAAGCGCGGCCCGATATCCCCCTAGTAAGCCAAGCCTGCGCTGCGGCCATTTCCAGAAGGCAAGCGAGAGCGCCGCCGTCAGACCGGTGATGAACCAGGTCAGCGCTTCGAGAACCGGATCTGCGCCGCCTTCGCGAACGATCGCGACGATGAAGGTTGCGGTGACAACGTAGCCAATGCCGAACAGGCCGTAGCTCAACGCCAGGGCGACAAGCGGACGCGTCCAGCGAAGCGGCGGCTCCGGCAGGGAAGACACCTCGGCAGCCGTGCGCGGCAGGAGCAAGCCAACTGCAAGGAGTGCAAAGCCCGTGCACACTGCCGCGAAGAGCCACTCCAGCCGCCATAGCGGAAATCCGCCCGGATCGAATGAGGAAAGCCCCAGAACCAGCAACGATGAGAGCGCGATTCCGGCGCCGACACCGGAAAAGTGGATAACTGGGACGCGCGCATCGCCCACAGCAAGTCCATGGGAAAGGACGATCCCGGACGTAAACACCAGCCCGAAGGCACTCGCCAACCCCGCGAGGAAGCGGATGGCGATGAAGAGCGGAATGCTGCTGACAAGTCCCATGGCAGCAAGCAGGGCGGTATTCGCGGCAAGCGCTACAAGCGCAAGCCGCCGCTCGTGCCCTGCCGCCCAGCCATAGGCGGCCAGAATGGCGCCGACGAGGTACCCAGCAAAGTTGGCAGCGGCGATGAGCCCGCTCTCGGCTGGGTCGAGATGAAGATCCGCCATCATCGCCGGCAACACCGGCGTGTAGAAGAACCGCCCGAATCCCATCACGGAAGCCAGGGTAACCGCTCCGGCAATCGCGACGAGCAGCGGATGGGAGACGGACGGCTTGGAAACGTGCAGCATGGGAGCAGGCTATTGCAGCGCAGCACGAACCGACAAACGACAATTTCTGATGAGTCGCCGATTTTTTCTTGAAGGATACCGGCGTGCGGCCCTACCCCGGCAGCGTCAGGATCAACGGGCCGTTTTTCGTCGCCACAACCGTGTGCTCGAACTGGACCGTCGGAGCACGGGGATCGCTGTACAGCGTCCAGTCGTCGTCGCCGTTCTCCGCCCATTGAGCCCCGAGCGACAGGAACGGTTCGACGGTGAAGACGAGGCCGTCCGTCATCATCCGCTTCTCGCGCGGATCGGGCCAGGTGGCGATTTCAGACGGTTCCTCGTGCAGGGAGCGGCCGACGCCATGGCTCGCAAGGTTGCTGACCAACGTGTAGCGGTTCTTTCGGGCAAAGTCGCCGATCGCGTTGCCGATCGCCGAAAGCGGCTTGCCCGCCTTCACTTCCTTCAGGCCAACCCACATGGCCCGCTTGCCGTCGCGGCAGAGGCGATCGAGGTTCGGCGCCACGCGGCCGACGGTGAACGAGGCGCCGGTGTCGGCAAAGTAGCCGTCGAGTTCGGCGGAAACGTCGATGTTGACGAGGTCGCCTTCGGCGATCACCCGGTCGCCGGGAATGCCGTGGGCGACTTCCTCGTTCACGCTGATGCAGGTCGCACCGGGGAACTCGTAGCAGGCTTCCGGAGCCGAGCGGGCGCCGGCCTCTTCCAGCATGCGCCGGCCGATCAAGTCGAGTTCGGCCGTCGTCATCCCGGGACGGATAGAGGCGCCCATGTGCTGGAGCACATTGCCACAAAGGCGGCCGATCGCCTGCATGCCGCGCAGGTCTTCATCGTTGTTCAGTGTCATCTGATCTCGCTTTCGGCGGCTTCCTTATCATGGCGCGCTACACAACGCCATTCGCTCAGACAGCGCCCCTTTCATCGTCCTGTTCGGAAAGCGCCTTGCGCACCAGTGGCGCTACCTTGGTGCCGTAGAGCTCGATCCCGCGCATGATCTGGTCATGCGGCATCAGTCCGATCGCCATCTGCAGCACGAACCGGTCGTTGCGGAAGATCTTGTGATGGGCAACGATTTTCTGCGCTACTGTTTCCGGGTCGCCGAGGAAGAGATGCCCCTCCGGTCCGGTCGCCAGATCGAACTGCGCCCGGCTCGTCGGCCCCCAGCCGCGCTCGGCGCCAATCCGGTTCATGACGGCCGATTGCGGGCCATAGAACTGGTCGGCGGCGACGTCGAACTTATCGGCGATAAAACCGTGCACGTTGATGCTGGTCTTCAGCTTTGACGCATCCTGCCCAGCCCTGCGGGCGGCCTCGCGATAGAGGTCGAAGAGCGGCGCATAGCGCGCGGGCGTGCCGCCGATGATCGCAAGCGCCAACGGCAGGCCGTAAGCACCGGCACGCGCAACCGACTGCGGCGTTCCGCCGACGGCGATCCAGATCGGCAGCTTTCCATGCAACGGCCGCGGATAGACACCAAGGCCGGGGATGGGCGGGCGCAATTCGCCGCGCCAGGAGACTTTCTCGCCCTCGTTGATCGCCAGCAGCAGATCGAGCTTCTCCTCGAACAGTTGGTCATAATCGTCGAGATTGTAGCCGAATAGCGGAAAAGACTCGATGAACGAGCCACGGCCCGCCATGATCTCCGCTCGGCCATGCGACAGGAGATCCAGCGTCGCGAATTGCTGGAAGACACGAACCGGATCGTCGGAGGAAAGCACGGTGACGGCGCTGGAAAGGCGGATGGTCTTCGTCCGGGCCGCGGCAGCCGCGAGAATGACAGGAGGCGCCGAGGCAGCGTAGTCCGGCCGGTGATGTTCGCCGATACCGAAGACATCGAGCCCCACCTGGTCGGCAAGCTCGATCTCTTCGAGAAGCTGCTTCAACCGGCGTTCTCCTTCCCTCCCCCTGTCGGCGGCTGCGGGATCGACGTCGGCAAAGGTATGAAGGCCAAGTTCCATGGGTGCGCTCCGGATTGTCAGTTCGCGTAGAGATATGAACGCGCGGCGAGCCGGGAAAGGGGCGGATATTGAAACAAAGCGTTTTCAATCGGATAACTTAGGTCTGCTCTATGCGAGCGGAGTTGCGCAGACACGCGGACTGGACCAGCGCCTTTACAAGCTGCCAAATGGTTGCTTCTATCGGCCTGCTCCTCAATACAGGAACTGCCGTTGCGCATCATCTCGCTCTCCACCATCCCGCCCCGTTTTGGTCTGCTCGCGCCGACACTGAATAGTCTCGTGAGGCAACGCGAACCGGTCGACGAAATCCGGCTCTTTATCCCGCATTGCTACCGCCGTTTCCCGGAACATGACGGCACTGTGCCCCCGGTGCCGGAGGGCATCACCATCGTACGGACGGACCAGGACCTCGGACCAGCCTCAAAGGTACTCTTTGCGGCGCGAGAGCTGCGCGGTCAGCCGGCGCAGATCCTGTTCTGCGACGACGACAAGATCTTTTCGCCTACCTGGGCTGGTGATCTTTTTGCGGCGCAGGCAGCACGCCCCGGTGAATGCGTGGCGCTCAACGGAAAACACATACCTGCCGGTCGGGGAAAGTCGGGGCCATTCCAGCCCAAGGCCGAGCGTGCCTCCAAGCTCGATCCCGGGCTTCGCACGCGCCGGCTGTTGCACAAGGTTGCCTCCGCTATCCTTCGCCTTGAACGGCCGCGTCCAATGCGCCGCCCGATCGCCAAGGCCGGCTACGTCGATATCCTGCAAGGGCTGGGGGGCGTAGTAGTGCGGCCCGAATTCTTCGACGACACAGCCTACAGGATTCCCGACGAAGTCTGGACAGTGGACGACGTATGGCTGTCAGGTCTGCTCGCCTGGAAAGGGATCCCGATCTGGTTGCCGGCCGGCATCGAGGAGCCGGCGACGACGGCCGCGCACGACATCGACTCGCTCTATCACTCGACGATAGAAGGCGCCAACCGCAAGGAAGCCAACCGGCGAAGCGTCGCCTACATGCAGGAGCGTTTCAACATCTGGAAGTAGCCATCCTTCCGCCCGCGGGCCGACGGCTTAGACTTCTAATAAAAACTGCACCCATCATGACCTGATCTGGTAGCCAGCCCCGCATAAGTCCTTGCGTGCAAAGATTTTCCGCGCCGCAGACGCGGCACGGCTGGATCCCGGCTCAAGGCCGGGATTACGGCCGGATAGGCAGACCGCGACGGCTATGCCCTTCTATCGTCAGAGTTTCGAAGCCACCTCTTCCAATTGCGTGGCGACCTGGCCCCATCCCTCGTGGAAGCCCATCTTTTCGTGCTGCTGACAGTCTTCCACGCTCCAATGGCGGGCGATCGCGGTGTAGCGGGTCTTGCAGCCACCCAGGTCGTCGAAGAGGATCTCGGCGGTGAAGAAGGCCTTTTCCGTTGGCTTCCAGTCGGGGCCGAACGCATCGGTGAAGATGAGGCGCTTGTCTTTCTCCACCTTGAGCAGCACACCAGTCGAGTCCATCTGGAAGTCGTTCGGTCCGCGCATGACCGTACGGAATTTGCCGCCGTCGCGCGGCTCGATCTCAACGACGGGCGTCTCGTAGGGCTTCGGCGCGAACCACTGCGTCATCAGTTCAGGCGTCGTCCAGGCCTTGAAGAGTTGGGCGGGCGTGGCGTTCAGGACGCGGGTGAGCACCAGTTCGCGTTCATTTGCGGGCTTGATCTCGGCAATCTGGTCCATGTTCTGGCTCCTCGGCTGGATTTCGTTGGGTTGGTTCGTATCGAGGACGAGCGAAGCATCGGCCATCCGACACGTCGCCGCAAAATCTATGCGCCCGTCGCCATGTCGCGCGTCAGGCAATCGAGATGTTGGCGGATATGCGCAGCCTCCGCCGGCGTCGTGGCCAGCGCGATCGCCCGTTCGAACGCCTCATGCGCCTCGCGGACCCTGCCGAGTTGCTTGAGAAGCCCGCCTTTCAGCCCATAGAAATAGAAATAGCCGGAAAGCTGCTCCTCCAGCGGATCTATAAGTGTCAGCGCGGCCTCCGGACCCTGCAGCTTGGACAACGCCACGGCGCGGTTCAGCGTCACCACCGGCGAGGGCTGGAGGCGTTCGAGCGACTGATAGAGCAGATCGATCTCGGCCCAGTCGGTATCCTCCGCCCGCTTCGCACGGGCATGAAGTGCAGCAATCGCCGCCTGGATCTGGAACGGACCGGGCGCACGGTGGCGGATGGCCTTATCGAGCAGCGCCAGCGCTTCGCGGATCATGCGTACGTCCCACAGGCTGCGATCCTGATTCTCCAGAAGCACGATCTGGCCGTTCGCGTCGAACCGCGCCTTCATGCGGGAATGCTGCAGGAGAAGCAGGACGGTCAGACCCATGATCTCCGGTTCTGAAGGAAAGAGCCGCAAGAGCAACCTTGCAAGCCGGATCGCCTCTTCGCAAAAGGGCGTTTCCGCCTTCCGGCTTTCGCCCGCCGAATAACCCTCGTTGAAGACGAGGTAAATCATCGCGGCAACAAGACCCAGCCTTTCGTTCCGCGCGACAGCGTCCGGTGTCTCGAACGGCAGGCCGGCTGCGGCAATCTTCGCCTTCGCCCGCGTGATCCGCTGTTCCATCGCCGCCTCCGAGACGAGGAAGGCGCGGGCGATCTGGCGGACCGACAGGCCGGAGACAATGCGCAACGCCAGCGCGATCTGCTGCGTCGCCGGCAGGTCGGGATGACAACAGACGAACAGGAGCCGCAGGATGTCATCGCGATAATGCGAGCCGTCCAGCCGCTCGGCAAGGTCACTCTCTGTATCCTCCAGATCGGATAGCAACTCTTCAGGCGGCAGCGGCTGCTGCTTCGCCCGCTTGCGCAAATGGTCGATCCCGCTATTGCGGCCGACGAAGATCAACCAGGCGACAGGATCGCGCGGCGGCCCCTTGTCGGGCCATGTCTTCAACGCCCGGAGGCAGGCTTCCTGATACGCTTCCTCCGCGAGGTCCAGGTTGCGAAAGTAGCGCAACAGCGCGCCCATCGCCTGCGGGCGGGCGGAGGTCAGGGCAAGGTCTATCCAGCCAAGTTCGCTCACAGCGGCTCCAGCGCTCCAAAGGGTTTGAAGACCCGCAGCGGCCGGATTTCATAGGCTCCGGCGCCGGGATTTGCGACAGCAAGTTCCTTGGCGAACGCGATCGCCTCCTCGAGCGTCTCCACATCGACGAGGAAGAAGCCGAGGAACTGTTCTTTTGTCTCCGCAAAGGGACCGTCGATGACGAAGCTCTCGCTGGGTGCCTTGCGCAGCGTCGTCGCTGCCGTGGTCGGCATCAGCCGCGCCACCGGTCCCAGCTTGCCGGCGGCGGCGTATTTCTTCTCCACCGCGGCGAGGTCAGACATCACCTTGTCTTCCTCTTCCTTGCTCCAGGCAGAGACGGCTTCCTCGGAATTGTAGCAAAGCACGGCGTAAAGCATCGGTCACTCCCATCGTTGGAAAGACGTAGGAGTAACGCCGATGTCGACAGGGCGCATCGGATTATTTTTGATTTTTGATAGATGGCTCTCCCGGATCAGATCTTGAACACGTCGTCCTGCCAGAAGACGATGACATAGCCGCCGTTGGGCTCGGCCTCATTGGCCCACGTCCGCAATTGCGTATGGTATGGTTCGCTCCGCCAGATGTCGGGATGATCAGGGTCGACAAGCACCGTAACCTGAGGCCCCTGCCGGTAGATCATCATGTGCGAGCGGGATGGCTCCCACGCTTCCCCGAGCCCTTCGTCGGTCATCCAGAGACAGAGAAAATCCCGGCATACCGAAGGCCGATCCGCATAGATCGAACAGCCCTTGCCCTCGATACAATATCGGCACCAGGCGTTCGCCGGTTTATCGAAAAGATCGATATCGGGCAGCCGGCAACAAAGCGTGCAGGTTCCGCAGGATCGGCCTGCAACAAGGGTCGGGGATGGGTGCATAGCCGACACATAGCATTTGCAAGCGAGGTCCAGAAGAGCTCGCTGGGTTGTTGCTGATACGGGTTGGAGCGCCTTGTCGGTCCAGTTCCTCGGGCTGTTCGGTTTTGCTTCGCACAATTGCAGCTACTATCTGCACCTTGCTGGCCGATTTTTGAGGAAGGGGCTTGGCTTCGTCCCCTACCCTGCGCTCAGCGTCCGCCGCACCGCGTCCCGCCAGCCGGCAATCTTTGCGGCGCGGGTCTTATCATCCATCTGCGGCTCGAAGCGCCTGTCGCGCGCCCAGGATTTTGCAATTCCGGCCTTATCCGGCCATACCCCGGCGCGATGCCCTGCAAGCCAGGCGGCCCCGAGCGCTGTCGTCTCCAGGATCGTCGGACGGTCGACCGGCGCGTCGAGGATGTCGGCGAGCCGCTGCATCGTCCAGTCGGAGGCGACCATGCCGCCATCGACGCGCAAGACGGTATCGCTATCGCCGTTCTTCCAGTCGCCGTGCATGGCGTCGAGCAGATCGCGCGTCTGGTAGCAGACGGCTTCCAGTGCCGCGCGAGCGAACTCGGCAGGACCAGTGCTGCGGGTCATGCCGTAGATCGCAGCGCGCGCCTCCGCATCCCAATGCGGCGCACCGAGACCGGTGAAGGCGGGCACCAGATAGACGTCCTGCATCGGGTCGGCTTTCGCCGCCAGATCGCTTGCCTCGGGCGCGGCGCTGATGATCTTCAGCCCGTCGCGCAGCCATTGTACGGCCGCGCCGGCGATGAAGATCGAGCCTTCGAGGGCATAGGTCGTCTCGCCGTTCAGCCGGTAGGCAATCGTCGTCAGCAGCCGGTTCTTCGAGCGCACCATGTCAGCGCCGGTATTCAAAAGCGCAAAGCAACCAGTGCCATAGGTGGATTTCATCATGCCGGGCTCGAAGCAGGCTTGACCGATCGTGGCCGCCTGCTGGTCGCCGGCAACGCCGAAGATCGGCACCGCAGCGCCGAGATGCTCCCTTAAGCTGATACCGAAATCGGCCGCACAGTCGAGCACCTCCGGCAGCATGGCCTTCGGCACATTCAGGATATCCAGGAGTTCGTCGTCCCAAGCATTGGTCGCAATGTTGTACATCAGCGTGCGGCTGGCATTGGTCGCGTCGGTCCGAAAAGCTTTACCGCCGGTCAACCGCCAGATCAGGAACGTGTCGATGGTGCCGAAGCAAAGTTCGCCGCGCGCCGCCCGTGCCCGTGCGCCCTCGACGTTGTCGAGGATCCAGGCCAGTTTCGTGCCGGAGAAATAGGGGTCGAGCAGCAGCCCGGTCTTTGCCGTAAAGGTCTCTTCGAGGCCCCGCTTCTTGAGCTCTTCGCAACGGCTTGCGGTGCGCCGGTCCTGCCAGACGATCGCATTGTGGATCGATCGTCCGCTTTCGCGCTCCCAGACCACAGTGGTCTCGCGCTGATTGGTGATGCCGATGCCGGCAAGATCGGAGGCGCCGATCCCCGCATGTTCGAGTGCCACGCGCGCCGACCAGACCACGCTCTCCCAGATATCCTCAAGATTGTGCTCGACCCACCCGGACTTGGGGAAGAGCTGCGCAAACTCGCGTTGGCCGGAGCCGACGACCTTCTGGTTGCCGTCGAACACGATCGCGCGGCTCGAGGTCGTGCCCTGATCAATCGCGAGAATGTAGCCGCCCATGTAGTCCTCCCAACTGCGACAGGCCGCTCCCGACGACCCTTCGGAATTTTCAATACGACATCAAAACGAATGCGAAAGGAAAGTAAAGCGCAATTCCACGTCAGGATACCATCGCTCTCAAGGCATTGACATGGCGATTGCAACCGCCTGTTCTTTGCGCGTAGGCTGCCGGTGGCAAAACGAGCCGATCGCTCGAATCGCCGGAGTGAATTGGGAGAGCAGACATGAAAACAGCCGTCGTCACCGGCTCCACCAGCGGCATCGGCCTTGCGATCGCCACCGCCTTTGCGAAAAGCGGCGCCAATGTCGTCGCCAACGGCCTTGGCAACCTCACGGAAGTGGAAGCCATTCGCGAGCGCCTCGAAGGCCTCGGCGGCGGCAAGGTGATCTTCCACCCGGCTGACATGACCAAGCCCGCCGAGATTGCCGACATGATGGCGGTTGCCGCGTCCGAGTTCGGGGGCGTGGATATCCTGGTCAACAATGCCGGCATCCAGCACGTCGAGAAGATCGAAGACTTCCCGGTCGAGAAATGGGACCAGATCATCGCGATCAACCTGTCGAGCTCGTTCCACACGATCCGGGCAGCGATCCCCGGCATGAAGGAAAAAGGCTGGGGCCGCGTCATCAACATCGCCTCGGCCCACGGCCTCATCGCCTCGCCGTTCAAGGCGGCCTATGTGGCGGCGAAACATGGTATCATGGGTCTGACCAAGAGCGTGGCGCTGGAAGTCGCCGAAAACGGCATCACCGTCAACGCCATCTGCCCCGGCTACGTGCTCACGCCGCTCGTCGAAAAGCAGATCCCCGACACGGCGCGCGCGCGCGGCATCAGCGAGGCGCAGGTCAAGTCGGACGTCATGCTGAAATTCCAGCCGACCAAGGAGTTTGTGTCCGTGGAAGAGGTGGCGTCCACCACACTGTTCCTGGCAAGCGACGAGGCCCGCTCGATCACCGGCACGCACATCTCCATCGACGGCGGCTGGACGGCACAGTAGGACGGGGAAGAAGATTGGACATGAACAATGCGACCGGCAGCATCCGCTTCATCCTGAACGACGAGGACGTGACCCTTGATGACGTCCCCGCGACGCGGACGCTTCTCGACTGGCTTCGGCTCCATCGCCGGCTGACCGGCACGAAGGAGGGCTGCGCGGAAGGCGATTGCGGCGCCTGCACGGTGCTGGTGGGCAGGCTCCTTGACGGAAGCCTCGTCTATGAAAGCGTCAACACCTGTATCCGGCTCCTGGGCTCGATGAACGCGACCCACATTGTAACCGTCGAGCATCTTGCCTCCGACGACGGCGCGCTGCATCCCGTGCAGCAGGCACTGGTGGATCACCACGGCTCGCAATGCGGCTTCTGCACGCCGGGCTTCGTCATGTCGCTCTATGGGCTCTGGCTGTCGAACGACCGGCCGCGCCGGCCGGAGATCGAACGGGTGCTGCAGGGCAATCTCTGTCGCTGCACCGGCTACGAGCCGATCGTGAAGGCGGCCGAAGCGATCGCCGAAGCGCGGCCGAGTGCGGTCTTCGACCCGATCGAGCGCACCCGCGCGCAGGTGAAGGAAAAGCTTGCGGCAATGGCGCCGAAGGAGACGATCCGGCTCGGCACGCCGGGGGACCGGGTCATCGTACCCGCCTCCAACACGGACTTGGCAGAGGTGCTGGCGCAGGAACCGAAGGCGACCGTCGTCGCCGGCTGCACCGATGTCGGCCTGTGGGTGACCAAGCAAATGCGCGAGCTCGACCCGGTCGTCTTCATCAATCACCTGCCCGAACTGCAGGCGATTTCGCAATCGCCCCAAGGCCTCACGATCGGCGCCGGCGTGACCTACACGCAGGCCTTCGAAGCGCTGGCCGACCTCGTCCCGGCGCTAGGCCCGTTGATCGCCCGCATCGGTGGCGAGCAGGTCCGCAACATGGGCACGATCGGCGGCAACATCGCCAACGGATCGCCGATCGGCGACACGCCGCCACCGCTGATCACACTCGGCGCGCGGGTAACCTTGCGTTCCGCCTCCGGCGGGCGCGAGTTGCCGCTCGAAGAGTTCTTCATCGCCTACGGCAAGCAGGACCGCCGCCCCGGCGAGTTCGTCGAAAGCCTGTTCGTTCCGAACCTGCCCGCAGGCGAGCACTTCGCCGTCTACAAGGTCTCGAAGCGCCGCGACGAGGATATTTCAGCGCTCTGCGGCGCCTTCCGGATTGCGCTGGATGCAAACGGGCGCGTCGGCGAAGCGCGCATCTGTTTCGGCGGGATGGCCGGAACGCCGAAGCGCGCCAGCCATGTCGAGGCGTTCCTCAAGGGCAAACCGTGGACGGAAGAGACGATCTCGGACGCCCGCGCCGCCTTCGAGCAGGATTACACCCCGCTCACCGATTGGCGCGCGTCGGCGGACTACCGCACGCTTACGGCGAAGAACCTCTTGACCCGGTTTTTCCTGGAAACGTCCGGTGAACCGGCGCAGTTGGCGCGCTTCGAGGAGGTTGCCTGATGGACCGCTCGACCTTTGAAGACCGCAAGACGATCTCAGCGCCGATGCATGCGCCGCTCAGACATGATTCCGCCCATAAGCACGTGGCAGGAACCGCCGACTATATCGACGACATGCCGGAGCCGGAGGGCACGCTGCATGCCGCGCTCGGCATGAGCGACCGGGCACATGCCGAGATCGTGTCAATGGACCTTTCCGCCGTACGCGTCGCCCGCGGCGTCGTCTGGGTGATGACCGGCGCGGATGTGCCCGGCGTCAACGACATCAGCCCCACCGGCCGGCACGACGAACCGGTGCTGGCAGAAGGCAAGGTCGAGTTTCATGGCCAGCCGGTTTTCGCGGTGATCGCCAAGACGCGCGAAGCGGCGCGCCGGGCGGCCCTGCTGGCGAAGATCGAGTACCGCGACCTGCCGCACTGGACCGATGTCACAGACACGCTCGAAAACGGCGCACAACTGGTCACCGATCCGCTGACGCTCTCGCGCGGAGACGCCGACGCGGCGCTGGCACAGGCACCTCGCCGCATCGACGGGCAGGTGCGGATCGGCGGCCAGGATCACTTCTATCTCGAAGGCCATATCGCGCTCGCCATCCCCGGTGAGGACGACGACGTCACCGTCTGGTCCTCGACCCAGCATCCGAGCGAGGTCCAGCACATGGTCGGCCACGCGCTCGGCGTGCCATCAAATGCGGTAACCGTGCAGGTGCGCCGCATGGGCGGCGGCTTCGGCGGCAAGGAAACCCAGTCCAACCAGTTCGCCGCCATTGCCGCGATCGCCGCCAAGAAGCTGAAGCGACCGGTAAAATTCCGTCCCGACCGCGACGAAGACATGGGCGCGACCGGCAAGCGGCACGATTTCCTCGTTTCCTACGAGGCCGGCTTCGACGACGGCGGGCGGATCCTCGCAGTAAAGGCGAACTACGCGGCACGCTGCGGCTTTTCCTCCGATCTCTCCGGCCCAGTGACCGATCGCGCGCTGTTCCACGCCGACAACGCCTACTTCTACCCGCATGTGAAGCTCACCTCGCAGCCGCTGAAGACCCACACCGTCTCCAACACCGCCTTCCGCGGCTTTGGCGGACCGCAGGGCATGGTCGGCGGCGAAAGGATCATCGAGGAAATCGCCTACGCGCTCGGCAAGGATCCGCTGGAGGTCCGCAAGGCCAATTTCTATGGCGAGGCGGGCTCGGAGCGCAGCCTGACGCCCTATCACCAGCCGGTCGAGGACAACATCGTCGGCCGCATCGTCGACGAGTTGGAACACTCCTCTGATTATCAGGCCCGCCGCGCAGCCATCCTCGACTTCAACCGCACGAGCCGTGTGATCCGCAAAGGGATAGCACTTACCCCGGTCAAGTTCGGCATTTCCTTCACCGCCACCTGGTTCAATCAGGCCGGCGCGCTGGTGCATGTCTACCAGGACGGCTCAATCCACCTAAACCATGGTGGCACGGAGATGGGCCAGGGCCTGTTCACCAAGGTGGCGCAGGTGCTGGCGGATTCCTTCCAGGTCGACATCGCGCAGGTGAAGATCACCGCGACGACGACGGCGAAGGTGCCGAACACCTCAGCCACCGCCGCGTCTTCCGGCTCAGACCTGAACGGCATGGCCGCCTTTGATGCGGCCCGTCAGATCAAGGAACGTCTTGTCGCCTTCGCCGCGGGAAAGTGGAACGTCCCGCCGGAAGAGGTCGCCTTCGTGCCGCATCATGTTCGCGTCGGCGATGCGCTGATCCCGTTTGCCGATTTCATCCGGCAGGCCTATCACGCCCGCGTGCAGCTTTCGGCCGCCGGCTTCTACAAGACGCCGAAGATCCATTGGGACCGTGCCAAGGGCATCGGTTCGCCCTTCTACTACTTCGCCTATGGCGCCGCCGTGTCGGAAGTGTCGATCGACACGCTGACGGGCGAATACCAGGTCGATCGCGTCGACATCCTGCACGACGTCGGCCGCTCGCTGAACCCGGCGATCGACAAGGGCCAGGTCGAAGGCGCCTTCGTGCAGGGCATGGGCTGGCTGACAACGGAAGAACTGTGGTGGGACGACAAGGGGCGCCTGCGCACGCACGCGCCCTCGACCTACAAGATCCCGCTCGCCTCCGACCGGCCGAAGATCTTCAACGTGCACCTTGCCGAGTGGTCGGAAAACGCCGAGCAGACGATCGGCCGCTCCAAGGCGGTTGGCGAGCCGCCCTTCATGCTGGCGATCTCGGTGCTGGAAGCGCTGTCCATGGCGGTGGCTAGCGTCGCGGACTATCGCCAATGCCCGCGCCTCGATGCGCCGGCGACGCCGGAACGGGTGCTGATGGCGGTCGAGAGGCTGAAGGATATTTGAGGGTTTGAGCCCGGGCGCCTGCCTCTTTCCATCAGTGAGGATAAGGTGGCGCACAAGGCCGGCTTACCGGGCATTACAGCATGGCGGTGAGCTGGATCCCATTTATCACCTCGCTATGCTGGACCCTTCTCCCCCACGGGGGAGAAGGGAGAGGTCACGGCCATGCTGCCGCCCAAGCCCTTCAGAAGTCGCGTTCGCAGGGAGGCATCCGACCATCCAGAAATCCCAGATCCCGCTTCAGGTGATCGGGCAAAGCTTCAACGTCGAGCCGCGGAGCGCGGTGGCGCAAGGGCGGCAGAAGCGCGTCGACAATGGCGCGCATCCACCGGTCGAACGGGGTCGCAAGGGTCTGGTGAGTAAATTCTGTATCCTGGCAAGACATAATGACACCTCATGGGTGAGCGTTTAACTTGCTTGCAGTTTGCGCCGTGAAGTGCTCGAATTCCAATCGAACATCCGACTGGACGCATCAAGAGAGCTTATCCATGAAAATGGCGCGACAATTCCCGCTGAATGCGATGCGCGTCTTCGACGCCGCGGCTCGCCATGGCAGCTTCACGAAGGCCGGCGAGGACCTCGGCATGACGCAGACGGCCGTCAGCTACCAGATCAAGCTGCTGGAGGATCTGCTTGGCGAACCACTTTTCCTGCGGCGTCCGCGACAGATCGTGCTGACGGAAATCGGCCAGCGCCTTGCACCGAAGGTCGCCGAGGCGTTCGGCATCCTGAGCGACGCCTTCGCCTCCCTACAGAACGATGCCGAGGGCACGCTGGTGATCAGCGCGACCTATACGATGGCCTCGAGATGGCTGGCGCCGCACCTTGGCTCCTTCCACCTGCAGCACCCGACCGTCGCCGTGCGCCTGCTCACCGATCAGCACCTGGTCGATTTTTCCCGCGAGGCGGTTGATGTGGCGATCCGCTACGGCGATGGCAACTGGCCGGGGCTCGCCCGTCATCGCATCATGGAATTGACCTTCACGCCCATGCTGAGCCCGAAGTTGGCCGCAAGTGTCGGCGGCATACACAAGCCGGAGGATCTGCTCAAGCTGCCGATCTTCGACCCGACAGACCCCTGGTGGGTGCAGTGGTTTGCCGAAGCAGGCGTGCCCGGCGTCGATCTCAGCGACCGGCCGCACACCTATCTCGGCACGCAGACGCTGGAGGCGGACACAGTGATGGGCGGCCATGGTGTCGCCATGCTGAACCCCGAATTCTTCGCCAACGACGTGGCGTTCGGCCGGCTCTACCAGCCTTTCGACATCGCCTGTGCCGACGGCAAGGCGCACTGGCTGGTCTATCCGGAAAGCCGGCGCAACATTCCCAAGATCAGGTTGTTCCGCAACTGGCTGCGCTCCGAGGCGCCAACCTTCATCGACTGACGCTCAGCAGTGGAACCCGCCACCGTTCCCCTTCCCTCCTGTGCGGTTTTCTCGCAATGTGCCGATGCGAACGAATAAGAGGGGCAACGCATGTATGAATACGCCATCGCCTGGGAGTGGATAGTATTTGCCGTCCGCTGGCTGCACGTGGTCACCGCAATCGCCTGGATTGGCTCGTCCTTCTACTTCATCGCGCTCGATCTCGGGCTTGTGCAGCGCCCCCACCTGCCCCCCGGCGCCTATGGCGAAGAATGGCAGGTGCACGGCGGTGGCTTCTACCACATCCAGAAATATCTGGTCGCGCCGGCGTCGATGCCCGAGCACCTGACCTGGTTCAAATGGGAGAGTTACGTCACCTGGCTCTCCGGTTTCGCAATGCTCTGCCTAGTGTACTACGGCGGCGCCGAACTCTTTTTGATCGACCGGCACGTGCTTGATGTTTCCGCCCCGACGGCAATCGCGATCTCGCTCGCCTCCCTGGCGCTTGGCTGGATCCTCTACGACCTTCTCTGCAAGTCACCGCTCGGCAAGAACACGTGGGGTCTGATGATCCTGCTCTACATCCTGCTGGTAGCCATGGCGTGGGGCTACACGCAGGTGTTCACCGGCCGCGCCGCTTTTCTGCATCTCGGCGCGTTCACCGCCACCATCATGTCGGCCAACGTCTTCTTCATCATCATCCCGAACCAGAAGATCGTCGTCGCCGACCTGATCGCCGGAAGGATGCCCGATCCGAAATACGGCGTCATCGCCAAGCAGCGCTCGCTACACAACAACTACCTGACGCTGCCCGTCATCTTCTTCATGTTGTCGAACCATTATCCGCTGGCATTCGCGACCGCCTTCAACTGGATCATCGCGGCGTTGGTCTTCCTGATGGGCGTGACGATCCGGCACTGGTTCAACACGACCCACGCCCGCAAGGGCCGTCCGACCTGGACATGGCTCGCGACCGCCTTGCTGTTCATTCTGATCACGTGGCTCTCAACGGTGCCGAAAGTCCTGACTGGTGAGACGGCACAGGCCGTCGCCCCAGTTCCGGTTTTCCAGAAGTTTGCGACCGATGCGCATTTCCCCGCCGCCCGCGACGTGGTCGCCAGCCGCTGCAGCATGTGCCACACAGCCGAGCCCGTCTGGGAGGGGTTGCAGGCGGCGCCCAAAGGCGTGATCCTCGACACCGACATGGCAGTGGCGAGCCTTGCGCGCGAAATCTATTTGCAGGCAGGTCGCAGCCATGCGATGCCGCCCGGCAATGTGACCGACGTCACCCCCGAGGAACGTCGCGTGCTGACCGCGTGGTATGAGAGCGCGGTCTATGGAGAAACGACACAATGACGACCAAACTCCTGCGCGGCCGCCTGCTGACGTTCGTACGCAGGCCCGAAGGCATCGACGATACGGGCAGCTATCGCTACGAAAGCGACGGCGGCCTTCTGATCGAGGACGGCCGGATCGTCGTCATCGGCGACTACGCCAATGTGAGGGCGGGCGCGCCCGCCGATGCCGAGGAGATCGACTACCGGCCATATCTCATCATGCCGGGTTTTATAGATACGCATGTGCATTTCCCACAGATGCAGGTGATCGGCGCCTATGCCGCCAACCTGCTGGAATGGCTGCACACCTACACGTTTCCGGAAGAGTGCCGGTTCGTCGAGCCGGCGCATGCGGCCCGCATCGCCCGACATTTCTATGACGAGATGATCCGCCACGGCACAACGACGGCGGCCGCCTATTGCTCGGTGCACAAGGCCTCGGCCGACGCCTATTTCGCCGAAGCGCTGCGACGCGGCATGTGCATGATCGGCGGCAAGGTTATGATGGACCGGAACGCGCCGCAGGGTCTGCTCGACACACCAGAGATGGGCTACGACGAGACCCGTGTGGTCATCGAGGAGTGGCACGGCAAGGGCCGCAACCACGTCGCCATCACCCCCCGCTTCGCCATCACCTCGACGCCGGCGCAGATGGAGGCGACCGCTCTGCTCGCGCGCGAGTTCCCCGATCTCCATATCCAGACGCACCTGTCGGAGAACGACGAGGAAATCCGCTACACGGCCCAGCTCTATCCCGACGCGATCGACTACACCGATGTCTATGCGCATTACGGGCTGCTTGGCCCCAAGAGCCTGTTTGGCCACTGTATCCATCTCTCGGACCGCGAAGCGGATGCGATAAGCGAGGCGGGTGCCGTCGCCGTGCACTGCCCGACCTCCAACCTGTTCCTCGGCTCCGGCCTCTTTCCGCTGAAGGCGCTTACCCGCCGCGACAAGCCGGTGCGCATCGGGGTCGCCACCGATGTCGGCGGCGGCACGAGCTATTCGATGCTGAAGACGCTGGACGAGACCTACAAGATCCAGCAGTTGCTCGGCGAGCGTCTGAACCCGTTCGAGAGCTTCTATCACATGACGCTCGGCAACGCGGAAGCCGTGTCGCTCTCCGACAGGATCGGCACGCTGGAGCCGGGCACGGACGCCGATCTCGTCGTGCTTGACGCATCCGCCACGCCGTCGATGGCCCTCAGGATGGAAGTGGTCCGCTCGCTCGCGGACGAGCTATTCCTCCTGCAAACGGTCGGCGACGACCGGGCCGTGAAAGAAACCTATGTGGCGGGCAAGGCGATGAAGGCCACCCTCTGATCGGCAAAATCGCGGGAGACACGATAGGCATCGCATTCCGAGCCTCTCCCAAACTAAAGGCCGCGGCGATTTCTCGCTGCGGCCTTTCTTATTGTTGCGTGGCCGAATTACCGGCCGACTGCACCTAGAACAGGAAGTCGCCCGTCACGAAGCTGATCTTGTCGTCAAAGTGGAGGACGAAATCAGCCTTTTTGTCCCGGTTGGTATCGGCATAGACGTAGCTGTCGTTGGCCTTCGTTTCGTAGCGAAGCTCGCCCGCCTTGCCGGAAAAGCCCTTCGTGCCGATGAAATTGAAGTCCTGGATGCCGGCCTTCGCTTCGTAGGCATCAAAGCCCGAGAGATCGATACGGTCTCCTTGCTTGCTCGAGAAGTCGTAGATCGTGTCGCGCGCCGTCGAGATCGACTCGGCCTTCGCCTTGAAGACGAAGGTATCGGCACCCGCGCCGCCCATGAGCTTGTCCGCGCCGAGACCACCCCAGGTCTTGTCATCACCGAGCCGCCGGAGATCACGTCGTTGCAGGCGTAGCCGTCGATCTTGTCGGCGCCGATGCCGCCCTTCAGCGTCTCGGCCTTGCTAGTGCCCTTGATCGTCTCGAGCACATCGGCGACACCGGCCTTAACGGTCGTTGTGGACGAGAGCTTGCTGCCGTCGGTTGCGACCAGCCTGACGGTGTGGCTCTGGGCGGTCTCATAGTTGAGCGCCTTGTTCAACACCAGCTTGTTGCCAACGATCTTGAAGGCGCTGCTGGAGCCAGAGGCAAGGCTGTAGCTGCAGACGCTGCAAATTGCGCCGCTACCGGCCTGGAACAACCACTTACTCTTATCAACTGCCCCGATAGGTCGAGTAGCCGTAGGGCGAGAGCAGCAGCGGGACGTGGTAGTGACTGGAGGGGTCAGCAATCCCGAAGCGCAAGGGGATGAGATCGAGGAAGGCGGGTTCGGGTAGGTCCACTCCGGCGCGACGCAGGTAATCCCCCGCATGAAACACAAGCTCGTAGGTTCCGGCCATGAAACCTATGCCCTCGACAAGCGGGGCGTCGACGCGACCGTCCGCGTTTGTCTTCACAGTCGTGATACGCTGGTGCTCGTTGCCTTCCAGCCAGAAAAGCTCGATTGTCAGTCCTTCGGCGGGCTTGCCAAGGGCCGTATCGAGAACATGGGTGGTCAGGCGCCCGGCCTTGCTCATTCGGTCACTCCCGGATGTTCGATAACAAAGGGCTTGTCGTAGAAGAACTCTTGCAGGTTGTCGCTTGAGCTGCTTCGGTCCACAACGAGGAAATCGCTGGCAGCGCCGATCGCCATCAGCGGATGATGCCAGACGTTACGCCGATAGCTCACACCCTGCCGGCCATTGGCCAGAAACACCTGGGGCATACCGGGCCGTCCGCCATCATCCTCGGCCACGACGACGAGCCAGGGACGATTGTCGATCGGCGAAAAACTCTGGCTGCCGAGCGGATGGCGCTCCATCATGTCGACGACATAGGGGAAGGCGCGCGGGCTGCCGCGAAAGATATTGATGATGACGCGCGCATCGTCGCCCGTCACATCGGCTTCGGCCAGCGCATGGTAGCGTTCCGTCGTGCCGCCGTTAATATGGCGCATGGTCGAGGGATCGGCCTCGATCACCGTTCCGAAAGGTGCGAAGGCTTCCTTGGTCAACGGGCGGATCGCAAGCGCAACGGGCTTGTCGTTCGCGGAGTCAATATCAGGCATTCTCATCTCCAGGGAGCAAGGACGTCAGCCGCAAGAGAGCGATCCGCCCGACCTGCGCCTTGGCTGTTTCGAACTCCTGCTCGCGACCATTTTCTATCCGCGTCTCGAAGGCGGCGAGGATATCATTCTTCGTCAAGCCTTTGACCGCGATGATGAACGGAAAGCCGAATTTCCCGACGTAAGCCGTGTTGAGCTTGGTGAACCAGGCGTGCTCCTCGGGGCTCAGCCGATCGAGCCCGGCGCCCGCCTGCTCCTTGCGGCTGTCCTCGGTCAATTCACCAGCAATCGCCAGCTTGCCGGCGAGATCGGGGTGAGCACGCAGAACGCCGAGTTGTTCCTCGCCGGTGGCGCACCGGAATTGCGCGGCCAGCGCTCGATGCACGCCCTCGGCCGTCAGCGGCTCCACGATGGAACCGGCATCGAACGCCCGCTCGGCGATCCAGGGAGAGTGCTCGAAGATGCCGCCGAAGCGGGCGACGAAGTCCTCGCGTCTCATCTTATGCTCCGGCCTTCGGTTTGTGATGTTCGTGCCAGTGACGAGCGATATCGATGCGGCGCGGCACCCAGACCTTTTCGTGCGACAGCACGTAGTCAACGAAGCGAGCGAGCGATGCAACGCGCCCGGGACGGCCGACGAGGCGGCAGTGCAGGCCGATATTGAGCATTTTCGGGCTGCCTTCCTTGCCCTCCTGGTAGAGCACGTCGAAGGCGTCCTTGAGGTAGGTGAAGAACTGATCGCCGGAATTGAAGCCCTGCGGCGTGGCGAAGCGCATGTCGTTCGTCTCAAGTGTATAGGGGATGATCAGGAACGGCTCGTCCTTCAGCCCCTTCACCCAATAGGGCAGATCGTCGGCATAGGAATCGGAGGAGTAGACGAAACCGCCCTCCTCCATCACCAACCGCAACGTGTTGTCAGATGGCTTGCCCTGGTACATGCCAAGCGGATGGGAGCCTGTCAGTTCGGTATGGAGCCTCACGGCGTCACGGATATGCTGGCGCTCAACCTCTTCCGGAACGTCCTTGTATTCCAGCCAGCGATAGCCGTGGCTGGCGATCTCCCAGTTTGCCTCCTTCATGGCGGCAACGGCCTCAGGATTGCGGGCCATTGCAAGTGTCACGCCATACACTGTTACCGGCACATCCCGGCTGGTGAACAGCCGCCACAGCCGCCAGAAACCGGCGCGGGAACCGTATTCGTAGATCGATTCCATGTTGAGGTTGCGCTGACCCGGCCAGGCCTGCGCGCCAACGATTTCCGACAGCAGGCATTCGGAAGCCGGATCCCCGTCGAGAACGCAGCTTTCGCCGCCCTCCTCATAGTTGACGACGAACTGCACAGCGATGCGCGCGCCTCCGGGCCACAGAGGATTCGGCGGCGTGCGGCCGTAGCCAACGAGATCGCGCGGATAGTTCTTTTCGGACATGATTTCACCTTGGATATTTGGCCGAACGGTAGCATTCACGACCGGAAAGTCGAGGCGAAATCCAACCTATCCCAAGCCTTAGGCTAAAGGCATCGGCAGCCGAGCGATGATGAAGCGCCGCTCTTGCAACTTCGACCGCCGCGGAACAACCGACACAACGATGCGTTGCTCTTCAGGAACGACAAAAAGGAGTGAAACCATGATTCCGCAGGATGCAAACATCAGGGAAACCGAGGCACTGATTGCAAGCGACAAGGTCGAGGGGACAGCTGTCTACGGCGCGGACGGCAAGCATATCGGCTCGGTCGAGCGCCTGATCCTCGACAAGCGCAGCGGCCACGTCTCCTACGCGGTGCTGAGCTTCGGCGGCTTCCTGGGCATCGGCCACGATCACTATCCTTTGCCGTGGAGCAAGCTTCGCTATGACGAAGGCCTTGGCGGCTACCGGATCGATGTGACGAAGGAGCAGGTCGAGACAGCCCCGCACTACAACAGCGACGCGGAATATGAATGGAACCGCCGCAACGGCAAGCTGATCCACGACTATTACGGCGTGCCGCATTGGATGTAACGGTCAGATCTTGCGGTGCGCTGCTTCAAGATGCACCGCAACGGTGAAGGCAGGCGGCAACTCGACCGGGCTGCCGCCGATCTCCGATACGACGAGGCGGGCCAATTCATGTGCGATGCCGAAGCTTATCTTGAAGCCGCCGGTGAGCAGACTGACCGCGGAAAAATCCGGATGTAGCCCGACCATCGGCTCCCGTCCGATCGCCTTCGGCCGCAGACCGGCCCAACGCTCGATAAGTGTCGCGGTTCGCAAAACCGGCGCGAGGCGACAGGCACTGGTGACAACATCATCGAGAAGCTGATCGGTCGAAGCAGGATCATCGAAGCTGTCCTCGCTGGTACTGCCGACGGCGCAGTACCCGTCTTCATGCGGGACGACAAAGGTGCCGCTATCAAAGATGATTGGAAGTTCCGGATCGATGTCGCCCCTGAAAAGAGCTGCCTGCCCTTTCACAGCAGTTCCGATCGCACGAGCCAGCGGCAGTCCGAGGCTGGAAAAGAGATCGAAACTGGAAACACCAGCCGAAAGAACGATGTGCCCGAAACCAATGCGCTCGCCATTGGCAAGGAGTGCCGTGCGAGCCAACGGATCGATCGAGACGACGGTTGCTCCCTCCCGGACTTCGACCCGTGGCATCCCCTCCAGCAAGGCGCGAAGCGCTTGCAGCAAGCGGCGCGGCGAGAGGTGGCCGGAAAGGCTGTCGAACGCAACACCAGCCGGCATCGCTTCCGCCGCAGGCCAATCCTGAACGGGAGACGCGTCAAGAACGTCAAAGGAAAAGGTCCTGCCGCCGAGCGCCCAGGCCGTCGTCGCATCAATCTTATGCTTGAGCGCGCGCTCGCGATGATGGTCGGCAACGAGCGGCATCAGACGCCCGGTTCGACGATAGCCCGTCGAAAGGCCGCTTTCCGCTTCCAGACGCGCTATTTCCGCTTCCAGCGACACCAGCGCCTGTAGCTGGAACTGCTTTTTGGCATTCCAACGATCCGGCTGGTGCGGCATCAGTGCCCCGAGGAGACCGCCGCTGGCGCCTGCTCCCACCCGGTCCCGTTCCAGGACCACCACGGAAAGTCCCGCCCGCGCCGCCATGACCGCGGCCCAAAGACCCATGACACCTGCGCCGACCACCAGGACGTCCGGCACCGGTTGACCGGCGGAGCGCGCGCGACTATCGACTGATGGCATGGCTGAGAACGCTCCTGAAACCGCCTCCGCACCGAGCGGACTGACCCTCGACTGGCATGAGGGCGATATGCCTTATTCCCAGACCTATGGCGATCATTTTTATTGTCGCACCGATGGCCGGCTGGAATGCGGCCACGTCTTCCTTGATGGCAACGGACTGCCCGGTCGCTGGGCTGAGGGCGGAGGTCTTGCGATCGGTGAGTTGGGCTTCGGCACCGGCCTCAATCTCTGCGAGACTTGGCGCCAATGGCGTCTGGCCCGTCCTGCCGGCGACGTCCTGCATTTCGTCTCGTTCGAACGTTTCCCGCTGACGCGCGTTGCGATCGACCGCGCCCTCTCCCACTGGCCGGAGATCGACACCGAGCGGCAGGCGCTCACCTCGCTCTGGCCCGAAGCGCCAGAGGGTGAAAGCCAGATCGCCCTTGCCCTCGACGATCAGACACGGCTGACAGTGATCTGCGGTCCGGCGTTCGAGAGGCTCACAGCCAGCAGTCTTGCATTCGATGCCTGGTATCTCGACGGCTTCGCGCCTTCGCGCAATCCGGACATGTGGTCGGCCGAGCTAATGCGTGAGATTTTTGCGCACACGAACGCCGAAGGCACCTTCGCCACCTATGCCGCGGCGGGCTTCGTCCGCCGTAACCTTGCCGCCGCCGGCTTCACCGTGAACCGCCGGCCCGGCTTTGCAGGAAAACGCGAGATGCTGTGCGGCCAGCGGGCGTAGAGCCTCGCCTCAATGCACTGTCGAGCGCTTAGGAGCGCGCTCGTCCAGCTTCAGCCAGCGCTGCACCGTTTCCTCCAGCCGATCGAAACTTATCGGCTTCATCAGATGATCATCCATGCCGGATGCGAGGCACGCCTCACGGTCGCCGTCCAGGACATGGGCCGTGACCGCGACGATCGGTGTCCGTTCGCCGGTATCCGCTTCGATATCGCGGATGGCACGCGCCGCCTGATGGCCGTTCATCACCGGCATCGACACGTCCATCAGGATCATGCGAGGTTTTCGCCGCTTGAAGGTCTCGACGGCCTGGGCGCCGTCGGCCACGAGCTCGTAGCTGACGCCTGAAGCCTCCAGCAGTTGCCGGAAGAGGATCTGGTTGACTTCGTTATCCTCGGCAACCAGAACGTCGATGGGTTCCGAAGTCGAAGCGTCGGATGGCTGCGGCAGTTCAATGGCGGAATGATCGCTGCTGATTGCCCGCGTGAGGTTCGCGAACTTCTGCTGACGAACGGAGCGGATCACCTCGCACACCGTCTCGCGCAACAGCCCCGCGCGGATCGGTTTCATCAGGTGCCCATCGCTTTCAATCGTATCGAGCCCGCCCCCCTGTGCCGGTTCGCCGAGCGCCGAAAGTGCGATAAGGGCGGTGGCGGGGAAATCCTCGCGGATCGCCTCGATCAGGTGGCGTCCGCCGGCGTCGCGAATGTTCTTGTCAACGATGGCCGCTTCCACGGTGATCTCGATGGCCGCCGCCGCTGAAAGCAACGCAAGCGCCTCCTCGGCATTGGCAACTGCTGTTGCATCGAAGCCCCATTCCGTCAGCAGTTCGCGCGCTACCTCGCGTGTGGCCTCGTTGCGGTCAGCGACGATAACGCGCGCGCCGCGAACGTTGACGGGTACCGCTACATTCGACGCATCCGCCTGCTCAACCTCCATGGGCAGATTTACAGTGAAAACCGATCCCTGCCCAACCGTGCTTTCCGCAGAAAGCGTTCCACCGAAAAGCTTGACGAGCCCATCCGTGATTGCGAGGCCCAATCCCGTCCCCTCGTGTCGGCGGGTGGAGGAAGAATCGACCTGCGAGAATTTCTCGAACACCGAAGCAAGCTTATCTGCAGGAATTCCGACGCCGGTATCCTCAATGCGCAAGGTGATCCCGACCCTGCCGTCTTCCAGCCCCGCCGCTGACATGTCGATCCGAACGTGACCATGGTCGGTAAACTTCACCGCATTGCCCACGAGGTTGGTCACGATCTGACGGAACCGTCCCGCATCACCCTCAACGACAGCCGGAATATCGGCCGCACCGCGCACGACGAGCTCGATGTCCTTTTCCGCTGCCTTTGCCGAAAGCAGCGTCGCGACGTCCTCAACGGCCTCCACGAGATTGAACGGCGTCTTTCGCAAACTCATCTGCCCAGCGTCGATCTTTGAGAAATCGAGTATGTCGTTGATGATCGTCAACAGCGCATGGCCGGACTTCGTCATGATGTCGATAAAGGTCTTCTGGCGGGTGTCGAGATTCGATTTTGCCAGCAGCTCGGCCATGCCGAGAACCCCGTTCATCGGCGTGCGGATTTCGTGGCTCATGTTTGCAAGGAATTCCGACTTCGCCTTGTCCGCAGTTTCGGCGCGCACGACAAGCTGTCGCAGCTCGTCCTCGCGCGCCTTCAGCTCGGTGATATCGGAATAGACGAGGACGATACGGCCATGCTCGGTCGGCCGCGCTTCCATTTGCAACCAGACACCCCTGCCGCTGCGGAAGACGATGGGTGTGGGTCGGTCACGCATCAATGTCTCAAAGAAATCACGCGCCTCGACCCGCTGGTCGCCGATGTGGCCATAGATTCCGCGCCGGGCGCTGTCTTCGATCAGGTCGGCGACCAGAGCCCCTGGCTGGAGCATGGCGGGCGGCGCGCTGAACATTGAAAACAGCGCTTCATTGGCAAGCTCGATGCGACCGTTGTCGATGATGAGCAGGCCTTGGCCCATCGCCGACATCGCATCCTTCACGAGGCTGCCCACCTCCTCCAGGGCGCTGCGCGTCTCCAGCACTTCGCGTTCGCGCGCGCGGCGATCGGTAATGTCGATATAGGTCAGCAGGCAGCGGCCGCCTGATATGGGTTGACCTGACTCGATCAACGTTCTGCCGTTGGCATAACTCACTTCGCGCGAGGGGAAACTGCCATCGCGGACACGCCGAAGCCATGTCTCGTGATCGGCATCGCAGACCCCCTCCTGCATTTCGATCATCTCGCCTTGCTCCCGCTTGAAGCGGTGGAGGTCGGACAACGGCTTGCCCTGCAATTGCGGCAGAGCGCCATCCCACAAGCTTTCGTACGCGCCGTTCACAAGCTCGATCGTCGAGTCCTCGTCGACCACGACGATACCGACATGAAGCGAAGCGACGATGCTCTCGAGATCGGACTTGATCGCCTCGGCCTGATGGCGCGCTTCGATCAGTTGGTCTTCCCGTCGCTTGAGTAGCGTCGTGTCCGTCATCGAGCCGATGAGATAGTTGCGACTATCGGCCGACGTGACTCGATAGGCGCGGGAGATGGTCGGCACAACAGTCCCGTCCGGACGCCAGAACTCGAACTCCCACTCGCTGAGCTCACCGGTATCGAGCACCTTTTGGTTCGCGACGCGAAAATGCTCTCCCTGCTTGGGATACATTTCCACCGTGGTCTTCCCGAGGATGTCTGCTGCTGTCGCCCCAATCAGATCGAGGAAGGCACGGTTTGCGAACACCAGCCGCTGGTTCTCGTCGCGCACGTAGGTTGCGACAGGGAGCTCATCGAGAAGCGCGCGATAGAGAGCAATCTCCTGGCCCTGCTGACGCAGCCGCCCTTCGCTTTCCTTCAGCGCGGTGACATCGGAGCGCAGCGCTACAAGTGTGCCATCGGGACGGCGCTGCGTTACCAGCCGCATCCAGCCACCGGCAATCGTCCGGCTGACGCGCTCGAAAAGTGGCAGATCGTATTCGGCGAGGCGCTGTTCGATCCAGGTCTCGCGTTCCGCGGGGTCGACATCCGGTGTCTCGACGTCATGGATGGCGCAGAGAAGCGTCCGCATGTCGAGCGCGGCGTCTGGGAGGTCGCCGACAAGGGCACGGTAGAATTCACGCATGACACGGTTGGCGTGCGTCAGACGTCCGCTTTGATCGAAGATCGCGACACCCGTGCCGATCGCGTCGAGCACATACTCCGCCGAAGCCGCGTCCGCTGCGGGATTCGCCGCGAGAGGCTGGGGCGAATTCTCGCCACCGCCGGTGACGATCAGGTCGAGTGCCTCCGCTGCCGGATTCCTGCCAAACGAGATCCCCGCGCCGCGGGCGAGCGCATCGACACGGCCAACAAGGGCTTCGTTGGCGGGAATGAAAGTGCCGACGATGATCGAGAGTTCGGCGGAAATCCGCTGGCGCCGTACTGAGATGATGAAGCTTGCGCCACTTTGCAGGTGCCGGTAGCGCACCGTCTCGTCACTGCCGAACACCAAGCAGCGGCGCTCGTGCTCACTCCTGTCTTCGTGACCTTCGGTCTCGCCGATATCGTCGTCGCTCCGTCCAACGACGTCCTCCTGGCTGAACCCGAATAGCTCGCAAAAGGCCGCGTTGACGGCGACGTATCGCATCTCGCTGCTCTTGATATAAGCAGGCGACTTCTGCGAGCGGATACGCTCACAAGCAGCAATCAGCGGATCATCTTCGATTTCAGCCACACAACGCTTCCCGGACGAGGGAGATTCCCACTCGGCAATAGCACGCAGGAATTGAACAGATGGTTAATGGATTATTGTCCATGCGCGGCCGGGTTGCATCAACACACCCCAGAATTGCCGTGAACCGATGTCCGTCCAGACACTCCGCTGTCGCAAATGACCGATCGTCTTTGGACGTGATATGGCAATATCTTCCGCAACCAATGACAATCGGTGCAACACGATGGGTGACGTTGTAAATCTGGATCTGCACCTTGGAAAGCAAGCCTCCGAGGCACCCACAGGGCACCGCAGGCGGTCCGGCGGACGTTCCCTCGAACGTCAACGCAAATCCCCGGGCGGCTCCAAGTATCTGAACCTCACCAATTCTACGGCACGATCGACAGTCCTTTCCGAGGACGCCCTGGAGGCGATCCATCAAGCTTCGTTGACCATCCTTGAAGAAGTCGGCATGGACATCATCCTGCCGGAGGCGCGCGAACGGATGAAGGAAGCTGGTGCCGATGTGACGCCCGGCACCGACCGCGTTCGCTTCGATCGCGGGCTGATCATGCATATGATGGCGTCGGTTCCGCCTGAATTCACGATGCATGCGCGCAATCCGCTGCGCAATGTCGAGATCGGCGGCAACAACCTCGCCTTTGCGCAGGTCGCCTCCGCCCCTTTCGTCACCGATCGCGAAGGCGGAAGGCGTGCAGGCAACCGTGAGGACTTTCGCAAGCTGGTCAAGCTCGCCCAGTGCTACGACATCATCCACACCACCGGTGGCTATCCGGTCGAGCCGGTCGATATCGACGCATCGATCCGACACCTGGATTGCCTGTCCGACCTGGTAAAGCTCACGGACAAGGTGTTCCACGTCTACGCGCTGGACCGCCAGCGCACAATCGACGGCATAGAGATCGCCCGCATCGGACGCGGCATCACGATGGAGCAGATGGAGCGCGAACCATCGGCCTTCACCAACATCAACACCTCTTCGCCCTTGCGTCTCGACGGGCCGATGCTGCAGGGCATCATCGAGATGTCTTCGCGCAACCAGGTCGTCGTCGTTACACCGTTCACACTTGCCGGTGCGACTGCCCCGGTGACGATCGCCGGCGCGCTTGTCCAACAAAACGCCGAGGCACTGTGCGGCATCGCCTTCACACAGATGGTTCGGAAGGGCTCGCCCGTGATGTATGGCGGCTTTACGTCCAATGTGGACATGAGGACCGGAGTTCCGGCGTTTGGCACACCGGAATACATGCGGGCTGCAATCGCCGGCGGCCAGCTGGCCCGCAAGTACAACATGCCCTATCGCAGTTCCAACACCAGCGCCTCCAACGCGCTGGACGCGCAGGCTGCCTACGAGGCGGCCTTCTCGCTCTGGGCCCTGACGCAGGGGGGCGGGAACTTCATCATGCACGCGGCAGGGTGGAGCGAAGGAGGGCTCACCGCATCGTTCGAGAAGTTCATCCTCGACGTCGACATGCTGCAGATGGTGGCAGAGTTCCTGACGCCACTCGATGTCAGCACCGAGGCACTCGCCCTTGACGTCATTCGTGAGACCGGTCCCGGCGGCCATTACTTCGTCACGCCACACACGCTCGTTCGCTGCGAGACCGCCTTCTATTCGCCGATTCTTTCCGATCGGCGCAACTACGAGGCCTGGTCTGAGGCCGGCCGGCCGACGACATTTGATCATGCCAGCCGCGTGTTCAAGGAAAAGCTGAATACCTACGAGCGGCCACCGCTCGATTCGGCAATCGAGGAGGAACTCGACGCCTTCGTCGCCAAGCGCAGGTCCGAATGCAGCCCGCAGTCGGACTCATAGCCTCCCCGGCTGCGTCTCATTTGGCGTCCGGGACGATGATCGTCATCACCGGGAAGGGAGCTTTCTCACCGGCGCCAAGCGGACCCGGAACTTTGTGGCGAACCGGTTTCAGTGATTTCAGAAAGGCGGCGACTGCTGCGACATCGTCCTTCGTCAGTTTGGCAAAGGCATGCCAGGGCATGATTGGGGCGAGCACGCGACCATCCGGCCGGACACCCGTTTGCAGCGCGGTGATGATTTCGGCCTCCGACCATTTTCCAAGTCCTGTCTCGTCATCCGGCGTGAGGTTGGGACCAACAAAGGTTCCATCAGGTAACTGGAAACCGACATCGGAGCCAGAAAGATAAGTCTCGGGAGTCGTCTTGCCGAAGAAATATCCCGGCGAATGACAATCGTTGCAGCCGCCGAACTGCACCAGATACTTGCCCCGCTCGACCGGCGTTTCGGCCTTTGCCGGAGTGAAGGGACAGAGAAACAAGATGGATAGAACAAAGGCTTGACGCGTCCGCATGCTCGGCCTCCCCGGAGTTCGAAGCGCGACGATATCAAGCCGCGCCGAGGCGCGACAATTTAGGCAAAGGAGGTATGCGGAACGCGGCTACTCGAACATGATTGAACGCACCGAAGAAACCAGCTTCTCGGTGGGCAGATTCGTGAAGTCCTTGTCGATCTCCGCAGTTGTCTTTTCACGCGACTTGGCGCCCAGCATCGAGCGCAGGGCACCGAGTGTCTGGGGCGCAGCGCAGACGATCAAACGATCAAAGGCGCCGGCATCGGCATAGCACTCCAGCTTTTCCGCCACTTCAGCGGTGAACCGCTCCTGTTCATCGCGTACCGGATCGCTCGTGTACTCCATGGCCGCGCGCCCCGGCCCGTGCGAGGCACAACTGCGTCCGGGCTTGTCGCTCATGATGTCCTGCGCCCTTTTCGGCTCGCTCCGGAAGATCTCCTGCTCCGGGCTCTTTTGCCCGTCCTTGAGAAAGTTGATGCCCTTCAAGAGGCGGGCCTGATTACCATCGGCAGCGAGAATCCAAGTGTTTGTCATCGTTTTCACTCCCTGGCGGCTTCCGGTCGCGACAGTTTCGTGCCACGGCCCCCGGCATCGATGCGCAGTGTCTCACCCCGGTGCAACGCAAGGCTACGGCCCAAGTTCCCTCCATCTCTAGTGGCACGCCCATGTTGCAACTGCGAAAACTGTACTTGACTTTCCGGCCCAAAAAACCGACATGGGACCAGCGTCACCTTCCGGCCGCCGCGTGAGCGAGCCCTGCGAGACCCCGATTGGATCGCGGAAGAAGGATGCGCGCAAGTGAATTGTTCCGCCAGCGCGCGGAAGACTGCGCCTGACCACTTTATCAACCACAAGTTCCCAAATCACGCGGGGTTCTTGACGCCAGACGAAACCGGATCGGCATGGTGCCCGTCCGGCCGATGCGTTTGGCGCCCCGAAAGGCTATTGACTTGACTACTTTTCACGACCTCGGTCTGTCGAAGAATGTTCTTGCTTCCCTCGAGGCGCTCGGCTTCGACAAGCCGACCCCTATCCAGGAAAAGGCGATCCCGCTGGTGCTCGCCGGCAACGACCTGATCGGTCTCGCCCAGACCGGCACCGGCAAGACAGCCGCCTTTGGGTTGCCGATGATCGAGCGGCTGCTGGCCGAAGGCCGTCGCCCCGATCCGCGCAACATTCGTGCACTCGTACTCGCCCCGACCCGCGAACTCGTAAACCAGATTGCCGACAACCTGCGCGACTTCGTCAAGAAGACGCCGCTCCGCGTCGTAACCGTCGTTGGCGGAGCATCGATCAACAAACAGTCGCAGATGCTGGAGCGCGGCACCGACATCCTCGTCGCCACGCCCGGCCGCCTGCTCGACCTCGTCGCCCGCAAGGCGGTGACGCTGACGCAGGGCCGCTACCTCGTCCTCGACGAAGCCGACCAGATGCTCGACCTCGGCTTCATCCACGACCTGCGCAAGATCTCCAGGCTCGTGCCGAAGAACCGGCAGACGCTGCTGTTCTCCGCCACCATGCCGAAACTGATCGCCGAGCTTGCCGGCGAGTACCTGACCAACCCGATGAAGGTTGAGGTAACGCCGCCCGGCAAGGCTGCCGACAAGGTGGAGCAGTACGTCCACTTCGTTCCCGGCAAGGACCAGAAGACCCAGATCCTCAAGCAGTCGCTCACCGATAACCCGGACGGCCTGTCGCTGATCTTCTCACGCACCAAGCACGGCGCCGAGAAGCTGATGAAGCATCTGGACCACGTCGGCTTCAAGGCTGCCTCGATCCACGGCAACAAGAGCCAGGGTCAGCGCGAGCGGGCACTCAAGGCATTCCGGGACGGCGAGATCCGCGTCCTGGTCGCAACCGACGTTGCCGCCCGCGGCATCGACATTCCGGGCGTCACCCACGTCTACAACTACGACCTTCCGGAAGTGCCGGACGCCTATGTGCACCGCATCGGCCGCACCGCCCGCAACGGCCGCGACGGTATCGCGATCGCGTTTTGCGCGCCAGACGACATTCGCCTGCTGCGCGATATCGAGAGGCTGATGGGCATCTCGATTGCCGTAGCCAGTGGTGAGGCGCCAGCCGACATTGCCGGCCCCGGCGGCAAGTCGCGCAAGGGCCGCGGCAATGGCGGCCAGCGCAACGGCGGTCAACGCCCGCAACGGCCGCAGGGCCAGGGTGCGCGCGGCGCGCAGGGGCAGCGCCCGGCAGCCGGCCGAACTGACGGCGAAATCGTTGATCGCGGCTTCTCCGACCGTCCGCAAAAGCGGCAGGAACGCCGGCAGGATGCGACGGCGAATGAGGGCGCGCCGAACCGGCACGCCCCTGGCCGCCCCGCCCAAAAACATGGCGACCCGCGCAACCGCAACCACGGCGGCGGCCGCAACGGCCAGAACAACGGCGGTCGCAACGGTCAGTCGCGCAAGCCGAACGGCCAGCGGCGCGAGCAGGCGTAAGCCGTTCAACCCGAATCGACCTGATGGCGGGCTCCGGCCCGCCATTTTCATATGTGCGGCAGGCGAAGTTTACTCCGCCGGTACTGTCCGCGCGTCCTTGCGATTGGCGAGATAGACCCCGACGACAACAATCGCTGTTCCGAGGATCATCGGCGCCGTCAGTTCCTCACCGAAGGCAATTGCTGCCTCTAACGCCGCCAACGGCGGGACGAGGTAGATCAGCGAAGCTGCGCGCGACACCTGACCGCGGCGCAAGAGATAGAGCAGCAACAGGATCGCGCCCATGGAATTGGCGAGGACCGACCAGGCAAGAACGGCCGCAAAGCCCCAGGACAATTGAACCTGCAACGGCTCAAACAGAAAGGCGAGCGGAAATGTGACGACCAGCGCACCAATGTATTGCAGGGTGGCGATTGCGCGAATGTCGCCGCTATGCAGATGCTGCTTCTGATAGATCGTTCCGTAGGTGACGGAAACCATCCCCAATACGTTGATGACCAGCGCAACAGTCTGAATTTCGCCGTGGTCCACACCGATGAGCTTCGGCAGCACAGCGACGGCGACACCTCCAAAGCCGAGCAGTAGCCCCGCCTTCTGCACTAGCGAAAGCTTCTCACCGATGAAATAGGGCGCCGCCAGCGCCGTCATGAGTGGCTGGAGCGCAGCAATGATGCCGGACAATGCCGCCGGAACGCCCGCCCCGACAGCCCACCAAACCGCAGCCAGATAGAAGCCATGCAGAAACGCGCCGGAAATGATCGCATGGACTATCGTCGACCGGTCACGCGGCCAGCGAACGCCAGAGCATTGGCATAGCACGACAAACAAAACCGCCGCTGTCGCATAGCGAACGCTCAGGAAGGTCAGGGGATCCGAGTATGTCTTACCGAACTTGGCCGCCACCCACCCCGTGGACCAGAGCAGGACGAACAAGGCCGGAGCCAGGCGATCGGGGGACATGAAGACTCCGGTCGGCAGTGTGATGCAGTCAGACCGACCGATAGGCCCCACCGCTACCGGCGGTCAAAGCAAAAATGCTGATGCTTAGGTTCAACGCGGGCGGGCAAGACATAACTCGGGCCGCGCACGGACCCAAGTGTCAATGTCACGCCGGAGGGCAAGCCCGCGTTCCCGTTGCAAGCGTGACAGCGACCATCAGAGAAAAGGCGGGTCTTCACCCGCCTTTTCATCGATTTGCGGTCTCAAAAGCAACTCTGCTAGTGGCTGTCCCTGCCGACGGCGTTGCCGCGGCATCCCTTCAGGAAGTCGAGGTCGGCGCCAGTGTCGGCTCCTTCGACGTGCTGCTGGTGTAGCCAGGCATAGCCGGAAGCCGCCTGTTCATGGCTCGGCTTCCATTCGGCGAGCCGCCGCGCCAGTTCCTCCTCGGAAATGTCGAGATGCAGACGACGGTTGGGTACGTCGAGCTCGATCATGTCGCCGTTCTTCACGACCGCAAGCGGCCCGCCGACCGCCGCTTCCGGTGAGGTGTGCAGCACGACGGTGCCGTAGGCCGTGCCGGACATGCGGGCGTCGGAAATGCGCACCATATCGGTGATGCCCTTCTTCAGCACCTTGGGCGGCAGCCCCATGTTGCCCACCTCGGCCATGCCTGGATAACCCTTCGGCCCGCAGTTCTTCATGACCATGACGCAGGTTTCGTCGATGTCCAGATTGTCGTCGTTAATCCTGGCCTTGTAGTCGTCGATGTCCTCGAACACGACCGCCCTGCCCCGATGCACCATCAGATGCGGCGAAGCGGCCGATGGCTTCAGCACCGCACCCTTCGGCGCGAGGTTGCCGCGCAGCACGACGATGCCGCCCGAAGAGGTCAGCGCCTTTTCGGCGGGTAGGATGACATCCTCGTTCCAGTTGACGACGTCCTTGACCTCGTCCCAGATGGTTTCCCCGGATACCGTGATCGCATCCTTGTGCAGAAGGCCTGCTTCGCCGAGGCGCTTCAGCACCACCGGCAGGCCACCGGCATAGAAGAATTCCTCCATCAGGTACTTGCCCGACGGCATCAGGTTGACGATGGTCGGCACGTCGCGGCCGCAGCGGTCCCAATCATCAAGCGTCAGGTCGATGCCGACGCGGCCGGCCATGGCCAGCAGGTGGATGACGGCGTTAGTCGATCCGCCGATCGCCGCGTTGGTGCGGATGGCGTTCTCGAAGGCCTGCTTCGTCATGACGTCGGAGGGCTTCAGGTCGTCCTTGACCATCTGCACGATCCGCCGGCCGGTGAGCTGCGCCATAACCTTGCGCCGGGAATCGACCGCGGGAATAGCGGCGTTTCCGGAAAGCGCCATGCCCAGCGCCTCGGCCATGGAGGCCATGGTGGAGGCGGTGCCCATCGTGTTGCACGTGCCCGAGGAACGGCTCATCGAGGCCTCCGCCTCGAGGAACTCGGCCTGCGTCATCTCGCCGGCCTTCACCATTTCGGAGAACTTCCACAGATGCGTGCCCGAGCCGACGCGCTCACCGCGGAAATAGCCGTTCAGCATCGGCCCGCCGGTGACGACGATCGAAGGCAGGTCGCAGGAGGCAGCGCCCATGATCAGCGACGGCGTGGTCTTGTCGCAGCCGACCATCAGCACGCAGCCGTCGATGGGCTGGCCGCGGATCGCCTCCTCCACCGCCAGCGCGGCAAGATTGCGGAACATCATCGCGGTCGGGCGGAAGGTGTTTTCGGAGGCGGAAAACACCGGCACCTCGACGGGGAAGCCGCCGGCCTCCCAAACACCCGCCTTCACCTTCTCGACGAGCTCGCCCAGATGGCCGTTGCACGGCGTCAGATCCGACCAGGTGTTGAGGATGCCGATCACCGGGCGCCCGTCGAACAGATCGTGAGGATACCCCTGGTTCTTCAGCCAGCCGCGGTGATAGATCACATCCCGGCTCGTGCCGCCGAACCATTCCTGTGATCTCAGCCTACGCGGCCATTCCGCTTTCTTCTTCATTTCACTCGTCCTTGAGAAAGGTGCCCCGACGCCAGTGCCGGGGCACTTTGGTCATGCCAGCGTGTAGGCGGTCTTGACCGTGGTGTAGAACTCGTTGGCATACTTGCCCTGCTCGCGCGGGCCGTAGGAGGAACCCTTGCGGCCGCCGAAAGGCACGTGGAAGTCGACGCCCGCCGTCGGCAGGTTCACCATCACCATCCCCGCCTCGGAATTGCGCTTGAAGTGGGTCGCATGCTTCAGGCTGGTCGTGGCAATGCCGGAGGAGAGACCGAACGGCGTGTCATTGGCGGTGGCCAGCGCCTCCTCGTAATTCCTGACCCGGATGACGGAAACCACCGGACCGAAGATCTCCTCGCGGCTGATGCGCATCTCGTTCGTGGCCTCGGTGAAGAGAGCCGGCTGCAGGTAGAAGCCCGGATTGTCGCGCTTCAAGAGATCACCGCCAAAGGCGAGCTTCGCGCCCTCTCCCTTGCCGATCTCGATATAGTCGGTGTCCTGCTTCAGCTGCGTTCCGTCGACGACCGGACCGATATGCGTGCCGGTCTTGAGCGCGTCGTCGACGACCAGTGTCTTCAGCTTTGCCGTCAACGCCGCCACGAACTTGTCGTGGATGCCCTCCGTGACGATCAGGCGCGACGAGGCGGTACAGCGCTGGCCGGTGGAGAAGAAGCCGGAATTGGCGGCGGCCTCGACGGCCACGGTAAGATCGGCATCGTCGAGCACGACGAACGGGTTCTTGCCGCCCATCTCCAGCTGGAACTTGCGATTATGCTCGATGGATGCGGCTGCCACGCGTTTTCCCGTCCCCGTCGAGCCGGTGAAGGTAATCGCGTGCACGTCCGGGCTGTCGAGCATTGCCTGCCCGACGACCGAGCCCTTGCCCATGACGAGGTTCAGCACCCCCTTGGGCAGGCCGGCCCGGTGGAGAATGTCGACGATCGCCCAGGCGCAGCCCGGCACCAGATCCGCCGGCTTGAAGACGACGGTGTTGCCGTAGCAAAGGGCCGGCGCAATCTTCCAGGCGGGAATGGCGATCGGGAAATTCCAGGGCGTGATGATGCCAACGACCCCGACCGGTTCGCGCGTGATCTCGACGCCGATGTTCGGACGCACCGACGGCAGCACTTCGCCGGCAAGGCGCAGACATTCACCAGCGAAGAACTCGAAGATCTGGCCGGCGCGGATCGTCTCGCCGATTGCTTCCGGCAGCGTCTTGCCCTCTTCCCGCGCGAGCAGCGTTCCAAGTTCGTCCTTGCGCGCCAGAATCTCGTCGGCGGTCTTTTTCAGGATCGCGTGGCGCTCCAAGATACCGGAGCGCGACCAGGCCGGAAATGCAGCCTTGGCAGCCGCAATCGCCGCCTTCGCATCATCAGCGGAAGCACGGGCATATTCGCCCACCACGTCGTTGGTGTTCGACGGGTTGATGTTCTTCACCGCGTCCGTGCCGACCCATTCGCCGGCGATCAGGTTCTGGTGGATGGTCATGGGCATTGCCCTCCTGTCACATTTCGGGCCGCACTCCACAGCCCACGCGCATTACAACTGCCGAATTTCGATCGTCTCTTCCTTGGCAATTGCCAAGGGGTTGCGTAGCGGCAGGCCAAAGCCGTCGGCGCCAATCTCGAAGACATCGCCTTCCTGCGTGCGAATGCCTTCGCCGAACGAGAGCGTCGCCGTGCCGAACATATGCACGTGAACCTCACCCGGCTGGCGAAACAGGCCGTACTTGAAGTGGTGGTATTCGAGGTTTGCGAAGGTGTGCGACATGTTCGCCTCTCCCGACAGGAACGGCTTTTCCCACAGCACCTTGCCGTCGCGCAGAATGCGCGAAGTGCCACGGATGTCCTCTGGCGCGTTGCCGACGCGAATCTCCGGGCCGAAGCTCGCCTGACGCAGTTTCGAATGGGCAAGCCAGAGATAGTTGACCCGTTCGGTCACGTGGTCGGAGAATTCGTTGGCCACGGCAAAGCCGATGCGGAACGGGATACCCTCGGAGGAAATCACGTAGATGCCAGCCATTTCCGGCTCCTCGCCACCGTCCTCGGCAAAGGAGGGCGAGGTCAGGGCCGCACCCGGCGCAACTGCCTGCGTGCCGTTACCCTTGTAGAACCACTCGGGCTGCACGCCCTTCTCACCAGGCTTCGGCTTTCCGCCTTCAAGCCCCATCTTGAACATCTTCATCGAGTCGGTGAGCGTTTCCGCTGCCGCTTCGCTGGTCTTCTTGTGCATGGCGTCGCGCGTGGCGGCCGAGCCCAGATGGGTCAGGCCCGTGCCGGTCAAGTGCAGGTGGGCCGGATCGGGATGGGTGATCGGCGACAGCAGGCGACCTTCGGCATAGGCCTTCTCGAGGTCAACAGTGTCCCCGAAGCCATGCGCCTCGATGACAGCCTTGAGGCTCTTGCCGCCGTCGGCTGCTTCCATGGCAAGCGCGTGAAGGCTCGCAGCGCCCTTGACCGCGCGAGCTGCCTCCCCCTCCTCGCGCACGACGACGGTGATCGAGCCATCGGCATTCTTCAACTGCGATACCAGCATGTTTCACTTCCTTGCATTTCGGCGAGCGCCTGTCGGCAATGCTCTGCCATGGACGCGGTCCGGGCCGCGCCGTCCGACCGCCGCGCGGCCCAATCGTGGATGACGTGCCCGGGCAGACCGACAGAAAGCCGGTCAGCCCTTGTTCTTGTTGTAGACGTCGAAGAACACAGCTGCGAGGAGCACGAGCCCCTTGATAAGCTGCTGGTAGTCGATGCCAAGTCCCATGATCGACATGCCGTTGTTCATGACACCCATGATGAATGCGCCGATCACCGCGCCGGTGATCTTACCGACGCCACCGGAGGCCGACGCTCCGCCGATAAAACAGGCCGCGATCACGTCGAGTTCTATGCCCAGGCCGGCCTTCGGCGTAGCCGAGTTGAGCCGTGCAGCGATAATCATGCCGGCGAGGCCAGCAAGGGCACCCATGTTGACGAAGGTGTAGAAGGTCAGCCGTTCCGTATCGATGCCCGAAAGCTTCGCCGCTTTCTCGTTGCCGCCCATCGCGTAGATGCGGCGGCCAATCGTCGAACGCGTGGTGAGAAAGCTATAGAGGACGATCAGGAGGGCCATCAGCACGAGGACGTTCGGCAGGCCGCGATAGCTCGCAAGCTGGAAGCCGAGCGCGATGGCGACGACGCTCGTGATAATCATTTGCGCAAGGAAGAAGCCGAACGGCTCGTTCTCGGTATGATGCAGCTCGTTCAACCGGCGGGCCCGGAAGCCACGATAGATCATGAGGCCTACCGCCAGCAGTACGATAGCAAGGGCAAAGACATTGTTGACTGTCCAAGTCGCCATCACAAACTGCGGCTCCGGCCAGTTGACCTGCCAAGTGCGTGGATCGATCAGGAATTGTTGGAACTGGATCCACGGTGTGCTGAACGAAATCGGCCCGAGGAAGCCAAGAAAATCAGGCAAGAAGCCCGTCGAAAGCATCTGGAAGTCCTTCGGGAATGGACCAATCGGACGCCCCTGAAGCACGAGATAGGTAAGACCGCGATACACCAGCATACCGGCGAGCGTGACGATGAAAGCAGGAATTTTCTGGTAGGCGACCCAATAGCCCTGTGCTGCTCCCATCGCCGCCGCTATGATCAGGCACAACGGCACGACGAGAGCGAAATGCCAGCCCCACTTGGCAAGCATCATCGCCGAGATACCGCCGATAAAGGCGACGATCGAGCCGACGGAAAGGTCGATATGACCGGCCACGATGATCAGCAACATGCCCAGCGCCATGATGACGATGAACGAGTTCTGCAGCACCAGGTTGGTAAGGTTCACGGGTTTGAACAACACGCCGCCGGTTAAAATCTGGAAGAGCAGCATGATCACCACAAGGGCAATCAACAGACCGTACTCGCGGATGTTGTTCTTTAGATAGTCCCCGATGGACGGTTTGGTGGTGAGTGCGCTGGTATCGGCGACCATTAGTGTTTCTCCCCGGAGCGCATGATGGCGCGCATGATGGATTCCTGGCTTGCTTCCTCCTTGGAAAGCTCCGCGACGATGCGTCCCTCGTTCATGACATAGATGCGATCGCAGGTTCCAAGCAGTTCGGGCATCTCCGAAGAGATCATCAGGATGCCTTTGCCCTCGGCTGCAAGCTGGTTGATGATAGTGTAGATTTCAAACTTCGCGCCGACATCGATGCCGCGCGTCGGCTCGTCGAGGATCAGCACTTCAGGATTGGTGAACAGCCATTTCGACAGCACGACCTTCTGCTGGTTGCCGCCGGAAAGGTTGACGGTCTCCTGATAGATCGAGTGCGAACGGATGCGCAGCTTCGAGCGGAAATCGGTGGCGACCTTCGTTTCCTTGTGGTCGTCGATGATGCCGTTCTTCGACACGGCCTCGAGGTTCGAAAGCGTCGTATTTTGCTTGATGTTGTTGATCAGAACGAGACCGAGATGCTTGCGGTCCTCGGTGACGTAGGCGAGCCCTGCGTCGATCGCCTTCGGGATCGTGCTGACGTCGACCGGCTTGCCGCGCATCGTCACTTCGCCGGTGATCCTGTGGCCCCAGGACTTGCCGAAGATGCTCATCGCCGTCTCGGTGCGCCCTGCCCCCATCAGCCCGGCGATGCCGACGACTTCGCCGGCGCGGACATTGAAATTGACGTCGTGCAGGAACTGGCGATCGCGGTGCTGCTGGTGGAAGACGTTCCAGTTCTTCACCTCCAGTAGCGTCTCGCCAATATCAGGCTCACGCGAAGGATAGCGGTCCTCCATGTCGCGGCCGACCATGCCCTTGATGATACGGTCCTCGCTGATGTCTTCCTTGTGGCAATCGAGCGTCTCGACCGTGCCGCCATCGCGCAGGATGGTGATCTTGTCGGCGACCTTTTTGATCTCGTTCAGCTTGTGCGAGATGATGATCGAGGTCATGCCCTGCCTGCGGAACTCCATCAAAAGTTTCAGGAGCGCATCGGAGTCAGTCTCATTCAGGGATGCAGTCGGCTCGTCGAGGATCAGGAGCCTCACTCTCTTCGACAGTGCCTTGGCGATCTCGACGAGTTGCTGCTTGCCAACGCCGATGTCGGTGATCAGCGTGGAGGGCGACTCATTGAGGCCGACCTTGTTCAGCAGTTCCTTGGTCCGGGCAAAGGTCTGCGGCCAGTGGATCACACCCCTGTTGGAAATCTCGTTACCGAGGAAGATGTTCTCGGCAATCGACAGAAGCGGCACCAGCGCCAGCTCCTGGTGGATGATGATGATGCCAAGGTGCTCGCTGTCGGAGATCGTCGAAAAGCGGCGGACCTCGCCGTCATAGTGGATGTCGCCGTCGTAGGTACCGGCCGGATAGACACCGCTCAACACCTTCATCAGCGTCGACTTGCCGGCGCCATTTTCTCCGACGAGCGCGTGTATTTCGCCCTCACGGACCTTGAAGCTCACGTCGTCGAGCGCCTTAACGCCGGGAAACGTCTTGGTGATGCTCCGCATTTCAAGGATGATGTTGTCCATGGTCAGGCAATTCCAGCGGCAGTCGGCGAGGGGTTTGGCCAGTGACGGCGAGCCTACAGGCTTCCTCGTGCAGAAAACAGGGGCCCGCAACGGATCGCGGACCCCGATTGAGCAGTCCGATCAGTTGTTGATCTGGTCTTCCGTGTAGTAGCCGGAGCTGACCAGGATGTCCTTGACGTTGGACTTGTCGGCGGCAACCGGCTTCAGCAGGTAGGACGGCACGACCTTGACGCCGTTGTCATAGGTCTTGGTGTCGTTCACTTCCGGCTCCTTGCCGTCCATGAGGGCGTTGACCATGCCGACAGTGACCTTGGCGAGTTCGCGGGTGTCCTTGAAGACGGTCGAGTACTGTTCGTCCGCGAGGATCGACTTGACCGACGGCAGCTCCGCGTCCTGGCCGGTCACGACCGGCATCTTCTGATCGCCCGAGCCGTAGCCGACGCCCTTCAGCGCCGAAAGGATACCGATCGAGAGACCGTCATAGGGCGAAAGCACGCCGTTGACCTGTGCATCAGTGTAGGTCGAGGACAGCAGGTTTTCCATGCGGGCCTGGGCAACCGCACCATCCCAACGCAGCGTCCCGACCTGATCCATGCCCTGCTGGCCGGACTTGACGACGATGTCGCCGCTGTCGATGAGCGGCTGCAGAACCGACATGGCGCCGTCATAGAAGAAGAAGGCGTTGTTGTCGTCCGGCGAACCGCCGAAGAGCTCGACGTTCCACGGCTTGACGTCCCCGAACTTCGCCTTCAGGCCGTCGACGAGGCTGGTTGCCTGCAGGACACCGACCTGGAAGTTGTCGAAGGTGGAGTAGTAGTCGACATTGCCCGAGTCGCGGATCAGGCGGTCGTAGGCGATGACCTTGACGCCGGCGTCATGTGCCTTGGCAAGGATGTCGGAAAGCGTCGTGCCGTCGATGGCGCCGATGACCAGGACCTTGGCGCCCTTGGTGACCATATTCTCGATCTGGGCCAACTGGTTCGGAATGTCGTCGTCAGCAAACTGCAGGTCCGGGGTGTAGCCGGCTTCCTTGAACAGCTTTTCCATGGTCTCGCCGTCGGAAATCCAGCGGGTCGACGTCTTGGTCGGCATCGAGATACCGACAGTGCCCTTGTCCTGCGCGAAGGCGGGCATGGCGAAGGACGCCACGCTGATGGCAGCAGCGGCGAGAAGCGAGGTGATCAATTTCATTGGCAAGTCTCTCCCTAAATTGCCCGGCCCGACCATGCGTCCAGACCGCGATCAGTGCTTCGTTGCCCGCTGTCGCAGACGACGGTCTCCAACGGAGGAAAAGGAATAACCCCTCCCGGCCTCACACTCCCTTGGGCACGAGCGCACCTGGAGGCAAAATCCACCGAATTGCCATAACTGTCAAATACAATAAACTTCTATTGGCATACCTGAAATGGTATAAACAAACCAAATGATATGATTTTTATGGAAGGCTCGCGTTCCAAGTGCATGACATCGAATTCATCGACACGCCGTTGCCGGAAAAACCGAGCGAAGAGCAGCTTGGCCTCGGACTTCTCCGCTCCGGCCTGAAGCTCAATCATCTGCGCATGATCGTGGCGATCGACGACCACAAGCAGATCAGCGCTGCTGCCGCAGCGCTCAACATCTCCCAGCCGGCGGCCTCGCGGATGCTGACCGAAATGGAGGGAATACTGAAGGCACAGCTTTGCGAACGCGCTTCGCGCGGGGTGGAACTGACGCAATTCGGCCGGGCCTTCGCGCGTCGCGCGCGAACCATCCTGCTCGAGCTGCACGAGGTCGACCGGGAGATCACCGCGCTGAAATCCGGCGCCGGGGGAACAGTGTTTCTTGGCACCGTAACGGCACCGGCGATCAGCCTCGCCGTGCCCGCCATCCAGCAGGTCAGCGCCGCCTACCCGGGCATCGAGGTCAATGTCCGCATCGAGACGAGCAATGTGCTCGCCCGCGAACTCCTGTCAGCCAAGCATGACTTCATCATCGCCCGCGTGCCCGACGACCTCGATCCGCGTCTATTCAATGTCCAGGAAATCGGCATCGAGAAGGCCTGCCTGATCACCCGCCGCGGTCATCCGCTGGCAGAAAAGCCGGTCGTGTCGCTTTCAGACCTGCCATCATATGACTGGGTGTTCCAGCCACCCGGCACGCTCCTGCGTCGCCGCGTCGAGGAGTTGTTCATCGCCGGCGACGTGCCGCTGCCGACGACGGTCGTCAACACAGCCTCCCTGCTGCTGACGGTTGCACTCGTCTGCTCCTCCAACGCGATCGCGCCGATCGCCCGCGACATGGCCGAATTCGTCACGGAAAACGGTGGCGGGCCAAGTGAGGTGCGCATCCTGAACACCGACTTCGACATCGACATCAAGCCGTACAGTCTCATCTCGGTGAAAGGCCGGGCGCTGCCGCCAAGCGCAAAGCTGTTCTATGATCTGATTCTGCAGCGCGCCCGGATGCTCTTTCCCGACCGCGCTGACCGTTGAGGAGGAACTGTGTTCGGCAAGAGTGTCTTTGAAAGCGTGCTGGAACGCCTGCGGGCGGAGGCGGAAGAGGCCGGCACGCCATCGGACAATGGGGAGCGCCTGTCCGGAATCCACCGGAACCCGTCGGCGCCCTTCACCATATTCGGCGACGGCATGGGTTCGAGCTCAGCGGCTTACGCTGCTGCGGCTTACCGCGATATCTTTGGCGACGGCGCACAGGAAGAGCGCGATCCAGCGCCTGCCGCTCCCCCCGCCACTCCGTCACACCTCCTGCGAACCGCACCGGAGGAAGTGGCCGCCGATCTCGGGCTGACTGGTAAGGAAACTCGCGCCCAACTCTTGGCGCTCCGGCGCGCGTTTGCCCGCATCAATCATCCCGACGGTGTTCCGGCGGAATTGAGATCCAACGCGACACGCCGGATGATGATCGCCAACATGCTGCTCGACGAGACGCTGCGGCGGATGCAAGCGGAAGAAGCGCTCGGGCTAAAGGGCTAGGTTACTTCTGGCCGTCTTCTTCCGGTGCCTTCTCGGCAGGAGCAGAGGGCTTGTAGAACAGCAGAAGCTGCGCGAAGGCATAGGCGGTGACGACGAGAAAGATCAGCCCCCATGTCTGCTGGCCGTTGTAGTATTCGATCGCCGTCCAGGCGGCACACAGACCGACCAGCAGCAACCGTACCCAAAGCGGGCGATAGAACGGATGGTCTGGGTCGATGAATTTCACGGGGCAGCTCTCCTCTGGCCGACATGTTCTTAAGGCGTTTTTCAGCGAAAGGAAACGGCTGCGACCGGGACGAGCGCCACATGAATTCGCTTGACGGCCGAGCCGTCAAATGGAATAAAAATTCCAACAAAAATCAAATTCGGTCTACGCATTCCGCTCATTTGTAAATGCGGTAACCGCGTTCCGTTTCACACCCGCGGCGGCGCGGGCGCAATGCGGGTAGGCGCGCTCCCCGCCCCTCGCCCGGCGCTTTGGCCGGCTAATTGAGAGTAAGGAACATGACTGTCAGGTTTGGTCTTCTCGGCGCAGGCCGCATCGGCAAGGTTCACGCCAAGGCAGTGACGGGCAATCCCGACGCCGTCCTCATTGCCGTTGCCGATGCCCTTCCCGCCGCTGCCGAAGCGATCGCCAGCCAGTACGGCTGCAACGTCCGCACGATCGAGCAGATCGAGGTCGCCAAGGACATCGACGCCGTCGTCATCTGCACGCCGACGGATACGCACGCCGACCTGATCGAGCGTTTTTCGCGCGCCGGAAAGGCGATCTTCTGCGAAAAGCCGGTTGACCTCGACGTCGATCGCGTGCGCGCCTGCATCAAGATCCTGGGCGAGACGAAGGGGAAGCTCATGGTCGGCTTCAACCGCCGCTTCGACCCGCATTTCATGGCAGTGCGCAAGGCGATCGACGAGGGCCGGATCGGCGAGGTCGAGATGGTCACGATCACCTCGCGTGATCCGGGTGCTCCGCCGGTCGACTACATCATGCGCTCCGGCGGCATCTTCCGCGACATGACGATCCATGACTTCGACATGGCGCGCTTCCTGCTCGGCGAGGACCCGGTCTCGGTCTCCGCCACCGCCGCAGTCCTGGTGGACAAGGCCATTGGTGAAGCGGGCGACTATGACAGCGTGTCCGTGATCCTGCAGACCGCTTCCGGCAAGCAGGCGATCATCTCCAATTCCCGCCGCGCCACCTATGGCTACGACCAGCGCATCGAAGTGCATGGCTCCAAGGGCATGGTCTCGGCCGAGAACCAACGGCCGGTGTCCATCGAGGTGGCCAACGGCGAAGGCTATACCCGTCCGCCGTTGCACGACTTCTTCATGACCCGCTATACTGAAGCCTACGCCAACGAGATCGCGAGCTTCATCGCCTCGGTCGAGAAGAGTGCTCCGCTTTCGCCTTCCGGCGCAGACGGTCTGGCCGCTTTGGAAATCGCCGACGCCGCACTCAAATCCGTGAAGGAAAAGCGGCAGATCTCGATCGGCTGACGACAGCTTCCTCCCAGCAACTGGCCGGGCGTCTCGCCCGGTCATTTTTTTGCACGGTCATTTTTTGGCAGGCGGGCCAGCTGAAGCGCTAAGAACCATCCCCGCTGAGCCGCTCGGCCGCCAATGTGCGGTCGATCTGAGAAAGCGCCCGGTTGATATGCCCCTCGAAGACGAGCGTCGCCTCCTCGGACACGATTGAAATCGACGGCATCCCCTGCAGGCGCGTTTGCTGCGACTGCTTCAACCCCTCCTCGATGCCGCGCGACAACAAATCCATGAAACGCGTTCCCGGACCGGTCATGACGATTGGCATGCTTTCATAGAGGCTGAACACGCGCGACAGGCCCTGGCCAAGCGCCAGTCCCGCCTGACGGAAAGCGTACTCCGACATGCGATGTCCCTGGCGCGCGCGAAGAGCGATCTTATCCATTTCGGCCAGCGGCACGAACTTCGCCGGGATCGTATCAGGCGGCACTTCGAAGGCCGTGCGCAATATGCCGTAGAAGCCGGCCGAGGCTTCGATGCAGCCATGCGAGCCGCAGCGACAGAGCTTGCCGTCCGCTGCGTGCAGCATATGCCCGAAGTTGGGGGCGGAGATCTGCAACTCCCCTGCCCCGTCACGCCGCGCGATCCCGAGCCCGACACTGTGTCCGAGCGAAAGAGCGGCCAGTGATCGGGCAGAACCGGTAGCCTTTTCCTCCCGCAGCCCGAGCGCTTGAGCGACGAGCAGCGTTTCGTTGCTGAGCGTAACAGTTGCCTGCCAGTCCCCCACCAACACTTCGGCGAAGTCGATCGGATCGAGACCGAAGACCGGCGACCAGACTAGGCGGGCGCTCAACGGATCCACGATTCCCTTGCTGCTGATGGAAATCACCAGCACGCGAGATCGGTCGAGGCCGGAGCGCTGCGCCACTTTGCTCAACCCCTCCCGCAGCGTCTGGACGAATCGCGCGGTTGACGGATCGGCATGCTGGCGGGGCTCCTCGAACCGGTCGATCAGCGTGCCGCCGTAGTCGGCGAGCGAGTACTGGACGACATCCGAGGAGATGCGCACGGTGATGAGATATCCACAGTCGCGCTTTTGGCTGAAAAGTACCCGCGGCCGCCCGCGGCCGCCTGCACTTTGCTGCTCGCACTTCTCGATGATCCGCGCACGCTCGAGTTCATGGGTAATCGCGGAGACGGTCGCAGACGCAAGGCCCGTCTGGGCCGACAGCTCGGTGTGGGACATCGCGCCCTGGCGGCGCAGGCTCGAAAGCACAAGCGCGCTGTTCTGCTGACGCACCAGTTCGGTGCTCGATCGCGTCAGCATGAATTGGCTCCGATCTCTTTGCGCGATTCCAACGAATGCTCCTCCCAAAGCACCAGTCGCGGCCTTCTACAAGTCCTCCGCCCCCTTGTTGACAGCCCAAAAAACTTCTGACATTTATTTTCTCGACTGTCGAGAAAAATCCCCGGAGAGCTTGAGGGCAAGGATTTGCGGCAGTGCTTCGTGGCTGGTCGTCGACGGTGGCGGGAGGTTCGCCCGGGCGACTGGCATCCACATGGGAGGACAATATGAAATCCGTTTTGAAGCTGATGGCCGGTGTTGCCGTCATCGTATCGCTGCATTCCGCAGTTCAGGCAAAGGATCTCGTCGTCGGCGTTTCCTGGTCGAACTTCCAGGAAGAGCGCTGGAAAACCGACGAAGCTGCCATCAAGGCAGCACTCGAAGCTTCCGGCGACAAGTACATTTCCGCTGACGCCCAGTCGTCCGCCGCCAAGCAGCTAACCGATATCGAATCCCTGATCGCCCAGGGCGCCAACGCCCTGATCGTTCTGGCGCAGGACTCCGACGCGATCGGTCCGGCCATCGAAAAGGCCGCCGCCGAAGGCATTCCGGTCGTCGGCTATGACCGCCTGATCGAGAACCCGGCCGCCTTCTACATCACCTTCGACAACAAGGAAGTCGGCCGCATGCAGGCCCGCGAAGTGTTCAAGGTCAAGCCGGAAGGCAACTACGTCTTCATCAAGGGCAACTCGGCCGATCCGAACGCTGACTTCCTCTTCTCCGGACAGATGGAAGTGCTGAAGGAAGCGATCGACGCCGGCAAGGTCAAGAACGTCGGCGAAGCCTACACCGACGGCTGGAAGCCTGAGATTGCCCAGAAGAACATGGAACAGTTCCTGACGGCGAGCGACAACAAGGTCGACGCAGTCGTCGCCTCAAACGACGGCACGGCCGGCGGCGCAGTCGCAGCCCTCGACGCCCAGGGCCTCGCCGGCTCGGTGCCGGTCTCCGGCCAGGACGCCGACAAGGCTGCCCTAAACCGCGTCGCGCTTGGCACCCAGACGGTGTCGGTCTGGAAGGACTCGCGCGAACTCGGCAAGCGCGCTGCGGAGATCGCAGCCGAACTCGCCGGCGGCAAGAAGATGGAAGAAATCGCCGGCGTGACCAGCTTCTCCGGTGGCCCGAAGGGCGTCGCCATGCAGTCGGTCTTCCTTGCTCCGCTTCCGATCACCAAGGACAACCTGAACGTCGTCATCGATGCGGGCTGGATCTCCAAGGACGAAGCCTGCCAGGGCGTCAACGGCGACGTTACAGCCTGCAAGTAAGGAACCCGACGAGCGTTGATCTCGAGCCTCATCAAGCGCCGCAACGGCTCCGTTGCGGCGCTTGCACAAGGTGGGCTGCGCGCGGACAATGCCAGCATCCTCAAATCTGGTTCCGCCAAGCTTCATCTGCTCTCGTCATCAAACAGACTTGCCGCATGCACTGCCGGGCAACCGAGGTGAATAACGCGGCGAAATCAACAAGACAGTGGGGGAAGGCACGCCATGGCCGACATCACACATGCTACCCAGGCAAATCGCGCCCGGAATGCGGACGAGCATCCTATAAGGCGGTTCTTTCGCGCCACTGAAATCGATACGCGCCTACTCGGCATGGTCGGCGCGCTCGCTATCATCTGGCTTGGCTTCCAGTTCCTCACGGGCGGGCTGTTCCTGACGCCGCGCAACCTCTGGAACCTGACTGTCCAGACCTCGTCCATCGCCGTGATGGCGACCGGCATGGTGCTCATCATCGTCACCCGCAATATCGACCTTTCGGTCGGCTCGGTGCTCGGCTTCTGCGGTATGATCATGGGCGTCATGCAGGCGAAGATCCTGCCGCAATATCTCGGCCTCGAGCATCCGGCGATCTGGATCATCACGCTCGGTTGCGGTGTTGCCGTGGGTGCAGCGATCGGCCTATTGCAGGGGTCGATCGTCGCCTTCCTCAACGTTCCCGCCTTTATCGTCACCCTCGGTGGCCTGCTCGTCTGGCGTGGCGCGACCTGGTTCGTCACAAGCGGGCAGACGGTTGCACCGATGAACTCGACCTTCCGCCTGATGGGCGGCGGCACCGAAGGTTCGATCGGCGCAACGGCAAGCTGGATCGTCGGCATCCTCGCCTGCATCGCCATCGTTGGCGCCATCCTCAATTCCCGCAAACAGCGCAAGCGGTTCGGCTTTCCATTGCGCCCTGTCTGGGCGGAGTATTTCCTGTCGATCCTGGGCTGCCTTCTGGTGCTCGGCGCCGTCGCCGTTGCCAATCACTACTACTGGCCGACGAACATCGCCCGCAAATATGCCGACGCGAACGGCATCGCCTGGCCGGAAGGTGGCCTGCAGATTTCGCACGGCATCGCCATTCCCGTGCTGATGGCGATCGCCGTCGGTATCGTCATGACCTTCATCGCCACCCGGCTGCGCTTCGGCCGCTATGTTTTTGCCATCGGCGGCAATCCGGAAGCAGCCGAACTTGCAGGCATCAAGACGCGCTGGATCACGGTCAAGATCTTCATGCTGATGGGCATGCTCTGCGCCATCGCCGCCGCAATCTCGACCGCACGCCTCAACGCCGCCACCAACGCGCAAGGCGAACTCGACGAGCTCTATACAATTGCGGCCGCGGTCATCGGCGGCACGTCGCTCGCCGGCGGCGTCGGCACGATTGCCGGCGCGATGATCGGCGCCCTCGTCATGCAATCCCTGCAATCGGGCATGGTGCTGCTGGGCATCGATTCCCCGTTCCAGCGCATCGTTGTCGGTGTGGTCCTCGTCGTCGCCGTCTGGCTCGACACGATCTATCGCGCGCGTGCCAAGTAAGAAGGAGTTCGACCAATGTCAGAACAACGCACTCCGCTCGTGGAAATGAAGAACATTTCCATCTCCTTCGGCGGCATCCACGCCGTCGACAACGCCTCGCTCGATCTCTATCCGGGCGAAGTCGTGGCCTTGCTCGGTCACAACGGCGCCGGCAAGTCGACGCTGATCAAGATCCTCTCGGGCGCCTATCGGCGCGATGCCGGCGAGATCCTGATCAACGGCGAGACGGCCGAGATCAACAACCCGCGCGACGCCAAGAAGTTCGGCATCGAGACGATCTACCAGACGCTCGCCGTCGCCGACAATGTCGACGCCGCCGCCAACCTCTATCTCGGCCGCGAACTGCGCACGCCATGGGGCACGCTCGACGACGTGGCGATGGAAGCCAAGGCCCGCGAGGTGATGGGGCGCCTGAACCCGAACTTCCAGCGCTTCAAGGAACCGGTGAAGGCGCTTTCCGGCGGACAGCGCCAGTCGGTGGCGATCGCGCGCGCGATCCTGTTCGACGCCCGCATCTTGATCATGGACGAGCCGACCGCAGCGCTTGGCCCCCAGGAGACGGCGCAAGTCGGCGAACTGATCAAGCAGCTGAAGAGGGAAGGCATCGGCATCTTCCTGATCAGCCACGACATCCACGACGTCTTCGACCTCGCCGACCGTGTTTCAGTGATGAAAAACGGCCAGGTCGTCGGCCACGCCCGCACGCAGGACGTGACCAAGGACGAGGTGCTCGGCATGATCATCCTTGGAAAATGCCCGCCGAACGCGATTCCCGGCCCCGGCGCCATGCAACTGGCTTGAGGTGCCCCTCACCCGAAGAAATTCGCCGCGTCCGCCAGGCGCGGCGTTTTGCATTTCGGCTACAGTCCCCTCGCCGTCGAACATGGCTCTGGATTTTCGCATTTTGCCGATTGAAGCCGATCCGTTCCTAGGCTAAGAACCCTCCATCGGACGGGACGAGCCATCGTTCCTGCGGCATGCACCCGTAGCTCAGCTGGATAGAGTGTTGGATTCCGATTCCAAAGGTCACAGGTTCGAATCCTGTCGGGTGCGCCATTCCACTTCGGAAAGCCGAATATAATCAACGTTTCCATTGCCTTAGCGACACATCGGGTACACACGCGGGTACATGGAAGGGTACGCATGGGACTTGCATTGCAGTACGTTCAGGAACCGAAAGGTGAACGCGGCATCTATCGCTACCGGCGCAGGGTGCCCTCAGAACTGAAGCCGCTCATCGGCAAGAGCGAGTTGATCGCTTCGCTCGGCCAGTCGAAACCGGAAGCCCTGAAGCGTTATCCGGCAATCCATGCAGCATTCGAGAGAGAACTGGAGATCGCCAGCAAGGCGCTCGCGAGGGAGAAGCGGAAGCAATCCTCGAACGATAGGACGCGGCTGGAGCGGTACGAGGAACTGATAGACGAGATCAGGGCCTTGGGGATTGAGAACCCGGAGGCCCGCCCTCAAAGTGAGGATGAAGCCTTTCAGCGCGAGATGATAGCGGACGGAATCGCAGCCCGATACCCCGAAGACCGTGAGACGGGATACCCGCTGATCACCAACCCCGACGATATTCTCAAGGTTCAGGCCCTGATGGGTGCCGCGCCCGCCAAGCCTGCCCCGACACTGGAGGATGCCAAGCGGGTCTATGTGGCCGAGAAACTGGACGGGACAGACTTCGAGTTCAGGAAGAAACTCAGGCGCGTGGAGCGTATCATCGAGGCTGTGAACGCCGCCCTTGACCCCGTGCCTACCTTGGACCGATGGACAAGGGAGACGGCCAAGAAGGTCAGAGATCACTACATCGCTGCTGGTCTCAAGCCAGCCTCCGTGAAGCGTGAACTCAACACACTCAAGGGGATGATCACCTGCTACATCACTGAAGCGGAAGCCAGTTTCACCAACCCGTTCAGCAAGCTGGAACTGCCCAAGAGCGTCGAGGCCGCATCGGAAAGCCGCCATCCCATTCCTGATGAGATCAAAGACAGGATCACGGCCATCATCCTGAGCAAGGCCAAGAAGGACGTTCAGTTGCTCTGGCGGCTACTGGACGGGACGGGTGCCCGTATTGCCGAGGTCACAGGCATTCGCGTTCAGGACATTATTGTGGACGGTGACTTTCCGCATCTCAAGGTCGTGGCTCATCCAGAACGACGCCTGAAGACCGAATCATCAACCCGAGACGTGCCGCTTGTGGGTGATGCCTTGGCGGCTGCGAAGGAAGCCCTGACGATGGCGGGACAGGGGACTTACGTCTTCGCCCGATACATCAAGCCCACCGGCCCGACGACAGCCTCAGCGGTCCTGATGAAGCGTATTCGGGAAGTGACAGGCGAGCCTAAGCACACGGTTCATTCCTTGCGTCACGGCATGGCTGATAGGCTATCGTTGGCCGAAGCATCAGCCATCGACAAGAACGCGATCATGGGGCACCTGAACCCCGGCACTGGTGAGCGGCACTATGGGGGAAGCTACGCAAAGCTGAAGGTGCTGACGCGGGTGATGAAGAAGGCTTTTGGTCTGACTGTTGAATAGCCACCTTCTTCCCCGTCTCGCCCCAACAGCGAGTTTCTCATCTCCCCGGTGTCCACCATCACCGGCACCGTCCGTGTCTCCAACGCGGCCGCGACAATGGAAGTCTGGGCCAACCGCTCTGGCATTGTGCTTACGCCATCCATGATCAGCAAGCTGGGCTGGTCGATGCGTAAGCTGTACGAATAGCGCGGCTTGATGAAACGGCACGACGCATTGGCATCGTCGCGTGAAGACCAAGGGAGATTACCCCTACCATACGGATAGGGGGATAAAGGCGAAGGAGAGGATGACTGATGAAAACAGGGTTACTCTCCGATGTATCTTTATGTGGTTGATGATGTCTGATGTTGTTGATGATGAAGTCTTATCTCAACATCAAGTCTCCTTAACGATCCCCTGAAGGTAACCTTAACCTCCCCATGAACATCGCCCTATTGGGCACTCGACTGTCGAGAATGTTCGTGGATGACACTCTCCCTTCTCTGTCCAGTCCTGATCGACCCCGGCCCCTTGTCTTCGTGACAGGGCGTCGGGCTTTTTTTCGTCCTGGTGAAGCCTATCCACCATCCACATCCACATCCACGGCAGCGACAGAACAGAACCGACTAGAGCGTGACACCTCCAGCCTCGCAAGGAACATCCATGACCACCACCAGCCGCCACAAGATAACCATCCATCCCCTGAAGTTGGACCGCAGAGGCCAACCCTATTCAGTCTCATTCGAAGGTGACACGATCATCCCGAAGACCTACAACCCCTCCCATGACGCTTGCCGCTCCTTGACCGAGCAAGGCTATCACGGCGCTCTGGAGGTCTGGAGTGATGGGGAGACCCATCCCCGCATGATCATCAACGACATCGAGAGAGCCGCGAAGTTCACCGTGAGCGAGACGAAGACGCATGGCCCCCGTGTCGTCCGTTACAAGCCCCTTGACCGCAGCGTCTTCAGCCGTGAGGCGCAAGAGCCGGTCTAGCATCAGGACTGACCAGTCAAGGACGCTGCTTTTTTCTTGTCCCCACAGGGCCATCTACAGCATTTCTCCATCCGGCTGGTGTCTCGGTCCATCCCGATAGGGAAGGCCATAAATCGCCACCCCGTCGCAACGACCTCCCATCAGGCATAAGCACTCGCGTTCACCATACCAGCAAAGCGTCTGGTCCTGCCGCTCATGTTGGCAGCGATGAAGCCTGGGAGGGGCGGAATGTTTGAGCCACGCATTCCTGACCCCCAATCAGATAAGCGGAACCGGCAGTTTCCCCCCGGTGGCCCTCGCACTTCGAACGAGCAAGACACTATCAGCCCCGCCACAGCCATGCCTGTCGCACTGCCGTTCTACAAGCTGGTGACTCACGTCAGCTATTGGCCCTCAGCGGACCTCAGCCCCACTTTGCAGCGATCGGGCGGTCAGCTCATTTTTTCGATGTCACCCAATCGCCAAGTCTTGGCAAAGAACGGCCTCTGCGGACCAAAGAGGCGGAAATAAGGGAACCAATCGCTTCCGTCGACCGTCGGAACCCAGTTCGCCTCCATGCCGTTGGGTGCCTTCGGACCGAAATAGACGTCCATTGAACCGTCGGCGTTCCTTTTCGCGTTCGTGTCGAAGGAATCAATCGACGGGCGGGCGACCTTGCGGATGAGGGCGCACGTCGCGAGTTCGTAAACGGTAACCGACCAGAATTGATCGACCGGCACGTCACCAGGCACTCTCAAGCGGTATGTATCACCGCCGCGCAGCCGCTCACCGGCCCCGTCTAGGTACGCGGCCAAGTAAAACTGGCCAGCGCCGAGATTTTTGGGAGGAGCGAAGAAGCTGTAAAAGGCGATGCCGCGGGCGTCAACGTCCAAGACCCCATCTGCCTCCCATGTGAACTCGCTCTGCGGTCCGATGGGTGGCACTGCGACGTCCCACTTCCCCTCTGGCCAATAGGGGTCGCCGAAGGTCACGAGCCGGTCCATGAACCAGGCATGGGCCTCCTGAGCTGCCGCTCTCAACGCAGCGCTGGTCGCCACGTCGGGCTGAAACTCTTTGCCTTTCTCGATGCCAAGCGAACGCAATGCGTAGATCATGCCGGTATCAGCTGGCGTCATCGGCTCCTCGCTCAAGATGCGGGCGAGGCTTGCGTAGAAACCTTCATCGAACCGCGGTATGGCGTCCCAGACCGTGTCGGCCATATCGATAAAGTTCGATTGCGGCGGCGAAGCTGCCTTGCTGAGCGGATAGATGTGGACCTGACGGAGGTAGGCGAGTGCTTTGCGGACCGACTCCTCGTCTTCGCTTTTGATGATGACTCGCAAGCCTGCCATGCCGTTGTAAGTTTTCATCGGGACGGCGATGTATCCAGCCGGTAGGTCGCCGGAATGGTCAGGCGGCAGAAAAAGATACTTGCCACCCTTGCCTTGGTCAGCGCCAGCGATGCCAACATCCGTCAGTGGAACCTGCCAGGCGTCGATGATCGTGCCGTTCAACGTAGCGTCTCCAGTCGCTGGCACCTCGAACACCAGCGCCCCGGTCTCGCGGGTGTTAAAAAAGGACAACACATACCGAACGCTCGTGTTTGGGGTTAGGCACTGGAGCTTCCAGCTTCCCGGCCTGGACCAAAACATGATGTCGCCATACGCCGCCTTCGCATCGCGGAAGAATGCCTGGCGCATGGCGTCAAAGTTTACGATCGGCATCCCCCAAATCGCAACTTCGATCGCGCGCCGCTCGATGGTTCGTCCGCGCAACTCTGCCGTCGAGAAGGTAGCGCCATTTCCTTGGGCGGTTGCAAGATTGGTCAGGGTCGTTAATTCGCCAGCCGCAGCGAGGGCGAACGCCCCGGCCAGGAGCATCTCGCGGCGACTAAGTCCTGCGCCTCGACGATATGGCATGGCTCGTTACTCCCATCATGATCCGAACGTCGAATGTTGTTGCTTTGCCTCCACTCCCGCCACCCGAAAGAAACCAGAATCTTACCACGCTGCGAACTCGCGCAGAAGTAATAGGTGCGACAACGTCTCCTCCTGGCGCAAAGGAGACGGCAGGCTTTGCTAAGGCTGTGTCACCCGCTAAGTCCTCCCCACGATCCACAAGGATGGCATGTGTGTGGCTGAGGAGAAGGTGAAGACCGGCGAGATGCTGGACGAAGAGCTGACGCTGCTGCTGATGGTGCCAATAGACCCTGCCCGTATGACTCCCTCTGGAATGTCCCGCTGACAGTGCCACATGAGTGGGTGTTGCCTTTTGGAACTGATAGTGTCATAACTTCTTAAAAGCTATTGGCACCTAGAGGACACTATGACATCCGCCATCATCGGCTACGCCCGCACCTCCACCACAGACCAGACCGCAGGACTTGAGGCCCAGCTGCGCGACCTGACCGCAGCCGGTTGCGTCAAGGTGTTCAATGAGCAGCTCTCATCTGTGGACACCAAGCGTCCTGAGCTTGAGAGGGCACTGGACTATGTTCGTGAAGGCGACACACTGGTGGTTACAAAGTTGGACCGGCTCGCCCGCTCGATGCCCAACCTCGTGGACATCACCAGCAAGCTGAAGGCGAAGCGCGTGGAGCTGAAGGTGCTGGCGTTGAACCTCGACACAGGTACGCCCACCGGCAAGCTGATGCTGAACCTGCTCGGCTCCATCGCGGAGTTTGAACGGGAGTTGATGCTGGAGCGGCAGAGGGAGGGCATCGCCAAGGCCAAGGCTGACGGCAAGTATCAGGGACGCGCGCCTACAGCACGGCGGAAAGCTGACGACATTCGCAGGCTGAAGGCCGAAGGCAAGACAGTAGACGCCATCGTCACGGAACTCGGAGTGAGCCGGTCTAGCGTCTTCAGGATGTTGCGGAATGCTTGAGCACGCCTGTTTTTCCCGATGATAATGTGTTTTCAACTTCTTATGCGCCGCCGCCGCTTGCTTTTCTTCGGATGAATTCTCACTTTCAGAGAACATCAGGAGATTCTGGATGATCGACTTATCGAACATTGACTGGGCAGTTGTTCTTGCAACTTTGGTCGGCCCCATCGTGGCGGTGGGCATTACTCTGTGGCATCAGAGCAGGTCTTCCACAATCGAGGGGCGCAGAGAGCTTTTCGTTACGATGATGAAGACCCGCCGCCATCCAACGAACAGCGAGTTCGTCGGTGCGTTGAACTTGGTGCCCGTACACTTCTATGGCGATAAGAACGTAATGGAGCGATACTCGGATTTGATGAAGACTTTCGACGATGCCATGTGGCTGAATTCTGAGGCTGTCCCGAGACTGGTCGACCAAGTTGAGACCAAGGTTGCATATCTCTTGTCGGAAGTATCGAAGGCAGTGGGTAGGCCCGTTGAGCAACTGCATGTCCTTAGGGGGGCGTATGCCCCACAGGGCTGGCAAGACGAGGAGGTGGCGCAGAAGAGAATGCGCGATGCATTGTCCTCAGTTCTGTCGGGCGAGCGTCCAGTATCAGTTGCTGTCGTGTACCCGCCCGTTCCTCAACGTGAAGCGGTTCAGTCGCTAGAGATCAGCCAAGTCGACTAGGCACGGGGCTAGTAAGCTCACTGCCTCCCCCGCACGCACCGCAGCTGCCCTTCGTCAGCCCCCCGAGGTTACACCCTTCACGGCCACTCTCTGCGGCTTCTGGCCAACCATCGACGGTACACGCAATTGACACCGCAAGGTACACGGTGCTAGGGAGGCCGTAACGGATGTCTAGTGTATGCTATTGAGATCGTTGAATATTTATTGACTTCTGTGAAGATCAATGGCTCACCAATTCTCATGTCGGGTGCGCCATTTCCGTTCAAAACTGCGAACACCGGGCCAAAATTTTTTGCTGCCAGTTAGTGCCTGGTGGATAGCGGCCTTGCTCCCGATGATCTTGACCTCTCTGTCCCCGACCTGGACCTGATCGACGACGGCCTGGATATAGGCCTCACGGAAGGGGATGTCGCCCGAGGTAATATTCTCGCGCATCATTCTGCCGAACTCTTCGACGACGGCGGGCGGGATATCCGAGGCAGGCACGGCATGTGTCCGGGCGCGATCGAGGGAGGCCTGGATGCGCTCGCGGTCGATCTTGAGCGAGGCGATGCGCTCACGCAGGATGTCGTCCATTTCAGCGATCCCGTCCTCGATCATCGTGTAGATGCGTTTGAGGCTGGTCTGCCCCCCTGAAAAGTGATCCTTCGTGAAGTATGGCTTATGAGCCGAAGAAGGACATTGAAATGGCAGCGAAAAGACACAAGGCAGAAGAGATCGTCACGAAGCTTCGTCAGGTTGATGTGCTGAATGCACAGGGCAAATCGATGGCGGAGGCGATCCGTTCGATAGGCGTGACGGAAGTTACCTATTACCGCTGGCGGGCAGAATACGGTGGCCTGAAGGGCGATCAGGTAAAGCGCCTGAAGGAATTGGAGGCCGAGAACGCTCGTCTCCGCCGGGCGGTTTCCGATCTGATCCTGGACAAGATGATCTTGGCGGAGGCTGCCAGGGGAAACTTTTAAGCCCCGCTCGCCGCCGTGCATGCGTGGATCATATCACTGCAGAACTGGGCGTGTCCGAACGACGGGCATGCCGGGTTCTCGGTCAGCATCGTTCGACGCAGCGCAAAAATCGCAAAGACCCCGGATGATGAAGCGGCATTGACCGCTGACATCACGGCGCTCGCCCTCCAATATGGCCGCTATGGCTACCGTCGCATCACCGCGATGCTGCACCAGGCAGGTTGGATCGTGAACGTCAAACGGGTCGAGCGGATATGGCGTCGTGAGCGGCTGAAAGTTCCTTCCAGGCAACCCAAGCGCGGTCGGCTCTGGCTGAACGACAGCTCGTGCATCCGGCTTCAGCCGGAGCACACCAACCATGTCTGGTCCTACGATTTCGTCGAGGACCGCACCCACAACGGAAGGAAAATCCGCATGCTGAACGTGATCGACGAGTTCACACGAGAATGCATTGCCATCAGGGTCGAGAGAAAGCTGAAGGCGGTGGATGTCATCGATGTGTCTCCGATGGGCCGGAATTCGTCGCCAAGGCTTTGAGGGAGTGGATTGCGCTGGTCGGTGCCAAGACGGCGTACATTATGCCGGGCAGTCCCTGGGAAAACGGCTACTGCGAAAGCTTCAACTCAAAGCTCAGGGACGAGCTGCTCAACGGAGAAATCTTCTACACGCTCAAGGAGGCAAAGATCATCATCGAAAGTTGGCGGCAGCACTACAACTCCGTACGTCCTCACTCATCCTTAGGCTACGAAGCACCGGCACCCGAAGCCACCGTATGGCCCCGCCAGAATGGCCCGGCGTCAACTCCGGCAGTGGCAGCCCAACCAAGCATGCACTAACATTAAACCCGGATCACCCGATGGGGGCAGACCACAGGCGGAGGATGGCATTCCGGTCGCACAGTTGTGCCGGGAGCATGGCATGAGCGATGCCAGCTTCTACAAATGGCAGGCACGGCTGCGTCCATGGTCAGCCAAATGAAGAGCATGGAGGACGAGAACCGACGGCTGAAGAAGATGTATGCGGAACTGAGCACGCGAAACGATCTTCTGAAGGAAGCTCTTGGAAAAAAGCGTTGAAGCCATCTCAACGCAAGGAGATGGCCGTGACAGCCGTTCGGAACCATGACGTCAGCGTGGCATTCGCGTGCCGGACGTTCTCGATCAGCCAGACCTGCTATCGCTATGGACGCAAGCTCGGCAGCGAGAACAAAGAAATTGCCGACTGGCTGTTGCGATTGACGGCAGCCCGGAAGGCGTGGGGTTTCGGCCTATGCTTCCTTTATCTGCGCAACATCAAGGGCTTCGGATGGAACCACAAGCGGGTTTACCGTATCTATCGCGAACTGGAACTGAACCTTAGGATCAAGCCCAGGAAGCGTCTGATCCGGGAGCGGCCCGAACCGCTGGCAGTGCCGGAACGACCCAACCGGACCTGGTCGATGGATTTCATGGCGGACCAACTCGCTGACGGTCGCTCGTTCCGAACTCTGAACGTCCTCAACGACTTCAACCGCGAGGGGCGTGGTATCGAGGTCGATTTCTCGTTGCCAGCCGAGCGGGTCGTTCGATCCCTCAACCGCATCATCGAGTGGCGTGGCAAGCCGGGTATAATTCGTGTCGATAACGGCCCTGAATATATCAGCGGCACGCTGATGGCGTGGGCCGAGAAGCGCAACATCACCATCGTGCACATTCAGCCGGGAAAGCCGCAGCAGAACGCTTACATCGAGCGCTATAACCGGACGGTCCGGCATGAATGGCTGGGTTGTTCTATCTTCGAAACAATCAAGGAGGTGCAGGATCGACCGACCCAATATGGCCATCGGCGGCATCACGCCGAGGCAGAAACTGAAAATGGCAGCGTAAATTCTACTGATCGGCCCCGCTAAAAACGGGGGGATTACCGTAGATCTAACTCTTCAGCGACGTACATGCCATGAATCATCGCGGTAAGGCGCGCGCCCAAGCCATCAGTCCGAACCGATATAACCTGCTTCTTCTTATTCCCAAACATCATTATTGGTAGCATCCATAGTCGATGAGGCATCGTGAAAGGCGAGTCCAGCCAGTGTATGAAGATGACTTACCGAGGCGTCCTCAAAGCCCGTTGTCTATTGCTTCCTAGTAACTTAGCTCAACAACGCCCTGACGGCATCCAGTTTGTCACGGATGTCTGTCTGATGGTTGCCGATGAAGAAACCGTCTGTGTCGATGCGCTCTGCAGCTTCCAGATTGCCCGCGACCGCATACTCGAAATACTTGATAACTGGGTTCTTCACAAAGTTCCCGGCGACGATCGGCCTGACGTCGACATTCTGATCGCGAAGCCTCTGGAGAAGTTCTGCGCGAGTAACGCTTGCATCCTGACGCACGGTCATAGCAAAGCCGAACCAACTGCTTTCACCGATTTCTTCCTGGATCTGCAGGAAAGGATGGTTGCTGAATATTTCCTGGAAATGCCTGCCGTTGAGCTTTCGGTTGTCAATGAAGCCGGGAAGCTTTTTCAACTGCTCCCTGCCGATCGCGCCACTCATTTCCAGCGGGCGGACATTGTAGCCAGGCAATACAAACCTGAACGATTCCTCGAACGGGTCGTCGCTCTTCTCACCCGTAACATGGTTGAACTTCGGCAGGTTACGCGTCCACCCGTGAGCGCGCAAGCTAAGCAGGATGTGGTAGATTTCTTCGTCGTCAGTGACGACGCAGCCGCCTTCCATGGTCGCGATATGATGAGAATAAAACGAACTAAACGTACCCATCAGGCCAAATGTGCCGGCCTGACGCCCTTCGAACGTCGCACCCATCGACTCGCAATTGTCTTCAAGCACGAGAATATCTCGGTCTCCAATAATCGTCTTCACCGCGGCGAAATCGTTCGGATTGCCTAGCAGATTAACGAGGCAAATCGCCCTGGTGCGCTCTGTTATCGCGGCAGGCAGCTTTGCCAGATCCAAATTCAGGGTGTGGGGATCAACATCGACGAAAACAAGCTTCAGGCCATATTGGTGGAAGGGGTAATAGGTCGTCGACCAGGATACCGCTGGGACGATAATTTCATCCCCCTTCTGGAATTTTGGGGTCTTGGTGAAGAACGGCGCAGCCACCATCAGTAGGTTCGCGGTCGAACCTGAACTGACCATCACCGAATATTTGGATCCGAAGAATTCCGCAAACTGACGTTCATAGGCAGCAACCTCCGGCCCCATTGAAAACATACGCGACTCGATTACGCGCTGAATTGCCGAAAATTCTTCGTAATCCCACGTATCTGTTGCCAGGGCTAGATCGATCATTGAGTGTTCCCGTTCTTATAAAAGTTGTAAGTTTGCGCGATGCCACTCTCAAGCGATGTCGTTGCTTTCCAGCCGAAAGCTTCAAGCCCGGTGATGTCGACGAGTTTCTGGTTCATGCCTTGCGGCTTTGACAGATCATGGACAAATTTGCCGCTGAATCCCAAGACCTTGGCGATCGTGCGGTAATAATCCAGGATGCTGTGGTCATGGCCGAGGCCAACATTCAGGTTCTGAGGCAGGTCTGAGAAGCGCGCGATAGCCGCAAATACAAAGTCTGCCAGATCCCCAGCATACATGAATTCACGGCGGGCTTCGCCGGTACCCCATATATCAACCATATCAGCCTTCGCTTCGACAGCCTCGGAGATCTTGCGTACCACTGCGGGGATCATATGCGACTTTTGCGGATCGAAATTATCATAGCGACCATACAGATTGCATGGGATGATCGTCTTGTAGAGAAACGAGGGCGCTTCCTTGTTGATATATTCGCAAAGGCGGGCACACGTGATCTTTGCGAGTGCATATCCCTCGTTGGTCGGCTCCAACTCGCCACACAAAATGGTTTCTTCACGAAGCGGGTTCGTTGCCGCGCGAGGATACATGCATGAACTGCCAATATTGAGCAGCTTGGGTATCTCCGCCCGCCGGGCGCCCAACAGCACATTCATGCCCATCTTGAGATTGTCGCTGAGAAATCTAACCGGTGCGGCCATATTCGCCTGGATTCCGCCAACGGTACCCGCTGCGTGGATCACGATATCTGGCTTGTGGCTAGCCAGAAAATCATGAACCGCATTCTCGTCCAGCAGGTCAAGCTCCGCTCTCCGCGGAGCAAGGATCGTATGCTGACCGGCATCCGGATGCTCAAGGATGTTCCTGCCGACCATTCCCGAGCCGCCACTGAGAAAAAGCTTCATAGCCTTCCTACCGCGACGTTTCGACCGAGAAAGGCACAGAATGGCCGTGCGTCTTAAGGAAAGCGTGGCGTTTTGCCACCACCAGGTCGTGATCGACCATCTCCTCACACATTTCCTGAGCGGTTATTTCCGGCTTCCAGCCGAGTTCCTTTTCGGCCTTTGCTGGATAGCCAAGCAGAGTTTCCACTTCGGCAGGACGGAAGTATCTGGGATCTATCTTGACGATCACGTCCCCAGGCTTAACACCAGGTAGATCATTGCTCTGTACAGACCGAACCACACCGATTTCATCGATGCCGCTGCCTTCGAAGATAAGTTCTATCCCGAGCCTCGTTGCAGACCAAAGTATGAACTCGCGAACAGAATACTGCTTTCCGGTTGCGATGACGTAATCGGTGGGCTCATCTTTCTGGAGCATCATCCACTGCATGCGCACATAGTCTTTGGCATGGCCCCAGTCTCGCAGAGAGTCGAGATTGCCCATGTAAAGGCAGTTCTCTAGGCTTTGAGAAATGTTTGCGAGACCGCGCGTGATCTTCCTTGTCACGAAAGTCTCTCCACGCCTCGGCGATTCGTGGTTGAAGAGAATGCCGTTACAAGCATACATTCCGTAGGCTTCACGGTAATTTACGGTAATCCAATAGGAATACAGTTTAGCGACCGCATAGGGTGAACGCGGATGGAAAGGTGTCGTTTCCCGCTGCGGGATTTCCCGAACCAGACCATACAACTCGGAAGTGGATGCCTGATAGAACCGCGTTTTCTTTTCTAGTCCAAGAAAACGGATGGCCTCCAGAAGGCGCAATGTTCCCAATCCATCGACATCGGCGGTGTATTCCGGCGATTCGAAGCTCACCGCGACATGGGACTGAGCGCCAAGATTGTAGACCTCGTCCGGCTCCACTTCCTTGATAATACGTGTCAGGTTCGAAGTGTCGCTCAAGTCACCGTAGTGCAAATGGAGCTTAAGGCCTGAATCATGCGGATCCTGATAGAGATGGTCGATGCGCTGCGTGTTGAAAATCGAGCTGCGCCGCTTGATCCCGTGAACCTCATACCCTTTTTCAAGCAGCAGCTCTGCCAAGTAGGACCCGTCCTGCCCGGTAATGCCGGTAATGAGAGCTGTTCTTGTCATTGCGATGCCTGTCCTTCCCGAAGTGGTGCAAATACGCACAAGCTTTAAGATCGCCTTCGCTAGGCTCTAGTCACCACCGGATGAAAGTTCAAGTGGATGCCTTGGAAATAGCCGGCGGAATTGAGACCTTTATGTCGGCACCGGATTGACAGGGTGGCTGTAGACTAGGCAGCCGCGGATCTCCTCACGGCATCATAACGCCAGCAAATTCAGAACAGCATCTTTTAGGGCGACATTCGGAACGGCGGCCTGCTTGCAAAAATCCAGATTTTTCTCTGCAGCCGCAGGATTATTCCGGCTCTTCTCAAGGGCGCAAATCAATGCTGCATGGAAAAAGCTTCCGGACGCGGCAAGATTCTCTATCGGCTTGAAAAATTCGGAAATGTTGTATTTCCCTAACGTTCGCGCCGTGAATATTCTAAACATGATTTTCAGATTTCCGCTAGCGTGCCGTGCCTCGAAAAGATCGCGTAGAACGTTACTGCTGCGATGATTATCCCCGTTTTGGGCAAGCAAGGACGAAAGTACGTAATAATAGAGTTCATTATCCGGATCGAACTCGATCGCCTTTTCCAAAACGGCAATATTCTCGCCGCTCTGACGATTTTTTCGGCCATAGAAAAAAGCATACCAATATCCGAAAGCTACATGCATCGGATGATAGATCGACGCATGTTTGGCAAGGTCGGAGATCGATGCTAGATGCTGAACTGATTCCGAGAAAAGCTGTTGCGGATTGACGATCTTGCTGCCCCCGATCGCCGAAGCCTGGCGTAAAAAGCCGCTGCTGCCGCCGACGATCGTCTCGAAACGTGAAAGCAGGACGATGTCATAAATAGCTCTTTGATGACGCTCCATCTTTCCGGTTTCTATGCTGTTCAGCGTATCGCTATCGATACAGCCGCACGAATGCGCAATATGCGCTATGCTTTCGGAATCTTGTCCGAATAAATAGACGTCCCTTCCTTGGTCGACAAAATGACGCACGATTTTCTTTGCTATCGGTAGTGTTAGCCCCTTATAGGTATAGTTCAGATACTTGCGATATTCTCCAAAGATTATATCCCCACTTCTCAGATGAAGTGCGACTGATCTAGGCTTTATCTCCGTATTTTGCGCAACCGATATCGCGTGTTTCACCTCACTCGAAAATTCGATTCTATCGAATGCCCGCTGCATTGCGGACACGGAATCCATATCCGGAACGCCGGAAACCACATCAGTCAGAATGGCGCGAGGGCTGGCGATCATGCCTGTTTGCGATAACGTCCAGCGAATATCGTCAAAGGAGCGCTTCATTTCTGTCAGGGGCCAGATACCCTCGCCGTCCCGTGGGGGAATGAGATGAGCCGCGAGGAATTCTTTACTGAACATGCGCGTTGCCGGCACAATGGCGTGCGTCATGTCATCCACCAAGCGGTCGCTCCAGGTGAATCGAAAACCTGCACCGCAGAGTTCGCTCATCCAAAGGGCATTGAGCATCGCGTTCAGGCGCTCGCCCAAACCATCCGCCCGGTTTGCGACCACTACAGGTCCTCCGTACTCCGAAAATACCCGGGCATTGACTTCAACTTTCTCGAGATGAAAGTATTGCCGCTCGTTCAAGCGCAGCCGCACATAGCGGGCTTGCATGGCGCCCGACAAGGGAAGGACGAAAGCAGATTCCCAGAGAACCGTTCCCGAATGGATGATCTCCCAACTCCGCCCATCCATCGAGATTTCTACGATGATGCTGCGTGCGCAGAATTGAAATCCATCCTTGCGATTGAATAGTTTTATATTCTCTATGGCATGAACGCCCTCAAGATCCACAATGAGATACGGGAAGTCGCTCTTTTCTGTATGAAAAGAGAAATTCCTGCCGGAGTTCTCGAAAACGACGGTTTCGTCGTCTGGTGTCGACCATCGGGACTGGGAGCTTAAAATGGCTCTCTGTCCCGCCGTGACATTCACGATCGTCGCCGTTTGTTTTTTGATCAAGTCCCCCTCCCACCTAAAACTATAGAAATCGAAATATCGCCCACCGCGCGACGGCGAAGAGGCGTCGATCGGCCAGAAAATCCACTCAACCCGCCACGCCAACGCGGGCGACTAGCTAGCCCATGTTCACAGGCGGAACAAGTATCATCCTGGGGCCGCAGTGCGGCCAGGTCATTCTCTCTCAACAAAATAAAAGCCCAAGACAACACGGAGATGAAGCCTTGTCTTAAAAGCTGCGAGTAGCTACTACCTTTACGGTCTGGTGCATGGATGGTTTGGGTAGCAATGCGAGCGATAGCAGCTTATTCTTTTTATATATTTGGCGATTTTCTTCAGAGCGTGAGGATGCCGGCCGCGGCGGAATGGCTCTTTCGCCGCGCTCTCGCCATCAGGCCTGATCATCCCGGGTGGAATGCCAGGATCGCATCCCTTCTCCTACATCGCAAAGCCTATGGCGATGCCCTTTTCTTCTATGATACAGCGACAGGGCTCGATCACTCGCGGGCATCTTGGCACTACTCCCGCGGGAAATGTCTCCAAGAACTAAAGCTTTTTACGGAGGCCGCGGCCGCTTACGAGGCTGCCATCCAGCGCTCCCCTGAGATCGGTGCGTATCACAGCCGTTTGGCGGAGGTGCGCCGTAACCAGAAGAAATGCTGGCAGGAGGTTTCGTCTCTACGACGGGCGGTGGAACTCACGCCAGGAAGTGCGTCCCTCCATTTTCGCCTGGGCGAAGCCCTGGAGGCGATGGGCAAACCGGACGAGGCCGTAGAAGCCTATCGCTCGGCCGTCGCCCTGCAAAATACGGACGCGGCATGGTTTTTCCAGCTCGGTAGAGCGGCTCATTCGGCAGGTGATGTCGACACACGCGACGCTGCCTACAAGAAGGCGGTTGAACTCGATAAGACGCTGCAGGTATCGAGGTACGGCGTCGGCATCTTCTATCAGCGCACCGAGAACTGGGAGATGGCAGCCGCCTGTTTTGCGCGCCAATCGCTTGAGAGCCCTTCCGATGCCGAGCTTCACTATCGGCTGGGTATGGCCCACGATAGGAACTACAATTGGCCGGCGGCGATAGAGGCCTACAGGCATGCGCTCTCCCTCGATCCTGCCAGGGACAGCTGGCATTATCGTCTGGGCTTCGTGCTGGAACGGTCGAACCAACTGGAGCTGGCTGCCGCCGCCTACACGGCGGCGATAGAAGCGAGCGAGGAGCCGCCGTACTATTGGAGCTATCGGCTTGGTTCGGTGCTTGCGAAGGCAGACCGATGGGAGCAAGCGGTGTCGGCGTTCCTGGCACGGGCGGATTTCGCATTCCAACCATCCGCCAACGATAACGCGGCAACGCCACGGTCCTTCGACGATATCATGCAGACGATCGACCGTCTCAAGCTCCTCGTGCGCCGCACCGCCTATGATGGAGCGGCGCACGAGGAGCTTGCAGTCGCATTCGAGGAAATCGGCGATTGGAACAATGCTGCGGCGCATTACGCAGCGGCCATCGACAACAGTTCGGCTTATCCCGCAAAACTGTTCTTTCGCCAGGGCTTCTGCCTCGCGAAGTCCGGCAGGTTGGAAGCGGCCGCAGCGGCTTTCATCGAATCACGGATCCTTCGACGGCCGTTCGGGGTCGGCAACACCCCCACCTTCAAGCGCCCCACGCCGTCGACGGAATATGTGGAATTCTCGGAAACCCTACCGCTTTGGGGGAACGCGATCCTTTTCGAGAGTTTTCACGGCGCCTCAATCAGCTGCAATCCCCGCGCCATCCTTGAGCAGGTCGTCAAGGAGGACTTTTTTCGGGATTATCGTTTCATCGTGGTGCTGAACGACACCTCGCGCCTGCCCGCGCACCTCGCGTCGGATGCCCGCGTCTGCGTCGTGAAAAGGGAATCCAGCGGATATCGCCGCCATCTTGCGACGGCGAAATACCTCATCAACAACAATACCTTTCCGGCATATTTCAACCGTCGTGACGGCCAGCAATACCTCAACACTTGGCATGGTGTCCCGATAAAGACCCTGGGCAGGCACATCAAGGGCGAGTTCATGGAGCACAGGAATGCTGCGAGGAATTTCCTGCAGGCCAGCCACATGATCTCACCGAATCGGCATACGTCCGATAGCCTGATGGAAGACTATGACGTCGCCGGGTTGTTCGCAGGCCGGCTGGCGGAAACCGGCTATCCTCGCGTCGACCGTACTCTCAACATGACGCCAGCTCAGAAGAAGGAGCTTTCACAGGCATTGGGGCTCGATCCGGAGAAGCGAACGGTGCTCTATGCCCCGACCTGGCGAGGCACCCTTGGCAACAAGCAACTGGACACGGACCGGCTGGTCCAGGATTTACAACAACTGGGAAAACTGGATTTCAATGTTCTCTTCCGGGGCCACAGCATGATTGAAGGGCTGCTGGGAACAATGGATCTGGCCATCAAGCCCGTTCCTCCCGAGATCGATACCAACGACCTGCTTGCGGTGGTCGATCACCTCGTGACCGACTATTCCAGCATCGCATTCGATTTCATGCCGAAAAATCAAAGTATAACCTATTATTGCTATGACCTTGATGAGTATGCATCCGAGCGCGGCTTTTCTCTCGATGTCACGATATTGCCCGGCGTCATCATCAGAAGCATGGACGAGGTCATAAGGTCCATCGAACATCCGCAGCGCCATTCCGACGAAGCCGCCCATCTTTACTATCCCCATGAAGACGGAAAGGCGACACGACGCACGATCGACTTCTTTTTCCACGGCGACAGATCGCATGACGTGGAACTGCGGCCGGACAGGCCGGCGGTCCTGTTCTTCGCGGGACCGTTCATACCGAACGGCATTACCTCGTCCATCATCAGTCTGCTCAATTCCCTCGCTCCGCAGGAGGTGCGAGCCGTGATCGTGATTGATGCGGACCCGGTCGGCAAGCAGCACGAGAATATTGCCAAGGTTGACCAGCTATCCGCTCATGTGCAGATCCTCGGGCGGACAGGCGGCACATCGAGAACCCCCGAGGAACAGTGGATCTTCGATCGGTTCATCGAGAAAAACGAGCTTCCGGCCGCGGAGATGTGGGCGATCATGGAACATTCGATGGCAAGAGAGTTCCGGCGCGTTTTCGGAGAAGCGAGCTTTTCGGCCATCGTCAACTTCGAGGGATATACCCGGCTTTGGGGGATGCTCCTGGGTATCGGAAGTCCGCGGGATATCTCGCGGTTGATCTTTCTACACAACGACATGGAAAATGAGCGCGTCACGCGGTTCCCCTACCTCAAGGGCATGATCAACCTCTATCGCCACTATGACAGGCTGATCTCGCCCTGTGACAGCGTGTCCGACCTGAACATGCAAAACACAGCGCGTATCGCCGGGGTCGCCGAGGACGCCTTCGTATCGTGCCACAACCTCATTGTGCCCGAGGAAATCGATCAGAAAAGCCGGGAACCTGTTCCTGAGGACATCGCAGGTTGGGCCTCCGGCTCCAGAACGTTCGTCACTGTCGGTCGCCTGTCTCCCGAAAAGGGCCACAGCAAGCTCATCAACGCCTTTGCGCGCGTTCATCGGCAATATCCGGATACCAAGCTCATGATCGTCGGCGGCGGGCCGCTGCTAGTTGAGTTGCAAATCCAGATCGATGGCCTCGGCCTTTCCCATGCCGTGAAGCTGATCGGCATGGTGGCAAATCCCATTCCCTATATCGTGATCTCCGACTGCTTCGTCTTTTCGTCGAATTACGAGGGTCAGGGTATCGTCCTGCTGGAGGCCCTTCATCTCGGAAAACCCGCCATATCTACCAACGTCGTCGGCCCGTGCGACGTGCTAAAGGACGGGCACGGGTTGCTGGTGGAAAACTCGGAGGAAGGGCTAAGCCAAGGCATGCTACGCTACCTGCGCAGCGAGCTCACCTTCCCACCGTTCGACAGCAGTCGTTACGTGGCAGATGCACGCGACCGCTTCTACTCCCTGCTGGCGCAATAAAGCGGCCCCGGGTCGCACCCCGCCAACGGCAAAAGGGGTTATCCTTTTGCGCCCTGGCCTCGCGAATAGACGTCCTCATAGCGGATGATATCGTCTTCCCCCAAATAGGCGCCGGTCTGCACTTCGATCAAAACCATCGGCATCTTCCCGGGATTCTCCATCCGATGCCGGGCCCCGAGCGGAATGTAGACGGACTGGTTTTCGGTCACGAGCCTTACTGCGTCGTCGATCGTAACGCGCGCGGTACCGGATACGACAATCCAGTGTTCCGAACGGTGCATATGGCTTTGCAAGGACAGCGCGGCACCGGAATGCACGACGATGCGCTTGACCTGGAAGCGATCACCCAAGGCCAGGGTTTCAAACCAGCCCCAAGGCCTATGGTCGCGCAGGAACGTCTCGGCCTGACGCGCCCCTTTTTCCTTCAAGGCCACGACAGCCTTTTTCACGTCCTGCACGCGGCTGCGATCAGCCACCAGCACGGCATCGTTCATGGCGACGGCGATGATGTTGTCTAGGCCGACGCCGACGATTTCCACGCCCTCGCTTTCGGATCGGATCAGGGAATTGCGGCACTCGATCGCCGTCGCCGCTCCCGCAGTGACGACGCCGCTTTCCGGATCCGCCGGCATCTCGCGCGCGACGGCATCCCAACCGCCGAGATCGCTCCAGTGCCCCGAATAGCTCACGACTGACAGGTTCTCGCTTTGCTCCATGATGGCATAATCGATCGAGATGGGAATCACGGCATCCCACGCCTCGGGATCGAGTCTCAGGAAGCCGATATCCGCCGTGGCATTATCCAGCGCATGTCGCACTGGCGGCACCATGTCCGCCGCATGTCGGTCGAACGCTTCCAGGATGCTTCTCGCAGAGAACAGGAATATTCCCGAATTCCAGAGGAAGTGCCCGCTCTCCAGCATTGCCTGCGCGTCTAACAGGTTCGGCTTTTCAACGAACCGGCGGAGCGGCGCCGCCGGTCCCTCTACCGAATTGTCGGGCTCGAGCCAGCCGAATCCAATTTCCGGACGTGTCGGCGAAATGCCGAACGTGACGATCTGCCCGGCCTCTGCGGCGGGTACACCGCGCATGACAGCAGCACGAAAAGCATCGGCGTCCGAGATCAAGTGGTCGGACGGCACGACCAGCATGAGGGTATCGATGTCGCGCCCGGCCAATTGCAATGCGGCTGCCAGGATGGCCGGAGCCGTGTTGCGGCCATCCGGCTCGATCATTATTTCCGAATCCGTCACGCCGGCGGCGGCAAGCTGTTCCTTGACGATGAACCTGAAATCCGGCCCGGCCACCACGATCGGCGCGCTGTAGCCTGGCGCGTTGAGCCGGCGCACGGACGCGGTAAAAAGGCTCTCTTTCCCGACAAGAGGAGTAAATTGCTTGGGAAAGCTCTTACGGGACAAAGGCCAGAGGCGCGTTCCCGCGCCACCGCATAATATAACCGGAGTGATCATAAGCTTCCCCTTCTGCCGCGGCGATCCGATGTCCCACGCCGCCTTATCATACGATATTAGACTGCCAGTACATTGATTACGTTATTAAACGGATTATGACGGCGTCCGATAAACAAGCCGTGCTGATCTATATATTGGGCATTGACTATTCCCCGCGAATTTTTTAGCCGAGATGCCCTTACAGTAGGATGTTTGGCCGCCTGCTGATTTTGTGGACAGCAGGCTAGCACTACTTTGGCAGACTGCGCGAAAAGCGGCGGATCGGGTGCTGGCAATGGAGACATCGGATATCGGCATCTATCAAAATCAGGGCGACGATAGTAGCAAAGGAATAGCATTTTGATAATGCTATGCCTCGATGGGACGCGCGTGTAACCAACCCGATTTACAATGTCCAGTCATTTCTCCGGATCCCGGTTTTCTGCGAGGTTGCTTGCAGATCAACTGGCACCGCCTCGGGCCCCGACGTTCGGGCCGCCCCAAGTTGGCCGAGAGCATCTCTGATCGCCTCGATTGGAGGCCGTTGTAAATTTATGTTGTTACAACAATCATATACGTGTTCGCGTTTTGAACTTCGGTGGTGCGCCATTCCGCTTCGGAAAGCCGAATATAATCAACGTTTCCATTGCCTTAGCGACGCATCAGGTACACACGCGGGTACATGGAAGGGTACGCATGGGGCTTGTATTGCAGTACGTTCAGGAGCCTAAAGGTGTTCGTGGCATCTATCGGTATCGGCGCAGGGTGCCTGCTGAACTGAAGCCTTTCATCGGCAAGAGCGAGTTGGTTGCATCACTTGGACAGTCGAAGCCGGAAGCCCTGAAGCGTTATCCAGCCACTCATGCAGCCTTCGAGAGGGAACTGGAGATCGCCAGCAAGGCGCTCGCGAGGGAGAAGCGGAAGCAGTCCCCGAACGACAGGACGCGGCTAGTGCGGTACGGGGAACTGATGGACGAGATCAGGGCCTTGGGTATCGACAGCCCAGAGACGGCAGCCCAGGACGAGGATGAAGCCTTTCAGCGCGAGATCATCGCGGAGAGCATCGCAGCCCGATACCCCGAAGACCCGGAGACGGGGTACCCGCTGATCACGAACCCCGACGATGTTCTCAAGGTTCAGGCTCTGATGGGTGCCGCGCCCGCCAAGCCAGCCCCGACATTGGAGGATGCCAAGCGGGTCTATGTGGCCGAGAAACTGGACGGGACAGACTTCGAGTTCAGGAAGAAGCTCAGGCGCGTGGAACGTATCATCGAGGCTGTGAACGCAGCGCTTGACCCCGTGCCGACCTTGGATCGATGGACGAGGGAGACGGCCAAGAAGGTCAGAGATCACTACATCGCTGCCGGTCTCAAGCCAGCCTCCGTGAAGCGTGAACTCAACACGCTCAAGGGGATGATCACCTGTTACATCACCGAGAAGGAAGCCAGCTTCACCAACCCGTTCAGCAAGCTGGAACTGCCCAAGAGTGTCGAGGCTGCATCGGAAAGTCGCTACCCCATCCCCGATGTGATCAAGGACAAGATCACGGCCATCATCCTGAGCAAGGCCAAGAAGGACGTGCAGTTACTTTGGCGGCTGGTGGATGGAACAGGCACCCGTATTGCCGAGATCACTGGCCTTCGTGTTCAGGACATCGTCGTGGAAGGTGAACTGCCTCACCTCAAGATCGTTGCTCATCCCGAACGCCGCCTGAAGACTGAGTCATCAACCCGTGACGTCCCACTTGTGGGTGATGCCTTGGCGGCTGCGAGGGAGGCCCTGACGATGGCGGGAAATGGGCCGTACGTATTCGCCCGATATATCAAGCCTACCGGCCCCACGACAGCGTCAGCGGTCCTGATGAAGCGCATTCGAGAAGTGACCACCGAGCCGAAACACACGGTTCATTCCCTTCGTCACGGCATGGCAGACCGGCTTTCCTTGGCTGAGGCATCAGCCATCGACAAGAACGCGATTATGGGCCACCTGAACCCCGGCACCGGAGAGCACCACTATGGAGGTCGCCACGCCAAGCTGAAGGTCTTGACGCGGGTGATGAATAAGGCGTTCGGTCTGGGTGCCGAGTAGCCATCTCCTCCTTCCTCGGTGTCGACCCTACATTGCGTTTCTCATCTCCTCGGTAGGTCAAGCCTATCGGAGCGCCTGAACGCGCCCTGCGGTCGACACTCACACCGGCAAATGGGTGTTGGTCCTGTTGTCCTCGGCCACCTGAACGGCCCCACAGCAGGACACTTCCAATGAGCCAGATCATCACCATCAACGCCCAGCCTTCCGCCGTCCTCACCATGTCCAGCCTTGAGATCGCTCGGCTGGTCGAGAGCCGCCACGACAACGTGAAGATCACCATCGAACGCCTCGCTGAGCGTGGCGTGATCACACTCCCTGCAATGCAGGAAGTCCCTAATCCCAGCTTCGGACCTAAGTCCGTTAAGGCATACATGGTTGGCAAGCGGGACACCTACGTGGTCGTCGCTCAACTTTCCCCGGAGTTCACCGCTCGTTTGGTTGATCGCTGGCAGGAACTGGAAGTGCAGGCTCGGTCTACCCCCATCACTCCCGCACTGCCAGACTTCTCGAACCCCGCTATCGCTGCCCGTGCATGGGCCGAGCAGTACGAGCAGGCGGAAGAGCAGGCAGCCGGTAGCCAAGGCTGCCTTATCGATTTCCCCCTGATTACGGATAGGAAACGCCGATCAATTACCCGCCACTAAGGGATATAGGACAGCGCTCGAATACCCACCACTTACGGATAGAGAACGCCGGTCAATTACCACGCACTTTAGGAGAAAGAACGCTGTCGAATTGCCTCATCCTTAAGGACAAACGTCCCCGCACAGCCGCTCAATGGTAACCCGATAGCCGGGAGTGCGGTGTAACAACCCCTCATCGTTAGTCCTGCTTACGGTCTCCTCGTTCCTCACCGGTTCGGGGAGATCGCCTTTTAGGGATCATGGTGCAGGGGATGCATTCAACAAGAACAACATGATGACCAACGATTTGAGGAACTTCCGCATGTACGGAGAATTGAATGAAGACGTGTTCAGCGCCGACCTGAAGCCAGCCCTTGAGGCGCTGGAGGCGATGAGGGCCGCGAACACTGATGACCCCGCAGAACCTGAGCGGCTGCCGATGAGCCAGATTGAACTGGTCCCCCATGTCTTTCAGGTGCGGGGTCTGGACTTCGATGAGCATCACGTGGGCGGGTTGCTTTCTGCCTTGAAGCAGGGCACCGACCTTGACCCGATCACGGTCTGGCGCTGTGGCAAGCATGTGCTGCTGGTCGATGGTCACCACCGGAAGGCAGCGTACGAACGCTTCCAGCTTGAGAAGAAACAACGCAAGGACATCCCCGTGACGTGGTTTCAGGGGACCGCCAAGGAAGCCATGAAGGTGGCCGCTGAGGCGAATGTGAAGCTGAAACTGCCGATGACACCTGACCAGCGCAACAACCTCGCATGGCGGATTGTGCAGGCCGGTAGCTTCTCCAAGGCGGACACGGCATCGCTGTCTGGTGTCTCTGAGAGGCACGTGGCGACGATGAGGAGCGTGATGAAGAAGCTGGGAGATGCCGCCGTGGGGATCGATACGTGGCGGAAGGCGATGCTGCAGGCCGACAAGGGGAAGATCGTCTTGGAACAGGATGAGCTTGAGGCTAGGCTTGAGGCCCAGGTCGAAGCTTGGGCGCATCGTCTGTCCAAGGAGTTTGGCAACAAGCTCCAAACAAACCCCGACCTCGCCGCCCGTGTCCTTGATCGGTACCTTGGGCGGGGTGCCTCGGAGGTCTTCAGGTCGTGGTTCAATGTCAGCGACTACATCAGCAAGGCTGACGTTGAAGAATTGCTGATTGACCCCGGTTTCTGACCCTCAGGGTATGCACTCCTTACGTAGCGACTTCTGCATAGGCAGGTGTGCAATCTGCATACCCGCGCCTGTGCAGATAGCCGTATGCACCCCTCCCGATCCCTCCATCGATCCCGCGCAGTTATCAGATCATCCAGCGGCGTCAGGTGAAAGGGGACCGGGAGGGGTAGGAATATCTGGCGAGAAATTTCGAGAGGGCAAATCAGATAAGCGGCAACGCCGCATCCCCCCGTGCCCCCCTTCATTTCACATCGCAAGGCAGTGTCCGGCCGCCTGAACGGGGGCACTGAGCAGGACACTTCCAATGACCAACCTCACCACCTTCTCCTACCTCTCCAAGTCCGTCCGCGTAGTCGAGATCGACGGCCAGCCGTGGTTCGTTGCGGCTGACGTATGCCGCATCCTCTATGGACGGACGACAGGATTGGCCGAGGTTTACAAGCGGCTGGACGACGATGAGCAGCGGATCGTCACTCGATTTGAGGTAAGAAACTTATCTCTAATCACTGGCAGAGGGGCACCCGCGATCCGGTTGCTATCTGAACCCGGTCTCTACAAGCTCATTCAATCAAGCTCCAGACCCGAAGCCAAAGCGTTCGACCGTTGGGTTCGTCATGAAGTCCTCCCGGCAATCCGCAAGGATGGCATGTACGTGGCCGGTGAGGAGAAGCTGAAGACCGGCGAGATGGACGAGGATGAGCTGACGCTGTTGGTCATGGACCGCCTTAAATCGTGGTTCGTTATAGGTACACCTCGGAAGAACTATTGCCGAACTGGTTCGATAAATGCCCATTGACAACTCATATCGAACCGTCGATAAGCGAACCACCCATAACGAACCTAGGTGGTTTTCCATGCATGTCCGCGCCTATCTCCGTGCCAGCACCAAGGACCAAGACGCCAGTCGCGCGAAGGATGACCTGTTCCGCTTCGCTGCGGAGCGTGGCCTGAAGATCGCCGCCTCCTACGTGGAGAACGAGAGCGGCGCATCCTTGGCCCGCCCCGAACTGTTCCGGCTGCTGGCCGACTGCCACCCCGGTGATATCCTGCTGGTCGAACAGGTGGACCGGTTGAGCCGCCTTAACGCTGCCGATTGGGCGAGGCTGAAAGCCGAGATACAGCAGCGCCGTGTGAAGGTGGTGGCTTTGGACCTTCCTACATCATGGATGATGGCCACGGCTGACAAGGACGACATCCAGAGCCGGATGCTGGACGCCATCAACGGGATGATGCTCGACATGCTCGCAGCTATCGCCCGCAAGGAATACGAGGACCGCAGACGGAGACAGGCGCAGGGCATCGCCAAGGCCAAGACTGATGGCGTCTACAAGGGACGCCCGGAGGATGCCGAGCGCAACGCTGCCATCGTCCAGATGCTGGCCAGCGGTCAGAGCTGGAACAGTATTATCAAGGCGACCCGCTGCTCACGTTCGACGTTGTCACGGCTCGCCAAGCGAATTGAGCAGGGCGCATAGATGTCGGAATAGTTATGCGTTCTTGTGAGGCGGGGTGATTATGCCTTTTTCGTCTCGCTCAATCATGAAACATCGCACTCATTATATCTTGAGGTTGCAACCCGTGGTGTGCCACAAAGCTGTCGATAGGAGACGTCATCGATAGTGCGGCGTGCTGTTCAATGGATGGTTCAAAAGAAGAGACGGCAGGTCAGCCGCTTGGCAAACTCGCCGGGGTAGTGCTGGCGGTCTGGTGGCTGCTTGGTCTTTTGCCTGTTGCCGCCCCGATGTTCGGCTTCGCCTTCCTGCCATCGATCGAATGGGCGTCCAAGACAAATCTGCCTGGAATTGCCGCTGGCCTAGTCTCCTCGGTGGTGCTGCTCTTGCTCGTCCTGCTGAACATCCACAGGGTTAAGGGCGGCAAGGCAACGAAGGCTTGGGGCGTCTTAGTCATTACGTGGCTCGGGTACTACATTGGGAAACACGTCATCGTCCTTGCTGGCCCGATGATCCTTGCGTTGATCGCGGGCCATCAGGTCGAACTCCCTTTTACCGTGGTGCGCGCTGATGATTACGGCACCAGACACTGCCAGGACCCGCTTGAACTTCAAGGGCTTCCGTTCCTCTTCGACCGAGTTTGCGGCGTCGCAGGCGACTTCAGACAGGGCCTCGCATCTGGTAGCCGCATCGTCGTCATCGGCCGGGGCACCAGTTTAGGTGTCTATGCAGAAAGTCTGCGCCGGATCGATTGAGCGATTATCGTGCATCGTCAGCGGACAAGCGACTGGGATGTCAAGCCGTCCACCTCTAGGCATCGGCACCAACATCGTGAACAGGGACCGGCGATGGCAACTTCACAGCCTCCACGCACCTGCGCTTCTGGTCTTCCGATGGCCCGCCAGAGTAGACCTTGAACGTGATCGACTTGCGGCCCTCCTTATGGCCAACGACTTGGGCTTCTTCCTTGAGAGCAGCGGGTACACGACATTGACGCCTCAAGGTACACAGTCTACAATCCCGCCAGTCAACAACTCGTCGCTATGACGTTGAAAACGCAAAATTATATCAAGTCGCCTCGGAAGAGGTTGCATGTCGGGTGCGCCACTCTTTTCAACGATGTACCGCAATGTCAGTCTCTCACACCAACCAACCAAAAAACCGCAGGAAGCATGCGGGCGGCTATTTCGATTTTGAAAAGCGTTCTGGCGCTTGTTGTCGCCGTCATGGTCGGCAGCATCGTTGTGCTGACAAACGTCTCCGCCTGATCTGGGGTGAACACCACATCGGCTCGCGGCGAGTGTGAAATGCGGGTTCTTGAAAAGCAGATCGCGCCGGCGACGCATGCAGATGAGTATCGGAAGCTTGCATGACCTCGAAGGGCTACGGAATGATGAGCACTTGCATTGCTTACCCCAATCCCGTGGCTGGGTGTTTCGTCCCTCGGTGGATGTTCTGGATCAACACAGTTTAGCCCCAGTTACAACCCTGCCTCCGGCGTGCATCTAGATCATTCTGCACGCATAGGGAGAGAGCACTGGCGAAACACATAGCGCTCTTGTAACTGCGAGCGATTTTTGCTTTGTTAGCAAATTAGCACCTATGAATGAATTGGAGCGACTACTACTCAATCTATCATATCTTTGAGAATCACAGGGTTACGTGAAATCCGATGATTCCCTTTGAGAGGTGATGGCTGAAGCCAAGAAGGCGGGAAGTTTGCCGGCGACAACGACGACAAAAAGTGGCCCCTTGTTCAGAAAGAAGTGGATGCGTCTACTTCGTGCCGGCATCTCGAAATTCATATCAATTGTGCGAAAGCCGTGGGATGGACGTGTCGAGCACTTGCGTGCAGCCGCGATAGCGGCAGAGTCCGAAAGAGACTGGCGTACTGCTTTCGCCACCTACGATGAGATCGTTCGGTCAGGAGGCCGCAAGAATGTCGGCCGGGACCTTTTGGCGAAGCGCCGCAAAGCCGGGGTGAAGTACTCAGAACAGGTACGGATGTCCGGCGACCACCTGGCGGCCAAGGATATTCTCAAACCTATTGTGGCGGAGATCACAGGGCATCACGCAAGCAATGGAATTGCGTCGAGCCTTTCGGTGCCGAAGACATTCGACTTGTTCGGAGCCATGATGATCTCCCATAAGGTCGGATCGGGCTGGCTTCCGCGATACATGGCCAAGCAAGCGAAGGTTGACGAGTTCTTCCGCCTGCTTGAGGTCGGCGACGCGGCTATATCGCCTCGAGATGCAGCCGAACTCGTACGCACAGCCGCTAGTGCATTACCAGAAGCCCCCTTCGGCTTTTGGATGCTGGCTCATTCGATTCTGTTCCGAAGCAGGCTGATAGAGGCCGCCTACGTTGCAAAGTCGGAAGCTGCCAGGTGCGTTGCAACCGCAGGCAAGAGCGTAGCATCATCGCGATCTGCGGAGGCTTTTCTTGCAGGGACGTTTGTGCCTCCTCACAAACAACAATCGTCGGAATTGGCTCGCTTGATCGAGGACAAATCAATAGCGATAGTTGGCCCCGCCGAGAATGGTTTGGCGAGCGGCAGCGAAATCGACCAATTCGATGTTATCGTTCGAACCAACCCGATCGAGTTTGACACGCTTTCAGCTTTGGCGGATTTCGTCGGATCCAGAACCGATGTCGCTTACTTTAACGCCCGCATGTTGAAGTACCGGCGCGAAGATGCCCATAGAGCGCTGAGTGCGGCAAAAGAACTGAAGTTCGCAAACTTCCGAAATGTGGAAGACGCGCGCGATGCGGCAGCTATACTAGGCTCAAAGAAGGTGAGAGCTAGCAACATAGCTCCTGCCATATTCATGGGCAGGGGTTACGCTTTGCGCCACCACATCGCCGATCTCCTGCTTTTTTCGCCAAGGCGGCTAAAAGTGTTCAATGCCGACTTCTTCCTGTCTCAGAAAACGCACTATGACGGTTATCTCGACACGAAATTAAAAAACCTCCCGCGCAGCTATGTGATTCACGATGTGCGCGAAAGCTGGCTCTACATGAGGAAGCTTCTCACCGAAGGAAGACTTGAAGCCGACAGCGTTCTGACCGAAATCCTCCAACTCGATGAACTACGCTTCTATTCGCGCATTGCCGATCGTTTGAAGACAGTTAAGAGTAAAGAGCTGCGATCGATAGCTGCTCCCCCACAGCAAAAAAGTCTTGAAGTGGGTTTTGGCACAAAGCTCGCAGGGAAAGACTCAGGATAAAATTTGGGGGGAAGATCAATCCCGGCGGCGAACCTGTCGTCAGGACATAATTCTTCTGAGTTTACCAAGAAGCGAATGCCTTTCGATCGCCTGCAACCTCGCCTCAGCGGCAAGGAGCCTCCTCACTGCGTCCCTGACGTAAAGCTGTTGCGTCGTCAAAGGAGGAATCCGGCCAGAGAGAAGATCTTCGACGAGAGAATGCGATCTACCGATGGGGTCCACCGTGGCGCTGTCAACAAAAAGCTCCGCTCTGATAGGTTCCGCCCGCTCGACTAGTTCAACTGATTGCTTAAGCGCATTATGCAATGTTGCACGCAGGTCCTCAGCTCTTTCAAACACAAGTCCAAGCTCGTTCCGACGCCGGAACTCCAGCGACGTAAGGTCAAACTTTTGAGCTCCGCGCCTGCTTTCGGTGTCTGGCTGATACAACACCACTGGCACCCTGGCGTAGACTGCATCGAATATCGCGCCGGAATAGTCGCTTATGACCACATCAGCAGCGGACAACAGGGCCCTCTGATCCGCGCCACCATGAAAACAATGTGCTATTCCATGGGAGCGAGCCGTCGCTACCCAGTCCGCGCCTCGCATCTCGTTGTTGTGGTGCATTTTGATTAGGATGTTAAATTCGCCGACTAAGCGCCCAAGTGGCTCCACAAGCTCGTCGAAAGTTCCCAATTCCCCGTAGGTCGGCATGTACAAAACGACCGGTCGGCCGTTGTCTAGACCAAGCAACCCCTTTGCGTCATTCCGATCTAAATCTGGATCCCAACCTGCAAACTTAAGGTTCCCTACAGCTGCGCTAGTCGAAAAGTGCTGCACTTGCCGTACTGAATAGTCGCCATACATCAGATTGAGATCTGCAAGCGCGCGCCACTCGCCATAATTGTGTCGCTCCTTCGCAAGGCCATACTGTACGGACACGAGCGGTGTGCGCACTTTCTCAATGCCAGCGAACAACGTTTGAAAGAAGATTACATCAAACTCTGACGAAACCGTATCTACATTGGCCCGGTTGACGAGGCGAACAGGCATAGAAGAGCCCAATATGTCCTCTCGGCGAAACTCGCTCCATAGCGTCTTTCGATCCATCAAAAGATATACTGCCTCAGGATAAGAGACAGCTAGATTGTGGAACTGGGCAATTTGGAATTTATTCTTTACGACGAATGCGACCTTTCGGTTGCTCATGCCAATCCTGAAGCAGACGCTCTTATCTCAGCCAGCAACTCGGTTGTGGAAATGCCTTCGGTTCGAGGAAGATAGACAACCTCGCATAACGCCTTAAATTCATCGAAGCGTCCCTCCCAGTCATTTCCCATTACCAGGATGTCGGATTTGTACTTTTTGATGTACTCGCCTTTGAGATCAAGCGAGTGCTCAAGGAAGACCTCGTCTACGCCTGCAATCGCCTTGACGATTTCCATTCGATCGAACTGGGAGTAGACCGGCTTTTTTTGCTTCTTGGAAAAATTCATTGCATCTGTCGAGATTCCCACAGTTAGGTGGTCCCCTAATGCCCTCGCCCGCTGCAGAATTCGGATGTGTCCAATGTGTAAAACATCAAACGTACCGAATGTGATAACTCGCTTCATGCCGGATCTCCTACTATGTGGCGACAACATGAGGGATTCATGACAAAGAAGCAACCTTGTGAAAGCGATCAAATTAGAGCTTTGCAGCTACCCCCATCTTCTGTCGAAACTATGGTGACCCCATGGCCCTTGAAGGATTTATCGCTGGAAGAAATTGACCACCTCTGATTTCAGCGCTCACGTCGTTATCAACGATAATGACTATCGAATAGCTGGCGCTCTCGAAGGTGATTTGCGTAGTATGGTCTCCGATCGCGCTCCCGGGGCAAGAATTAAACGTCGGGTTTCTTAGTTTTTTTGAGTGACGGTCTCGCCATGATGGCGGGCACCCTGAGTGGTTAACCGTTAAGACGCTCCTATCATTGCCGGCCATTTTCCAACAGCCCGTCAACGCGGACTGAAGGCCAGCGCATGTCCTCGGGCCTTAACGTGACCTAGGCATTTGATCCTCGCTTTTCCTGCGTGGGTATAGCGCTCAAGGAATGAATAGTGCGCTGTTGAAGTGCCAGAAACCGCTCGCGGTTCCCGCCAAAACCTGTACCCCAGTCAAGCACCCAGCGCCGCCGGCGGCGAAAAACGGAGGATGCGACAACAGAACCAAGGGTGAAAGCGAACCTCACGCGATATTTTATTGCGGAACACGGGCATTTTTCCTAGTTACGCTTCGTCGGGAGGCGCTTCAGAGACAAAAAAGACCGCCAAAGCATCTCCCGACTGCAGGCCGGCATTTCGGTGCGCTCGCTCTCTGCGCGCCGCAAGCGGCTGATCAGGCCCGAAAGGGGTCACCCAAGGAGACGCGATCATGAACTTCAAGAAATTCACCGGAGTAACATTCGCAGCCTCGCTGCTGTTCTCCACCGCTGCTTACGCCGACATCACCATCGGTCTTATCGCACCGCTGACCGGCCCGGTCGCCGCCTACGGCGATCAGGTCAAGAAGGGCGCGGAAGCCGCCGTTGCCGAGATCAACAAGAACGGCGGCATCCTTGGTGAGCAGGTCGTTCTGAAGCTGACCGACGATGCAGGCGAACCAAAACAGGGGGTTTCCGCCGCCAATCAACTCGTTGGCGAAGGTATCCGTTTCGTGGTCGGTCCGGTGACGTCCGGTGTGGCGATTCCGGCATCCGACGTCCTGGCCGAGAATGGCGTGCTGATGGTGACCCCGACGGCAACCGCGCCGGACCTCACCGCGCGTGGCCTGGCGAACGTGCTGCGCACCTGCGGCCGCGACGACCAGCAGGCCAGCGTCGCAGCTGACTACGTCGTCAAGAACATGAAGGACAAGAAGATCGCCATCGTCCACGACAAGGGTGCCTACGGCAAGGGACTGGCCGACGCCTTCAAGGCCGGGATCAACGCCGGCGGCGTGACCGAGGTGCTCTACGAAAGCGTCACTCCCGGCGAAAAGGACCTCAGCGCGCTCATCACTCGCCTCAAGGCTGAAGGCGCGGAAGTGATCTACTTCGGCGGCTACCACCCGGAAGCCGGCCTGCTGGCCCGCCAGTTGCACGACATGTCGGTTCATGCCGCCATCATCGGCGGTGATGGCCTGTCCAACAGCGAGCTCTGGGCGATCGCCAATGACGCAGCGGCCGGAACGACCTTCACCAACGCCATCGATGCGCTGAAGAGCGCCGATTCCGCAAAGGCGGTCGAGGTCCTGAAGGCCGCCGGAATTCCGCCGGAAGCCTTCACGCTGAACGCCTATGCGGCCGTCGAAGTGCTCAAGACCGGCATCGAGAAGGCCGGCAGCGCCGACGATTCAGCCGCTGTCGCCACCGCGCTGAAGTCGGGTGAGCCGATCCAGACGGCCATCGGCAAGCTGACCTATGGCGAAACCGGCGACCTCACCTCGCCGAGCTTCTCGCTGTTCAAGTGGGAAGACGGCAAGATCGTCGCGGCCGAATAACGGGCACAATCCTGACAAGCGACGCCGGGAAACGTCCCGGCGTCGCCATCAATGATGGGGTCGTTTCACAAATCGATCCACAGCCTGCCGTCCCGTACCTACAGATCGGACAGGCGTTACAGCAGCTGCCATCCCTTTTATTGCTTGGTTAAGCAATCAGCCCTAAGTTCTGGACAACAGTCGGAGCATGAAGCGCCGATAGCCTCCCCCTGACATCCAGACTTCGGCACCGGGTCTCTCGCCCGCGAGCCCTCGGAATCGGCGATTTGCAATGAAGAACCTTCGCATATCCACCCAGCTTTTCCTCCTGATCGGCGGGCTGCTGGTTGCCTTCTCTATCGCTACTTTGTTCCAGATCCGCGCATCCACGCTGATGATCTATCAGCAGCGCTACGAAATGTTGCGCACGGAGGTCGAGACAGCGCTTTCACTGCTAAAGACCTATCACGACAAGGAACTGACGGGCGAATTGAGCCGCAAGGATGCGCAGAAGCAAGCATTCGCCCAGATTGGCGCGCTCACTTTCGAGCCCGACGGCTATTTCTTTGCCTTTGACTACGACGTCAACTTGCTGATCCACCCCGATGGCAGCAGCGTCGGGCAGAGCATCAAGGGCAAGCCCGACAGTCAGGGGCATGCGTATAGCGACGAGCTGGTCAAGCTGGCCCGGGCCGGCGGTGGCCAAACCGACTTCTACGGAACGAAGCCCGGCCAGGCAGGGGATGATTTCCGCAAGACCGCCTATGCGCAGGAATTCAAGCCCTGGGAAATGGTCGTTGCGACCGGTCTCTACATGGACGACCTCGACGCCTTGGTGATCCGCACGCTTTTCGAAGCAGTGGTGGTGGGCGCGATCGGCACGATGGCTGCCCTGGCACTTGCTTATTTCATCGTCCAGGGCATTTCCCGCCCGCTCTCGGCCGTCCACAGCACGCTGGAAGCCGTTGCCGACGAAAACGTCGAAATCGCCATTCCGCATACGGACCTGGGCAGCGAAGTCGGCCTGATGGCACGGGCAACAAAGTCGCTCCAGGAAAAGATCCGTGATCGTCATGCGCTGGCAGCACGCCAGGTGGAACAGCAACGCGAACTCGATGGCGAACGTCAGCAGAACGCTGCACGCCAACAGGCCGAGGCCGAGCTGCAGGCTCATGTGGTCTCCACCATTGGCGCCTCGCTCCAGCGGCTCGCCGATGGCGACCTGACTGTACGCTGCGGAGAGCTCGGCCCGAAATACGCAACCCTTCGCGAGAATTTCAACGGAGCCATCGTCCGGCTGGAGCAAACCGTTGCACGTGTCAGTCAGAAGAGCAATGACATCGGCGTCAGCAAGGAGGAGATCCGTCAGGCCGCCAACGAACTCGCCCTGCGCACGGAACGGCAGGCTGCCAGCCTTGAGGAAACCTCTGCAGCGCTCGACGAACTGACGGTCGCCGTCCGCCAAACCGCCGACGGCGCCCGCGAAGCGGCAAACCAGGTCAACGCGGTCAGCACCGAGGCCCACGATAGCGATGCTGTCGTCACCCGGGCGATCGAAGCGATGAGCAGCATCGAGCAGTCATCCGCGGAAATCTCCAAGATCATCGGCATGATCGACGAAATCGCCTTCCAGACCAACCTCCTGGCATTGAACGCCGGCGTCGAGGCGGCACGCGCGGGTGAAAGCGGCAAGGGCTTTGCCGTCGTCGCCCAGGAGGTGCGTGAGCTTGCCCAGCGCTCGGCCGCCGCTGCGAAGGAAATCAAGGATCAGATTGCACGGTCTTCGTCTCAGGTCGACCAGGGTGTGCAACTCGTCGGCAAGGCCGGCGATGCCCTCAGACGCATATCGCAGCAGATCGCCAGCGCCAACGAGATCGTTTCGAAGATCTCGCACAGCGCGGGGGAGCAAGATACAACGTTGCGCTCGATCTCCTCGTCACTGAACCAGCTCGACGATGCGACCCAACAGAACGCCGCCATGGCTGAGCAGACCAATGCTTCGGCAGAGGTGCTCGCCAAAGATACCGGCGCTCTGTTGAGCCTTATTCGCGGCTTCCGAACGGCGCAGATGCATCACGATGCCCCCGCCGAGCCTCTCCGCATGGCAGGCTGACCACAGGCATCAAACATGACGTATTGGACCGCCGGCACTTCCGGCGGTCCTTTCATGCCGGCGGGCGACGTCGCGCCCTCCAGATCGCGATCCTCCAATCCCTTGCCCTATCCCAGCGTGCCGATCAGCTCACGATAGGCCTTTTCCGGGAAGGCCTTCAACGTGCGCGTGCGGACGTTGCCGGCCTGTCCGAGCGTCAGGCAGAAGCGGGCGGCGACCGCGTCGTCTGGCGCTTCGCAGACGGCCACCATGTCATAGTCGCCCATGGTCAGATAGAAGTCCTTGAACGAACCGCCCATGTCACCGAGTGCCTTCTTGGCGGCATCGAGCCGCTTCGGCGACTCCCGCACGTTCTTGATTCCCTGCTCAGTCCAATTGATGAGAATGATGTACATGGTCATAGCACACCTCCCCTGCGCGCGTCGGAAAGACGCGGCGGCAAATGCCCTCAACCCCAGCAGAAATATACGCCTGCCGGGATGAGCCAACAAGGAAGGTTGTGTGAATCTAGAAGGCCCGGCCGTGGCGTCCTGAAGCTAGAGCGCCGGAAAGCCCCTGCCCCGCCATTCGCTTTTCGGAATTTCGGTTCCCACGTCGAAGGCGAAGGAGACGACGTGGGTCGCATCCGAATCGACCTCGCAGCGGAAGCTCAGATTATACCATCGGGTTTTCGCCCGAAAAGCAGCGCGGCGGATGTCGAGTACAGTCCCGCGCGACAGCCGAAAGGACGGCAGCAGTTCCGGATTGTGGGGTGGCGAGGCATGTCTGAGCTGGGCGTAAAGCTCGGTGCTGCACAACTGCTCGACACGCGTGCCGCGCGGGAGATCCCCCATCGCCGTCCTTGCCACGGGATCGTCGGTTATATTCTTGGAAAAGATCCGCTTTGCTTCCGTTAACTGATCTTCTCGGGCTTCCGATTTTTCCGGTGGTTTCGCCGCATCGCTCTTTGTTGCGTCATCGGGCTGCAAGGTCCCGGCGTCGGTCTCCGCAGCGCTGTCCGCTACAGTGGGTGGCTCGTTCCCCTCATTCTCAGGCAGTTGCAGGTCCTGCGGTTCCGGCACCGTCGGCTTTTCAGGCTCGGATTGCTTTTCGACTGCAGCGGTCTCCAAGGGCTTAGACTCCTTGACTGCCTCCTCGCTGGGCTGTTCCTTCGGCTGCTCTGTGCCCTTGGTCAGGTCGCTGGCGTCCACCTTGGGTCCGGTGTCCTTTTCGCCGAACTCGAGAACTGGCCGCAGGACTGGCAAGGGCACCTTGCCCGCCAACTGGTCGGCGGCCGGTGTGCCCTGGGGCTCAGGTTGCTGCTCTTCGGGCGGTGGCGGGGTTTCAGCCTTTTCCTCCTGGGCCGGCATTTCTTCGGGCGGCGGCTCCTCCGGTGCTTTTTCCTCCGGCGGCGGTACGAGTTCGACGCTGATACTCTCCTCGTCCGCCGGCGCCGCCTCCAGCGTCGGAAGGCGCACGAACAGAACGGCAGCGATCATCAGATGCAGCGCGACAGAGACGATCGCACCCCATCCAAGGTTCTCCCAAAGCCTTTCTCTGATCCGTCGTATCATCCAGTAGCAACTGCGTCGTGACGATCGCCACTCCTCAGGAACGCGTGATCGCCAAAGCCCAAAACAGAACCCGGCCAGTTTGGCTGACCGGGCAGTAATTTCAATAGTGCCGACGCCATGGCTCTGTCGATGTTGTCAGAGCGTTAGAACATCACCGTCGTCAGGGATCAGAAGCCTTGTGGCAGGAATATTCGCTGCATCGGCAGCGTTCCTCAGATCCTTCCGCGTAACGGTCGCATGGTCCAGCGCCTCCATGTGGACCGCGATGACGACCGCCTCCCCGGACATCTCGCAAACCGAGACCGTCTCCTTGGCATCCATAACGATGAGATCACCGTCCCAACGGGCACCACAGGAATGGGTGATGACGATGTCTGGCCGGGTCTCGCGGATCGTCTGCTCCACTGGCGGATAGAGCACAGTGTCCCCGGACCAGTAGATGGAAGGCTCGCCGACCGCTTGCAGGCTGAATCCCATGACGGAGCCCATCAACTCGACCACCGGCCCAAGCCCGTGGCTGCCCACTCGCCGCGTTAGCGTCAGTCCCTTCCAGGTGGCGCGATCAGTAAGCGGTGTCACATCGGTGAAGCCTGCATTCCGGATCGTCTCCTCGTCACCCGGCTGGCAAAAGAGTGGCAGGTCCTTTGGTACGCGCTCCATGGCCACGCTGTCGAAATGATCTTCGTGCAGATGCGAGACGATCACCAGTTCGACGCCGGCAAGGATGGCATCGATATCAACAGGAAGTTCCACCGTCGGATTCGGCGAGACGCCGGCAAATGACTCCAGACTGTGCTTGGGGGCGAAAAAGGGATCGATCAAGATCGTGCGGCCGGCATAGTCAAGCTTCAATGTGGCATTGCGGATCAGTTGCAGCTTCATGGGGTATCCTTTGGCACCGGTTGCGGCTGTAACATGGGCGGCAACGCCTGATGAAATCAAGTCGGGTCAGGACATGGCCGCATCCAAACGACGTGCGCCGCGGACTGTCCTCCGCGGCGCCGTCGCTCCGGAAAAATCGGCAAGTCGCGTCCGCTAGACCTTCTTCACCGCTGGAATGGTCCAGGACCCGTCCAAGATCGAGGGCGGGCTATCATCCGGCCAATAGAGCCGCATCATGAGTAGGAATCGGTCCTTCGGCGCCGGCAGCCAGTTCGATTCCTTGTCCGCACCCGGTGACTCGTGCTGGATATAGATATCGGTGGATCCATCGGCATTTTGCTTCAGGTCCTGCCGCGCGCTGATCGAATAGCGGTTGATCGGGTTTTCGACGAAGAAGTACTTGTCGTTGTACATCGTTATGGACCAGAAGCCGCGCACGGGCGGCATCTGCCCCTTGGGGAACGTCAGGACGTACTTGTGCGAGCCCTCGTAGGCGCGTCCGAACATCCCCTCCTTCATCTTCAGCGAGGTCGGGTAGATCGCGTCCTGCGGTCGATTTGCGCCGAGGCCGATGGCCGTGATCAGCGCCCGCTGCAGATAGTCCGTGCCATACACGCCGGTCTTGGTCGTATAGCCCCAGCCGTTAATGTCCTTCACATCGCCGTCGCTGAGCTTGAAATGCAGCATGATGCGGCCGAAGGCGATTTCGGGAATGCGCTTAACGAAGCGGGTGTCGAGCTTGCTCTTGTCGAAATCCTGGCCCGGCACGATACCGATCTGGGCCAGTTTCTCGACCATCTCGGCGTCGGCTGCGGTCGGCGGGTTGGTCTTCAGAAGCTCGGCAAGCAGGGTGAAGTACTCGACGGCATCCATGCGGTTGACCTGATCGCGCACGGCCGTCTTCATGTCGATGTCTGGATCGACCTTGCCGGGCGGCGGCGTCCATTCCTTGCCGTAAGCGCTGAGTGGCACCAGTTTGCATTGGTCCTGCAACTCATGCACCGCCTTGTAATCTTCCGGGGTACCGGAGCAGTAGATGCGGCCGAGGATCCAGACAAGGCTCGTCGGCGACTTGTACTCGGTCACACCGTCCGGGACCTTGCCCTCCCAGCCGGGGCCGGTGATCACATAGGTCTGCGCCCCTCCCCCGGTCGTGCGTTTCCCCGGCACCTGGAAGACGGTCGTCCATCCGTCGAGCATCGGAAACAGGAAGTAGCGATCCTTCATGTCCGGGATAGAGAGGATCCACGGCTCCTTGCCGACGTCGACAAACGCGGTCGTATAGAGCGTGTCGGCGTTCGGCGCCGTGACGTCGGTAAAGGAGGCGTCGGGATATTCCCTGAGCTTAATGAGATGCCCCATCGGCCCTTTGCTGCCCTCGGGCTTCTCGACATTGGTCACGACCCGCCGCGTCATCTCCATGGTGACGAGCGGGTAGCCATAGACATAGGCCTCAACAGCCGTCCAAAAGTCGCTGGTCCCATCGAAGGGATCGGCGATCGGTAAATCCATTGCGCTGGCAGGCGACAATGCGCTGGCAGCGAGCAATCCAAGTCCGCCGAAAGATACAGCACGGCGAGAAAAATCCATGATTACCTCCAGTTGGCGTGCCAACCCTTCATCCGGATTGGCAAGAAGAATGGGAGATGCTGAATTGCGAGATGCGAGATGCTGTCCGCGTCGCTGAGAACGCGCCATTCAGATATTTCAAAAGCCGGCTGGATTTGCCGGATGCGCCGGCACGGCAGTGCCTCGTAAGCTTGCGAACACTACCACAGGCAGTACCGCGCCACCAAGCATAACGCATAGGAGGCGTGTTTGGACAGCCCCGGCAACAGAACGGCAAGGAGTTGGGCGCAACGCAAAAAGCCGGGCTCAAGGCCCGGCTTTCCAATGCTTGTTATCCCATTCTGCAAACCTGCCCAGCAGGCGCGCCGATGCTTAGCTGTCGAGGAAGCTGCGCAGCTTGCGCGAGCGGCTCGGGTGCTTGAGCTTGCGCAGCGCCTTCGCCTCGATCTGGCGGATACGTTCGCGGGTGACCGAGAACTGCTGGCCGACTTCTTCGAGCGTGTGGTCGGTGTTCATGCCGATGCCGAAACGCATGCGCAGCACGCGCTCCTCGCGCGGCGTCAGCGACGCCAGAACGCGGGTCGTCGTCTCGCGCAGGTTCGCCTGGATGGCAGCGTCGATCGGCAGCAGCGCGTTCTTGTCCTCGATGAAATCGCCGAGGTGTGAATCTTCTTCGTCGCCCACCGGGGTTTCGAGCGAGATCGGCTCCTTGGCGATCTTCAGCACCTTGCGGACCTTTTCGAGCGGCATGGCGAGCTTTTCCGCCAGTTCCTCCGGCGTCGGCTCGCGGCCGATCTCGTGCAGCATCTGGCGCGAGGTGCGGACGATCTTGTTGATCGTCTCGATCATGTGCACCGGAATACGGATGGTGCGGGCCTGGTCGGCGATCGAACGGGTGATCGCCTGCCGGATCCACCAGGTGGCATAGGTCGAGAACTTGTAGCCGCGGCGGTATTCGAACTTGTCGACCGCCTTCATCAGGCCGATGTTGCCTTCCTGGATCAGGTCGAGGAACTGCAGGCCGCGGTTGGTGTATTTCTTCGCAATCGAGATCACGAGACGGAGGTTGGCTTCCACCATCTCCTTCTTGGCGATGCGTGCCTCGCGCTCGCCCTTCTGCACCATCGAGACGATGCGGCGGAACTCGGCGATCGAAATGCCGGTTTCGGTTGCGAGATTCTGGATCTCCTGGCGGATATCGCGGATCGTCGCGTTCTCGTTCTTGGCGAATTCCTTCCAGCCGCGGGCGGCGAGGTTACCGATCGACTTCATCCAGTTCGGATCGAGTTCGGCGCCAGAATACTGCTCCAGGAATGAATCGCGCTTGACGCCATAGCTTTCGGCAAGGCGCAGCAGGCGGCCCTCGTTCTGCATCAGGCGCTTCGAGATATCGTAGAGCTGCTCGACCAGGCTATCGACGCGGTTCTGGTTGAGCGACAGCGACTTGACCGCCGTGATCAGCTCGTCCTTCAGCTCCTTGTAGCGGCGCTCCTGGGCGGGCGATAGCGTGCCGGTGGCGGCAAGGCGGGCTTCCACCTGCTGGTCCTGCAGCTTGCGCAGCTTCTTGTAGGTCTCGGCGATTGTATCGAGCGTCTCCATTACCTGCGGACGGAGCTCGGCTTCCATGGCCGCGAGCGAGAGGTTCGATTCGTCGTCGTCCTCTTCCTCTTCTTCCGGAGCCGGCATGTCGCCGCCGACATTGGTGATGTCGTCGTCGCTCGGCGTACGCGCCTTCTTCGCCTTTTCCTTCTCCTCGGCCGCCTTGCGGTCGGCCTCGATCTTCTCGGGGCTCTGGAACTGCGGGGCAGCCTTGGCTTCAGGCCCGGAATAGGTGGTCTCGAGATCGATGATCTCGCGCAGCAGCGTCTGGCCTTCGTTCAGCTCGTCACGCCAGATGATGATGGCCTGGAAGGTCAGCGGGCTCTCACAGAGACCGGCGATCATCGTTTCGCGGCCGGCCTCGATGCGTTTGGCAATGGCGATTTCGCCCTCGCGCGACAGCAGCTCGACCGAACCCATCTCGCGCAGGTACATGCGAACCGGATCGTCGGTGCGGTCTGTCGGTTCCTTCTTCTTGGCGGTCGCAAGCGCGGTGCCGCCGGTCGAGGTCAGTTCGCCGCCCTCGCTATCGCCTTCGTCGTCGCCGTCGTCGTCGCCGCCCTGGGCTTCCTCAGCGTCCTCGTCCTCGATGACGTTGATGCCCATTTCAGACAGCATCGACATAGTATCCTCGATCTGCTCGGAGGTGACCTCCTCAGACGGCATGACCGAGTTCAGTTCGTCCATCGTGACATAGCCGCGCTTCTTGGCGGCCTTGATCATCTTCTTGACGGCATCATCGGAAAGGTCCAGAAGCGGGCCGTCCGGTGCACCTTCGCGTTCGGTTTCGGCTTCTTCGTTTTCTTTGACCTTGGTTGCCATCTATTCTTCGCTTTCCTGGAGTATCCGTTTCAAACCGTTGAGAACTGCGCCGGCGCCAGTCTGCATCCCGGCGCCCTGCCAACCAGTTTCACTGACCTAACGGAATGAAACCTAAATCCTGATTAACCGCGCCTTCACTTCGAAGGCTGCGGACATGCTGCCTCGGTAACATGATTGACATGACTTCCCGATCCGCCGTACCCATCTCACCTGTGCCAGAAATGGTGATTCCCAGAATTTTCGGTTCCGTCAAGCTCTTCCGCCAAAAAACCCTGAAAACCCTTTGATTCGGGTCTTCAAGGCCAAAGGCGCCGGTTGCGGTTGCTGCACAACATGTAGGGATGGTCGCGAAAAAGACAAGGGGCGGCACCGCTCGCTGATTCGCGGCCCGTTTTCTGCCCCTCACCAGTCCATCACCACCTTGCCGGAATTGCCGGACCGCATGGCCTCGAAGCCGTCACGGAAGTCGTCGATCGAAATGCGGTGGGTGATGATCGGAGCGAGATCGAGCCCGCCCTGAACGAAGGCGATCATCTTGTACCAGGTCTCGAACATCTCGCGCCCGTAGATGCCCTTCAGCGTCAGCATCTTGAAGATCACCTTGTTCCAGTCGATGCCGAAACCATCAGGCGCGATTCCGAGAATGGCGATCTTGCCGCCGTTGTTCATCGCGTCGATCATCGAGCGAAACGCCGGCGGCGCGCCCGACATTTCTAGGCCGACGTCGAATCCCTCGGTCATGCCGATCTTGGCCATCACGTCGGCGAGGTCCTCCTTCGACGCGTCGACCACATAGTCGACGCCGACTTTTCTTGCCAGTTCGAGCCGCACCGGATTGATGTCGGTGATCACGACTTTGCGGGCGCCCGAGCGCTTCGCCACCATCGCCCCCATGATGCCGATCGGTCCGGCGCCGGTGACGAGCACGTCCTCACCGACGAGGTCAAAAGACAGTGCGGTATGCACCGCATTGCCGAACGGATCGAAGATCGCCGCAACCTCGTCCGGAACATCGTCTGGGATCGGCACGACATTGTGCTCGGGGATGCAAACGAACTCGCCGAAGGAGCCCGGCCGGTTGACGCCGACGCCTTGCGTGTAGTGACAGAGATGACCGCGCCCTGCGCGACAATTGCGGCACTTGCCGCAGACGATATGCCCCTCGCCGGAGACGCGTTCGCCGACATGGTACTTCGTCACGGCCGAACCAATCTCGGCGATTTCGCCGACGAACTCATGGCCGACGACCATCGGCACAGGTATTGTCTTCTGCGCCCACTGGTCCCAGTTCCAGATATGCACGTCGGTGCCGCAGATCGCCGACTTCTTCACGCGGATCAGCACATCGTTCGGACCGGGTTCCGGTACCGGAACCTGCTCCATCCACAGACCAACTTCGGGTTTCGACTTAACCAATGCACGCATCATGTTCGACATGACGAAATCTCCGCAAGCGATTCAGAAGATTCTTCAAATAACGCCGAGTTCGCGTCCCACTTCAGTAAAGACGGAAATGGCTTTCCTGACGTCAGCCTCGCTGTGGGCGGCTGACATCTGGGTGCGGATGCGGGCCTGGCCCTTCGGCACGACGGGGAAGGAGAAGCCGATGACGTAGACGCCCTTCTGAAGCATCCGCGCCGCCATTTCCTGGGCGAGCGCCGCATCCCCCAGCATAACCGGGATGATCGGATGCCCCTCGCCCGCCAGCCTGAAGCCGAGCTTCGTCATCTCGGCGCGGAAGAGATCGGCATTGGCATAAAGGCGGGCGCGCAGCGCGTCGCCGTGCTCGATCAGATCGAAGACCTTCAGCGAGGCGGCGGCGATGACAGGCGCCAGCGTGTTGGAGAAGAGATAGGGTCGCGAGCGCTGGCGCAGCCAGTCGACCACCTCGGCCTTGGCCGACGTATAGCCGCCGGAGGCGCCGCCGAGCGCCTTGCCGAGCGTGCCGGTGATGATGTCGACGCGCCCCTCGACGCCGCAGTATTCGGGCGAGCCCCGGCCGTGTTTGCCGACGAAACCGACGGCGTGGCTGTCGTCCACCATGACCATCGCCCCGTATTTCTCGGCAAGGTCGCAGACACCTTGAAGATTGGCAATGATACCGTCCATGGAAAAGACGCCGTCGGTGGCGATCAGCTTAAAGCGACTGCCTTCGGCCTTCTTCAATTCCTCTTCGAGGGCCGCCATGTCGTTGTTCGCATAGCGGAAGCGTTTGGCCTTGGAGAGGCGCACGCCGTCGATGATCGAGGCGTGGTTCAGCGCGTCCGAGATGATCGCATCCTCTTCGGAGAGCAGCGCCTCGAACAGGCCGCCATTGGCATCGAAGCAGGAGGAATAAAGGATCGTGTCCTCCATGCCGAGGAAGGACGAGATCTTCGCCTCCAGCTGCTTGTGCTCCTCCTGCGTGCCGCAGATGAAGCGGACCGAGGCCATGCCGTAGCCGTAGCGATCGAGCGCCGTCTTGGCGGCCTCGGCCAATTCCTCGCTGTCGGCAAGGCCGAGATAATTGTTGGCGCAGAAGTTCAGGACGCGCTGGCCGGAAGCGACCTCGATCGTACCCGCCTGCTTGGAGGTGATAACGCGCTCGGACTTGTAGAGACCGGCGGTCTTCAGGTCTTCGAGTTCGCTGCGCAAGTGGGAGAGGAAGGCGGCGGTCATCGGCAAGGTCTCCGAGAGGGCAGGATCGTGGCGTTCTATCATGCCGGCAGCCGTCGTGCAGCCGGGAAACGGAGGTGCATATAGTTCTCCCGGGTGATCCTGTCCGCGATCACCGTTCAAGGCGAAACGCGCTGGCGACCGGGCTACCGCAGCGTCACACCTGGCTCGCCGCATAGGCGGCGATCAGACCGTCGAACTCCTCCATGGCCGGAAACGTGTCGTAGCTGTGCGCCGCCGGCGTCTTTGCCCAGGGCAGCTTGGCATTGGTACAGGTCTCGATAAACGGGCTGTACCAGCCCGTGTCCTCCAGCATGGTTGGCCGAACGCCGACAAAGAAATCGAGGCCCGGCGTCCGCGTGAACATCCACGTCATGCAGTCCGGGCAGAAATGATGGCCAGCCTCCTTGTTCGCGCCGGCGATGACCGGCTCGCCCTCCGTGACGGCAAAGCCTTCCGCCGGGATCGCGGCGGTCAACGAGTAGGCGCTGCTCGACATGCGCTGGCAGCCCCTGCAATGACAGGCCATCGTCAGCAGCGGCGATGCGCTGATGCGGATTTTGACGCGCCCGCACCGGCACGCGCCATCCAAAGGTAGTTTCAAGGCTGTCATGTTGCTCTCCTCCACGTTTCGTTAATGGACAATATACTCGGATACCATGGGCCCGTTGGGATCAGTCGGCCGCCGCCCAGCCCGCGCCTATTCACCAGCATAATCCTCGATCACCCGCAGAAACGCCTCGCCAAACCGCTCGCGCTTGCTCTGGCCGATGCCGGGGATGTCGAGCAGTTCGTCCCAGTCGCTCGGCCGTTCCTTGGCGAGCGCGATCAGGGTGGCATCGGGGAAGACGACGTAGGGCGGCACGTCGAGGTCCTTGGCGATCGACAGGCGTTCGGCGCGCAGCTTTTCGAACAGTTCGAGATCGGAACCGGCAAGATCGGCTCGCTCACGCGCGGAGGCCGATTTCTGGCCCTTGGCGCGGCCGGAGACCGGGCGGTCTTTGCGGAAACCGACCTCGCGCTCGCGGCGGAAGACGGCGCGGGCCTCGGGCTCCAGCTTCATTGCACCGAAGGCCGTGTGGTCGATGCGGATCAGGCCCATGGCCAGCAACTGGCGGAAGACCGATTGCCAGGTACGGCCGGGAATGGCCTTGCCGGCGCCGAAGACCGGCATATCGACGTGTCCGAAGCGCTCGGTCTTCTCGTTGACGCTACCGAGCAGCACGTCGATGACATGGCCGGCACCAAAACGCTCGCCGGTGCGATAGACGGCCGCGAGTGCGGTGATTGCGGCCTCCGTGCCGTCCCAGGTTTCGACCGGGTTGCGGCAGGTGTCGCAATTGCCGCAGCCGCCGGCATGGGCCTCGCCGAAATGGCCAAGGATCGCCTGCCTGCGGCAGGAAACCGTCTCGCATATGGCGAGCAGCGCGTTCAGCTTGGCGCGCTCGACGCGCTTAATCTCCTCGGCCGCTTCCCCTTCGTCGATCATGCGGCGGCGCTGCATCACATCGGCCATGCCATAGGCCATCCAGACCTCCGACGGCTGGCCGTCGCGCCCCGCACGCCCCGTTTCCTGATAGTAGGCCTCGACCGAGCCCGGCAGGTCGAGATGGGCCACATAGCGCACATCCGGCTTGTCGATGCCCATGCCGAAGGCGACGGTGGCGACGAGGCAGAGGTTTTCCTCCTTCAGGAAGGCATCCTGATGGGCATCGCGAACGGCGCGGTCGAGACCGGCGTGATAGGGCAGCGCCCGGATGCCTTGCTTGTCCAGCCACTCGGCCGTGTCCTCCACCTTGGCGCGCGACAGGCAGTAGACAATACCGCTGGCATCCTTGTGGCGGGAAAGGAAGCGAAGAAGCTGCTGGCGCGGCTGGTCGCGCTCGACGATGTCGTAGGAAATGTTCGGCCGGTCGAAGGAGGTGGTGAACACCTTCGCGCCGGCGAGCGACAGCCGCTCGATGATGTCCTCGCGCGTGTGCGGATCCGCGGTCGCGGTCAGTGCGATCCGCGGCACGCCGGGATAACGCTGGGCGAGGCAGTCGAGCGCACGGTATTCGGGGCGGAAATCATGGCCCCATTGCGAGACGCAATGCGCCTCGTCGATGGCAAAGAGCGAGATTCGGGCATTGCCGATCAGATCAGTGAACCCCTCGGTGACGATGCGCTCTGGCGTGACATAGAGAAGATCGAGCTCGCCGGAACGGATCGCCCGCATGACGGCGACGGCCTCCTCGCGCGACAGCGAAGAATTCAGCGCCGCAGCGCGCACGCCAAGCTGCTTAAGCGCCTCCACTTGGTCGCGCATCAAGGCAATTAGCGGCGAGACGACGATGCCGACACCATCGCGGCAAAGCGCCGGAATCTGGAAACAGAGCGACTTGCCGGCACCGGTCGGAAAGAGCACGACAGCATCGCCGCCGCCCGCCACATGCTCGATAACCGCCTGCTGCTTGCCGCGAAAGGCGTCGTAGCCGTAGACACGCTTGAGCACGTCGAGGGGCGCGCGGGCGGCATCGAACAGGCGGTCGGTCGAAAATGGCGGATCGGGTCTTTCGGGCGGCATCGGTCTCTTTCGGGAATCGCCCGCGTATCATCGCCAGACGGCGCAGCGGTGCAAGGGGTGACGACCGAAGTTCCACGCCGTCCGGCAGCAAGCACCAGCGGCTGCTTCTGGCTCAAAGCAGACGTCAGGTCATGCGCTTGCCAGATGGTCGAAGAGGTTTTGAGCAGTCGGGGTTATATCAAGGCTAGCGGCGACGCACACTGAGAGGTGTCGCCGGGCCCATGCGTCTACCAGCGGCGTAATGGAAATGCGACATGTTCGCTTGCACCGTCGAGCCACTGTCTCTGGAACAACCGCAACGCCAACACCATCACCTGCCACTGAACATATTGCTTCGAACGTGCGCAGCCTGATCCGGCATCGGAGCTTTACGCCGAGCCTGTCAGCTTGAGCGTCAATATGACCTTGCAGTGCGCCGCCTTCCAGACCCACGAAATATTCTTCAGCGAGGCCGGAGAACCGGACTTCTTTTTCAGCCGCGAGCCAATGTGTCTGGGCCGACACCACTACGAGCTTGCTCACCGCAAAGGGTTTGAGAACCAGTTCCTCGTTAGCGGCTGCATCCGACAATACGCCGATGTCGGCAAACCCTGCCGCCACGTTGCGTGCAATCTCATGACTCTGGCGCTCCCGAAGATCAACATCGACCTGCGGATGCGCGGCAAGCCATGGCGACAGTCGTGCCGGAAGAACTTCCACGATGGCCGCTGTGTTGGCAACAACACGGATGCTCGCCCGTATCCCCTTCGCGTAGCGCCCTAACTCTCCACGCATGAGAGCGGCTTGATTGAGAATTTCGCGGGCATGATGGGAAAGGGCTTCACCCGCCTCCGTCAGAGCTACGCCCCGGCGACCCCTTTCCAACAGCCGAACCTGCCCCGTTGCCTCCATCTCCCGCAGTCGATCACTGGCCGCAGCAAGAGAGAGTCCGATGTCCGCCGCGCCGTGGGTGATGCTGCCAGCGTCAGCGACGGCGAGGAAAAGCCTTAGGTCAGTGAAGTCAAAGCGCATTTTGGAAGGTTACAACTGATCCAGCCTTCGGTCTAGGCGAAGGCTGGCTACGGAAGTGCCGCATTGTGGATGATCTCGCAGAGCGTATGAGAAAGATCATGAACGACCTCTCAATCTCTTTGCTGCTCGCTGTCACTGCTACATTCTTTGCCGCCGGTATCGTCAAAGGTGTGGCCGGCATGGGCCTCCCGACCGTTGCGATGGGTATTCTCGGCGGACTGCTCTCACCGCTTGCGGCAGCATCGTTGCTCATCATCCCGTCGTTCGTGACAAACGTCTGGCAATTGCTAGCTGGTCCGAGCTTCATGGGCATCGTGCGGCGGCTTTGGACGATGACGGTAGGGATCTTCGCCGGTACGCTGGCCAGTACGTCTATGCTGACAGGCGGCGCTACTAGGCTGAGCACCTTTATGCTTGGCCTCGCGCTCACTGTGTACGCCGTCTACACGCTGCTCGCAAAATCCTACCACATCAACCCAAGACATGAATGCTGGCTCTCGCCTGGGATCGGATTGATCACGGGCCTCATTGCAGGTGCAACAGGCGTGTTCGTCATTCCGGCTGTGCCGTATGTCCAGGCGCTCGGTTTTGAAAAGGATGATCTCGTTCAGGCACTCGGCCATTCCTTTACGGTTTCTACGGTTGCGCTTGCCGTCGGGCTCGCTTCAAGTGGGGCGTTCCATATTGAAGGACTATCGCTTTCTGCACTTGCTATCGTCCCGGCATTGGTCGGGATGTGGGCGGGCCAGTACATCAGACGAGCGGTCAGCCCCGCCATGTTCAAACGCTGTTTTCTGATCGCACTTGCGCTACTTGGCGCAGAGATGATGTTGCGTAGTGTCTGGTAGTCCTATTCCTCTAGCATGACCAGTTGTGGGGCGAAGCGGACGAAGGCCGAGGACTGCTTTAGGCGCACAACGCGGTCATGCCCTGCGAGCAAAAGATAGCTAGTCTTGCACGGTGTCCGCTGCACGTCAGGCCGGCCAGCCATTTGTAAATGTTGGGCGCGCGGCTTAGCTTTGCTCGCTTGTGAGCCTTGGGAGGATTCATGCGATGAACGAACTTTCAGCGCCGAATCCAGTTTTGGAGCTGGTCCTCGGCACTCTGACAATGATTGTCATAATTTTCGTGCACGGCGTGGGCATCCGGGCGATCAACCGGCAGTTCAGCAGGTGCTGGATTCACGTAAGCGACACCACCCCACTTTGGCGGCTTGATGGGATGCTTGCGCTGATCATCGGATCTCTGGCAACTCTACACTTCACAGAAACGCTGCTCTGGGCCGCCCCCGTGTTTGCGTTGGGACTCATTCCTTCTTTGCGTGATAGCTATTACTACGTGCTGCAGAGTTATACGACGCTTGGCACGGGAGTCGTCAGCTTGCCGGATCAATGGCGGTTGATCGGCCCCATCATAGCGATGTCGGGCTTGTTCACATTCGGGTGGACTGCCAGCGTTCTGGTAAGCGTGATGACCGAGTTCGGGAAGATGGACAGGGCACGGGCCGAACGCCACAAGGGCCGCAGTCCGTCCGAGGATGCAGGTGGGCGAGCATGATCGCCTGCACTGTTCAAGGCGCCGGCCCCTCCGCCTGAATGAGGTTCGCCCCTTCTGGGCGGGACAGTCATCTAGTTCCTGATGCCATATGCCGCTTGGGAGCGAGCGGACACGCCCTGGCAGCAACTAGGGCCGCAAGACGTGAAGAGCGTCAACCGCGCCGCGCCGCCTCGATTGCGGCGACGTCGATTTTCCTCATGGTCATCATGGCATCAAACGCGCGCTTTGCTTCGTCGCCGCCGGCTGCCAGCGCGTCCATCAGGACCCGCGGCGTGATTTGCCAGGAAATCCCCCACCTGTCCTTGCACCAGCCGCACTCGCTCTCCTGGCCGCCGTTGCCGACGATGGCATTCCAGTAGCGGTCGGTCTCCTCCTGATCGTCGGTGGAGATCTGGAAGGAGAAGGCTTCATTGTGTGCGAACACGGGCCCCCCGTTCAGGCCGAGACAGGGAATCCCCGCAACTGTGAATTCGACCGTCAACACGTCGCCCTCCTTGCCTGCCGGGTAGTCGCTGGGCGCACGGAGCACGGCACCCATCCTGCTGTCAGGAAAGATCCCGCAGTAGAAGCGAGCGGCAGCCTCGGCGTCCTTATCGAACCAGAGGCAAATCGTATTCTTTGCCATTGGGTGCTCCTTTCGGTGAACCTCACGCTGAAACTGATCGTCCCATTCCCAGCACTGCATGGTGGGACCGAGAACCTTGCATTTCACCCGGAATGAGAACTCGAACTGATCATCGGCTGGTGCGAGCGGTCGAAATTTCAAACCGGGGAAGGTCGGAAATTCCATTTTGTCTGAGTCTACACGCAACCAGTCGACGCGTCACCTTGCTCTTCCACTCGAGGCGCGCACCTCCAGCTCCGAGGAGCGTGCCAAGCTTTAGTGTTAGGTTCGTGCACGCCTTTTACACGGTGTTGTTGTACAACCTCTACCAGGACGCGCTTACGCTGGCGGTCGGATGAGTTTACAATTTCCCTTCCCAAACGGCTTGTGCGCGAGCCGTCGGAAAGCGACCTGAAGTGCCTTGCGATCCAATGGATTCGCTTTGTGCGCTTTAGCTCCTGTTTTCACGCATGTCTTTCTCCCGAAACCTGTTCCCGCGTTCGGGAGACATACTCTAGCGAGGGAGGAAACCATGACGCAGGTGGATCCCAACATATCGCGTGCGTGGCATAGACCGGTGCTCGGCGCGGCCGTGCTGACCATGGGCGTGCTGCTGAACGGAACGAACGCAGGAGCCGGCTCCGTGGACAAGGCCGCATTCGGAAACACGCAGGACGGCAAGGCTGTCGAACTCTACACGCTCACCAATGACAAGGGCGCGTCCGTCAAGTTCATCACCTATGGGGGCATCATCAAGGAGATCAACGTTCCCGACCGCTGGGGCAGGCTCGGCAACATCGTGCTCGGGTTCAAGGAACTCGCCGACTACGAAACCAAGAACCCCTATTTCGGCGCCTTGATCGGGCGCTACGGCAACCGCATCGGCGGCGCCAAGTTCTCGCTCGACGGCACGCAGTACCAGCTCGCCGCCAACAATGGGCCAAACAGCCTGCATGGCGGCAACAAAGGCTTCGACAAGGTTGTCTGGGCGGTCGAGCCGCAGACCGACGCGAACGGGGCGGCAGCAAAACTCAGCTACACGAGCAAGGATGGCGAGGAAGGCTATCCCGGTACGCTCACAGCCCAGGTCATCTATACCCTGACCAATGACAACGAACTGCGCATCGGCTACGAGGCGACGACGGACAAACCGACCGTGGCCAATCTCACGAGCCATTCCTACTTCAATCTCGCCGGTGACGGCATGGGCGGGATCGGCGATCACATCCTGACGATCAACGCCGATCGCTACACGCCGGTCGATGCGACCCTGATCCCGACCGGGGAGCTTGCCTCGGTGACCGGTACGCCGTTCGATTTCCGCCAAGGGGCGCCGATCGGCGCACGCATCCGCTCAAGCGACCCACAGATGGTCTATGGCCGCGGATACGATCACAACTTCGCACTGAACCGATCGGGTGATGGGCTTTCGCTTGCCGCACGGGTCTACGAGCCGCGCTCGGGCCGGATCATGGAGATCACGACCACCGAGCCCGGCATCCAGTTCTACAGTGGCAACTTCCTCGATTCGACGCTTGTTGGCCCGACCGGTCAGCAATACCGCCAGACGGACGGCTTCTGCCTCGAGACGCAGCACTTCCCGGACTCGCCGAACAAGCCGGACTTTCCGACGACGATGCTGAAACCGGGCGAAACGCTGAAATCGACGACGGTACATAAGTTCTCGACCGATGCGCCCTAGAGCGAGCGCAAGTTGCAGGCGGGTTCGATCGGTTGTGGGTCATGGAGTGGGCGCGAATCCATGCGGAGTTCGCCGCACTGGCTCTGCTTTCGCAGAGCCAGTGTAGAGGTCCATTGCAAGCCCGGCGGTTCGCTCACGGACGCCGAGGAGTTCCGCCATGAGCGAAGACGCATTCAACATGTCGATCCGCAAGTTCCTGAAGGAAGTCGGCGTCACCTCACAGCGTAAGATCGAGGAGGCGGTGCGCGAGGGGCAGATCGGCGGCAAAAAGCTGAAGGTGCGCATGACGCTGACCGCGGAGGGCACCGGCCTCAACCACGTGGTGGACGGTGAGATCGATCTTCCATAGGACGGGCGCGGCGAAAGTCCGACACGTTTGACGCGGCTGAAAGCGGTCGAGACGGATCAGCATATCGAATGGGTATCACCGGAGTCGATGCAGCACACCACGCTCTTGCGACGCTTGAGGAGCGTGAAAGATGGGCAACGCACCTTCGGCCCAGCCCAAAACAGGAGGCACGACCTTTCGCGACCGCGTTGAAAAATTGCGCCTGGCCAGCGACGCTTTCGTCGGCCTGACTGCCAGCAGATCACGCGAACCGGACGGCACTCCTCGCGCGCGCCTTCGCGGCTTCTTCCTCACGGTCGCGTGGCCGTTGCGACGTCTCCAGGGAATCGAGCAGTTCGCGGGCGCATTCTGCGATTGACCTTACCGCGCGATCGAATGCCGCTTCATTCCGCTTCGACGGCCTGGTCGTTCCGCTCAGTTTGCGCACGAACTGCAACGCAGCATCGTGGATCTCCTGGTCCGTCGCCGGCGGATCGAAATTGAACAGGGGTTTTATGCTTCTGCACATAGGTCGCTCCCGGTTGCCCTCGCCTCCCTCTCCCTGTTGGGCCTTGATGGGGAGAGCTCGATGCCTGCTGCTGGTTGTCGGAGGCCCTCTCAACTTTCGTCCGGCATCAAGACAGAATACGCCACGACAGCCGCAGCGCCCAGCCGCTCCTCATTTGGCCGGATTTAAGTCCGATGAAATATTCCGTCATATGGTCCGCGATCGCCGCCATGAAATGTCGGCCGACGAAACTGTTGACTACGTTCAGAGCGCTAATGTCGCCCAAAAGCGCGACCAGGGCGAAGAAAAGTGCCGGCCGGGGCGAAGACGAGTGAGGGTTCTACTCTCAATGATCCATAAATTCAGCGAGCTACTGCGAGCCGCTTGGTGAATACCAAACTCTGAACTGTCGGGAAGAGCATTCCGAGCGTCAGGATGACGATTGCGACAAGCTGGAGGGATGTGAGAACTTCGCCCAGCACGACCCACCCTGTCAGCGACGTCGCGACGGGTATGCAGGGCATGAACAGTGATGCGCTTTGTGGTCCGAGTTGGCGAACCGCATAGGTGTAAAAGACGATCGACGCCGCGCCGGCGAGAAACCCCTGAATGAAAAGTTGCGTGAGAATCTCGTTCAATGAGGCTTCGGAAAGCCCGCTTGGTGCAAGAACATGCAGCAACGGGACAGTCAGGCAAGACAGGAACACGACGGCAACCGTCGCTGTAACGGCGTTCAGCGCCCACCGCCGGACGAGCACTGCATAGGCGGCAAACATGATGCCCGATCCAAGAAACAGACCGTCACCAAACATTGCGCTGCCTGTATCGATGCCGGTTTGAAAAACGAAGAGCAGCAGCCCGAGCATGATTGCGCCGATTCCAACGATGCGCGCCCCGGAAATCTTGTCGTCAAATACAAGACGGGAAAGCAGAAAGGAGAAAAACACGACCGAAGCGGGCGAAAGGGCTGCGGCATGTGCTGCCGGCGCATAGGTCAGACCCCAGTTGATCACGAGAGGGTACGGCAGCCCGGTCAAGAGAGCCAGCACGCACCCACGCCTCCACCCGAGCGCCTTTAGATTTGCAGTACCGCTTCGCCAGACAATGGGGAGAAAGACGAGGCTCGCTCCCGTGAAGCGCAGGCTGACGATATCGGCCGCGGTCAAATGTTCGCGCAGGCTGAAGCGCGCCGCAACGAATTGAACTGCCGTGATGGCAACGACAGCCAGCCCGGCAAGCACCGCCAACCGTTTGGTGTTCCCTGTTGTTTGTGTCATCAACCGCGCCCTCCTCCCGATCTGAAGTGAACGCAAGTTATTGCGCCGTTGTGCGCGTTGAAATATGGTTTGTTCGCTAGTTTAGAGCGATATTCACTTCATAAAGGAATAATTTGCGTGAAATCAGAACTCGATGGTCTTGACGGAATTGACCGCAATCTTCTGCGGTTGCTGCAGGAAGACGGCCGCCGTACCACGCTCGAACTGGCGACCCGGGTCGGCCTGTCGCCGACAGGTACGAGCCAGCGGGTCAAGCGCCTGTTTCGCGAAGGGTATGTAAAGGCGGTCAGGGCGATCCTCGATCCGCAAAAGATCGGCCGTGGAACGGTCGTGTTCATTCAGGTTCGGCTGGACCACACAGCGCCGCACGTCTTTGATCGCTTCTCCGAGGCGGTGGCCAAAGCACCGGAGGTCCTCGAATGCCATATGGTGATTGGTGGATTTGACTACCTGGTCAAGGCAAGGATCGCCGACATGTCATTGTTCCAGGACTTTCTGGAGCGGGTGATTCTGCCATTGCCGGGTGTGAGGGAAACACACACCTACGCTGCCGTTGCAGATGTAAAGCCTGATGCCCTGTTGCCGGTGTGATTGCCGGAAAATTCAGGGCTAATGTCTTCTGGGCGCTTACCGCTTGTGGACAACAACCCACGGCAAGCGCCAGAAGATCATACACGTGCGCCGGTCGGTTCATCCTGCTCCAGAGAGTAGCAACATCCCAACCGAAACAATCTTCGGCTACATCTTGGCGACCGCCTCTATCGCATCCGCCAATGTGGTATCGGGGCTCTCCTTGCAATAGGCGACAACCTTCTCCGCGTTGGCATGCGCTTTTTCACCATCAATCATCGGATTGCCCGCCTTGCCGTGAACATAGCCGTTCACCCACATGGCGACGCCAAGAGTCCTGGCGGGCGGCATTGCGCCGACCTCCTTGCAGGTGAGTTTTGACATGTCCATTTCCGCGGCCAATGCCTGGCCAGCCAGACCGATACCTGCAACTGCGAGTACAACTGAAACGAGACGCGTCATGGTCGTCCTCCAAAAGAACTTCCTCGGCTGGGATAAGTTTTGCGCTTATAGATAGGCCCAAAGAAAAACCGCAATAAAAACCGAAACCTTTCTCGTTTCAGGCACTGAATTTGCAGTTTTGAGGGCAAGGAACAATAGCACAGCATCAACGAAAATACGAGATTTTTGAGCCGATATTTAACACGCCATCTAAATTAAAGATCAGAAATATTCAAGAACGCTCCGCAGAACTCCAACACGAAGACAGTCGCGGAACCGAAATTCCCTTGCAGGTCAAAGTGTTATTACAGATCCGAGGACTATCACGTCGCGAACCGACGGCGGCTGATTGCGAAAGGTCATACGCTTCGCCGCTACCCCTTTGCCGGCCCCTTGACGCGGCCGGACATGACGCCGAAGCCGTCGATGATGGCCTCCTGATTTTCCAGGCGCTTGGTTTCCATCTGCACCTCCTGCAGGGCGCGCAGGATCTGCGGGACGCGCTCGCCGTCGCCCTCCTCGGTGGCTTCCGCCAGTTCGCGCTCCAGTTCGCGACGCTGCCACAGAAGGGCGCGGGTGCGCTTGTGCAGCGCCAGCGCCTGCAGATAGCTCTCGCGGGCGTCAGAAGCCGCGGCATCCTCCGTGGCGGTCCAGAGCCGGGCATTGCGCACCTGCTGATCCATCGTCTTCAGCATCGCGGCAAAGTCCGCCGCCTCCAACTCTTCCATCAGGCGATCACGCGTGAGGCGTTCGCCCATCGCTGCGGCGATGCCGAGCACGGCGGACCAGAAGCGCTGCAGGTCACGATTGTCGAACTCGATCGCGGCCACCTCGTCGTATTCCTCGAAGAGGATCTGCGGATGATTGACGATGGTCAGCGCCAGTGCCGTCTCGCGTAGCGCCGGAAGCTCCTGCGCGCCACGCACCAGCGTGGAGCGAGCCAGCCCATCCGAAATAGTCGACGGCGTCGACGACTGGGTACCGACCGGCGCATTGCGGCCGCCCTGTTGTCGGCCCTGCCGTCCCCCGAAGCTACGTCGCTCCCCACCCTGCCGGGACACAGGCTGGAAGAAAGCATTCAGCCGGTCGCGCATGTCCTGCTGGTAGTGACGGCGCACATTTTCGTCGGCGATCACCGAGACAAGCTGCTTCAGCCGCGCCTCCAGCTCGGCGCGGCTTTCCGGCGTGTCGTAGCTGCCACCACCGGCCTCGCGGGTCCAGATCATCTCGGCAAGCGGCCTTGCGCCGGAAAGAACCTTATCGAATGGTTCGCGCCCCTCATGGCGCACCAGATCGTCCGGGTCCTTGCCGTCGGGCAGCAGCGCAAAACGCACGGTTCGACCGGGCTTGATATGCGGCAGCGCCAGCTCGGCCGCGCGGTTGGCGGCGCGGATGCCCGCACCGTCACCATCGAAGCAGAGGATCGGCTGCGGCGTCATTTTCCAGAGGAGATCGAGCTGGTTCTCGGTCAGCGCTGTGCCGAGCGGTGCCACCGTATTCTCGATGCCGGCCTGGTGCAGCGCGATCACGTCCATATAGCCTTCGACGGCGATGATCGTGCCCACCCCGTTTTCCTCATGCACGGCGCTGCCGGCGCGGCCGGCCGCCTTGCGGGCGCGGGCGAAATTGTAGAGCACGTTGCCCTTGTGGAAGAGCTCGGTTTCGTTCGAATTCAGGTATTTCGCCGGCGCATCCGGCGACATGGCGCGACCGCCGAACGCGATCACCTTCTCGCGCGATGACAGGATGGGGAACATGATGCGGTCGCGGAAGCGATCGTAGGAGACGGGAATCTCCGGGCCGTGCACGACGAGACCGCATGCCTCGATCTGCTCCTTCGGCACGCCCTTGCCGGCCAGATGTTCCTTCAGCGCGTTGCGGCCTTCGGTCGCGTAGCCGAGCCGGAAGGTCTCGATGGTGCGCCCGCTCAAGCCGCGGTCGCGCAGGTAGGCGCGGGCACGCGCGCCGGCTGCCGACTGCAACTGCTCCTGAAAATAGGCGGTCGCCATTTCCATGACGTCAAGAAGCGACGTGCGCTCCTTCTCGCGCCGCTCGGCCTGGGCGTCCGGCTGGGGCATTGCAACGCCGGCCATGTCTGCAATCTGCTGCACGGCTTCGGGGAAGCTCATGCCGTCCAGTTCGGTCAGGAAGCGGAAATGGTCGCCGGAGACCCCGCAGCCGAAGCAGTGATAGCGGCCCTTGCGATCCTCGCAATGAAAGCTCGGCGACTTCTCGCCGTGAAATGGGCAGCAGGCCCAGTAATCACCGCGCGAGACATTGGTCTTCTTCCGGTCCCAGGTGACGCGACGGCCGACCACGGCCGATATCGGCACCCGGTCGCGGATCTCGTCAAGGAAGGAAGGGGAAAAGCGCATAGTGAAACGTCGTCTCTATTGTCGTCGGAGGCCGGGCCAGCCTGTATCGTGAGAAGGATGCGGGCGCAACAATAGGACAAGTTCCCGACGGGCAACAGTGCAAGACGAAAGCGATGTGGGAGAAGCCACTCCGCAAGTTGAATTGACAGGACGCCACACGCAGGCAAAGAGAGAGGCAGCCTTCCAGTTCAGGACCGCTATGCCGATCTCTTCCTCAGCTCTCGCCGCCGATCCACGCTTCTTCGCCGCCGTCCAGCAGGGCGCGCAGGCGCTCCTGCAACTCCATGACGGGGACCCGCGCGTTGGCGCACTATTCTCGTCGCAGCAGCGCTGGCTCATGTGCCATGCAGGCTTTGCGCTGGCCTGTACCAAAGATGCGCGCGTAGCTGGAAGTGGTCTATATGCCTCACGCTTCATTGAACTCATCACGGAAAAAAAACGTGGCGAGCAGAAACACGGCTGCCGATTTTATCAAGGAGATTGTAGATATCGGCTTCGCGTATCCGGTCGAGCAGCATAGCGATCGCCGTAAGCGGCTACTGCAAACAACCGACGTCGCGCATCAATCAATGTCGCACTGGCTCGAACTGCACCTGTCGCTCCTTGACGGCCTTGACGGAGGCAATCGCGCCGACTGCTATCGCTCCGATCCGGCAATGATCGGCCACCTGCAGCCGATGGTGGCCGGGCAGTTGCTCGACGCGCGCGGGGTCCGAACCCAAGGGCCTGCCTTCGACCTTTTCACCTGGACCAATGCCGGCGGAATGGTGATGGACCAGCTAATCGCATCGATCGAGGCTTGCGGCGAAATCGACGGACTTGCGGCTGAGCGGCTTCCCGCCGGCACCATCTCGGTCAACGAAGTTTCGCGCCGTTTCAACATTTCCCGTACCCATGTGAAACGGCTCTTCGACAAGGCGATCGAGATGGGTGACGTCGGCTGGAACGCGGGACGCGGGGGAGCCTCGGTCTGGGTGTCGCAGCGGCTGTTGCGCGAGTACTTGCAGTACCAGGCAGATAAGTACGCAATCGTGGACATGGCATTCCACGACCTCATTGTCGGGGGTGGCGGCACCCGGGGCCTAGCCCCATCCGGAGTGAGCAGACACGGCTGAACCGGCCGCCTGAAACGGCAACTCAGCCGCGTGCTCCCCCGCATCATCATGACAGAAGCTTCAGCACCCGGTGCCCCAAATTCCCGGCAAAGTCGGCAATCGAGGCCGGCCACCTGAACCGAAATTACTTCAGCAGGTCCTTCACCACGCCGGAGGCCTTGGCGAAATCCATCTGTCCCGGATAGCGCTCCTTCAAGGCATTCATGCACTTGCCCATGTCGCGCAAGCCGTGCGCACCGGTCTCACTGATGATGCCGGCACAGAGTTCGCGCACCTTTTCCTCGGAAAGCTGCTCCGGCAGGAAGCCGTTGATGACTGCAATTTCCTCACGCTCCTGAGCGGCGAGCTCCGGGCGGCCGTTGTCTTCGTAGATCTTCGCCGATTCTTCGCGCTGCTTGATCATCTTTGCCAGGATCTGCTTGATGCCATCATCATCGACCGGATCCTTGCCGGCGCCGCGATTGGCGATATCCCGATCCTTGATCGCAGCCTGGATCAGACGCACCGTCGAAACACGGCGCGCGTCCTTGGCCTTGAGCGCATTCTTGAGGCATTCTGCGAATTGCTCGCGCATCATAATTCTCCGCTGGACGACACCCGCAGCTGGTCTTGGCGGGTCGCTTTTGCGTCCTGTTTGTCTTCCTGTTCGTGCGCTCTCATAGACCAGCAATGCCGAAGTGATCAAATTGATCACCTAAAGCTTTGAATTAAATGGATTTATATTTCCAGTCAATTCACAGGGAGCGGTTGACCGAGGGCCCTGCTTTGTCTATTTTCCGGCACCTGCACGAAATTTGCATGTAGTGGCCTTGCCGCGGAACTTCCGCGCGCCCACGTTTGCGACATTAAATGGCGGCTGACCCGACGCCTTTCAAGGCGAGCCGGTCTGCGCGCCGGAAAAGGGATGACCATGACTTCAACCGCCCCCTGGACCAGCGAAAAGCCGACGGCCGTACTCGTTCTTGCCGACGGAACCGTGATCGAAGGCAAGGGCATCGGCGCGACCGGAAAGGTCCAGGCCGAAGTCTGCTTCAACACCGCGCTGACCGGCTACCAGGAAATCCTGACCGACCCCTCCTATCTCGGCCAGATCGTCACGTTTACCTTCCCCCACATCGGCAACATCGGAACCAATGACGAAGATATTGAAGACCTGACACCGGCCGCGCGTCACGGCGCAGTCGGCGTGATCTTCAAGGCCGACATCACCGATCCCTCGAACTACCGCGCCGCCAAGCACCTCGACGCCTGGCTCAAGGCTCGCGGCATCATCGGCCTTTGCGGTATTGACACGCGCGCGCTGACCGCCTGGATCCGCGAGAACGGCGCGCCGAACGCGGTGATCGCCCATGACCCGAGCGGTGTCTTCGACATCGAGACGCTGAAGGCGGAAGCCAGGG